>JAFQMD010000013.1 GCA_017396365.1 Clostridia bacterium | reverse complement strand
CCGTTTATTACCATCTTCGTTTCATACGGATATTCGCTATCTACGTTAGAAGAAGTTTCAGTCGTTACTATATCTTCACCTAAAAAACTGTCAAGCGCAGTAAAATATTCGTTAAACTTTTTCGCTTGGTCTTTTACGTCGTCACTGTTTTCTACGTCTGAAGACGTTGACACGCTGACGTCTGATAGCGCTTTTATCGCAGATACCGACGTGTTACAGTTTAATAACTTTATGCTCGATACCGCGCCTATTCCGTATAGGTCGCTTGCCGACAAATTTACTATACGGTTATTAGTATTACCACCTTTTCCTAAAACGAAACAAAAAACTAAAACCAAGCAACACGCCACAGCGCAAACTGAAGATTCTATGCTCCAGATTTTACGTTTAAATCTACCGTCTGAATTAGAACCGTTTACAGATACGGGCTTCGAAGTATGACTGTCTTGCGACAACAAATTTTCGCTTACAGCCTTAGCCTTTATCTCGTCAAGCAGGTCGGGCGTATATAGATTTGATTCACTTTTTAATTTTTTTTGAATATTTAATCTTTTCATATCAATAGCCTTCTTTTTTCAACGCATTTCGCATTTTTAAAAGTGCATTATTATATTTCCAAGTTACAGTTGGAATAGGCATATCAAGCATAATTGCAATTTCCCGTCTTTTATAACCGCAAGCGGTAACGAGCATTAAAATAGAGAACTCGTCTTCATCTAAAATTCGTTTTGCTAAGTCTGTCAGTTCCCCGTATTTATCAGGTTCTTTAGTCCCAAATAAAGATAAATTCTCATATTCGTCAACCGTTTCTTCTCTCATGCGGGTTTTCTTAAGGTTTAACGCCTCGTTCTTAGCAATTTTAACAATCCAAGCCAAAGCGTTCGTCCCAACGGTATAACTGTTAATATTTTTCAGCACCTTTAAATACGTCGTTTGCATTACGTCTTCGGCAAGATGCTTATCCTTTAGTATTGAAAGCGCCACAAAGTAAACCGACTTCTTGCTTTGACGGTATATTTCGTCAAAGCAAGACTCGTCACCTTTTATAAACTTTTTTATATATTTATCAAGCACTTTTCAACTCCCAAAAGTATTTAGTACCTAGATTATACTTGATTACGATTGTTTTGTCAAACTCAACTTATTATTAATAGACTTTTTTACTTCCGTCTTCAAAAGTATATTCGTATTGCTTTTCACCGTCAGCACCAATAATTTCAACGATACTGAACTCGCCTACTTTTTGGTCGATAGCGTATTCTACTTTAATTTCAGTCTTGCCGTCTTTTACAACCTTTTCTACTACGTATCTTCCTACGCCCGTTCCGTTTCTGAATTCAAGCTCGTATTCAGTTTCAACTTCTCCGCCTTCTCGCTCCGTCTCAAACTCTACCGCCGTTTGCTCTATCAACGTTCCGTTTGAGTACACCGAGTATACGTATTCAGTCTCCGTTTCACCATCTTCTACAGAATTTTCTTGCTCCATTTCTACGTACGAACTTCTGTCTTCTTCGCTTAAGTATGCGCGTATTCTTAATTCGTTTTCACTTTCGCCGATTTCATTTTCTTCTACTCTTT
>JAFQMD010000012.1 GCA_017396365.1 Clostridia bacterium | reverse complement strand
GAAAAACAGCATCTACAAAGATAGGTGTTGTATGAATTCAACGAAAACCGTAGAACTTCGCTACGATACAGGCGTAAGAGATAGTTCTTACGCTCATGGAAGTATTGGAGAACTTAACGGATTTAACAAGATTGAAAGTCCATTACCAGAATCTATTGAAGATATAGTTAATTTAATTAAAGAAAAAAGTACAAAGGAGTGAAATTTTATGAATAATAATTATTTTAGAATCACAGCATACAACCCACAATTGGACGTTTCATACATAATTGATAGCGTTGGAAAACACGAAACTTTAGGTCAATTTTGTGTAGAACTTGTTAAACATAGCCGTATTATAGAAGGCTCTTCTTCGGCTCAATTTGATGATGGAAATATTCCAAAAGCAAAATCTTCTGACGGCAACCTTATTTTAAGAGCCTGTCAAAAAGGCAAAGTTACAAAGCGAGATGGCATAATAAACATACGTGGAAGATACTATACGCCAAACACGGGGAGATAACAAATGAAAGGTGATTACACTAATAAAAAGAAACGAATGCGACACACTTATGAAATTCACGCAATACTCTCTTCGATATACTGTATCAACGAAACTACGGTTAAAGACGAGGATATAAAAAGACTCATCGAATACGCCCTTTATAGGGTTTATAAAGAGAGTTCTACGCAAATGAAGGAATATTGCAAGGACAAAGAAAAATCGGACGTAATGCCCGATTTAAGGATGCTACTTGCTAGCGAAACAACGTACGTAAATATCAAAAAAATCAAGTTCAAAAAGTAATCGATTTTTAATCTTTTACTAATTCACAGAAAATAGCCACCAAAGACAATTTTGGTGGCTATTACCTTGCTTGGTTTTCAATTATTGTTTTCTATGAAAGCATAAACTTTTTGTGTCAAGTCTTTTGCAAAATCCGAAAGCATATCATAGTCGGTAATCTCACCAATAACTGTTTTACAAAACTCTACTTTGTTTTTTATCGTCCCACTCTCTCCTGCATACTTTTTAATTTCCCCAACAAACAAATCGTCTATATATTTGCCCAATTTTTTCTTTGCAAAATTCTTTTCTTTAGAAAATTTTTGGCAAATCATTTTTTCTTTGTTAGGATTTTGTTTCATAAGCACATTTTTTAAAGTTTCTTGCGTAATTATATTTTCAATTTCTAAAACAGGCAACTCATAAAAATTTTCACCTAAAACTTTTTTAAGTCTTTCCTTTCTTTGCCCTTTTGCTGATGATGGGGTGGTATTATCATTATCGGCAACTAAAAATATTCTATTATTTATATATTGAGCATTTATGCTATCGCTAGAGTTTGTATAATCAAAATTGAAATGACTAAGATTCCCTCCCCCATATTCAATGAATGTAAAATCTAAATTTTCACGCAATTTAGATTTCCCCAAATTTTTCTTTTCATATAAATCTATGAAGTGCTTAATATATAAACGATCTGTTATCCCCTCAACCCATATACTGCAATTGGACAAAAAAACACTTGAATTTCTCACTCCCAATTCATTTAACAAAGAAACATCACCATTATTACATTGTTCAATCATAAATTCAGCAAACTCTTCTTTTTGTTGCTTTTTCACTTTCTTAAACTTAAATATCGACATATCGATATTAGAATCAGCCGACGTATCTAATATTATATTAGAATGAGACGTAATAAAATATTGATGATTTTTAAATATTTCAGAGTTTAGCACCTCAATAAATTTTCTGAGAATTCCTGGATGCAAATACATTTCAGGCTCTTCAATAAAAAACACATTATCTTCTTCATCCTTATGAATATAAAGCGAATAAAAAATTATAATTATTTGCTGGGTTCCGTCTCCCCAATCATATATTGGGCGTTCCTCTTCTCCAATTTTTACGTATAAAACCTTTTCTTGCTCATTTGGAATAAGCTGCACAGTGGAATACTCACTAAAAAACTTATCATGAAGAAATGTTTGAAAATTATTTATAAGTGTTCTTTGACTTTCCGTTCCTAGTAACATTGATTTGATTTCTTGATACAACCTACCACCAGTCAAAATATTTTTCAAAGATGTCTTTTTATCATTAAAATATTCTTGTGCAATTATTTCTCGATAAATATCAAAATCTTCCAATCCCGTCGTTTCAAGATTTAATAGACTTATATAATGATGAATTGAATCCTTATTTTGAATGGATGTTGTAGAATCAAGAAAAGTTTTTAGTTTTATATTTATTATTTTTTTGTAATCTTTAAATCCTCGTAATACAGGAATGTAAAAACGATTACTTTGTTTAAATATTTTAGCATGAGTCTTTAAACTCTCAAAAAAGTAATTTACACCATATGTCTGCGCCGTGCTAATATTAGTTTTTTCATAAATATCATTAAACGTATACAAATTACTTTGAACGCAATCAAATTTTTTACTTCTATATAATTGCTTAATTTGATGACAAAAATCTTTAAAAACACCAGATGACATTACATGATAGGAAGCCGCATATAACAATCTCAAAAATCTACTTTTCCCAGAATTGTTTTCTCCTATAAAAATATTTGTTTTGGAAAAATCACCATATGCAACGGCATCGTTAGCAAAATTATAATCATTATGTAGCCTTATTAATTTATTTGGAATATGATTAAAATCTTTTTCAGCTTTAAAAATTATATTAAACATAATTACCTCTTTTGTTATACCCAATTAAGTTTTTCGACTTCACTTTTTAAAAACAACGTGATTCTTTCATAAGATTTTATTGGGTGTAGTTTTTGATTTTTTACTAGTTCATTTACATACTGACGGGAACAATTTAAAAGATTCATAACTTCATATGTTGTCAAAACGTTTTCAGCAACAAACTTATTTAAATTATCCGAAGTTATGGAAACATCTTTTCCCATATCGTACAATTCCATATTTGAAATCGATAAAAACTCATCCCAACACACACCATAACCACCTTCAACAATTCTTACATAATTAAAAATTTGTGAATTTTTATAAACTATTCTAAACCCCTTATTAATGATAAAGTATTTATTCAAATTACACTTTTTCACTTTACCATTCCTAAAGGTAACTAACAAAGAAAAATTATTTAACGTCATAACATTTTCTACTCTGTAATTAAACCTTTTAATAATTTGAGAAGGCAACGCATCTACAGTTGTTGGAATTAAGTAAAAGTCATCCTGTTCGCATCTTCCTTTTGCCAGCATTAATAATAAATACTCATCATACATATTTAACTTATTATCCCTTAATATTTGACCTATATTTTGCCTGTCAGATGGGACAATTCTTTGCTGAACCCAAACTTTACTCCAATAAGAATTTATAGTTCTTTCCCCTTTTCTATATAAGGTAGAAAGCAGTAACGGCACATCCCATTCTTCTAACCCATCAAGTAGTTCAATATAAAACTCTTTTGATTTCTCATAATAAAACAAGTATCCAATACTTGTTTCTTTTTTATTATTCTCTACTATTGCATATATCTTCATAATATCTCCATCTGCTATATATCATATCCCATATCTTGCTAATCATCCTCGGACTAATAACACTTTGTAAGTCTTCAAACAAATATTCCTTATCATTTTCCGTAATACCTCTAAATTTGGGCAGTTTATCTTTAGGAATTAAGTTTAAATTTTCTTTAGCCGAATTTGAGCCAATATACGTGTTAATCTTTTTATCAGCTAAAATATCATACTTTTCAATTTCTTCTTCTGTATTACAATTAAACAAAAGTGAGATTCCGTGGTCAAATAATGGAGCAATTCTAATCGTTCGTTTTTTTCTATTTCGCAACACTTCAATATTTGCCCCATGTCTATCTCTATTTAATATTAAAAAATCAACCACAAGCATTATATAAATATATTCTTCCCATCCTTTATTTAAACAGAAAGTTAACCTATCTTCACCCGACTTATGCTCAACATCATAAAAGTTGTCTAAAGGAATTTTATCCTCGCCTTTCGCCTTAAAATCTTCTGACACACATACAAACGTTTCAAGTTGTTTTTCATCAACTACAATATCTGCCTTTATCAACTGATAGTGAAGATGTTCTACGCCTAAAAGAGTAAGTAGCCTATCAACGATTATTTCATTTACACTTTCTATACCTATTACTCCTTTTATGCTATCATAGTTTGAAAGTTTATAATACAATTTCCTTCCTCCAAGTTTGGAGTATGATTTTAAAAAAGAACCTGCTGTACCTGCTGAATTACGGCTTGTGCTCCATTTTAAATTTCTTAAATCTTGTTTCTCAAGTATTACTTTAGTTTCCAACATAGTTTCACCTCAAATAAATATTAGCATATTACTTGACACGTGTCAAGTGACAAATATATTTTTGTTGGTAAAAAAATAAATCTTTTTGACGATTTATATAAAATAGGAAAATTGTGAACAAGTTAAACATTGCAAAGTTTATTCTTTTAGACGACGTTTGTGATAAAATACATATCTATATATTTTATGAACTAAAAAATTTCAAAGCAAAAACAATTGGTTTCCTATTTGTGAATATTATTCATTTTTGCAAGCGAGGAATTTAGAGAAAAAAGGTAGCAAAAACCCACCCAAAAAACACCACCCGAAAACCCACCCGAAGATTTGAATTTTTTAAATTTTTTGAGCGTTTTTCGTTCCCATTATGCAAAAAACAACCAAAATATTCAAAATTTAGGCTCAAAACAGTACAAAAACGCTAATTTACTCATAAAATTTACTTTGAATTTTCTCTCCGACGGCTCCGTTGTGGGTTCGAATCCCGCCGAGCGCACCAAAAAATGACTGCAATTTTGATACAACATTGCAGTCATTTTTTTATCTATTACGGAGTAATGGTATATCACCACGCAACTTGTTTGCGCGCATATCGTCAAAAGAGCGAAAATTTCGCTCTTTTTTGTATATCATCACGCGCTATCTCGTAACTATCTACGATTTTTTAATTTTTACGGCGGTTGACATTGCGATATATTTATGTTAAAATTTTTCAAACGACCTTAAAAGAGATTTTTTATGAAATGGCTTGATGCAAACTTACAACCCTTTAAAAACGAGAACGGCGTAGAAATATTTTTGGACGAAAACTACCAAAAAGGTTGGTGGCAATCTTGCCCCGACTTTACCTATCTTTACGTGCACGACAAAACCGCTACGCAAACGGGGGTAAAAAACTGTATCACAATGCTTAAAGACGGCGACGAAACGGCATACTTTATTTGCGAAAAGAAGTTTTTGCGTTGCGATAAACACGGCTATTTATCTTACGACACCTACCTTAACGTGTTAGAGTTTGGGATTGACGACGAAGCGATAGACGAGTTTGATCTTTTAGTTGACTACCTTTTTGAGTTCGCTCGATATATGGGAGTTAAATTTATTAAGGTTTCTAAAAAAGAAGATTTTGCAAATTTTTACTCGCTAATTACGCCGTACGCTACGGCAAATGAAAGCGATTGTTTTATATTAAACGTCGAGAAAACCAACTTATACGAGGACTTTTTACATTTAAAACTATACGACGACGACTTTTTAACCTTTGAAGAACTGTGCTTTTTGCAATGTAGAAATTTTACCTTAACGCGCGATAATTGCTTTTTAAAAATCGGCGACGACGTTTTATCCGTAGATAGAAAAACGCGAAAAATTACTTTTCCCAACTTTGTTAAAAACGACGGGGCTTTGCCTCTTTTACTCGATAAAGAAAACTGCGGACTTATCGCCTTTTTGTCAACTGAATTGAACCTTGCCAAAACTTTAGGACTTACCGTTGGCGTTCAAATTGCCGACCTTTCGCAAAGGTTTGCATTTTTAGGCGAACAAAAACTTCTCGTTTTTAACGACGTAACCTTGGACGAAAACGTCTTTGAAATACTCTATAAAATTAAAACTCACACGACGTTTGAAAAGTACAGTTTTTACTGCGTAAACCTTGTAAAAGACTCCCTTTGGCAAGGCTACAGTTTTTCTCATCACAACCTAAATAGCGATTTGCAAAACGCTCGCCTTTGTTTAGATTTAGAAGGTTTTACCTTTTATCCGCCGTCGTCAACCATGGCAAAGAATATGGGCTTTAACAAACGTTTAACAACTTTAACGGAATTTGCTTTGGCGATTGAGTGCAAAGAGTCCCCTTATAAACGAGTAGTCGCAACTATAACAGGCGAAACGGCAAGCGTTTGGACGTTAAACGCTGGTGAAGAAGAAAAACGCATTTCACTATGCAAACAAGATTTTATATCGGTTTTACAAAACGCCTGTTTTTGCAACTGGAAAAACGAATACAAAAAGCCTATCAAAAATTTACCTTACGTCTGGGCGATAGTTTTAAAATTTGGCGAAAACGCGCAGAGTTTTCGCGGAGCAAACGACCAACCTAAAACTTTAAAATACTTTTTAGAAGAATTATTTACCCTTTTAAAGTAGGTTTTAGCGCAAGAATAGATTTATGAAAAATTCTTGAAATTTTGACAAAACTGCTCTTTTTAAAACTTTCTTTTTGACTTTAAATTAAAAATAATATATAATACACTTATCAATCATAAAGGAATACGAAATGAACAGCGAAAAAGAAAAAGTAACGACTACTGAAACTGAGTCGAACAAAGAAAAAAGCGTAAACTTTTACCCCGATTTAGCCTTTAATAAAAAAGAAAGAAGAAAAACCTTAATTCTTTCGGTTATTTTAATTATCTTTTTAGGCGGTATGGGTATTAGCGTTCTTATCCCCGGTTTTCAAAATCCCGAAAACCCTATGGGTTGGATTTCGGGCGCATTGATGCTCTTTTTGCTCATCTTTTGCATTAGCATTATTCCCGGAGCATTTAAGCAATTCCCCGTAAAAAACGAGCCCGTAGTAACGGTTACTTCAAAAGAAATAACTATTATGGGCACGACCTATAAACACTCGGACGTAAAGAGCGTGCGCCTTACGATAACCGTCGGCGCGGTTGGTAACAAGGCTGAAAACGAAAAGTTTTTAGATTCTCTCGTAGATAAAGAACCGCCTGCGCACGTCACCGCAAATCTCGACTTTGCCGTCCCCGATAAAAAGGGCAAAATTACCACCGTTTATACTACGATTTGCGACGGTTATGAGAGTTTGGTTGCTCTTTACAAAGCAGGTATTAAACACTACTCTATCGTGTATTCGCTTAAAAAACTTGCAAGACAATCGACTTATTCGATAGGTAACACTAAAACGAGCGACGGAAAGCCCCTTTCAGAACTCTCTAAAAAAGAAAGAAGACAACAACTATTCTAAGGAGAAGGCTCGCTGAAAAGCGAGCCTTAAAAATTTATGGTTTTTCATATTATAAGCGGTATTTTAGGGTTTTTAATTCTTTGTATATTAGGGCTTTTAATCTATTGCTATTTCCACGTTTTTTACTCGAAAAAAAGAGTTCCGCTTGGCGAAAACGAATACGATATTCCGTCGGGAGCGGAATACGAAAGACACAGAGAACAAATGATTGCTTGGGTTAAACTCTCAAGAACTCTCCCCCACGAAAACGTTTCGATAACGTCGTTTGACGGACTCACTTTGCGCGGAAAATATTACGAGTGCAAAAAGGGCGCGCCGATTGAAATTATGTTTAACGGATACCGTGGAAATGCCGAAAGGGATATGTCGGGTGGAATTGACAGGTGCTTTGCTCTAAATAGAAACGCGCTCGTTGTAAACCAACGCTCGTGTGGAACAAGCGACGGCAAAACCGCTACTTTTGGCATAAACGAAAGTAAAGACTGTCTAAAATGGATAGATTTTGCAATTGAAAAATTTGGAAAAGATTGTAAACTTATTTTAACGGGCATATCAATGGGCGCAACGACCGTTTTGATAACTGCAGGCGAAAATTTACCGCCAAACGTCAAGTACGTCCTTGCCGACTGTCCGTTCACGTCGGCAAAAGACATTATTTGTAAAGTTATAAAAGATATGAAACTCCCCCAAAAAGTGTTTTATCCGTTTATTAAACTGTCTGCAAAGATTTTCGGTAGGTTTAATTTAGACGAGAAATCCGCTCTTGAACAAGTTAAAAAAGCAACCGTTCCTATAATAATTTTACACGGCGATAGAGACGAGTTTGTTCCGTATCAAATGGGCGTGGATTTATATAACGCAACGATTAGTAAAAAGGCGTTTTTCACTTCTCACGGCGCAGACCACGGACTTGCTTTTCCTGAAAATAAAGAAGAGTATTTAGAGGCAATTATTAACTTTGAAAAACAATTAGGTATAAGATAAAAACAGGGCGATAATCAACTTATCGCCCTGTTTTTGTTTTTAAATTATTCCCGTTATAAATATTTCAAGTCCAATTAATATCAATATTGCTCCGCCAAAAATAGTTGCCTTATTTGAAAATTTAGCGCCGAATCGTTTACCGAGTTCAACGCCCAAAAGACAGCAGGCAAACGTTATTAGCGCTATTATTGAAGTGCATACTACGGCGTGGAGTAAAACATATTCTGCAATGGTAAAACCCACGGACAAAGCGTCGATAGACGTTGCCACGCCTTGAAGTAAAATAGTTTTAAAGCAAAGGTTTTTACACCCTTCTTCTTCGCACGGTTTAAGCCCTTCGATAATCATTTTTACGCCTAAAAATAGCAACAAAGCGAGCGCTATATACGGAATAAAGGCTTGAAAAAATGAAAACTGCTCTATTATCGTATGAACGCAAAGCCAACCGATTAATGGCATTGCGCCTTGAAAAACACCGAAAGTTCCCGCAATAAATACGTGTTTTTTAAGTGGCATTTTAGGTTCGGCAAGACCGTTTGCAAGCGACACCGAAAAAGCGTCCATACTAAGACCAAGCCCTATTAAAATGCTATTAAAGAAAAATAAAAAATTCATAAGTCACCAAAGACTATTTTACTATATTATATAACAAAAAGCAAGAAAATACGCTTTTGAAAGTGATAATATAAAGCATTTACTAATTTTTATTTTTTCTGCTTTTATAACATGCCCTAATTGCACAACGTGCCTTTTGTCAAACAAATGTTGCACGTTGTGCTATCATTTAAATATGATTAAGATTGAAGATATTCAAAAAAGATTGCGCGAGGCAATACAATACGGAACAATTTCGCAAAAAGAACTTGCGCAAAAATTAGGCGTTAATCCGTCAACTATAAGCAAATATATGCGCCTTGATAAATACCCGTCTCTTGACACGTTTGCTAATATTTGTGAGATTTTAGACGTTTCGGCAGACGATATTTTAGGCTTGAAATAATTTACTTTAATTAAAACGTTTTTTAATTTTAATAACTCATTTATAAAAACTCGGCTTTGCGCAACGTCTATTAGGCGGTACGAAAAGCCGAGTTTAATTTTCGTTATGGGTTGATATCTTTATCAATTTTTACTTTACGGCGTTTTTTGACGCATTCGGTTAAAAGGTATTCAATCTGCCCGTTCACCGACCTAAAATCGTCTTCCGCCCAGCGCGCTATCTCTTCGTATAATTTTGCGGACAAGCGCAAAGGAATTTGTTTTTTGTCATTTTCGTTCATATTAGTAAATACTTCCCGAATTTACTACGGGTTGGGCGTCGTGATTACCGCAAAGAACGACTAAAAGATTTGATACCATTTGCGCTTTTCTCTCTTCGTCAAGAGTAACAACGCCACCTTCTTTAAGTCTTTCAAGAGCCATTTCAACCATTCCCACAGCGCCGTCAACAATCATTTTTCTCGCGTCGATTATAGCGGACGCTTGTTGACGTTGAAGCATTACCGCAGCGATTTCAGGCGCGTAAGCAAGATAAGTTATGCGCGCTTCTAAAATTTCAATTCCCGCCTCGTCAACTCTCTTTTGTATTTCTTCTTTAATACGGTTTGCAACGACTTCGCTTGAACCACGAAGACTGCCCTCGTCTGCAAGTCCGTCGCCCGTCGTATCAACGCCCGGCGCTACGTCGTATGGGTAAATTCTAACTATATTTCTAAGCGCCGAGTCGCATTGAAGAGAAAGGTATTCTTTATAGTTATCAACGTTGAATACTGCTTTAGCAGTATCTACGACTTTCCACATAACCGCAATGCCTATTTCAACGGGATTACCAAGGCAATCGTTAATTTTTTGACGAGAGTTGTTAAGAGTCATTATTTTAAGCGAAATTTTCTTGTTAGCAAAATTAAAACTTACCCCGTCGGTAATTGCAGAGAGTGGGTCTTCAGCCTTTTTTACGTCACCACTTTGCGAAAGTTTAGTGCCAGCCGCAGGATTTACCGCCGAACAAAACGGATTTACTGCGTAAAAGCCTTCGCCCTTAATCGTGCCGACGTATTTACCGAAAAGGGTTAAAACGAGCGCCTCCGACGGTCTTAAAATTCTAAGCCCAACGAGTGGAATCCACGAAACGAGAGTAACGACTACCCCCGCAATAAAAACGGGAAGATACGCCACATTCGTTTCCATTGCGATACCGCCTAAAACTAAAACGGTTAATCCGCAGATAATGGCCGAGATAGACAAAACTAAAACTGCCATACCGTGCTTTTTGTTGTTTAAAATTTTTTCTTGCATAATTACTCCTTTGCCAAACTTCTTTGGCGTGATATCAATTTGATATCATTATAATACATTATATTTTACGCTTTGTCAATAGTTTTTGTTAAAAATTTTTTGTAGGAATAGTAAAAGCGGAAGATTTGGCGTTTTGCCAAATCTTCCGCTTTGTTTTATAAATCGTTTAAAGTTGGTATTTTTATTCCGTATTTTTCCAAAAAACTAACGTCTAAACACCACTCGGGTACTAAATTTCTTCTTCTGTGTTCTTCGTTAGCCTTGCCAAGCGATTTTATATACTCGGCGTAATTACACTCGTTCACCTTACAAAAATGAGCAATAGCCCTATCTATATCGCCGACGAGTTGCGTTCTTCCGATATGAATAACCGAGTGACACGAATTGCATACGGCTATTACGTCTTCAAGTTTTTGAATACCTTTTTCTTCGTCGTACGACCATCTTTCGTGAGCCTCGAGCCTACTTACCTTGCGATTGCAAATCATACATTTTCCGTTTGCCCTTTGGTAAGCGTCTTTTCTAACGACGTCCCAATCCTTTTTAGGTAAATTATTTCTAAGGTTAGAAAACCAACACCCGTCAGGCACTAATTCAAAATTAAGTTTATGCAAGGTTAAGCCACCTACCCATCAATCTATACGAAAGGAAGTAACATAGTCCGCCTAAAGCCCCTGCAACTACAGTTATAGTCCAAATTATAACGTGTGGGCTTGCGTTAACGACACCCATATTTCCGCTTGAAAGCAAAGTTACGGTAAGGGTGATAAAAATTACCATAAGAGCGAACCCTTCGGCAAAACCGATAAGAACGGTCATTGCGTTTGCCGATTTGGTTTTTGTTTTAGTTGAAAACTTTTGGGCTAATAATATTCCGCAAATCACGTGGAGTAGAACGGACGCAATTACAACTACCGCCATAATACAAATTTCTATTATAAGCCAAACTATTTCCGCGTTTATTTCCCCGCTCGGCATAACGTCGGTTAAAAATAGCCCTTTGCCTGAAAACGCGTTATAAACGAACGTTGCCACCGTGGAAATTGCGGTTATAATAACGTACCAAGTAGCAATAGAAAGCGTCCTTGCGCCGAGTTGTTGCCCCGTCGTTGCAGGCAAGGTGTAAGTTAAATACGCCTCGTCCGTTGCCACAGCCTTTCGAAAACTTGCAAAAACGAGCACTATTTCGCCTATTCCAAGCCCCGTTATTCCCACAGACGAAAGCGCGGATATAACGCCGAATAAAGTTGCTATAGGCACGTTTTCTTGCAAAGAGTCGGTTATTTTTATTGATATTCCGCCTACGATAGCCAAAGCAAAATGTATTATAAAAATAGGAATAAGAGTTTTTAAGGGCGCTAAAAAAGAATTCTTATAAATTTTTAGAAACATCTGAACACCTCCCTAAAAACTTCGTCAACGGTTTTTCCTTGGTCGTGAACGTCTTTTACCGAGCCGTATGATATAAATTTACTACCGTTTATAAAGATATACTCGTCTAAAATGTCTTCAATATCACGAATTAAGTGGGTTGAAATAATAATCGTCGCGCCTTCGTTTACTCTCGTTAAAATAGTATGAATAATAAACTCTCTCGCCGCTGGGTCAACACCGCCGATAGGCTCGTCTAAAAGATAAACTTGGGCTTTTCTCGCCATAACGGCAATGAGTTGCACCTTTTCTTTCGTGCCTTTTGAAAGAGTTTTTAACTTAGCGTTTCTATCAACGCCGAGCGTTGCTAAAAGTTCGTATGCCCTATTTACGTCAAAATCGTCGTAAAAGTCAAAGAAAAAATCAAAAACTTCGCAAACTCTCATATTTAGGTCAAGATAGGTTCTTTCTGGCAAAAAGGCTACTATTTTTTTACTTTCCGCGCCGACGGGACGGCCGTGAACGAGAATTTGCCCTTCATAAGTCAAAAGCCCTGAAACGCATTTAAAAAAAGTACTTTTTCCACTTCCGTTTGGACCGAGCAGTCCTATAATCTTTCCGCCGTTTATGGTAATATTGACGTTGTCGAGCGCCAAAAAATTACCGTATTTTTTATTTAGATTTTTAACTTCAAGAGCGCTTGTCATTTTGCCTCCTTATATGGTTGTTACGACTGCTCTAAAAGACTCTTTTTCGCCTGAAAAGCCTTTTATAAGTCGATTATCGCCGTCTTTTACGTATACAACTGAATACTCACCCAAAGACAATTCGTTTAAATAATTTATTTCAAAAGACGTTACTTTTTCGTTTTTTAAACTGATGGCGTCTAAAATAAAATCGCTGTATTTTACGTTGTTGACGTGTCCGTTGTGGTCGAGAGCGCTATCCCCTGCAAAGCCGTTAAAAACTTTTGCTCCGTCCGTTGAAAAGTCGGGAATTTTTTTAAGTCCGTCTTGGTAGTTTACGATAGGGCAAAAATCTTCGCCCGTAGGATATTCTACTTTTGAGCCGAACGCGAGCCTTCTCGTAACGTAATTTATAATACACCACTTGGAACTTCCCTTTATAAGCAAGTTGCCGTCAATAGAATAAATGGCGTAATCTCTATCGTAATCGCCCTTACCTTGTGGGTGTGGCCAAGTCTTTACTATTACTTTTTCAGTTCCAAAACCAACGGGTTTTAAAACGTCGTATTTAGTGCGAAGTAATACCCAAACGCAATCTTTTGCCATAAGTTCCTTGTATCCGATTTTAAGTATTCGCGCGTGCTCTTCCGCTACGCTTTGAAACATATCTAAAATTGCGCTAGGTTTTAAATCGTCGTTTTTATCGAAATCGGAAACCCTTAAAAGATATTCCTTTTCATAAATCATCATATTTTTGCCTACTATAATTTTAATCTGTTACTTTAAGCCCCGTTACGTCGTCGAAAACAAAGTCTTCCCTTACGTCTTCTCTTTCGGTAGTTACGGACACGTTTTCAAGCGTAAGTCCGTCTATATGTCGAAAATAGATACCTTTTGCAGGTAAAACTCGTCCGTAAACGTAAACTTCGGGATAGTCTTGGGCTTCTTCCGGAACTTGCCTATTATACTCTTTAACTCCACCGTCAAGGCTTAACTTTATATTTTTAAGCGTTATGTTTTTAAGCGGTTTTCCTTTAAGTCCGCAAACGTTATTAGACATTTGCCATACGTTTTGAGAGTTCCTACCGTCAAAGTTTTCCGCCGTGCCGAAAACTTTTGGATCTTGGCGAAAATCGTTAGCAATAAAACTTGCGTAATTCCACGCGATAATATCGTAAGGCTCGTACGGTCCTTCCGCCGTAACGTTTTCAATCAAAACGTTTTTAATTTCGCCGATTTCCCTACCTTTAGGTCCTCTCATTCTCTTACCTAAATGTATAAAAAGGGGCGCGTTTACGTTTTTCATAGCGACGTTTTTAATGGTTATGCCGTCAATTATAGCGCCGTCAACGCTCTCTATCGAAATACCCGTTATACGCGTTTCGCGAACGCTAATATTTTCTATATGGATATTCTCAAAACCGCCGTTTGTTTCCGTTCCGAATTTTATGGCGTTGCAACGGCTTTTTATTTTACAGTTCCAAACCTTAATATTTTTACAAATACCGAGCCTATTCAAAGTATAAGACGACTTAAAGACGATACCGTCGTCGCCCGTTTCAATATCGCAGTCGTAAACGTTTACGTTTTCGCTATTGTCGGGACTAATTCCGTCGATATAAACTCTCATTTTAAGATGATGTACGTCAACGTTTTTACAGCCTGCAAAATACACTGCTAAATCGGTTGCGTTGTTTATCTCTAAATTGCAAATTTCAACGTCTTCACACTCTTTTAATGCAATGCACTTAGGCCCACGATGAACGATATCCCTTACGTTATCTTCATCCCAAACCGAGCGCATGTCAATTTTTCCACCGCCCGAAAAAGATATGTTTTTACAACCTTTACAAACGAATAGCGAACAGTCAAAATAACTGTGCGACGCGTCTTGATAAAGTGGGTAATCAATTTTTTCTTGCGGACAGTAATCGTAAAAACTCTCCGCGCCTAAAATAGTTGCTCCCTTTAAAATTACGATATGGACGTTACTTTTTAAGAATACCGTCGATAGATAAAAAGTTCCGTTTTCAAAAATTACCTTTCCACCGCCGTTTTCAAATGCGGTATCTATTGCGTTTTGAACGTCTTTACTGCAAAGATTTTCTCCGTTTGGTTTAATAAAAATATCCATAACAATTCTCTCTTATATATTATTTAATCGACTTATAGGCAAGTTTTTAGAATTTGTCGGTATCAAAACCAGCCAAGAATTTCTTAAGCGGACTTACGGCTTTTTTAACAGTTCCTGATACGAACGGGTTGTTAAGGCGCGCCTTTTCTAAAAGTTTTGTAAACGGATATTTACCGCCGAGTTTGCAAAGTTTAACGTACTTGCCCCACGTTTTTTTATGATTTTTTCTCGCTTCGTTAAAGAATTGAAAAGCAACTACTTGCGCCAAAGTATAGTCAATGTAATAAAAAGGCGAGCCGAAAATATGCGATTGTCTCATCCACCAACCGCCCTTTTCTAAAACGGGAGCTTCTTTATACTTTTTATGTGGAAGATATTTCTTTTCAATTTCTCTCCACTTTGCGCATCTTTCTTCGTGCGTTGCCTCTGGATTTTCGTAAACGAAGTGTTGGAATTCGTCAACGGTTACGCCGTAAGGTATAAAGGTGAGAGCGTCAACGACGTGAGAATATCTGTATTTGTCTGCCTCTTCCTTAAAGAAAAGGTGCATCCAAGGGTGCGCTATAAATTCCATACTCATAGAGTGAATTTCGCACGATTCAAGCGTTGGAGAACGGTAGTCTGGGCAAGCGATATTTCTCGACATATAACCTTGGAAAGCGTGTCCGAACTCGTGCGTTAAAACGTCAACGTCGCCACTCGTTCCGTTAAAGTTAGAAAAGATAAACGGCGCTTTGTAGTCGGGGAAATAGGTCATATAACCACCGCCAGCCTTGCCTTTTCTCGCTTCTAAATCTAAAAGTTCGTAAGTTTTCATAAACTCAAAAAACTCACTCGTTTCTTTAGAAAGTTCGCCGTACATTTTAGTTGCCATTTCAACTAAATATTCTCTATCGCCCTTTGGCGTTGCGTTTCCGCTTAAAAACATTATATTATAGTCGTAATACTGCGGATTTTTAACGCCTACGCGCTTTGCTTGCTCTTTAAAAAGTCTGTTGGTAAACGGCACTAAATCGGCGTAAATTTGCTCTCTATAACCTGCAACTTCCCTACTACCGTAGTCCGTTCTGCCAAGAGATTTATAGCCAAGGTCGATATAGTTTTTATAGCCGAGTTTGAGCGCCATATTGTGCCTTGCTTTTACGAGTTTATCGTAAATTTCACCGATTTTTTGGTCGTTATCTTCAAAGAATTTTGCGCTGAGAAGAGCCGCTTCTTTTCTCGTTTCTCTATCAGGTGAAGTTGCAAATTTGCCAAGTTGCGAAAGGTTGTAAACTTCGCCCCTAAATTCGATTTGCGCCGACGCTAAAAGTTTGGTGTATTCGCTCGTCAATTTGTTTATTTCTTGCAAATCGGGAACGATTTTTTCGTCGAACGTGTCAAGGCTGTTTTGCACCATATTGAACATGTGCGAGCCCCATTTTTCTTCTAACTGCGGTCTAAATTTCGCCTTAACGAGTTCTCTGTTAAACCTGTCGAAATAAACGGAAATAAGCGGAGAAATTTCGTCTAAAAGTTCTTGATTTTTAACGTTTACAGGGTCTTGCGTGTCGCAAGTGTATTTTACGTAAGCGATATTTAAGTTTGTGCTTAACTTATCGGAATATTTGAACATTTTTTTAAGCGCTTTGTCTTGTTCTTCAAAACTCGTAGCGCCTGTAAATTCGGCGGTAATAGCATTAAAATCGCTTTCGATTTTTGCAAGATTTGGCTTTTTAAATTTCATTTCGCTAAACTTTTTCATAACCTATCTCCTTAATAAGCATTGTCTTTTCTATGATTTTACCAAAATGCCGACCTTTTTTCAACTGTCTATAATAAAAATAAGCAGATTTTCTTAAATTTTCATAGATTTTTCGTCTAACACAACGATTTTATTATATTACGCTTTATAAATTTTAAAGTAGAGCGCAGCGCCCCGACGGAAATTTTTCCGTCGGGGCGCTACGGCTTTCTATTATTAAAAACCTGCCGTCTTTCTATAATTTTCTAAAAATTGTTTATACTCTGCAAAATCGTGAGTTTTTAAATCTTTTGAATAGTGATTGAAAATGACTTCATCCCCTACCGTAAGTTTTAAAATCAAGTATTTTTCTTCTTTTAAGTCATTAAAACTGCCTAAAAAAGTGTTTTCGTTTTCTTTTACAGAGAAATCGCCGACTTTTAAAACTTCGCCCTTAGCGTTTAAAACGCTGTATTTTCCACTAAAAGAGTTTAGAGAATCGTTGCATATAAACGCCTTTAAATCGTTTGAAATTGCCATTACGAGTGGTTGCTGAGCCTTAGTTATATAGTCAAAAGCCAACTTTCTTTCACCGTAATAGTCAACTACGCCCGAGTTGTAAGACGGCCAACCGTCGCGCATTACCCAAAGCAAAACGCCCGTCATATACGGCTTTTTAATACGCGTTTGCTCTATTAAAAACTTATACGCCTCGGCTTGCCCTATTTGCGACGACAAAATAAAATCTTCTAAACTGTTTGGAAGTTCACCAAAATAATATTTTGTTGAATGCGCTATCGCTCCGTCGGTTGGGAAGTCGTGAAGTTTCCATTCGTCACCCGAAAACTCGTTTTCTCTCGTCAACGCACTAACGTCCAAAAACTTTTTTAAACTCTCTAAATTTGGGCAAGCGCTATATCCTATCTCGCCGACGAAATTATGCTTTATATTAGCGTAGGTCTTATAGTCGTCTCTATGCCACCAGTAGTGCTCTTCGGGAAGATCTACTCTCGATTTTTCAATCTCGTCTAAGTCTATCAAAAATCTTCCGCCGTTTTCCTTGGTAAAAGCGTCGGTAAAAAGTGGCGTCGTTGGATAGTAAACTCTATACGGGTCGTTTATACGGATAGTTTCGGGAATAACTTTTCTCGTTAAAACGTCGTCGTTGGGGTTTTGCCCCGTACAAAAATATACCCAGTCAGTTTCGTTGCTACCGCAGTATAGAGCGATAGACGGGTGATTTCTTATTCTCTTTATTACGCTTTCAACTTCTTTTGAAAGTTGCTTTTGGAAAGACTCGTCTTGCGGATAAGCGTGGCAAGCGAGCATTATATCCTGCCATACCATAATTCCGTAACGGTCGCAAAGATCGAAAAACTCGTCGCCTTCGTAGATGCCACCACCCCAAACTCTAAGCATATTTGCGTTGGACTCTTTATACTCTAAAACGGCGCTTTCGTACTTTTCGGCGCACTTAGAGTGCATAACGTCGAGCGGTATCCAGTTTGCGCCTTTACAAAGAGCCAACTGCTCGTTTACAAAAAATCTAAACCCGACTTCACCTTTAAAATCTTCTCTTTCTTGGCGGATATGCCTTATGCCGAATTTCAACTCTTTTTGGTCTAAAAGGCTGTGATTATCGTCATATAGGCCAACTTTTACGTCGTACAAGTTAGGCTCGCCCATACCGTTTGGCCACCATAAAACAGGGTTTTTTACGTATGGAAATTTAGTCCCTGCCCTGCTTGGCGTCTTGTACGAGAAGAAGAATTCTCCACCGCAAGTTTTACCCGAAAGTTCAATCGTCGCTTTGCCGTACATATTAGCAGGCATTTTTAGGTTGTAGTAAAAACAAAGCCCTGCCAAGTCTTTTTTTGCAAAGACGGTAGATAAATACACTTCTTCTATTCTTATTTTCGGTCTAAATTCCAGCCTTACTTCTCGCCAAATTCCAGCAGATATAAGTCTTGGATAAATATCCCAACCGTAAGTGTGAGCAGGTTTTCTCGCGCGGATATTTGAAAAGCATTCCCAGTCGGC
Organism: Clostridia bacterium; assembly: GCA_017396365.1. Classification (GTDB taxonomy): domain Bacteria; phylum Bacillota; class Clostridia; order Christensenellales; family Borkfalkiaceae; genus UBA10281. The sequence goes on along the minus strand of JAFQMD010000012.1, from coordinate 61,007 downwards.
AACCATACTCGGCGCAACTTGAAATTCTTCGGATTTTTTTATGGCAGAAAAAATATGAACGGCTAACTGGTTTTCTCCCACCTTTAATGTGTCTTGGACGGAAAACTCATGGGATATAAACATATTGTCGCTTGAGCCGATTTTTACGCCGTTTAAATAGTATTCGGCAAAGGTATCTACGCCGTCAAAAACCAAAAAACAGTCCTTATCGCTTGATATACTTTCGACTGTAAAATCTTTAACGTACCACCAGTCGTAAAGTTCAAAAGCCCTTGCTTTTTCTACGTTTTGTTTTTCGTAAACGTCAGGCAAAAGCCCTGCGCTAATCAGCGCAGTTTCTACGTTTGAAGGAACGCACGTAACGATAGGGTTTCCACTTAAATCTTCTGGTTTTTGGGGGGCGGTATTCTCTTTAAAGGCAAACAGTTTCCATTCGCCAAGTAAGTTTATCTTTTCCATATTACACCTTTTAAGCGATATTATAAAAACGATTTTTTATTGATTTAGTTATACCATATTTATTGCAATAATGTCAATACAAACGCTAAAAAACAAAGATAAATTCGGTGGTTAGGTGTTCATCTTTTATTTTCTTTACTGCTCTTTTTCCCACCTCATCCACCGCAAGCGGTCCCCCTTCCCCTCTTTAATTTAGGGGAAGGCTTAAAGAGTGACAGTTTTAATATTATTTGTCATTTTGAATAAAAATTACAAGGCTCGCCTTTCGGCGAGCCTTGTGTGGTAAAACTGACTTTTATCAGTTTGATTTAGTTTTACGCAACGTAATTTTCGTAAGAAACGTCTCCAAAGTAAGTTGTCATACCTTCTGCTACAAAGTTGCCAACGTCGTATTTAATTGCCGTATCACAATAAACTTCTAATACGTAAACTCGATTTGCTTTAATTTCGGTTACTGCATTGCCATCTTCGTCAACTATGCGAGCGAAACTGGTAGTTCCTGTAAAAGAACCTGTACCACTCAAATTAACTGAACCGTTTTTGGGGCATGTTCCACTATTATCGGAATAAGCCCAAACGTAGAACAACGTTCCCGTAGAGTTGAAATCTTTAGATAAAGCAAATCTCACCTTTACAACCTTTCCTGCAGAAGATGCAATATTAGCAAGCCAAGACGATCTTTTCTTTCCGCTTGTAGACTGAACGCCGTTCCAAACGTCTGATACGGTTTCCGTGTCTAAGCGTTTTACAACTTCATTTCTACCAAAGCCAAGGTCTTCAGTTCCTTGATAAAGGGTTACCGTTCCATCAAACGAGCCTTTGATAGCTGCTATTGATGTTTTGTAAGTCTTAACACTATTTGTCGCAAAGTAAACGGTGCGCGCTGTTGAGCCAACGTTACCAACGTTAAACCATACAGTTCCTTCAGGGAAATACACTTCTAAAGTATAAACGGTTTTTGCCGTTAACGTGCCACTACTTATTAAGTTGCAGTTCTTGTCAAATAAACGCGCATTAGTATCGCTAGCGTTAGCGCCAAGAATATAACTGTTGTTGCTAGTGTATCCTGTATCGTGATGACCCCAACCAAACATAAATAAATCAGTTAAAACAAGGTCACTTTCCAAGGAGAAATTGATACTTGTATAACTATTTCCGTCGCCGTAAAGTCTAAAGCCCTTGCTTTCCGCATCTGTAGACCAGTTGCCTGTTGGTTGAGTCGACCATACTTGAACTAATTCGCCGTTTGTGAATCCGATAGCCGATTCGTCGCCGTCGTACGTTGCTAAAACGCCGTTGCCGTCTTTAAGCATTGCATAAATTACAGGATCTTCGTAACCGTAAGTGACGTGACCGAAGTAAATGGTATTGTTGCAATATGCGCCTATAGCAAGATAAGTTGCTCCTGCGTCTTGAACTATTAAGGTGTATTTAACACCCGGTTCTATTGTCGTAACAACCCATCCGTCTTGGTCTATTACTTTTGCTTTATAATACGTACAATCTCCGCCAGATTTAACGTCAAAGGTTGAATTTGGAGACCAAATCTTGAATAAGAAATCGCCGGTTATAGCGTCTTTTACAATAAAGTCAACCGCAATATAGGTTTGCGTGCCGTCTGCAGTAATTCTTGCTCTATTTGCATAGATATCTTCAATCCAAATATCAGACGTTCCCGTTAACGTTTGAACAAACGTTCCTGCTTCAAAACCTATATCTGTTACGTCGCCAGTATATTCAGCAAGTAACGAATTTGCTTCGCCTTGAAGGATAACGTTATCACCCGTGCCGTACATGTAGCGAACGTTTGCATAGTAGATAGTAGTACCACTTGAAGAACCGCCTATCGCAATGCCGTCAAAATCGTCCGCGCCGTTCAAGTATACCCACAAAGTATATTTGGTATTTGCGTTAATTGTAGTCACTTTTACGTTGTTTGAGTCTAAGGCGAAAATCGTTCTTGCATCGCTTTCGTGTTTCCAAACCGCTCCATTCGTACCAAATACATTTGAAAATCCTGCTACTACGTTATTGTTTCTTGTAAACCAAATCGTCATATTTGCAGGGTTTGGCATAGAGAATTCAAATACCAAGAATCTTGCGTCGCTATCGTTTCCAATATGCGCTCTGTCACTCCATTGATAATACGTAGTATCTCCACCTTCCGTCACAGGTGCTCTTGTAATGTGTTCGAATACGTAATCGTCGTCGTCAAAACCAATATCTGCATTATTGCCTGTATATTGTGGCAATTCTTCTTTACCTTCGCCCCAAACAATCACTTCTTCAGGTTTTTCAACTGCCGCATCATTGCCAAACGTTACGTTTGCAAGGTAAATTGTAGAACCTGCCTTTGCAATTCTAAATTCATCCATACCGTCAGTATAAACTCTCAACGTATAGAGTGTGTTCGTGCTCATAAGCGTTGAAGCAAGGTTGCCGTTAGCGTCGTAAACTTCAATAGTTCTATCCATTGTTGCGTCATTTGCAAGTCTTAAGTCACTTGGGTCGATAACGTAAGACGCACCACCGTTAAGGTAATTTCCACCGTTTAATGCGTAAGCGAAGAAATATCCGTCGCCAGAGCCGATTACAACTTGAACGTCAACGTAGTCGTAAGTAGAATCTACTTTAAACGACGCTTTGTCTGTACTTGCATCCGTACCAACGTAAGTGTAAACTCTTGAGCCTTCCTCAAAGCCGAGAGCAGTTTCGTCGCCGTCATATACAGTTACGCAAGACGTATTCGTAGTACCTACAATAGTTTCTTCAATGCCGTAGGTTACGTTTGCAAAGAGAATAGTAGTATTTGCTTGACCAAGTTGAACCCCCGTTAAACTTTCGTCGTTAGTATAAACTCTTAAGATATATCTCGTTCCCACTGTACGTACACCTGTTACAACGTTTCCGTCCACGTCAAGAACTTGAATTCTCGTCTTGCCGTCAACTTTATCAGTTTCAGGGTTGTCATTGTATACTGCAAAACCACTACCATAAGTTGTGTTGCCTGCGTTTTCTGCTACGAGATAACTTCCGTCAAGCATTTCGTTTGCATTTACTACCCACATATTGAAGTACCAAAGTCCACTTGTCACAACAAATTCAACGTCCATATAGTCGTAATTAGTTGAATCTACAGGGATAATTACTCTATCGTTCCAACTAGAACTCATAACGCCTTCAAATACGTAATCTTCTGCGCCAAAGCCGTAAGCCGTTGCATCACCCTTGTATTTAGACAAGTTTTCACCCGTATGTCCGCCGTCCGTAGAATACGTCACTACGTTTTCAGGAAGACCTATAAGCACGTCGTTATTTTGTCTATAATCGTGTGCATAATAAATCGTTACGCCCGCTTGCGTATCGCCAACGAGTGCGATAGTTACGTCAGTTGAGCCTTCGTGATAAATCTTAAAGGTGTATTTTTTATTTGCTTCAAACGAAGTTGCAACGTTTCCTTCAGCATCAAAGATTTCAATATCAATAGAAGTTTCATTTACTACAACATTTCCATTGGTAATAAACGTTGCGCCACTTGCTACGCTAGACCAAATCATAAATTGGTTGCAGTTTGAGACAAGTGCTTTATCAAGAGCAAAGTCGATTTCTACGCAGTTCTTTGCGCTATCCGTATAGAACTTAATTGCGTTGTCGTTCCAAGTGTTTGCGCCCGCCGTGGATTCAAATACAAGCGTACTCTCTTCAAAGCCAAGCGCCGTTTTTTCTCCCTCGTAAACTGAAAGCGCAGAGTTATCAACGCCGTAAACAAGGGGCTGAATCGCCGTAGGAAGCGCGCCGTTATGCTCAGTTACGTTTGCAACGTAAATTTCGTTTACATCCAATGCACCAACTTGAATTTCCTTCAAGCCTGCGCATGCAATACTTGCAAAGTAATGTTTACCTGCCTTAATAGAGGTAACAGCAAGACCATGCTTGTCAAGAATAATAGCCCAGTCGCCACCCTTGCCTGTAGATGCAGAAACAGTACCGATACTTGGAGCACCATTCACACCCCAAACGTGGAAGATGTCAGCCGCTTCAACGTCTTCTTTTGCTACAAATTCAAACGTGATATAATCTTGTGCTGTTGAAGCGCCGAAGATCATTCTCTTACCCCAACCGTCGCCATAGATGTTATCAGGCGTGTTGTTCTCAAGAAGGAATACCATCGTGCCGTTTTCAAAGCCGAGAGCCGTTTCGTCGCCCTTGTAAATAGAATATACTCTATTATCGCCAACGGTTACGTTAGGTGGCGTAATAGGCTCTTGAGGCGTTCCCTCGCCGTAAGTTACGTTACCAAAGTAAATGGTGTTTGCTCCCCATACGCTAAGCGCAAGGCCTGTAGCATTTGGATCGTATACTCTTAAGGTATATCTCTTTCCTGCGGATACCGTATTTACGGTAAATCCGTATTCGTCAACGATGCTTACCGTTGCGCCCGTCGGATCATCCGAATCGTTAAACACACCCGTCTTACTTAAAGAACCTGCGCCTTTTGTAGGCCAAATTTGGAACATCGTGCCAACAAAATCATTTTCCGCGACAAAGTCAACCGTGATATAATCTTGGGTGCCGCTTGCAAAGATTTTTACTCGATTGCTCCAAATGCCGCCATCCCACAGACTACCATCGCCGTTTGCTACAGTTAACGTTTGAACGACGTCGCTATTATAATAGTCAAGAGCCGTCTTATCACCGTTATAGGTAGGTAATTGTTCGCCACTTTCAGCATAGACGATCTTAGAAACTCTCATTACGTTGTAAACGTAAGCAGAAGTTCCGTTATCACAACTTACTTTTATAGTTTCACCAAGCGCAAGACCATTAATCTTTACCTTGATTCTACCAGCCGTAAATACCGAAGTATTGTAAACTTCGCCGTTTACGTCAACCGTGTAGTTGCCTATTGCAATGTTAGAATCTCTAAGCCATACTTCGGTTTCGCCCTCAGCGATATAGAACGTCTTACCCGTGTCTGCGCCAACCATAACCTTAACACCGTCAGGCATTGAAATTGCGCTTGCTGATGGAACGTAAATCATTACGTTTTTATAAGTACAATTTGTGGCAGTTGTTACTAAGTTAGGTCCGCCCGACTTAAACGATACCGTAACGTTTTCAAACGTACAGTTCGTTGCCGTCGTACCAAATGCTGGCGCTTGCGCAGAGAAGTTCGTAAACTTAACGTTTTTAATGGTTGCTCCATTTAACACTCTAAATAAACCGCTTGCGCCAACGGAAACGCCGTCAACAGTATATCCGTTACCGTCAAGAACGCCGCTAAACGTACCAGCTCTTAAATTAATAGATCCGCTTGCGTCAGTTATATCGTTAGTCAATACGTAATAACCGCTTTCGGTTTTACCAGTAATCGCTTTAAGTTGGGTATAGTTTGAAATAGTTCCCGTTACGAGTAATACGTTTGTAAAGGTTATAGCCTTTGACGAAGAACGTAAAACTACGTTTGCAGAGCCAACTGCAGGTGCAGAAGCAAACGTAAGCGTTACAGAGCCGTCGTTTGCCGTAACAGCCGTAGCCGCTACTTCGCCTGCGCTGTTGATAAGCGTTGCGGAATAAGTCTCGCCACTTGCGATATTTGCACTACTTAACGTAATACTCGTTCCCGTAACTGCTATTTGTTTTTCGGTTTCTTCATAATAAGTTACGCCTGAAATTTGATCTTCTAGCGCCGCTTTGAAGTTGTCAAGGTTAGTCATTTCACCGTCTTGATATACCATCCAAATAGTAGCCGCATCTAAAAAGTCTTGCGCGTAAGGAAGAATATACGCCGAATTCTTTACGGAATAGGACGTCTTCGTATCGTAAGTACCCTCGAGTTCATAAGTGAACCCGTAAAGGTGCATAATGAGATAGAGCGGAGTCATCCTCTCTAATATTATATTGTTATAGTAGGTTTTATAATTTCTATCGTTTACGTCTAAAGCCGAAATAGCCTTGTTACAAGACGCTATCCAACCTTCAAGCGTTTCGGCAGTCATATTAGAGGTTGTACAAACGTCACTTAACTGCTTATAAATACCCGAGCCCGAATATCCCGTAGTGTTGTTAAAGGCGCTAGTATTTGCTGATGCCCAAGACTTCCAAGCGGTGTAATACTCGGTCATAGCGTCTGCACCTTGACCAAACGCGCCTTTCATATAATCTGCAATCCAACCGTTCCAAGTAGCATCGTCAGGCGTAGCATTCCAACGGAGTTCGCTTGCTAAATACTGCTTAAGTCTAGACCAGTTGACGGTGTATTGCATCATTTGGTTGAACATATAGTCAACGCCTGCGTTATACGCTAAAGCGTAGTTAGCGCGAAGAGCGTCGATAGAGTCGTAAGGAATAAACGAGGTCTTTGCACTCGTATAATATCCCCACCACAATACGTCTGCGCCCTTACTGTTTGCAAGCGCCGTCCACTGATCAAAGTTTGATTTAGCGGTAGTATTCCAAGTCGTTTCAGTTTCTAATGAAACGTGATAATCCGCACGGGTTTCAGCAAACCAAATTTCCACGTGTTGCATATAGTTGTCTACTGCACTTTGATAGTTTGCAATACTCTTTGGATAAAGATTAGTTTCGTTATAGAAAAGCGTCGTAATTTTAAAGGTGTTTGCTCTTGGGTCACCTGCATTTGCAAGTTTCGTCTTTAAGTTTGCCGCAACGTCTAATATAAAGTGGAGCATATTATCCGAAGGGTTACCCTCTTTCGTACAATTAGAGCAAGTACACCAAGTTTGTACGTCACTATGTGAGAAGGCTACTCTATTATAAGATTTAAACTCTTCAACCGTAGTCATTTTTCTAAACATTTCGGTCGTAAGTTTTTCAATCATAGCATTTCTTACGGTCGGATCGCCGTGTGCAGTATAACAAAGTTCTTGTTTTCCTGCGCCCGAAAAAAGAGAGGCTAAACCACTCTTATCCGTAAGATAATAGTTGCTTGAGTTCGTTGCATACCACTTCTTATACGATTTCGAAGATGATGTGTACAAAGCGCCATCGTCTACGCCTTCGTTAAAGAACAAAATCGAGTTGTGCGCCACGCCTTTATAGCGTTCGTTTCCTTGGTCTTGCGCATCCGTCGTACCGATAGGAACTACGTACGCAGAATAACCAAATGCACTGTGTTCCTCTGCAACCATAGCATCAGCATCTCCGCCAATTTGCCAAACCTCGTCAATTTGTGGCACGTAGTCTTTATCTTCAATAACGACTTCTTTAGTTTCGTCAACGGTATAGGTATTGTTTAAGTAAAATTCGTAACCAACCGTATCGCTTAAAAGTTGTTGAACTCCGTAGAGAGTTGCCTCTTTCGTAACACCACGAACGAACACGGTATTTCCTACCGTTTTCACGCGTGACGCCGTATTTTTTGTTAAATCGTTAACTGTGCAATTTGCAATAGCAAGAGCCGTATCACCAACAGAAAGATATTTTCCGTTAGTCGTTTCAGCGCCTGTTTCAGTTGCTATTTTAAGTTCAACGCCTGTTGCTTCTAAAATAATATCTTGGAGTTTGTTTGCGGCAGTCGTTTCTTCTTCGCTAGCGTTTGCAGGAAGTAAAATGGTAAATTTAGAACTTGCTACGTAATGGTCGGTTGAAAGTTCTTTCTTTTCTTCATGTCCAACACCATTGTATGTTACCGTTGCAGTTACTTCTGCAACGCCGTTACCTACTGCTTTTACCTCACCGTTTTCTACGGTTATTACGTTAGGGTTAGATGAATCATATGTAACTGTTGCGTTTTCAACAATGCCACCGATTTTTAATACGAAAACGTCTTTAGAAGATTGAGCATACTTGTTTTCAACTAACGCAGAACCTTCGCTTTCTTCATTGTGAATAGAAACGTTTTCATTGAAAACTAATCCTATATTAGTATTTTCAGCAATGTCAGTAACAACTTTACTTGTATCATTTTTTTCAGTTGCCTTCACTGCAACGTAACCAATACTTCTGCAAGCAAAGTTTGAAGTATAACAAACTTCACCTTTCTCGTTAATAGCAAAACTACGCGCAATTATTGGACGATTGTAGTAACTTTCGCCAAGAGGATCGCCACCTTTTCCACCTAATACAACGGTGTAAGTATTGTCGTTTCTCCACTGACTATTTTCTAAAGTGGTCTGTACCACTGATGGTGTATGGTGAGTTAACTCAGCATCTCCCAACATATCTGCAGGAAGTAAAAGTGTACCATACTTGATTTTAGAAGCATCTCCACCCAAGCTGTTTGTGATTTGTTCTTTAACAACATCACTAACCTCAGTAGTAAATCTTAAACCTATAGGCTCACTTTTACTAACTGCTGCTTTTTCTAAAATGGTGAATTCTTCTAACGTGCACATTTTGGTAATTGTAACGTCGTTCGTTGCATCGTCGTTCGTTGCATCGGCTTTTTTTACGTTGGTTGTAAAAGTAACCATTGCTAAAGCCAAGCAAGAAACAGCGCAAAGTAATAATGAAACTATTTTAAATTTAAAACTCTTTTTCATAATCTTACTCCCAATCCTGCCCTGGTTCTACGCTTGGTTCACCTGGCGACGTACGAATAACATCTTCTTGCTCAAGATTAATTACCAAAATTACTGGTTTTTCATACTTGTTCATTTTGTTTCTCCGTTTTTTATTTTTTTTATATGTCTAGAGACCTACGTCTTTTTTTTAAGACCTTAATCTCGTGTTTTTTAGTCTATCCTTTTTTCCCTGCGAAAATTAAGGCTTCTCCTTTGAGGAGAGGCTCCGACGATGTCGGTGGTGAGGTGTTCTAAGGCTTCTCCTTGAGGCTGAGTAGGCACTAAGCAAACTATTGATAATAGTTTGCGCCTACGAAATGAGCGAGGACATTCTTCCGTCCGAGCGTTGACCGAAAGCGAAGGCTTTCCTTGCTTCGCTTGAGAACGGCTCTAGAACAAGTCGGTGGTGAGGTGTTCTAAGGCTTCTCCTTGAGGAGAGGCTCCGACGATGTCGGTGGTGAGGTGTATTCCCTCAAATATTTATTTATATCTTGGCACACCCCTTTAAAATTGCTATTTATTGCATTATTTGGGTATCTTAAAACTTTTAGCCCTATGGCATTTAAATATTCTTCTCTTTCTTGATCTTTAAGAATACTTTCCTTCTCATAATGTTGTGAGCCGTCAAGTTCAATAACCAATTTTGCTTTCGCACAGTAAAAATCTACGATATATTTTCCCAAGACCTTTTGCCTGTGAATAGTTATCGGCAATAGTTTTAAAAATTCATACCAAAGTTTTCTCTCTTCTTTAGTCATGTTTTTTCTTAAAACTTTTGCGTTTTTTGTTAATAGCGGATTGTTATGTTTGTTCATACTTTTCCACCTCATCCACCGCAAGCGGTCCCCCTTCTCCTCAAGGAGAAGGCTTAATAACAAATTTGTAAAATATACTGTAATTTTTAGAGCCGTTTGGGATAAGGCGAATTTTCGCCTTATCCCTACGCTCAATTTTTAATTTTTGCTATTTCCGTCTAAAATTTCTTTAAAGCCAAAAACAATTCGTTTTAATTATGCTTCGTATCTAGCGTCTGCAAAGTAAAGAATGTTTCCAACCTCATCAGCATAATCGTCACAACCGATATGAACTTCATTTGCTCCGTCAAAGTAAATGAATAAAGTGTACTTAGCCATGCAAGAGAGCATATCTGCTGTCACGTCGTCTCCATTGGCATCTTTAATAACTACAACGCCATCACCAGAAACTAATCCACCCTCAAATGAAATTTCAGCAACTTTTACCTTTTCGCCACCAGTTACCGTCCAAATGTGAATGTTTGCATACAATTCATACTCAAGAGCAAAATCTATTACAAGACATTCTTCATTAGAATCAACGTCCATAACAATTTTGTTTTCGTCTGCAATGGCAGAAACTACGTCCAATTGAACAACTTCAGTTCCTTCTTCAAAACCATAGGAAGTTTCGTTACCTGTAAAAACAGTAGGATCTGCTTTTTCGTCGCCAACTTTAATTTCTACTCCCTTTGGCACAACAGGGTCGTTGCCGTAAGTTACGTTCGCAAGATATAAAGTTACGCCAGTAGTACGCATTTGGAATTCTACCAAGTTGCCCGTAGTATAAACTCTCATAGTGTAGAGTTTACCTTTTTCCATTGCAGTATTGATTTCATTTCCTTGAGCGTCGAAGAATTTAAATTGTCTATCTAACGGATTGCTTGCATTTGCGTTAAATCTCACGCCTTCTGAAGATACGATATATGCGTCTGCTCCGTTAAGGAATGCGCCTGGGCCACTTAAACCAAAACCTAAAATCCACGTTTTAGAACTGTTTGCATCCCATACCAACTGAACGTCGAAATAGTCGTAAGTGTTGTCAACTTTAATACCGACTTTATCGTTAGTAGTTGCGCCTACGTATTTAAATACCTTAGATCCGTTTGCAAAGCCAAGAGATGCTACGTCGCCGTTGTAAACAGTTACCGCGCTCTTATTTGAGCCTGCTGATTGAACAAGGTCGCTTGCGCTAGGAAACTCGACTGCAAAAGGCTTATCCAAGCATTCGATACTATCTGGAGCAAAGTATAATTCCATTCCCGTGCTTACAATGTTAGAAAGTTTATACGTATCGGTGTTTGCAATATAGAATTGTAAAACGTAAACGGTATTTTTAGAAATCGAAGTTACGGGATATCCGTTAACGTCTAAAATAATACCCTTATCCGTAGTCGTAAAGTTTACTCCACCGTCTTGAGTATAGGTAGAACCTAAAAGCCCCCAAACGTAGAATACGCTTCCACTTGGAATATCCGTATTCGTCGCAAACTTAATAGTTACGTATTTGCCCGCTTCACCCGGAATATGTGGAGCGAGTTGTTCTCTCGTCTTTCCGCTCGTAGGTTCAGTGCCCCAAGCGTTTTCCGTAGTTTCGGTTACCATATATTGAACGCGTTCGCCCTCTTCAAAACCAAGCGCGGTTACGTCGCCATCATATTGAGATAAAACGCTATCGTCATATCTCTTAAGAACTACGGTTACAACTGGTTCTTCGTCCGTACTTTGAATATTTGCAAAGAGCATAGTTCCGTTATCGTTACCGATTTGAATTTCGGTTACGTCTTCTTCGTCAAGCCATACTCTTAAAGTATAGATAGTTCCGTTAGTACGGCCACCCGTTTTTACTGCGCCGTTTTCAAGAACTTGAATTCTCGTTTTGCCTGCATTTGTACCGCTATATTTAGCAAAGCCATCGCCGAATGTAGCGTGCGCAGTATTAGTTGATGTTGATTGCTCGCCTACGAAATAAGAACCGTCAAGCATTCCGTTTGCGTTACATACCCAAACGGTAAACCACCAGTTATTCGCCGTTACAACAAAGTCAACGTCTAAATACTTCTTGTTATTATCCGCAGCAATTTTTACTCTATCGTCCCACAAACTCGTGCTTACAAGTTCATAAACGGTTGTTCCGTCGTCAAAGCCAAGTTCAGCTACGTCGCCTGCATATTCGCTAAGTGCCGTGCTCGTCGCTTCGCCTGAAACGATAGGCGCTTGTGGCTCTGGATCTGGATCTGGATCTGGGTCTGGATTTGGTTTTGCTATAGGAGTTGGAAGACTTCCTTCGCCTGTCGTAACGTTTGCAAAGTAGAAGGTGTTAAATTGAATTAATGCAACTTGAATTTCTTCTAAGTCTTCACAAACAATATAACACAAATAATGTGTTCCCGCTTTAAGAGACGTTATAGCATAACCATCCATATCGGTAATAACCGCCCAGTCTTCGCCAAGACCTGTTTCAGATGAAATTTGACCTATTGAAGGAGCTCCTCTTGCACCCCAAACGTGGAATATGCTTCCTGCCGTAGCGTCTTGTCCCATAACAAATTCAAAGACTACGTAATCTTGCGCTTGTGGCAGAGAGATGATTGCTCTATCATTCCAAGCATAGTTCCAAATGTTGTCATCTTCACTTGCCTTAACTTCTTCAACAAAGTAAACTGTCGTATCTGCTTCAAAGCCAAGCGTAGTTTCGTCGCCATCAAAAGTAGGCACGTCTCTACGTTCATCACCTTGCTTTACAACATGTTTAAACACAAGGTCTTCTTCGTTGCCGTACGTTACGTTTGCAAAGTAGATGATTGAACCAGTCATACTGATTAAAATTTCATCTAACTCGCCAACTTGAGTATAAACTCTTAACGTATAGAGAGTGTTTTTGCTCATTTGTGAAGAAATCTTACTTCCGTTCGCATCGTAAACTTCAATCTTCCTGTCAGATGGAGAGTTGTTTCCGTCTGCAAGTCTTATCCAACTTGGGTCGATAACGTAAGACGTTCCGTTCAAGTGGAAAACGCCACCCTTTGCGCCGTGCATAAAGAAGTATCCGCTACCTTCCGTAATTACAAGTTGAACGTCTACAAAGTCGTAATTTGCGTCAGCCTTAATTGAAACTTTATCGTGCGCTGAATCTTCGCCTACGTATTGATATACGTCAGAGCCGTCGGCAAAGCCGAGAGATGCTACGTCACCGTTATAAACGGTTACTGAACCGCTCGTACCGTACGATTGAATTAACGAATCAGTAGGTATTGAATATGGGTCTTTTGCATACGCTGACGTCGTTACTGCGTAAGGAGTCGTAAGCGCGTTTTTAGCGCTTTCTATTGCAACGAGTTTTTGCGATTCGGTAACTCCGCTTGGCGCGTAAGCAATATCACTTATATCTTCACCCGTTACTTTTGCAACAAAGGTAAGACCTGCAATATAACGACCGAGTTTTAAACTTAAGTGATGTCCGTCAAGAGTAAGCGTGTCGCCAACAAACGAACTTCTTGCGTTTTGAATTGCCGTACCGTTTGGAACAACGGTAAAGTCAACGTTTGCTTGAACTGCGCTAACTATTGCGTTATACATTGTCATTTGGTCGCTGTTATAAGTTGGGAATGCAGAGTGAGTTGAATCTGCTTGGTAAGCCCAAGTCATATTAAATACGAACTCAACGTCTGGGTTGGTCGCTCTGTTTTGAACTTCCGTCTTAAGTTCATCAAGGTTTGCGTAACTATCTGATACACCACTTAACGCGCTACCTTGTTGTAAACTGATGATATCCCAGTCCTTATAAGTAATAGCAAATTCAAGGGTTTGTTTTTCGCCACCAACAGAAACAGTAACGTATTCGGTATATTTTCTACCATTGTGAGTTCTCATTCTAAAGTCGTATGCTTTAGCGTTATTCATTATATTATTATAATGTGTTTCGATATCACATCCACCGATATACATATTACCAACGTTAATGGTTGTATATCCAAGTTCTAAAAGTAATTCTACTACGTACGCTTCAGTATCGTCAGAGAAACTGTTACCGATAAATAAAATGCTAATTGATTTACCTTGTACAACGTCGTCAGGTCTATGATTTTCTGGAACTTCGCTCGCATTAACGTGACCAAAGTTTGCAACGTACATAGTTAAACTTGACCAAGTTGAAAGTTGAATTGTAGTTTCTCTACCGTCAAGACCTACGTATAAAGTGTATTTCTTGTTTGCTTCAAAGGTAGTTACGTCGTTGCCGTTTTCATCAGTAATAAAGATATTTCTGTCAGGATCTCCAAGTCCGTCTGTAGTAAAGGTGGATGGGCTTAACGTATAATATCCAAGGTGTGTTGATTTACCAGTAATCCAAAGGCCAAGAGATGATGTGTTTTGACTTAAAACAAAGTCAAGTTTAGCAAAATCTTTGCTTGCGTCAACTTGTGCAACTAATTTAACGTCGTTGCTATTACCTTGTGGACCAACTACTTCATATACTGTAGTGCCTGCTGCAAAACCGAGAGCCTCTTCATCTCCGTCGTATGTTGGCATATCATAACGACCTTCACCTTGAGTAATTGTAGGTGGTGGAAGAGTTGGATCGTATGGAACAGCATCCGCATCAATACATTCAATATTTGCAACGTAGATTGTTAAATCTGCAAATGCACCAATATGAACGTAAGTTTCGCCTTCTGCAAGGAAGAAGTAAATAGTATAAAGAGTGTTTGCTTCTAAAGATGAAGGAACTCTGTTGTTAGAGTTTAAAATAAATATCTTTCTACTTTGAACGGCTGCTTCTGCTGATGGAGTTACAGAATCTTTTGTTACCATATAAGAACCGGTTGGATCAGTTACTTGAGACCACATAGTAAAATGACCGATACTTGAAGAGAAGACTACGTTCATCTTTACTAAATCTTTAGTAGAATCAACTCTTGCAACTAATCTCTTATTCCAACCTGTGTTTGCAGTAGTTTCAATCTTGTAGATTGTCTCAGTTCCTTGTGGGAAACCAAGGTCGTCTGCTCCATCGTAAGTTGGCATAGCAGTGCCGTCATCGCCTTGAGAAACGTCTGGATAACTTGGATGTGGATCTCCACCAGGAACAACAGGGTCATCACCAGGATCTGGTTCTGGAGCAGGAGGCATTGCAGGAGCGTCCTCTGCCTTTAAACATTCAATATTCGCAACGTAAATAGTTGTAATATTAAAGGTTGCAAATTGTAAATCCGTTTCTTTTGGAAGAATTTCGTAATACAACGTATAAAGAGTGTTTGCTTTAAAACTTGATGGTCTATTTCCTTCTTGGTCTAAAACGAAAATTACTCTATCTGGATTTGCCTCACTTTGAGCATTGTATCCTGTTGGCTTCAATTCATAGTAACCACAAGTTGAACCTTCTTGTCCTGGCCATAAGCCTAAAGATCCAACAGCACTCGTCAATACAAAGTCAAATCTTACGTAATCCTTTCTCTTATCAACAGTTGTAACCATTCTTCTATCCCAAGCATCAGTACCTTCGCCTTCTGCGGAAATTTGAATTTTGTAAATGGTTTCTGTTCCTTGTGGGAAACCAAGGTCTTCCGTGCCATCGTAAGTTGGCATTTCAGCGATGCCACCTTCTTTAACGTCTGGAACAAAAGGAACAACTATGAAAAGGTCTGCAGAATATTCAGCAAAGCTCGTCAAAATAGTGATAGACATTGAAACGCCCTTATTTGCCTCAACGAAAGACTCTAAGAGTTTGCCGTTTTCGTCTATGCGTTCACCATTATAATAAATACCCTTAACTTCGCCTTGTAAATTCAAAGCAGATAAATCAATAGCCGTATCTGCACCTAAGTAAGGTGTTTCAACTTCTTCATCTAACGCAACTTTTGAAAGAACAACCGTTACTTTTACTGAAGATACTATTTCACCATACGTTGATTGATAGTACGCTTCAATAGTAGTAGAACCAACGCCTACAGCCGTTACGGTTGCTTGATTTCCGTTTTTAACTACGGTAGCAACGTTTTCGTCGTTAGATCTAAATAATATTTCCTTGTCGCCGTCTTCTGCGCCGTTTACGTAAGCCGTAGCAGTAAAGACGTCAGAAGTAATATCTTCATCGTTTACTTCAGCGACTTTTAAATCCATAACTAGGTTAGAAACGGTAATATATTCGTCAGGGCTTACCGTAACGCTAATTTCTTGAGTTAAAGTTTCGCCTAAACATTCGGCTGTCGCTGTAACGGTAGTAGAACCTACTCCAACTGCGGAAATCGCGCCGTTTGCTACGGTAGCAACGTCCGCATTTTCACTCTCCCAAGAGATTTGACAATCTTGAGTCTCGCCCTTAAACGTAACGCTTGCCGTAACTTCGTACGGTTCGTCCCCCACTACGAGTTGAATTTCCTCATCGCTAACTTCAAGTACGGGAAGTACTGAAAGCGCCGTAACGGTAACTTCACAAGTTGCGCTCGCCTTTCCAGCCGTAGCGGTAATCGTTGCGCTACCAACTTTTAAAGCGCTTACCTTTCCGCCTACAACGGTAGCAACCGATTCGTCCGAAGACGACCAAGTTACTTCGCCTTTGACGTTAGTCGTTGCCGTTAAAGTGTATTCGGAATACACTTCGAGCGAAACGCTAGTCTCATTGAGTTCGACCTTGTCTTTTGCGCCCGATTCGCTATTTAGGTTACAACCAACCGTAGCGAACGAAAGGCAAGCAATAAGACAAATTGTCATTAACCATAAGCCTAATTTTTTCATATTTTCCTCCTATAAAATTTTATAGATTTCGGTTTAAAACCGCAAATTACACCTTAAACTGTTAAAATTGACCTATATAACTTGCAATACCTTCTTGTTCTCTGTAGTGCGATACGCCCAATTCGTTACAATCGTCACGGAAAGATTTTTTCATTCTTTGAAGTTCGTTGTCAGAATAGTAAACGCTATACATTTCAAGTTGAATAAATCTAAACGCTAAACTCTCGTAAGTAATTCTGTCGTGTAACGTCTCATGAAGAGACGGATTAGTAACTTGAAGTTCCTCGATTGCCTTGTACGCTTCGTCAATAATATCGAGCCAGTTTTCAATCAATCCGCGTGGCCAATAATCTTCTTTAAATAAAGTCGATTTCGTGTATCCGATTTCGCCCGTATAAGCCTTATGCTCTGCAAGGTAAGCAAACCAAGTTTGTTCTGCGTCGAAAAGTTTTCTCATCGCCTCAGACGCGCCCTTATAGTAGTTAGTAAAGAATCTGTCTAAAAGGTCTTCTTGGCTTTGGTCTATTTGCCATTGAAGATTAGAAGAAAGATATCCTTTAAGTTTATACCAGTCAGTTCCTGAATCTTGGTTGAATTGATGTTGGTCAAAGACGTATTTCGTACCTCTATCATAAAGGAAACGGTAGTTATTTTGCATAGAGTTAAAGTTGTTGTACGGCGCTAAATAAAGTTGGAAGTTAGTTCCGTAAATCCATGCAAAAATATTCTTTGCCAAAACGCTCCACTTATCCAACGTTTGCGCAACGTTTATATTTTCTTCAGAATAGAAATCGTAGTAGTAACTTGCAAAAATAGGACAGTAGAAAAGCGCAAGACTATCGTGCAAACGGAGAGATTCGTCCATCGGTTCGTATCCCTTTTTAGTCTCTTTAACGGGGGCTTCTTCCGTTTGATGATATGCAAACATTGCAATTTTAACGTCTCTATCAGGATCGGTCTCGTCAAGCCAGTTTTGAACCTTGGTTGCAACCTTATTCATAAATAATATATATACAGCCGAGTTAGTGCCGTATTTATTTAAAGACGCAGTACAAGATTCGCAAGTACACCAAGTGTTTACGTCTTCTTGAGTAACAGTCAAAATGTTTCTATCAGGATTTGCAACAAGTTCTTTTTTAATTCTTTCAACAACTACGTCTGACAATCCGTCTGGATCTCTCGACATACAAAGTTGAGTGTCGTCTTCAGAATACCAAGTAGGATGTTCTTCTTGATATATGCTTGGCGGAACGATTTCAAAAGCAGTATGATAATCTGCTCCGTCAAAGTTTATCCACAAACTATGGAAAGGATTAAATCTTGCTCTATAGGCATTTATAGGGTCGCCTACAGCCTCACCGTAGTTTGCAAGTCTGTATTCAAAATCTGGCTTTTCTTTAAGAGTTACGTCTAAAAGTTTTTCGTTTGTAACGTTTGTATCAATGGCGACTTCGCCTATTGCAAAGTATTCGTAACCGAACTGCTCTTTAAGCCATCCGTAAACGGCGTTAATAGAGCCCGTACCCGTTGCGCCGACCATAAATACCGAACTACCTACCGTTTTTACTACGTAACCCGAAGAACCGAGTTCCCCTTTATCAAAGGTAACGCCTGCCTTTTGTAAAAGCGACGTTTCGCCGATTGATAAAACTTTGCTATCTTTTGAATAGTTTATTTCGGAATCTTTTTTCGTCTGTAAATATATACCCGTTGCCTTAGAAAAATTTTGAATTAACTCGCTACTTGCAAATAATACTTGCTCGTTTTTTTCGTTTTCTCCAAGTACTATCACGTAATCGGTCTTTCCTTCTTTAACGAGATCTATATCCGTTTCAGTAGCCGTTCTTTCGTGAAGACCTCTAACGATAGGATCTTTATCTTTGCCGTTTACCGCGCATCTAATTACGAAGAACGAAACTGTTGAAAGGGCTATTACCGCAGCAACTATAATCGCAATCAATCTGATTTTTTTGGTTGATTTTGCTTTATTTTCTTTGTTCGTTGTTTCCATAATCGCCCTCCTTATACTACAGTTATTTCGTAAACGTCTATTCGCATATTTCCATAGGAGTCTATGCTCATATATCTAATTTTGTAAACGCCCTTTTCAGTAGCCTTATAAGTTCCGCCGTTTTCAACCGGTAAGATAACGCCTGACGGAGTTACTAAATAAACGTAAACTTCCACTTTTTCGTCAAGATTATCTTCTGCGGTAGCCTTTACAATATTAATCTTTTTACCTTTTTTAACTTCCGTCTTAATTTCTTGTTCCAAACTGATTATCGGAGCGTCGATATCCGTAACGTAGAGAGCGCAATAATATTTTATAGTTTCTTCCATATAGTCTTGCGCTTCGTATACGATACTGTAACCGCCGTATGAATCTAAGTTTACAAAATACGACCTGTTAAAAGGAACTTCCGAAAGTTCTAACCCGTCAACGTCCTTAACGACGTTTCCGTTAGGATCATATACCGTTAAACTCGTGATAAGTTCAGGTGAAAGAACGTCCGCCGCGATAGCGGGATAAATTTCCGCTACAGAACCGAGATTATAACTTGACGCGTAATTACCTACTATGCTTACAAACGGTTTAATTGTGTCGTATTCGTTATATTTAAGCGATTGACCGCCGAAATTCTTCCAAGAAACTTCCGCAGTTTTACCACTTTCTACGTCCTTTACGATTACTCTAACGTAAATTTTACCCGATGGGAATCCTTCAAATAAACTTCCGTCTTGGTTTTTAACTACGTATTTAAACGACGCGTCGTTAGAAAGCATATTCGACGACTGCTCGTATAAGAAATAGAAATCTTTGCCGTCTTTAAAGCCTGCTTGCGCCGGATCTCTCATAACCCTTCCGTTTATAGTAAGCGGTAAGTTTGCGCTACTTAACGACCTTTCAATTTCGATAGTGAGTTTAACGTTACTGTCAACGCTATCTTCAAATACGATAGTCAAATAATCAAAATCACCTTTAGTAATGGCAAATTTCATTTCAAAAGCATCTGCAATTACCGGATTTACAAAAGTATATTCGGTATCGGTGGTAGAACTTACCACAACGCACTCGTCTTTTGCAACCGAAGTAATACCTTCGCCATAGAAGTATTTGCCCATATCAAGAGTATATTCTTCTTGGTTTCTCCAAACGTCAATAACCCTTATTTTATATTCTTTTTGGCTGTTGCCGTTTTTACCCGTAGCCTTGTAAATTACGGTTGCGTATCCGTCGGAGTCCGCAGTAAAAGTAGCAACGTTTGCAGATAAATCTTTAGTTCCGCTACCGTCCGCGATAGCAATAGTAGTTGCTATTTCCGCTTTGCCCGAAGAATAATCGTAAGCGGTAAGCGACGGCAATTCGTATTTATATCCAGCAAGGAAATATCTCGGCAAAACTACGTCGTCAATAAATACGGGCTCGTTATTTACTTCAATTTGTAAATCGTAATTGAAAGATTTAATTTTTCCGAGCGTGTCTTCAGCCAAAAGAGAAATCGCATAAGTTCCTACTTCTTCAGGTCTAAAACCGTCGTCGATTGCTATTTTCGCGCCACTTGGAGCGGTTGCAATAGCGTAGGTCTTTACTCTACCCGTTCCGCCTGCGTAATCTATTCCCGCAGGGAAAATAAGTTCGCCAGTTTTACCAGCCGTTACGTACGAGCCGACTGCGCTAACGGTAATGTCCGCCGAAGTTTCTAAGCATTCGATATGAACGAGTTTTGTCTCTTCGTTTCTATATCCGTCAACCGCGGTATATTCAATAGTATATTTACCCGCCTTATTCGTTTTAAATCTTCCGTCTTTGATGGAAACGCTACTTCTTTGTTCAGACTCGTAGTTATAGTAAACCTTAGTGCTTACGGGAACGACGCCTGCAACCATATCTAGCGCGCTCGCGTCAAATACGGGATAACTTAAGCCCTTACCTGCCTTTGGTAAGTTGTTCTCGTCAAATCCGTCGAAATCAACGGTAATTTTAGGGCCTTCGGTGTCCGCCAAAATACCTTCGGGAACGTTGAGATTGTTCGCTCCGATTTTAGTAATCATTATTTTTGCAAACGGAATATTAAACTTTTCACCCATAAGGCTCATTTTAACTTCGCCCGTGGTAAAACCGTTCCACTCCGCGTCAAAATGGTCGAGATTGTCTAAAGTAATAACTTTTGTATCGTTTAAATAAACTGCGTTTTCGGTTTCGTTATATTCAACCCTTAAACTCTCATTACCGACTGCAAGCGTTTCTTTAGCGCCTGCCGAGTGATGTTGTCCGTAGAACGAGAAACGAGTTACCGCGCCCCAGTCTCCACCGACGTGCTTTTTAGAACCTTCCATACCGGTAGGAGTTTGGTTTTGACCGCCTGCCAAACAGTACGTGTAATTGAGATACCACTTTTCTTCGCCATCGCCAACGGATGCCACTGCAGAACATTGCATAATGATAGTCAATGAAACGTCAGGATTGTGGAAATCGGTTAAAGTTAAAGTTAACTTTCTAAAATCAGCCGTTCCCGCGCCACCTTCAGGAAGTACGAAAAATTCCATTATCGTTCCGTCGCTTTTTCTTAAATCTATAACTTCGTTATAGTTTATCTTGTCGCCCTCGGTAAGTTTAAGTTCAACGCCTTTCTTACCCGTCGCATACTGCGATTTGTCTTCTCCGTAAACTTCTGCGCTCGACGAGCCGGAAGTTGAAGAAAACAATGGGATTTTTACTTTAAATTCTTTAGTTACTACTTGAGTTTTTCCGCTAAACACAGCGCTGTATTCAACGGTATAAATTCCGCCCGTAGTAAGATGAACTTTAGGACTTGCGACTTTTTCCCCGTTAGGTCTTACAACCGTAATCTTTGCGTCTTGCGTTTGACCGCCGTAGGTAAGCGTTGCCGATGAAATATCAGTATATTCCCCGATCAAATATTCTTCCTCAACGTCCCCACCGCTTAAAACGGGATTTTCACCCGTTCCTTGTACGCGAATTTCGTTTATCCATACGCCAAGCGTAGCGCCCAACGAAATTACGAGCGCCACTAATAGCGTTATTAAAAAACCTTTTTTGTTGTTTTTCATATATACTCCTTATCAAAGGTTATTTCGTGATTAAAATTACTCTTTTAAACCACCCATCGAAATGTTGCCTATCAATTTGTTTCTAAACACTAAGAAAATAATAAAGTTAGGTATAAACACGAGCATACAAGCCGCGAGTTTAATAGGCGTGCCTACCTTATCAGCCGTCGTTGACTCTTGAACGAAACCGTACAAACCGTACGCAACCGTAGGGATATTCGGCATATAAATAAGCGGAGTCGTATAATCGTTCCAAAAACTTATGAAGTTGATGAGCGCTATGGTTACGAACGTACCTACCGTAATCGGGAAAATAATCTTGAAAAAGATGGTAAAATTGCCCGCTCCGTCTATATACGCAGCCTCGTCAAAGTCTTTTGGAACACTCCTAAACATAGCGTTGAATACGAGATAATACATTCCTAGGAAATGCGATTTCATTATAAACATACCCCAGATTTTGTTACGTAGGTTAAAAAAGTCTGCAACTGCTATTTCAGACGGTAAACTACCGACGATAGGCAAAATCATAGTTATAATAACTATAGTATATATAACTTTATCAAATTTAAAATTAAATCTTGAAGTAGAGTACGCCGTTATACAAAGAACTGACGTTTGACAAAGTGCGCAACCTAACGAATAAATAACTGAGTTGAGCATCATTTCTTCGTAGAAAACTTCTCTGGTCGAACCGTCGAGTTCTGATATAGGAACGGAGAAAACGTCAAACGCAGTCATATACGTTTCAAAAGTAAGCGACGGATTTGGAATCATACCGTATTCAACGTTACTAAGTAGCGAAGTGTAAATACCCCAAATAAGCGGTATAACAAGTGAAATCATGTAAATTATCAACACCGTAAGCGTTATAATCGCAAATAACGGCTGTTTCTTTTTTGTTTTTGCTACCATGCTTTTCACCTCACTCCTGCGACGGGCCTATTTTTTCAAGCCACCATTTTACTAAGAAAGTAAGCGGAGCAACTATTAAAGTCATTATAATACCCATAGTTGCAAGTTCTGGATATCTTGCGTATCCCGCGCCTTGAGTTTCTTTAAACATATAATATCCAAACGTCCAAATATGCGGACTTGCGCCCGTTCCGTATATTGCAAAAATTGCAAGTTGGCTCGTAAATATTCCGCTTACGCCTACTACTAAAAAGGTTACTAAGGTTGGGTAAATAAGCGGTAACACGATATAAATCATTTCTTGCAATAAATTAGCGCCGTCGAGTTTGCACGCCTCGGAAATCGATTCCGAAATATTGTTCATTGCGCCTACGTATAAAAGTATGCTACCGCCGAATCCTATCCATATGCAGTAGAACAAAATTGTTCCGAATCTCGTATTAGGATTTGCAATCAACCCGTCAATTTCCATACCGAACGCGCTAAAAACGTTGGGTATAACAACGTCAACGAATTGATGGAATATAGAAACGAGAACTATTCCCGAAATAATAGACGGGGTAAACAAAACTACCTTTACCATTCCGTGCAATGGGAATTTTTTGTAAATGTAGTACGAGAAAATCAACGCGAGTCCCGTGCCCGCAATAAGACTTACGAAATACGCAACGAGCGAATTTTTAAGTACGGGCAAGAAAATATCTCCGTCGGAAAGTTCTTTAAAAACCGAAACAAAGTTTTTAAAAAGGTTGTCAAATCCCAAAAAAACGAAACCCGTTTCGGCATCTACGAATTCTTGGAACATCATTAAAATTGATCTAAAGTTTACACCGATATAAAAAATGCTAAATTGTAACACGGGAATAGCCAGTGTTACTATGTAAAAAATTAAATCTTTTTTTCTTTTTCCTTTGATATGTTGTACAGCCATATCTTAATCCTTCTTTTATAGTTTAATCTAAATCGCACTCCGTGCGTCGAAAACCAACTCTTATAAAGAGCCTTAAAGAGTTATCCCAAATCGTTAAGACTTGGAATAACTCTCGGTTTATCTATCTGTGGGCTATTTACCCAAATATCTCCTTTCCCATTCACCTTTGTTTAAAACTTCCGAAAGACCTTTAAAGTATTGTTCAGCGGTAATTCCATCTTCTATCATTGCACTATGAGCGCTTAAAAAATACGTTCCGCCAGATTTACTTTGGAACATCTTACCCCTATAAATTTCGGTAAAATCGCTTGCGTATTTTACGTAAAGTTCCGATTTTGAGTAACTTGGAATGTAATTTGCAGCGTTGTGCAAACCATACAACTGTTGTCCCCAGTATGGAATATTTTTAAGTTCTTCGTCAGTCATAGTGTAACTAAACGGCTTAGTAGTGTAAGTTTGGGTAGTAAACTCTGCAAGAGATTCGTTAGTGTGGCAGAATTGAATAAATTCTTTTACCAACTTGTCTTTCTTTTTGTCAAGGTTACCGTTTACAAAGCAGATAGAACTGTTAACTTCCATCAGGCTATAACCTTCGCCAACTTTATCTGCGGTTGCTTTTGGAAGTGGCATAAGTCCAAATCTTCTCGCTTTTGCAGAACCTACGTTTTCGCCGTAGTTTTGAGTTGCGGCGGTAAATACCGACGTCGCCTCGTTGTGCCACCAAGAACCGTCAACAAGCATTGCTATGTCTTTTTCTTTGTTGAGCGTGTTACTTACGAATTTCTTTTGAGCAGAAATTTGGTCGTAGGTGGAAGTTACTACGTCTTTACGGTTGTAATAGTCTGTGTTCGAAATAATTCTGTCAACGAAACTTAACCCGTAATATTTACCTGCTTGTTTAGACCACGTTAAGTATCCGTTTTCTTTGGTAATCTTAGTTGGCTTTTCAAATTCAACCGTTCCGTCAGCCTTAATGCTTTTTACAAGGTGGGTTGCCGTTCCGTCTTGAGTATAGTTAAGGCGCATTTGTTCTTCGCCTTCGTAGTCCGCTTGCAAACTCTCGATTAAAGCGTTCAAATAGAATGGGTCAACGCCGTTCCAAGTGATAGGAGTTATGCCCTTATCAACCATTTGGTCGCAAAGTTTAAAGAACTGGTCGTAAGTTGCGGGAAGACCGTCGTCTAAAGAATAGTCAACGCCACCCTCTACGCCCGTCTTTCCGTCAGGTCCGGTAGAACGTGGAGAATCAGACTTAGGAATAAAGTTTCCGTTAGGAGCAAAATACAACTTGTTCTCTTCAAAAAGATCTACGTTATAGATAATTCCGTAGGTTGCTTCGTAGAAAGGAAGTCCAAAAAACGCAGGATTCTCACTATTTCCCGAGTTAAAATAATCTCTATGAAGATCTTTCATTTTGTCGGCAATACTTTCGGTCTCTTCGCCCTCGATAGTCTTTCCGCTAACGAAATCGTAGTTAAGCGGTTTAGTTACGGCTTCCGAAATATCGTAAAGCAAATTTCTTTGCTTTAAGTCGTAATAGTTAACCGACTCGGTAAAGAAGACTTCTTGCTTACTGCCCTTAAGGTTAACGATAAGGGAGTCGTGCGTTAATTCACGCTCGGGCTTGATAATGATTTGAACGCCCTTTTTACCAGGTTCAAACGAAACTTCTGCGTATGCGTCTTGGAAACGGGTTTCAACCGCTTCTAACCAAGCCGTGCCGTAACCGCCTTCAAAGGTCGTTACGTATAATTGCGTTTTTGATTTGTCGATTTTTTCTCCGCCTCTTCTACAACTTATTCCCATACTAAAAACGAGAACGAGAGAGAGAAAAACAACTAAAATTTTCTTCATAAATTTCCTCCATAAAAAATTAAAAACTGGCGTATTATTTCAAAAGGCTTTCTCCTTTAAGGTATTCTTTCGTTTGAAAAACGAAAGAAAGGCGCGCCTTTCCAAAAAAATACTCGCTAAGTTTTAAGATTTCGTTCTTTTTGCATTATATATTATATCATTTTTAGAACCACCGAGCAACCCCTTATTTTAAAAATATACACCGTTTTTTGACCTTTTTGTTTGTGGTTGACTTGCTTGACTGTCGATTTTTAATCTAAAGTTCACTCTCGATTTTTGCCGATATATGACATATATGCAAATGGACGAAGTATCTATTTGTGATAGAAACACAAAACTTTTCTAACGATACGAATTTTATCACAAATTTAGGCGTTTTACAAGGTAAAAAATAAAACGTTTTTAGTGTAAAATCAAACGGCTTTTAAAAATTTTGTGGCGTTACGTTGCCGTTTAGTCCTTGCTAAATTTTTGATTTTTGTTGACAAAAAGAAAAGTTTGTATTATCATTTACTTAAGTTGCTAATTGATCGAATTTGCAAAAGGGCAAAATTTGCCTTTAATCGACTTATAGGCAACCTTTTATGACTATAATTGCTGTTTTTAATTTTGACTTTATAATTTTGCGAAACTAAAAAATTTTAGAAATATTTGCTGTAATCGGGGTTTTAATATGGGAAAAGACACAGAAAATATCATGAAAAATTTTTTCACCTTAAAAGACATATCAGACCATCGCTATACTGCGACTTGGGGCTTTTTTACAAGCCCTGTTGCGCACAGACACGTTTTTTATGAGTTTAGCGTTATAACGTCGGGAACTTGTAATCATTCTATAGACGGCAATCTTCCCACACAACTTTCTCGCGGCGACTTCTATTTTATAACCCCAAAAAACAGGCATCAACTATCACGCCTTAAAGAAAATAGTCAGCATAGGGATTTCTACGTGTCCGCCGAAAAAATGGAAAAAATTTGCAATATGTTCAATCTTGATTTAATAGAAGACTTGCCGAGACTCTCCCCTATTTTTAAGAAGAAACTTACCGAGAGCCAACTCGTTTCTTTAGAAGAAAAGGCAACTTATTTTAATCAAAACCTTTATACTTTTTCGCCTGAAGTTCTCGAAGATATACACACGTCTATAATAACCGAACTTTTAGGATTTATCGTTCAAACTAAGTACGAAAAGAAACTTCTTCTACCCGAATGGATATTCGCGCTCGTAAACAGAATTGAGAACGGAGACTTCGTTTTTAGTTCTATAGACGAAATAGTTAAAACGACGGGGTTCGCGCACGGCTACGTGTGTAGACAATTTAAAAAATATATGGGCAAAACACTTCTTTCGTACAACAACGCAATAAAACTCAGAGAATCGACTAACCTATTAAAAACCCATACCGTTACGCAAACCGCATCTATTTTAGGTTGGGACAACCCTAAAAACTACAATATCGCTTTTAAGAAGGTTTTTGGTATTACGCCTTCGCAATACAAAAAAGAGACTAAAGAAGAATAAGACGCTAAAATTTTACTTAACGTTGTGATAATCGACCTATACGCAGACTTTTGTAACGTAACTATATTAGTTTTAACTAATTTCATAAAACAATTACCTTAATCGGAGTAAAATATGAGTATAACTTATACTTTAAAAGACATATCTGATTTTTGCTACACCTCACCTTGTGGCTCTTTTTGCATACAAGAACAACACAATCATATTTTTTACGAGTTTACCATAATTACGTCGGGAACTTGCGATCACTCTATAGACGGAAACTCGCCAACGCAACTATCACGCGGAGATTTTTATTTTATAACGCCTAAAAATAAGCATCAACTTTCAAATCTTTCCGATGATCACCAACACAGAGATTTTTACGTAACCGCAGAAAAATTAGAAAAAATTTGCAAATTGTTCAGTTTTGATTTAATGAAGGAATTACATCAACTCTGCCCTGTTTTTAGAAAAAGACTTACCGAAAAACAAATGGCGTCCTTAGAAGAAAAGGCAACGTTTTTCAACCCAAACCTTTACACATTCCCATCTGAAATTCTCGACGATATACACACTTCTATAATAGTCGATATTTTAGGAATTATTCTTCAAACCAAACACGAAAAGAAAACCTTTCTCCCCGACTGGATATCTACTCTCGTACAAAGAATCGATAACGGCGATTTCGTTTTAAATTCAATCGACGAAGTAGTTAAAACGACGGGGTACGCGCACGGCTACGTTTGTAGGCAATTTAAAAAATATATGGGCAAAACCCTTCTTTCGTACAACAACGCAGTAAAACTTAGAGAGTCCACCAACCTGCTTAAAACCCATACCGTTACGCAAACTGCGTCCATTTTAGGCTGGGACAACCCTAAAAATTACAATATCGCTTTTAAGAAGGTTTTTGGAATTAGCCCGTCGCAATATAAAAAGACTACGACTGAAGACTAAAAAGCGCCGATAATCGACTTATAAGCGGTCTTTTTACAAAATTACACCGATAAACTCGCCTACTTTTCTTTTTATATTAACTTTAGTTCGTTAAGCGAAAGTTTACTCAATACGTTATAACAATCAATTTGTATTACAAGGAGATCTTTATGAAAAAAATTATTTGTTTAACTCTCTGCCTAATTTTAACCGCATGCATGGCAATTTCTTTAACTGGTTGTACGGAATCTGTTTTTGATGGCGACTATCGCCAAGTCGAATCCACAGATCTCGAATCGACAATGCAAGAAATCAACGACGCTGACACGGGCATTTATATTGACTACGCCAAGGGTATTGCTTTAAGTTTTAATACTAATCTTGTTAACCAATTTACCACGCAAACTCTAACGTTAAATTTAAACTCTATCAAATCTGGCGGAAGTTTAAAAATGCAAGGTTCTTTCTCTTTAAAAGATCGCTACAACTTTGTTTCTGAAACAGACTCTACGACGGGTAAAGTTTATTATACCGATAATTTTACCTATTTATCTATTAAACGAGATGAAGATACCGTAAAAATAAAATCGTTATCTAATTTCAAAAATGCCGTATATGACATTTTGGTCAATTTCGAGCCTTTTTTCTCTCCGTATTCTCTCTATCTTAGTTTGCAAACCGACTCTGGATATCAGTGGTATTTAGACGACACCCAAGAACTTTTAAAAATTAAGATTGAATTCAACAATTACGAAATGGGCGAATGCCAAGCGGTTTGGGTTTACGATTCGCAATACAATCTTAACGCTTTTCTTTTTGATTCATCTATAACAACCACAGTCAACGGCCAAGAAACGAAAGCAGACGCAAGAATGAGTTTTGAGTCTTGGTCTGGCGAAATTTATCCCCCAAGTGATTTGGATTCATATAGAACCGCGCAAATAGAATTCTAAAACCGTAAAATTTTTATAAAAGATAGCCCACGCTAATTTTAGCGTGGGCTTTTTAATGCGTTTTAAATTTAAAACTAAAAGCACCGATAATCAACTTATAGAAAAATATTTGCTTACATTTCCGTTTTTAGCCCCTCGGCAAGATTCCTGACGGAACGCAACTGAAATTTGCGAGCAAATTTTGATAGAATCACACAGACTCCATGACAAAACCCCCATCACCACTTGGTGATAGGGGTTTTGTGGCGGACTAGTCTAAACCTAATCCGAATACGTTTTAAAATTTATCGATTATAATAAAATCTTTTCTGTCAACGCCTATTTGCGCAATATCTTTTCCCGTCCCTCTTTCAGAGAATATTATTTCCCAATGGTTGTCAATAGCGTAAGTGCTTATAACCGAGCCTCTATCGCCTTTGTGTATTCCGTGTCTTGCATATTTGCCATCTTCAACTATAAGTTCAACCACGTCTAATTCTTCAACGTCGCACTCGGTTAGACTTACGTGCTTTTCCATATCAACGTTTTTTATAAACGATTCCATTTCAGCAAGCATTTTTTTCGTATAAGGAATAGGTGTGCCTAATTGTAAAAATTTAACATCTATCTTTGCAAAAGCATATTCTCCATAATTTTTAGGGTTGGAAAACCACACAGTGCAAATTTCGCCGTTTATGGAAACGACTGTTCCATCGATTCCTTTATGTATACCTTTTTTAGACAAGTTGTCTATTTCACTTGTTAATATTACGTTATCCCAAATTTTCATATAAAATTTCCCCTTTTAATCATCAGCAAGCGGTGTGTTACAAGTAATTAATCCCAAAGGATGAACTTTCCAACCGCTAATAAAGTTAACTTTTTTACCTGTTGGCGAAAATAAATCTATAGCGATATTTATATCTTGTCCGTATTCTGGGTTAAGACCTCGAATAATATAATCCCCATTTAAATATTTTTCTTTCGCTTGATTTTCATATTCGTCTTTTAAATGTTGAGAATCTTTTATTCTAAAACCTAAACTCTCAAACAATCCTTTTTTACCATTGTTGATGTATTTCTCGGAAAAAACATATCTGCTAAATTTATTTATATCGCAAATAGCTCGGATTTGTTTTGTTGGCTTTTGTATATTGAACAATTCACAGTCGCAGTTATCATGCAATAACCCATCGCGGTCGCCTTGTTTTTTAGGCAACCTGCTTTTAACGAAAAAGCAACCGGAAAGAGAAGAGCAAGCCATACAATGCCCCATATCTCTTAGTTGTCGTCTAATTTTTTCTCTCACTGCCCCTTCTTCATCAGGAATGCTGAAGTGAAACCACTTTACCCAACTATTATCTACTATTTCTCCGTTTTTGTAAACAAAATTTTCAAACAATCTTTATTAAACCTCCATAATTTTATGTTTTTAGGCGCAATTTGAGAGTAACACAAGATTTTCAAAAGTCAAGGTTTACTAAACAAAGAAATTTTGAAAATTTTATCCAAAAATAAAAAAGATAAAAAACCCCTACCGCAAAAGTGATAGGGTTTTCGTGGCGGAGCGTGTGAAACGTAAAACTACTCTTATTGTTTAATTCATACTTTCCATATATTGTCATAAAACTCTTTAGCCATTGCCTTACTTCTTTTTTCTATGCTTTCATCTTTCCAATTTAAACATTCGCTATGTTGAGAGAATTTTCTCGTTGAGGCAAAAGAACTCTTTTCATACAATTTCTGTTTATCTACCATAGTTTTTCCTGCTAATTTTCCATTTTTGCGTGGTGGTAAAGGAATAAAATTTCCTATATAACAGGCGTTGCCGCCATCCTTATCATCTTTAATATGCTCAATGGAAAAATCAGGAACAACAAAGTCTTCATTATCTAGTATAAACAATTCAAATTCCTTTAAAACATATTGAACTTTCTTTTTGTTTATAACTACATTAGAATATTTATTTTTATATTTAGAGTATGCCAACTGCTTAAAACTAACACAAAAATCATCAAAACTAGGACGTTTTAAATTTAGATTATTTATAAAATTTTCAAACAAACTCACACTAAAGTTTTTTTGCAGTTCTAAAGCAGTAGAGTAGATTAGTTCTTCCAATGTGTTTGTTTTAATACTACAAATACCAACATATATTGAGAAAAAAGATACAAGCCGTTTCATTTCTTTGCATAGAGTTTGATAATCAATTTTATTATTTTTAAATGCTAATAAGACTGATATCAATACAGGTCTTAATATGGATATTCCCAATTCATTAAAACAACTCAAATAATAGTTTAATTCTTTATGCTGTCTTATATTATCTGTGCCATTAACTATTGTAACATAAATTTTTGACACTTCTTCTAAGGATTTAATTCTTTTCGACACATCATTGCGAGGAGTATTGTTTTTATAAGTTTCATAAATTTCTCCCTGTTTCTTTTTCCCAAAGAAAGAAGTACAATAGTGTGTAAAAAATCTTGGAATAGAGGGATCTTTGCATCTTTCTATTGATTCAATGATTTTTTCCCATTTTTTCTCAAATAGGCTTCGTCCACCAATTACTTTTTCATACATAAATAAGTAGTTTTTAATTAAATCATGAACTTCTAATGTTTGCCCCCTTGCGTTAATTGTTTCAAAAACTAAACTAGCCGAGCGAGTGTCTGTAACTTGTATTTTGACAATTGATATTTTTAATATGGCATCTCTTAATTTTGTTAAACATGTAGAAATATCTTCTTCTTTTACATCTTTCAAATATTATTTGATGCTTTCATTATAAATATTATATCCTATCACAAATCTTTTAGATTTTTTATCAATATCGCATCCTATGTCTTCTAAATAGTCCTCTAATGCACTATCCGTATTTGAAATGCAATATTGTATAATGTATTCTAAAATTGGATAATCATCATTCAGTAGTCGAGAACGCACTTTTTGAATTTCAGTATCTCCCAAAACGCAATATTTTTTTGTGTAGTCTATATTAAATTCGTCATTTATCTTAATATACTCTCTACATATATTTCCTAACAATAATAATAAAGAAGTTAATCGCTGTTGTCCATCAACAACGATTTCTTTACCATCTGGGGATGTTTTAATAATGAAACTACCTAAAAAATACTTTAAATTTTCATCAGTCTGTAAATTAAAAATAATATCATTCCACAAATCTTTTATTTTCTTATCTGTCCATACGTAATCTCTTTGATACTTTGGAATTTTATAAAATTTTTCTGATTGAAGTAATCCACCTACGCTTAAACCTAAAGGTGTAAATTCCATGTCTTTCTCCTTAGTTTTTCTTAAACACAAACAAATACTCGTGGGCGAGCAGTAAAAAGTTGTGTTTTATACTGTTCGTTTTCCAAAATCCTGTTGCTTTGCAGTTGTGTTGTTCTTTTATAATAATTTCTTTTGTCTTAAAGCCTGCAAGTTCAAAAATTCGCATTGTTTCAAATGCAAGTGGTTGCACCATTCCGTTCTTACGAGTGTCTCCCATTAAAACAGCACAAAATTTGCCTTTTTTAAGAACTCTAAAACTTTCTTCTGCAACTTTGCCCATTTCCATTAAAAATGACTTAATCGGCAAGTGAGATAAATCGCCGTCAATATTTTCGCTATACTTTATAATACCAGCATAAGGTGGGTGTGTGCAAATTAGGTCAATACTCTCGTCGGACAAATCCAACTTTCGAGCATCGCCAAGGCGAATAGAAATATCCACGTTAGAGTCAAAGTCAAAATTACATTTATTACGAGATAATTCTACCGCATTAGGGTTTATATCAACACCTATAAAATTTCTGCCTGTAAGTTTAGCTTCAACGGCAGTCGTGCCACCGCCAACAAACTGATCTAAAATTGTATCGCCCTCGTTTGAATACCGCAAGATAACGTTTCGGGGAATATAAGGCGACCAATTACCACGATATTTGGCGTCGTGAGTTGCCCATTTACCACGATTAGGGAACGCCCAAACGGTATTTGTTTCAAGCTCGAAATTTTCGGGTTGTAAAGGGATTTTCTTTGCCATATAGTTTTATCTACAATCCTTGCACCAAGATTGATTTCTAATTGTGCCATTACCCATATTTCTAAACCCAAATTCGCTAATAGGTTTTTCTTTGCCACATTTAGGACATATACGAGTTGGCTCGCTACCGTTATATCCACTTGATTGAATAATAGGTCTTTCTGTATTTTTATCGTTTTTGTTCATTTCTTTTCTCCTTATTTTAAAAACTCAATAGTTCCGTTTTCCATATCGGAAATGCAATAGATATTATCCATTACGTCAAACGTTTCTTCTAAATTGTGTCGAGCAGAGTGCCAACCTTGTCCATCGGTAAACCACACGAATGCAAAACCTTGAATTTCTTTTGCTTCTAATGCAATAGTTTTATAACTTCTTGCTGTTTCGTTAAGTTTAGAGCCACCGCCAGTATAGAAATTAGTTTCAATACCGTAAATGGTAGCACCTTTTTTAACAACGAAATCAAAACGCTTTTCTGCTTTGCCTTGATTTGAAATATTTGACAGGTCAATAGCCCATTTTTTCTCAATGTCAGATATGTACATTTCTTTGAAGTAGTCAACACCTTTGACAAGACCTGCTTTTTTCAAATAATCTTCAACTAAATTTTCCATTAAATGACCGCCACGATTTTTACGCCCATTGCTATCAAGACCAACTTCAACACCCGTAACGTAATCAACTAGATTATTTATAACGTGTTCAGAAATCAACGAAAAAAGCCCTGTTTTTCTCATAAACATTTTATATTCTTCAACGGAATAGTTCATTTTCTTAAAGTTGAAAAGATATTCGCCGTCGCCGTCAATAGTATAAATTTCACGACCTCTAACAGCTAATAATACGGGAATACATTTTAATACTTGCGGATAAACCGTAAGCAATTTTTCAAAATCTGCCTCTATATTTTTAGAGCCGATAAGCGAATTAAGAATATTAAGCTCAACTTTAATTGTTTCTACGTTTCCGTAAACTTTGTTAAAGTCAACGTAATAACTGTAATCGCAAATGCTATTTCTAAACGTTTTTAACCATTCCTTAAAATCTCTTTTCATAAGTTTGTTTTCTCCTTAATAGCGAGTGTCGTGGGTACAAAAATATGTACCTATAGTTTCAAATAAAGTTTTGTCATTAGGGGCTAAGTCAATTAAAAGTTTCAAGTCTTGTTTTGTTTGATATCCGTAGTTTTGTTGATTATCAACGCTTTGTTTTAAAAATGACTTTATCGCTTTTTCTTTTATATGATTTTCAATATTTGGATCTTGAAGTAGTTTTATAAAATCAAGTAGAAATGTGAAGAAATCTTGTTCCATAAGTATCTCCCTAATTATTCTATCGTGATATGTATTACATTATCGACAAGCTTCCATTTTGCTTGCTTTGATATAAATATATTATCTTCGTTAATCAGACCGCTTTGTTTATAAATATCCGTCACGCCACCTAAATATCTACGTGTTTTATCTATATTTAGTTGATAAGTGCTACCATTAAAAACAACCGTTATAGTTTCATCGTTAGCGCTTATTGTATTTTTAATTAGTTGAGGGATGATTAAAATGCGCGCGCGAATATCGTTTGCAGTTATTTCTCTTGACACGATGTAGTCATTTTCAATAGTGATAACAGGGGTAGAGTCGCAAACAGATACTTCAGTAAAAAGGCTCTTAATTGTCTCTTTTACCAAAACAGGCTTATATGTAAAACCTATTCCGTTTTCAATGCACATATCAAGAAGTTTCTCGCCATTTATTAAGATAGTAGGATTATTTGGATTGCTAATAGCTTCTTCAATTGCTCCTTTTGTAAAATCAGAGGTAGTAATCAAAACATTGATAAAATTACAATTTAAAACGTTGCCGTTTTTATCTCTTTTTGTAGAGCCTTTTAAATCTCTTATTTCTTTTGCTTGAACTTTGTTTGATAGCTTGTACCTTTTTGCTTGAATATAATAATTTATAGTATCTATACCACCAACATCAATTCCTTTTTTAATACAAGTTAAATCAATACCTTTATCGCCAACATATTGCGTAGTTACGACTTCATCAAAGCCGATTTTTTGCAAAAAATGATTTAAAAACAGCTCAAAATCTCTAGGACTAACAAAGCAATCGTAAAGCGCTTGGATATATTCCTTTTTAAGTTCCTTTGGTAAATCTAAATAATTCATCTTTTTTCCTCTCTAATTGCAAATAAGCAATTCTTTTATCTTGCCACGGCTGTTGCCTTTACTGTTTATCGCTCTTGTCGCATCAACTTTGTTAATTGTATATGCTTTATATAGTTCCTCAAAGAAAGTATCATTAGGGTTTACGTTTTGAGGATCGGAATTACTTAACATTATTTTTGCACCGCTTAAGTTTATTTCGTCGATAAATCTTGCAAGGCGTATTTGCTCATTATCATCAAAGCAATCAGCGTTATATGCTGTAAAGCCTGCTGTTTCTGAAATAGGGCGGTAAGGCGGATCAAGATAAACAAAAGTATCTTTATCAATAAAATCTTTTGAGAGTGAATAGTCGCCACAAACAATAGTAACGTTTTGCAATGCCTCAGATACGTTGCGCAAATTGTTTTCATCGCAAATAGTTGGGTTTTTATATGCGCCCATAGGAACATTAAATTGTCCTTTCTTGTTCACACGATAAAGCCCATTAAAGCAAGTCTTGTTTAAGAATATAAATAAAGAGGCTTTTTCGACTGCGGTTTCTTCAGTAATTTGCAAAGAATTAAATCTATCTCTTGCAGTATAGTAATAATATTTACGTCCGTTTTCATCCATAGGAACGAACGCAAGTTGCATTTCGGTTAGTTTATTTACAAGCTCGTCAACCTTGTTTTTTACAACGTTATAAGCATTGATAAGCTCTTCATTTATATCACTAATATAAAGGCTTTCAAAGTTGTATTTAGAAAGAATATTAAAAAGTAATGCACCCCCACCAACAAAAGGCTCTGCATACTTTGTTAAAACCTTTTCACCGTCCGCAGGAATATATTTTTCCAACTGTTCAATAAGTTGACCTTTACCGCCAACCCACTTAACAAATGGCTTTAATTCAACAACTTTTTGTTTTTCGTATCTAATAGTTCGCTTATCAATAGGCTTTTTAGCAGTGCTTGGAATTATCCACATGTTGCCGACCATCATTGCGCCGTTAATACGTTCTTCTGCGCATAAAATTGCAACACGTCTTTGAGAAATATTCCACTTTTCTGCAGCCTCTTTTGCTGAAATATAACTGAGCATATATACCACCTCAAATATGATATCTGTATTATATTCTAAATCTCGAATAATAGCAAGCAAAATCTTGTTAAAAATGATACATTATTCACTTTTATTTTTAATTCGGCACTACGGCGTGTGCCTGTCTTGATACAAGTCGGCTCGGCTATTATGAAAAAGAAAAAAGCCCTTACAAAAGGACTTTATAATAGAAAAATAACCTAACCCAAAACTAAAGTTCGGATTAGGTTACGCTTGTCGGAGGATGAGGGAGGGCGGTCGCTATGCTCCCTTGCATTTGCTATTGAGTAGCGCGACCAAAATTTGCAAGCAAATTTTGATAAAATCCCTCACATCCGCGCAACCAAAAAAGCACACCGCTTTGGTGTGCTTTATGGTTGGCGGACTAGTCTAAACCTAATCCGAACACTTTAGTTATTTAAAATAACTTTTTATTCACTCTTTACGGCAGTTTTATCGTTTGTCCGTAAACATTTACCGTTGCTTTTTTCCAACTTCACGTAAAATATCTTGGCTTGGCGCAGGTATACGACCTAAAGCGTCTGGACCAACGTTTAAAAGATAATTGATTCCTCTACCGTTTAATTCTTCTTTGATTTTTATAATCGTTTCGGCGTTTTTCCAATTTTGGTCGTACGCCTTATACCCCCATGTGTC
This sequence comes from Clostridia bacterium, assembly GCA_017396365.1. GTDB lineage: Bacteria > Bacillota > Clostridia > Christensenellales > Borkfalkiaceae > UBA10281. Next base: position 24,388 of record JAFQMD010000012.1, on the reverse strand, counting down.
GTTAAGCGTTGCGGGAACTTCAAAAAGCATTCCGTTACCCTCTGCATCAGTATCGTTATCACCAGAAGAGCCGTAATCACCCATACCGTTACCTATTCTTGAATTTATAAGGCAGTTCGGTTGATATTTTTTTACTAAATTGTAAAGTTCTACCGATTGTTCTTTCGTAATATCTTGCGGAGTATCAAACCAAATGAGATCGATATCCCCGTAACCCGTCAAAAGCTCGGTAACCTGCGGAACAATCTTCTTCCTAAAACAAATTTCAAAATTCTTTTTCGTATTAGGAAAGTCCCAAGTATTTGTCCAAGGCTTGCCTTGACCCGTTTCAAACGTTTCAGTATAGCCACCACCGTGTTCTTCGTGCCAGTCGAGTTCTTGTGAATAGTAAATACCAAACTTTAAACCCTTTTTTCTACACGCAACCGAAAGTTCTTTGATTATATCCCTTTTAAAAGGGGTGTGCATTACGTTGTAATCGTCCACTTTAGAATCGAAAAGCGCAAAGCCCTCGTGATGCTTGGTAGTTACGACGATATATTTCATACCAGCCGAAAGGGCTAAATCGCACCATTCGTCGGCGTCAAAAAATATCGGATTAAACGCCGTCATAAGTTTTTCGTATTCCTTGATAGGAATTTGAAAGCAAGATTGCGCCCATTCGGCAATTACGTCAGTTCTTTTACCTTTCCACTCGCCCGCTAAAAGACTGTATAATCCAAAATGTATCATCATGCCGAATTTAGCATCTTTAAACCATTGACGGTTATCTTTATTATAATTTTCTTTTTGCATAATTAAACTCCTTTCTCTATAAACAAAGTTTTTAAAATTTTGCCCCTTGCATTGACTTGATTTGTCATTTATAGTATAATAAATTAAACAAATAAACACAATAGATTAGGAGCATTATGTATTCTTATTTTGCAACTTATCCACCTAATGAAAAATACTCTTACGTCTTTTCAAATTATCATTACGGCGATTATCCCGAACTTCACAACCACGATTTTTGGGAATTTTCTATAATCGTAAAAGGCTCTTATGAGCATACTTTAAATAAGAAAACGGAAATTCTCGCAAAAAACACCGCTGTTTTGCTTCGCCCACAACTTGATTCTCACTATATAATTAGCAATTCGCCAGACGGTACGATATTAAATATCCGTTTATACACTCCGTTTGTAAAGGATTTCTGCTCAGGCATTTCGGACACCTTTTACGACTACTTGTTGAAAAACGAAAATATGATATTTACTTTAACGGAAGGGCAAGTAAAAAAAATAATCGACTACACTTCTTTTATTAAAGCCAACCCTTCGGACACGAACAAGTCGTCTATATTTTTCCTCACGTCGTATATCTTTGAAAAGGTTTTCAGTCAATACAACTTTTTAAGTTCCGAGCAACCACAATGGCTGACAAACTTGTTTTTGAAGATCTATTCGCCCGAAAATATAAACTGGACTGTAAAAGACGTAGTTAACAGCGCGCCGTTTAGCCAATCGCATTTAATAAGGCTTTTCAAACAGCATACTGGAAAAACTTTGGTTGAATACCTTTCTGAAATCAAAATGCAACGCGCTTGCGAACTGCTAACTTATACCAACTCTTCAATTTTGTCGATTGCTATGACGCTTGGTTACAGTGATTCAAGCCACCTAAACCGTACTTTTAAAAAATATTACGGGGTATCACCAACCCAATACAAAAAAGCGCAAAAAACTAAAAGATGACTGATTTTAGCCGAGAAAATTTCAAAATTTTCTCGGCTATTATTATTCAAAAGCCCATCTATAAGTCGATTATCGGCGCTTTTTAAACAATCCGACCTCAACCGACTATCATAATTTTTTTAAGATTTTCAATTTGCTCTTTCGTAACTTCGCATTCGGTTGTCAAATAATTTGATATAGCAGACGATAGCGTGCCGTCCTCGGTTACGTATTTTTCCATCATCAATTTGTGCATTTGTCCAAAGGTAACGGTTATTTGTCCGTCTACCATACTTCCACTTCCGTCAAAAGTATATCCAAACGGCGTTTCGGCTATATTATCTCTCCAACGGTTGCCTTGATTTGAAAAAGAAGTCAGTTCAAAGTCCTTTGCAAGTTCAAAATAAGGTACGCCTAACAATCCGCTAATTAAGTAAGCAAGCGTTCCCGTTCTATCTGCGCCTGCCGAACAGTGAAAAACTATCGGGTAATTCTTTTCGTCGCTTAAAAACTCGAATATTTGCTTAAAAGCATCCTTTACCCTATTATCAAAACCGCCCGATTGAGGTATAATAGACCTATAACCGCTAAAAGTTGCATTTAGATAGTTGCCCCTATCTTTAAACGAAAAACCTGCCGACATTTCTTCTTCAAGGCGCAAATCAATTTCGCTTTTTATTCCTAAAAGTTCAGTCATAACCTTTACGCCCTTTTCGGTTGCGTATTCTAATCTTGCGCTACGGTAAATCATACCAAACTTTACCGCCTTGCCGTCTTTCGCCTTATAACCACCTATATCACGGAAATTGTCAACCCCTTCGACTTCTAAAAAGCAAGGGTGTTCTTTAGTGGTAAATTTGCCTATTTTAGACTTCGCTCCGTCATCACTTTCGACTTGCCAATAATAGTCGGTTTGGGGCAATAAACAACCTATATCGGCACTTTGCACGTTACTTTCAATAATTTGCACGACGTTTGAAAGGCCCTCGTCGGTTGCCACCGTAACGGTATAATCTTTGCCCATTTCGTAAGACCAATTAAAAATAACGAACTGAGAATCACACCTCGTAAGCCCCGATACGTGATTCTTCCATAAGATTTTTGCAACCTCGCTTTCGGTTTTACTGAGAAGTAGATTTTCAACTTCGGGGTGGTTTAACGATATGGTCTCGCCGTCGCTCGGCGAAAGAAGTTCTATTTCCATTTCGTTTTCCATACTACCCTCTCCCCCATTGCAAGCCGCAACTAAAAACGCAGTAGTTACAACTAAAAATAAGACAATTATTCTCTTTAATTTCATTTTTTTGTTCCTATTTATATAATCCCACCGAAAAATATCGGTGGGATTATTTATTTAACTAGGCTTTTTTACAAGGTCTTACGCTCTTTTCTTTTTTGCAAAAAGCGCGCCACCTGCAACGAGCAATAAGCCAACTAACGCGTCTATCGAGCCGATTGTGCTTAAACATCCGCCATTACTTGAAGATTGGCTTTCGCTATCTTTAGTAGGTTCACTAGTTTCAACCTTTTCAGTCCAACTAGCAGTTAAATAGTAACTGCTCTTAATTGCCGAAGTTGCCTCGAAGGTATAAATTCCATCTATTCCGTATACCCAAGCAACGAATTCAAATCCCTCTTTAGAAGGAATTTCGGGCATATCGTCAGCGCCCAACGTTTCTCCGTCGGCAACTCTAACCGTAGTTACGTTTTCACCGTCGTTAAAGATAATCGTCCAGTAAACCGTTTCGTCTTTAGCAAAGCCTTGTTCGCCCTTCGTATAAGATACGGTTTCTACAGTTTCGGTATACATTACGCCGTATGCGGCAGAAGCCATTTCGGTCATACCGTAGATAGGAACTCTTAAGTCTTTCGCTACGATAATTTCGGTTACAACTTCATTTGCATTTGCTAAAACTACGCTTATAGCAAAGTTAGAGTAGCCGTCATAGTTGTAATAAGAAGTAATACCGTTAGCGCCAAAGTTTATTACTCTATCGTAAAGGCTAATTCCGTTTACATAGATATCTGCAAGCATATTGAGAGATATCGGAGCGTTACCTGCGGAAACGTTAAGGTTTTCGTTACCATCCATAGGATAATTAGAGCCTTCTAACTCAATGATTACGAATCCGTCCTTGTAGTCAACTCCACTTACGGTAACTTCACCCATATTAGTATCAATAGCCCAGTTAGTGTTGAGGCTTGGACCTTGGAAATCGTCAGGGTTCGTATAGATTTTTACGTCACAAGTTTGAATAAATGAAACTTTGTCAACGTTTTCGTAATCAACGCATTCACCGTTTTGTACGTAATCTATCGTACCGTTTCCGTTAGTATAGTAATAATTTGGGAATTCACAACCCTCTTCAATAATAATATAATCAAAACTTTCGGCAGTGTACTCAGCGCCCATAGAGAAAGCTACACAATTTACAGTTTCCCACATATTAACGACTACTATTTTATCCTTACCGCCCGAAAGGTCAGTTGGATGCCATCCGCCTGCGTTAAACACTTGACCAAGTGTTACGAAACCATCTTCGTCAGCGTTTGCGTTAGGCGTAATCATATGAAGTTTAATTTTGTCAAATACGTTATATTCGGCAACCTTATCAAGGTTAAGGAAATGATTGTGTCCTTCAGGGAAACCACCGCTAGGCAAGAAGAATAATATCATATTATTTACAGCCGTAGTGTCATCACCGTCTAAGTTCCAGTCTCTAATATGGATAAGGCTTGAAGTATTATACCCTACCGCCGTTTCAACGTCTTTAAGTTCAACTAATTCAGGATATTGTGAAGTCCAAGCGCCATTTCTTAAATACAAGGTAAACGCAGGAATATCTACGCCGAGATAATTTACGCTTTCGGTAAGACTAAGAGTATGATATCTTAAGCCTTCCGCTAAATCCCAGTCAAGCATAGAGTTATTATAAAGAATAGTAATGGTGTTTCCGCCGATATCTTCAGTAAATACCAAAATATCACTTCCAGTTAAAGGAGCGCCGTTGAAAGTAAGTTTTGAAATTAAATTCAATCCGTCTGCGTCGTTTATATTGTAGTTTTCCGTGTTGTTGAAATTATAGTTAAATTCTACTCTTACAGCCTTTTGAGTTTCACTCCAAACGCTGTTGTTTTGCGTATCACGTATTCCCGTGAGTTGCACTTCTACGGTAGTTTCTTCAGTTTGCCATATTTCACCGTTAAAATATAAGGTTACTGCAGGCAAATAGTGACCGCCAAACGGAGCTCCCGCATCAATCGTAAATACCGTTTGGGTTTTTCCGCTAGGAACTCTTAACAAACTTGCGTTGTAAAGGAAGGTGATTGAGTTTTCATTATCTATTTGTAAGAAAGTCAAATCTCCTAAAGGCTGTCCGTTAATCTTTACGAAATTTCTTACGTCTGCAATAAGCGAACCGTAGAATCCACCTTCGTTTGCATCATACGCCTTAGCGTTAAAATTACCGCTAAAGGTAAGTCTTAATGCGCGAGTTGTTGCAGAACCTGCCCAAACCATATTGTTTTCGGTATGAATTTCTACAAATTCTACGTCGGGCGTGCCGAGAGTTGGAACTTCAGGCTCATCTGGAATTTCTGGGGTTGCAGGCTTTACGGTTGTCCAAGAAATTGAGAATCCGTTAACCGTCTCATCTGAAACCTTATAACTGTTGTTGTAATAAATAACGTCGGAAGTCGTTACGTAAGTCGTATAATTGTTAGATATTGCAGGAAACTCAGCGCCCGCTTTAATTTCAATAGCGTAAACTGCAGTTCCGTGATAATTTGCGTCAACTTTAAAGCCTACTGAGTTTGCCTCGCCCCAAATTTTTGCTTGTGCGTTGCTTTGATAAATTTCTCTAAGCGTTTTATATTCCGTTTCAGAAGTATAGACGTTTACGTAATCTAAAACGTTCGTGTTTTCAATCTTTGCAGTTATATCCGCATTGTTAGTCTCGTAATCGCTATTACTTATAAAAAGTAAAATTCTTTGGTCTCCACCGTTTCTGTTATGAATATTTGTAACGGTTACGTTTTCAGTTACGGGATCGGGATCGGGAACTGGTTCGGTTGCTTGCCATTTACCGTCTACGAGATATAACGTAATTGCAGGTAAAATTTCCCCACCAAAAGGTGCGCCTGCATCTATCGTAAAGGTTGCGTATTCTTGTCCTTCGGGAACGGTTAATAAAGATTTCTCATACAAAAATACTATTCTGTTTTTGTTTTCTTCTACGAGGAAAGAAAGGGCTATCGCTCCACTTTGCCCGTTTATGCTCGTATACCCTCTTACCGCGGAAATAAGTGGGTCGTCCCAACTTCCAGGGTTCGCATCGTATGCTTTTGCGGTAAAGTTTTTATCAAAAATTAAACCAACCGCATTTTGAGTTTCACCCCAAGCAGAGTTGTTGTACTCGGTATCAACGCTAGAAAGATTTACGGTTGCCGATTTTGCAGGGGCAGTCCATTTTCCGTCTATTAACTGAAGAGTAATTTCAGGTAAATACTCACCGCCAAAAGGTGCGCCCGCATCTATCGTAAAGGTTGCGTATTCTTGTCCTTCGGGAAGAGTTAAAGCAGACTTGTCGTACAAGAAGGTAATTCTATTTTTATTATCTTCTAAAAGGAACGAAAGTTGAATTACACCGCTTTGCCCGTTGATTTTAACGTAATTTTTAACGTCTGCAACGACTGGCGAATCAAATCCGCCTTCGTTTTTATCATACGCTTTTGCGGTAAAGTTCTTATCGAAAATTAACGCAACTGCCATGGTGTCGCCACCCCAAACGGTATTGTTATATTCGGTATCAACACCTGAAAGGGCTACCGTAGGTTCTTGCGCTTTAGCCGTTTTAACGTCTGTAACTAAAAACGACAAGCCAAGACATACCATACAAGTAAGTAGTAAAACAAAACTTACAATTTTTTTAATTTTCATCATAGTTCTCCTTATATTTTTTTGGCAAATTTGCCTATTATCCTTTTATTCCTACTGCCGAAACACCTTCCATAAGTTGTTTTTGGAAAAGTGCGAAGAGTATAATACACGGTATCGCCATAATTACGCCTAACGCCATTTGTACGTTAGGGAAATAGGTCGTTCCCTCTCTTGCAAATTCTTGGTATAAAGCAAGCGACAATGTGTATTTCTTTGGATTATCGCCGACGAACATAAGCGGAGTTTGGAAATCGTTCCAAAGCCCGATAAAGTTAGTTACGGCAAGGTAAATAATGATAGGTTTAACGAGAGGCATTACTATCGACGCATAAATTTTGAGTGAAGTAGCGCCGTCAATTATAGCCGCTTCCGAATAAGATTTGGGAATACCCCTCATAAACTGTCTTATTAAAAATATGTTAGTTGCGCCACCGCCAAACCATATAGGCACCCATAAAGGTAATAACGTTCCCGTCATATTAAGTTTTGCATAGATGGTAAAAAGCGGAACACCCGTAACCGTTCCCGGAAGAAGTAACGTCGCTAAAATTAAAGTAAAGACAACGTCTTGTCCTTTAAATTTTACTTTACATAGACCAAAAGCCGTCAAGGACGACATAATGCAAACGCCCGATATGTTAAGGACGCATACGATTAAGGTGTTTTTTACGTAAACTAAAAGTTCAGAATGCTCAAAAAGAGTTTTGTACGACTCGAAACTAATTACTTTAGGTATTATTGAAGTCGTGTTTAAAATTTGTTCGTCAGTCATCAAAGACGACGTAAACAAATATACGAACGGGAAAACGAAAAACACCCCTAGTATAACTAGCATAAAGTATTTAAAAGCCAAAAAAGCTCTCTTTTTAACAACTATTTTTTTATGAGAAAGAACTGCGCTATCAGTCATATTACGCCTCCTCCCCATAGTAAACCCATTTGCTCGTTTTAAAGATTCCTATCGTAAGTAAACCGATTACTACAAACAATACCCACGACAAAGCCGCCGCGTAACTTATTTGATAGTTTACAAACGCCGCTTTGTATATACGAACTACTATAAAGTCTAATTCGCTTTCGTTTTGTCCGTTCATTAACGGATAGAAACCAGCAAACACTTGAAGCGCGTTTATAACGCTCATTATAAGTTGATAGAAAATCATAGACGTCGTCATAGGTATCGTAATTTTAAAGGTTTTAGTTAAATACCCCGCGCCGTCTAGTTCTGCCGACTCGTACATTTCGGCAGGTACGTTTTTCATTTGAGCAAGCCACATTATCATACTTCCCGGCCAACCCCAAACGCTTAACATCAATATCGTTGGGAATACCGTTTCACCTTTAGTATAGAAGGCGTACGGCTCTAAGCCGAGGCTCATCAAATAGTTATTAAATAAGCCGTAAGTATCGGTTATATTCTTCCAAAGTAACGAGCCTGCAACCGCAGGAATTAAACACGGAAGATAATAAATTACACGGAAAGCGTCAACACCTTTCGTCTTTTGATTGAGGAAAAGGGCAACGATATAAGACCCTATCATACCTATCGCAATTGTTGCGATTGCATACCTAAAGGTTATATAAAAGGAATGCATGGTCTTTTGCAAATCAGTACCAAAAATCTTTTTAAACTGCTGAAATCCAAAGTTTGAAAACTGATTGTCTGCAAAGTAAAAGTTATAATCGCAAAAAGCATAAATTAGCGAATATATCATAGGAATAAGGGTAAATATTAAAATACCCAAGATTACGGGAAGACAATATAATATATTCCCGTAATCTTTCCATAGCCTACGATACCATGCGGTTCGTAAATTACTAGACATTAAAGGATTGCCCCCTTCTTTACTGCTTCAAGGTTTGCCGTGTAAGTAGCAATTAAATTATCTCTATTAGCAGGAGCGCCGTTTTCAACGTTAGTAAGATTAATGAAGAACGCGCTAGTCTGCGCACGGAGAGCCGTTCTCATCGACGCATCAAAATAGTTGTAAGTCGTAAGTCTAAGTTCGTCACCGTTAAACCAAGCGTCGTGGTTCATAGCGGGGTCAAAGGCATTTCTCCACTCGCCCGTATCCTTTAACGATTTCAAAATAGGCTGTATAAAGCCTTCTTTACCACCGAGGTTTTGACCTTCCTCGGAAAGAATAAACTTAAGGAAATCCCAAGCGATTTCTTTATTCGTTTTGGTAACGCCGTTTGCTGTTTGAGTTTCGTTTGCGTGCTTTTTAGTAATACCGTAGCCCGAAGTACCTGCTGCAACTCTTTCAGCGGGGAAAGGAATAAAGTCCATCATAATCTTTCCGCTATTTTTGTCGCGAAGATAAGGAAGATAACTTAAAAGTAAAGGACGGGAAACAATCGTAAGATATGTTGTTCCTTTGCTGAAATTGTCGTTGATATCGAACTTATTTGGTTCGTTAAAGAAGTTGCTCCACAAATAATCGTATACCGCTCTATTTTTTTGACTTCCTAAATTGATTTCTCCATCGTTTATCAATCCGTCACCACCTAAAGCATCTACGAAAGTAGTATAAACAGCTTCCCAAGTCATATTCATACGGATTGCTTTATAAGACGCATAAGTGGGTCCCATAGACTTAATTTGGTCGTTAAGGTCTTTAATAAGCAAAGCAAATTTTTCCATATTCCAAGTTTCGGGACTTTCAGGATTATAGTAGTTTGCAATATCAAAACCGTAGAAAGTCTTTAAGTCGTTAAATGCCTTTTTGTTGTAAACGATTGCTATTTGGTTGTAATCTCTTGGCGCAAAGTAAATGCCGTATTTTGCATCGTCGCTCTTTTCGCCCGAAAAACTACCGCTATACGAAGTCGTAGGACGGAATTCTCCTACGTTTGACGCCGCGTGTAACATTGACTCGTAATAAAGGCTATAATCGGTGTCCGCGCTCTTTTCGTACATCTCACGAAGGTCGATAAAATACCCTTTAGTAGGATCGGTAAAGGTATGACCAAAGTCGTCCGGAAGCCATACCAAGTGAGGAAGCGAGTTTTGATTCATTGCCTTTTTTTGCATGTAGCCAACGATATCGTCGTTACCGAAATTGTTGATGATGATATTTACTTCAGGATGCTTTTCTTCATAAGCCTCCTTCCATATTTCCATCATCTTAATTTCTCCGTTTTCGTTTTGAACGGCAATTTCTAAATTATACTTTCCGTCAAGGTGTCCTTCGCTCTTTCCTTCGCCACACCCGAAAGAAATCGATAAAGCAAAACAAGTAACTACCGTTAAAACGACTGCTAAACACTTTTTAATGCATTTCATTGATCATTTTCTCCTTTTTTATTTATTTTCCTGAATTGTATCTATAATTAAGTCTGCCGATAGGCGCGCAGTCACCGTCAATATAATAATTGATTATATTTCCTTGCTCTGAAATGCCGTCGGCAACCTTAAAGTCGATAGTAAATTCACCACCGCTTATTCCCAAATCGGAAAGGGCTATCTTTACGGCAAAGGTCTTTCCTGTTAATACGCTTTGACAGTCTGCCGCTTTAGTCCATTCAAATTTTCCGTTTGCGGAAACCTTTTCAATAGCGGTAAGGTTACCTCCAATCACAGTTGGGATTCTATTTACTATATAGTTATAACCCTCCCACTTATTTCCGCTTTGACCTTGAACGGAAAGTAAAATATTGAGGTTGTTAAACATTGATTCGTCTACGATAATATCGTCTTTTGTCGTAACTTTAATGTAAAGATATTCGCCGTCGTCGGTAATTTCAGTCTTTACGATATCGTTACGGTTAGTATTGTTCTTTAAGCGGTTGCTTTCCTTTCTCGTAGCGTCGTACCAGTCTCTTTCTAAGGCGTCGCCTACGATATCAAGATAATTTCTTGCGCCGTCCCAAACGTCTAAAAGAGTTTTTGGTGACGTTTTACTTGCCCTATAAGTCGTTTCCTTTACGTTTTTAAACTTTCTCGTATTGAGCATATTTTGCAAATAGAAGTTGTCGCCGTAGCCACCCTTCATCATTTCCATATCTCTTGAAAATTCCATATCGCAAAGGTCTACGAACGCCGATTTCCCGTCACCGTAGTCGGTTTTAAATGCAATCCACTCGTTCCAACCTGTTACGAGAACTTCGGAAAGTAAATCACGGCTTTCATGCGCGTTATCCCAACAGTACTGTAAGTTCGTTCCTTGGTGTGCAAGTTCGATATTATTCGTTCCGTATACGTTACAGTAGTTGTCGTAATCTGCCGAATACTCGTCCTCGTAATAAGTCCAACCTCTACCGCGGTTATAGTTATACTTGAGCGATTTTAAAGTAGGATCAACCGAATTGCTCATTCTCGGATCTACGTTATCAGAATGCTGAGCAACCGAAACGCTCATCATACCTAAATTTTCAACGTCAAAAATTTGTTGCTCTTTACACCAGTCCATCCAAGCCATATCTCTATACTCGTCAGTACCGAATTCAGACCACGGCCACATAAGATTTCTAAAACAGAAGTAATTTTGAATTTCAAAACTTAATTCGTTATATTCTTTTGCCATATCTATTGCGATAAGCGGTTTGTTTTTCGTTCCCTTTCTATACCAAACGCTATCGTATTTAGAATTTTTATAAAAAACGTTGAAAAAGCCGTTTAACTTATCTAAATCAACCTGTCCTCTATACGGACAACCCGAGAAAAGCCCCATAACCTTCGGCGGATTCCACCCCTGCGCCTGCAACTCTAAAATCTTATCGAAAAGAGCCGTACAGTTTCTTTCGTAATAGCTGATATTGGTAAGGTCCAACGCAAGATAGTCTATACCCGACATCGTGAAAAGTTCGAGGTGTCTTTCAATTACCCACGGATCGTCGGATGCGTAGTAGCCGTATAAAGGTTCACCCCAGTAATGGGCAAAGTTAGTATTTACGGTAACGTCCCACAAATCGTCGGGATTGTTTTCTATCATATCGGTAATATCTATAATTCCGTTATCCCCAACGTGGTCGCTATGCCAAACGCTATAAAATACACCTACGTCTTTATCGCTATTGTAAACGTCCGCCTCGCCAAAACTTCTGCCGAGCGCATCAGTTGCAACAAGTGAGTTTACCGTTGCCTCATACAAGTCTTGAGAAGGATTTTCACCTTTTGCCGTAGGAGTTTTTTCAGAAGTCGGCCCACTTTCTCCTCCGCACCCCATACTCATTGCAAGCATTAGCGCCAAAGCAAAACTTAAAATCTTTTTTCTCATCTTTTCCTCCTTTATAAAGTTATTTCCTAAACTTTTCAAGTTCAACAAGTTTTCCTCCGTTTATTCTCGACTCTTCAGCGGCGAGCGCCATGTAATGGCTTTCTACCGAATTATCTATTGAAGTAGTAAGAATCTCGCTTTCGTTAGTCATAACCTCGTAAACATATTCTATAAGTCTATGATCTCCACCACCGTGACCTTCTAAGTCGTCGGTTAAATCAGTCAACTTCCAAACGGTATCCTTGTCAAAATACTTTTTAAGAGTAATCGTACCTTCAGTCTCGTTTAATACGAGTTCACCTTCAGTTCCAAAGAACCTAATATCTCTTCCGCCTTGCTTTACGAACGCTTCCATTTTTAATGTTGCCGTAACGCCGTTTTCAAACTGCATAATAACCGTTTGATTGTCAACTACGTTATTATCGCAAGCAAATACGCATCTTCCGTAAGGCCCTTCCTTGATGGCTTGCATTAACGCATCTTCTGTAAGAGGACAAACGTCGGTTATTAAATTGAACGGGAAAGTATTTTCAGGTCTTCCAACGTTATGCCACATTTCAACGTAAATTCTCTTCGCGCTATAAGGGCAAGTGTTTACAAATTTACAGTTCACGCATCTATCAGCCGAGCCTTCAGGTTTATTTTCGGGTTTAAAATAGAACAAATTACCCATAGACGCAACCGATTTACATCTACTGCCTACGAAATCTTGAATAAGGTCTAAGTCGTGACAGCATTTTGCCATAATCATAGGAGCGGCAATCTCGGTATTTCTCCAGTTTCCTCTTACGTAACTGTGCGCCTCGTGCCAATAAACTACGTTTTCGGTTTGGTCGATAGAAACGAGTTGCCCTATTTCGCCCGCATTTAACAGTTCCTTGAGCTTCTTCATAAATACAGTATAGCGAAGAACGTGACAAACGATTACTTTTCTATTCTTTTCGTGAGCGAGTTTGGTAAGTTCTTGCAACTCTTCAACGCTGTCCGATATAGGCTTTTCTAAAACTATGTCGTATCCGAGTTCAAGCGCTTTTTTAGCCATGCGAACGTGCATTCTGTCTTGCGTTGCGATAAAGAGCACTTCGCTCCACTTCTTTTCAAAAAACTTATCTTCGTCATCAAAACGGTTGTCTTCGGGAACTTCAAAAATCTTACCATACTTGTCTAGCCTCGTATGATTAATATCGCAAATATGCGTAATTCTAAACTTGTCCTTTAAAAGCGCCATATATCTTCCGTAAGCTTCACCGCCTCGACCGCCAAGACCTATTATTGATACTGTTACAATTTTTCTATTCATTTTCGTTCTCCTATTTCTTTTCGTCAATTTTTACCACGAAAATAGTCGTTGCTCGTGATGGAATCGTCAATATTCCGTTTTCAAATTTTCCAACGCCGTCAACCAAATATCCCTGTTCTTCTATCCGTACCGTCTTTTCGGTATCCGTAGCGTTAAACAGGAATATCATTTCACCCTCTTTAGAGCAAAGGCTTTTTTCATACAATCCGTTTTTAACGTCTGCGTAAGGGCATTTTGACACGCCTGCTAAATTAAGGGCGTCTTCAATTATTTTTACGTAAGCAGTATTTCTATCGGTATAATATCCGTAACCTATCGAAAAACCTGAAAGATAGAATTGACCTTTTCCGTATTTAACCTTAAAAAAGGCTGGTTTTCCATCATCAAAACTTGCTAAAACCTCTGCGTTTTCAACCCCGTAATTAGTCTTTATAGGACAAACCTTAGCGGATAACCCCTTATACCCTACCGTTTGACCGCTAGAGTATATGCGGTGGTCCATACTTGCATTTATCACGGGTTTAAAATCTATGTCGTAAGGTTGCATCCAAGTATTTACTGTACGCATACCGAACCCCTCGTCGGCTATAACTGTTCCGCCATTTTCTATGAAAGACTTTAACGCCTCGCCAACCTCGGGTTTTATCATTGTATAATAAGGCAAATACAAAACCTTATATCCGTCAAACTTTTTATAATCTCTCACGCCTACGTAATCTACCGAATAGTTTGCTTCTCTTAGCAGTCTATACATACCTGCGTGAGCGTTTCTATAATAATAATGAGGATTCCAAAGTTTAAATTCGTAATCAGGACCGCAACAGTCTTCAATCTCCGAAAGCAGTAAACAGTCGAAATCAAACACGATAGCAACATCGGCGCGCTTTGCATAACTATCCGCAAACAAATTCTTGTTTTGCTTAAGCATTCCGCCAACGTCTTTTACTTCGTAAGCAACGTCTCTCGGCTTTCCGTTCATTTTCATAATGCCCGAACAGTCGCTTTCATATCCTACTCTTTCCGCGCGGTACTGCCAATACATCAAGCCTTTTGCGCCCGCTGAAATTGCAGAATAAAGTTTAAAACGCATATCAAACGGAGTGTCGTATTTCATAAACATCCCAAGACCGGGGTAAATTTCGTGCAAGAAATAATTTTCGTCAACCGACCTTAAAAAGTCGTTTAACATTTGAAAATCAAGCCTTGCCTCAGGGGTTTCCATAGTCGTATCGCAAGGAATTGAAGTGCCCCAAAAATCCACTGCCTTTGAGGCTGTAAAATCGTCACAAACGTCGTCGAGAGTAAATTGAAAAGCGCTAGTATACCCAACGTGCGACATAATAGGTCTTTCCTTATCAAATTTACGAATTTCGTCGTACACAAAGCGTAAATTTTCGTATATTCCCTCTCCACCCTTATATTTTTTAAACTCAAAGGTATCCCAGTATCCGTGTGGAGTTGACGGCAAATTGACCTTTTCAAAACTCTCTTCCGTCGCGCCGTAAAACTCGTTAAGTTTTTCTACCGTACCGAATTTGTTTTTTAAATAATCGCCGAATCCCTTTCTGCAATGTTCGCAAAAACAGTCTTCAAACGGCTTATTTCTAGGCTCGTTCCATACGTTCCATAAAATTATGCGTTGATTTTTATAATACCTTTCTGCAACCTTGCTAACGAAACGCTTTGCAGCCTCTTTAACTTTAGGATTTGTAAAACAAGGTTTCCATCCACCGTAAAACGCGCCGTGATAACCGCCTCTAATTTGCTCGCCTCTAGGACCTATTCTAACCCCGCCAAGTTTATCGAAAACGTATTGCGGAGCGCATTCTAAGAGAAATTTTATAACGACTTTTTTATCGTGCTTCTCAGCAAGAGTCAACAACTTATCAACGTCTGAAAAGTCGTATTCGCCCTCTTTTCTCTCGTTTTGTCGCCAATTTATTCTAATTTGTATAACGTCTAAATTAAATTCACCCATTGCTTTCAAATCGTCTTCCCATTCCGCAGGTAACGGAGTGGGAGAACGGTAATACTGTGTGCCGTGAATAATTTCGTCAAAAAACATAATTTCTCCTTTTCGTAGCCCTTTTGTTTTTATCTTGCATGCCCTTTTAATTTTTAGAGCATGCAAGACAGTTTTTATGGTTTTTCAAAATTTTCTGGGAAATCATCCGATGATAACTCTCCCACGTTGTCGTTTTGAGACGTTCTTACTACGTCTTCAGCGAAGAGAATCAAAACTAATTCGATTTTTTGATATTCTTTTTTCATTAGTTTGCCTCCTTATCTAATTTCTACGATTGCATTTCCAAATGCAAGTTCAACTATAATTTGTCCGTTTACTACTTCGTATTCCGTGGTTGCAAAGCCGTTTACGTATACCTTGTAATCACCCGTAGGTACGTTTAATGCAACCTTCAGCGTTAAGCCGTCAGTTTCCCCTCTTACAGCGGAAATTTGTAAAGCATTATCATAAATTGTCAAGTCGTACTTGCATCCGCCAAAGGTAAGATTTTCCGCCGTCCAGTAGTCTAAATCTTTAGGAAGTTTCGGTGCTATTTGTAAAGTTCCGTTACCTATTGACTCTACGCCGAAGAATCCGTAAGGAATTGCCGCTACGGGAAGGAAAGACTCTAAGAATTCGCCGTCGATACCGATAATACCGCCCGTAAATCCGTCTCTTTCCGCCTGTCCTTTAATACCGTTTTGAATTTTCCAATATTCGCCTTTGCCGTCGCCGTTAGAATCCCATTGACTGTTTTCGTAATAATCCCAATAGAAATCGTCGGGCGTTGAACCTGAACTTTGATAATACGCGTAAACGTCCATATACCAATCTTTAATTGCATTCAATCGAGTATAAGCGTCGTCCGCGCCGTTTACGGCAATTCTGTTCATTAAATCGTAGTACGAAGTATACATAATCGCACCGCCGTGCTGAACTTGACTCTTTCCGTACTCACCGCCGTTATTCGTGCCGTGCCATACGCCAGTATAAACCGAACTGTCGGTATTTGACGCGCCTTGATATGTCGTTGCACGAGGTGCAAGTTCAAAGAAATAAATGTCTTCACCCGTAGAGGTATCGCCTGCTACCGTTCTTTCTCCGGTTACCCATTGCATAATAAGGTCGGCTTGCTCTTCGGTTGCAATGCCGTAGTAAATCGCCTCTAAATTCCATGCGAGATAGCCGTAGTCTACCCATTCTGACGCCCCGTCAGCGTTTGCGTCGCCGTAGCCTGCTACAAATCTACCCTTAGTTGCATCCCAGAATCCATTTTGACTTGTAGTTTTGCGAATTGCGTTTAACGTGTTAGTTGCCGTAGCCGTTAAATCTAAAGCCGAGTAATCGCTTTCAGCAAAGCCCTTTCCAAGCGTGGTATTACTTTGTCTTCCCGCCGTTTGTACGTTTGCTTCGGCTTTTTTCTCGTCGTTTGCATACGCACTTTCCTTTTCCGCTAAAACGCTTTCTAAATAAGCCATATCAGCAACGGCTTTATAGAAATAACTGTTTGAATGGAAATCGTACTCGGGCATATAGGATATATCCCAGTAACCGTTTCCAAGGCTGTGCGCAATACGCTGAGCCATATCGCTACCCGTTTTATCCGAGTCGTGTCCTACAAGGTAAGAACTGTTTATAAGATCTCTATCCTCATCATAGAACTGCATTAAGAAGTTCATTGCCTTTCTTGCTCTCGTAATATTTTTCTCTAAGAAAGCAAGGTCTTGCGTATAATCGTAATCTTGACGAAGTGAGGAAATGAAGATTGAGTTATTATTAGTATGTCTAGTATCAAGCGAAGGACGAACGTAACTAAGCGCGAAATCACCCGAAAGAGTTTTACCGTCTTTAGGGATAATTTCAATACGGAGATTAGTCACGTATCTCGTTTCGGAATCGCCCCAATTTTCATGTGCGTACATAGGTAAGAAGAGCATATGCTCGTACGTACCGCTATAATCGTATTTAATAAACGCATAGTCGTTTACCGACATAGAATATTCGGTAGAACCACCCTCGTTTGTCTTGAAATAAACGACAATATCCTTTACGTTGTCCGCGTTAGACATACGAACGTCTAATTCAAGCAACGGAGCGTAATAAGTGTAAATTGCAGGCTCATTATATACGGTTATATTTGAAGAAGTAATTCCACTGTATTTTTTAACTGTACTCGTTTGAGGTAAGGTAGGCGAGGTAAACGTTACTTTTTCCACTCCGCTTGCCGTACCCTTGAAAAGACCTGCGTCGTCCAAAGACGCATTTACGTTACTGCTCCAAGGCGTTCTGTCACTGCCGTTGAAATCCCAACTCGTTGAATATCCCTTGGTAATATAATTAGTCGTCGCACTACTCCAAAGGCTCGTTCTAATCGCTTCGGTTATAATCATATTTTCAGCAGTTGGGAAAGGCCAACCCATTCTATGCTCGGCAGAAGCAAGCGTAGAGTTTGCATCACGTACCGTATCAGTGTTTTGCCATACGTAACCGTAATCGTCCACAGGTACGTTAGAAAGTTTTTCTCTTAAACCTTCAATTCTGTCAAATCCAGCGTTCGTATCCATAACGTAATACGCCGTAGAGAACCATTCCCACCAGAAGAACTCTTCCGAGCTCTTACCTGCAACTACTGAATTTACAGTTTGATCTTCGCCGTTTTCGTTAATACCCGTTGCGTGACGGTTAAAGTAATCGTTTAAAAAGAAGTCTAAATCTGCATCCGAACTATGGAAGTACGTATTGCCGTCGCTGTATTTATCGTTAAGGTCCGTCGCAGCCCCTACAGTAAATGTAAGAGTAGTATCATTAATCGTTACGTTATTAATACTGAAAATAAAGTCGCCTATTTGAACGTTTTTCGTTGTGCCTACTGCAATACGCGTGCCGTTTATCATTGCCGAAGTAACGTTTTTATTAAATGTAACTGTAAAAGTCTTTTCTTCTAAACTGCTACTAAGCGTGTAATCACCAACAGCCGTATCCGTCTTAGTTAAGCCCATTTCGTTAGAAAGATTAATGTCCGCAACCGAGTTTACGTATGCCAAAATCGTTGTATGTTTCTTATAATCTTTTTCAGTATCGTTATAAGCCGACGTAGCAACTTCATAGATACTACGTGCGTTTTCTTCTTCGTTGTATATAGTATAAACGTAGCCTTCACCGCTCGTAAACTCTATCTTTAAGTACCCTCTTGCGGAAAGTGAACGCGCATATTGGTTTTCACCGAGATTTACAAGAGCAGAAGAATAACTCCAAATTTCTTTTCCCTCACCCTGCTCACGCCAAAGTCCAGTAGGTATGTCTTTGTGATAAACCATCTTATCATCAAAATCAAAGCTACTGTGAATAAATTCCACTTGCGTAAGATATTCGGTAGGCACGATAAGCGTTCCCGAGCCTATAATATAAGTTCCAAGCTTGTTATATCCCGCAGAATCTATTTCAGTCGTGAAACGTATACCGCTAGAACCATCCGTTAAACGTACCGAAGCACCGTCTTCCATATCAAAGCCCATCCATACTGCATAGAGTTGCATATCTTGGGTAAGTTTAAACTTATATCCCGCAGGATATAAATCAGGAAGTTTGTCTAAATCAGTCGTCCAGCCTATAAACACTTGTGAAATTCCATCTTCAACGAATTCGCTTTCTAAAGCCGGTAACTGAATTTGGTTGGTCATATCGGTTAAAATGGCTGAAGAACCACTGTTTAACGTTACGTCGTAATGCGCAGCGCCCGTCAAACCGGGATCAGCAAAGATAATATCCATTTCGGGAACGCTTCCTTCCGTTGCGAAAGCAAGATATTCATAATCCGTCGCAGTCGCAATATATTCCGCGCCAAGTTCCCACGTTAAGGTGTTTTCCCAACCTGCAATACTGCTATATAACTCTACTAAACCAGTTGCATTATCTATAACGCGATAAGCAAAGTTTGCTTGATAAATATTATTCGCGCTAAGTGTTACGTCACTAACTGCCGTAGCAAACGTTTCGCGAGCGCCCGTATTTGCATTATATTTGTGATATTCGATATAGAGCGTGTTTGCAGGTCTTTGATAATACACGTGCCAAGATAAATAGAACGGACTGGTATTACCTTCTGCATACGCTTCGTTAGTCATTTTAACGTCAAACGTAGCCAACTCTACTACTTGCGTATAAGACAATTCCAAAGAAAGATCAAAGTAAAGGTTGCTACCAACGTATCCTTTATAGTGGTCGCCCGATTTTGTAATTTTCATTTCACCAGTTTTGATCACTTCGGACGACTTTCCTTCTACGTATAAATCGGAAAGAACGAATTTTTTGATTTGGTCGAATTTTGCCGTTAACGTAATATTTTCCGTAACCGGCGTAGTAAAATCCCACTTTTCTTCGCCGTTATACCAACCGTTAAATACGTATCTATACTCTGCCGTTTCCGCTTTCGTCGGTGCACTTGGCTCGGCAACCGTTTGACTACCGCCAACGACTACCGCATCTTGAGTTTTTCCGTCGTCAAAAGTTACGTTGTACGAATAATACGCCGTAAACGTACCGTCTGCCGTCAAGGTAATATCTGCCGTTACGGGCGCGCTAAAATCATACAAATCGCCGTTTAAGTACCAATTATAAACGTAAATAGTATTTTCGTCGCCTTCCTGTGTCTTACTGTACGCTTCAGGATATGCAAATACGTTTCCGCTCACAGCGTATAATTTTACACTCGTCTCCCCCGTTGCAAGTTCACCGGTAAGAGTTACGACGTTCATACGATTCCAAACTACTGCCCAAGAATTTAAAGATGAATCTTCGGATTTATAGTCTTTATTGTAGTAAGCAATATCCTCGCTGACTACGTACGTCGTATAATCGTTAGTTGTTGCAGGGAACTTTGCACCCGCCTTAATTTCTATCGCGTAAACTGCCGTGCCGTGATAATTTGAATCAACGGCAAAGCCTACGGCGTTTGCCTCGCCCCAAATTTTAGCCTGAGCGTTGCCTTGGTAAATTTCTCTAAGCGTTTTATATTCGGTTTCAGAAGTATAAACGTTTACGTAATCTAACACGTTAGAGCTTGCAATTTTTGCAGTTATATCCGTATTTGCGGTACCATAATCGCTATTACTTAAGAAAATTAAAATCTTTTGACCGCTACCGTATCTATTGTGGATACCCGTAACCGTTACGCTTTCAGTAACGGGTTTATTTTCGCACCACTTACCGTCAACTAAATACAACGTAACCGCAGGCAAATAATGACCGCCAAACGGCGCGCCTGCTTCGATAGTAAACGTAGTATAGTCCTGTCCTGCGGGCACTGCCAATAAACTCTCGTCGTAAAGGAAAGTGATAGAATTTTCGTTCTCTATTTGCAAAAACGAAACGTTATCCAAAGATTGTCCGTTGATTTTTGTAAAATATCTAACGTCGGCAATTACCGGCGCATCAAAACCGCCGTCGTTTCCGTCATACGCTTTTGCCGTAAAGTTTTCGCTAAATACAAGTCTTACGGCTCTCGTCGTACCGCCCCAAACGATATTGTTATCGCTATGAACGCCCGTAAAGTTAACGTCGGGCGTACCGAGAGCAGTCTGCACCCACTTACCGTCAATAAGTGAAATCGTAAATTCAGGGAAAACGTGTCCGTTAGCCTCAGTGCCAAGCGCAATATTAAACACTGCACCGTCTTCCAAGCTAGACGGATAAATAACGGAAACACCGTCACCCGTACTACCGAAATAGTTTAAGTTTGCTCCCGTTCCGTTCATGGTAACACCATTTCCAATTACGGAAGTTATAGATTCCCATGCCGTAAAGGATGCAGTCGTACCCGTTTTTTTATCAACTACGTTAAGCAAAACTCTTTTTTGCGTAGCATCCCAATCTGCGTTGTTTGCGTATTGATTTATCTCAACCGTTAACGTAGGTTCTTTTACCCATTTCCCGTTAACAAGCGAAACAGTAAATTCAGGGAAAACGTATCCGTTAATTACCGTACCTTCAGCAATACTAAATACCGTACCTTCTTCTAAACTAGACGGATAAATAACGGAAACACCGTCACCCGTACTACCGAAAAAGTTTAAGTTTGCCCCCGTACCGTTCATGGTAACACCGTTACCGATAACGGAAGTAATAGACTCCCATGCTGTGAACGACGCGGTAGTGCCCGTTGCTATATCAACAACGTCAAGCAAAAATCTTTTTTGCGTTGCGTCCCAATCCACGTTGTTTGCGTATTGGTTTATCGCTACCGTTACCGTTGGCGACTCTGCCTTTGCTCCAATAGGACTTTGCAAACAAATGCTAAGCCCGAGAAAAAACATACACGCAAAAGAAAGAGTTGCGCAAACAATTTTCTTAAGTTTCATCTCCCTACTCCTTTTTCTAAAACTAATAATTATCTCATTGTTTTGTTTTTAGATTGCGTAAATTTAGACAAATAGCCATTTTAGCAACCATATTTCATTATTATTATATCACCTGTGCGATAACAAGTCTTGTACATTGTCACCATAAAATAGCCTTTTTTTATCATTTTAACCGATTTAATAGGAAAATTTACCCTAATTTTATTAAAAACTGTGTAATAGCCTCAGACCTGATAACGACAAAATTAAACTAAAACTCTACACAATTTTCGCGTCTTGTTTGTTAAGAAAATTTTATCACTTTTAAGCACTATTTTTATGATGAAAAATCGTCCTTTTTCAGTTCACAAATTTGCATTCAAAATTGACGGTAAAATGCGGGATTTTTAAAACGTTTGACTGTATTAGCTGCGCTTGGCAAAATACAAGTCGGCTCGGCTATTATGAAAAAGAAAAAAAGCCCTTACAAAAGGACTTAACAAAAGAAAAATAACCTAACCCAGAACTAAAGTTCGGATTAGGCTACGCTTGGCGGAGGATGAGGGAGGGCGGTCGCTACGCTCCCTTGCATTTGCTTTCGCAAAGGCGCGACCAAAATTTGCAAGCAAATTTTGTTAGAATCCCTCACATCCGCGCAACCAAAAAAGCACACCGCTTTGGTGTGCTTTTTGGTTGGCGGAGGGTTTAAAACCTAATCCGAATTTTATTCAACTTCTTCGTAGTAATACGAATAATCTATTCCTTTCATAAAGATTTCTCTGTCGTTTATCTTGTCCGTTAATGCGTTAAAGAGAAGCCCTTTTATTTCCGTTCCGTCAACGACGCTTTTTTGCATTGCTTGTAAATATTTGTTTTTGTCTATCAAACTCCAGTCAACACATTTTGATAAATTCTTCTTTAAAATAAGGTCAAGCCAAATTCTCGCGCTTCTTCCGTTGCCTTCTTGGAAAGGGTGCGCAACGTTCATTTCGATATACTTTTGCGCAATTTCGTCAAAAGTCGTTTCAGGCATATTTTCTATTATTTTTAAATTGTCTTTAAGATACATTGCAGGGGCAAAAGCAAAACCGCCTTTGGCAATATTTATCGAGCGAATTTGACCTGCAAAATCGTAAAGCCCACCAAAAATAAACGAGTGAATTTGTTGTAAGCCTTTAACCGTACCCACTTCGATATCATTTATCATACCGCTTTCAAAAAGTTCGTAAGCCTTTTGCTTGCTTTTTTCGTCTATGCTCGTTCCCATTGTTTTCATCCAATTGATAAAAACTAAAGATTTTTTGCTTGGAAGTAGCGCAATAAGAGTATTTACGCCGTCGTCACTAATCACGTCGGTAAGATAATTTTTACCGTCACGGGCAGGGAGTTTCAGTTGTCCACAAATTGAAGACAACTCGGGATTTCTGCTTTTTAAAGTATTCCAATATTTTCGTGGAGATTTGCTTTTAGTTAGGGCTTCGCAAATATCGACAGCGCAAAAATACCACTTGGAAATTTCTTCATTCCAAACGGCTCTCACGGGTATATCGTCAAAAAAGCGAATAGAAGTTTTAACCATTTTTACTCCTTAATTTTTTTAAAAAACCTATCAATAATCAACTTATAGGCGTGTTTTACAACTTTATTTCGTTTTTATTTATTTTCTTCAAAGTTCTCTACTTGTTCCATTACTTTGCGGAATACTTCTGGACTGTACTGTGGAGGGTATCCGTTTTTAACCAAGCATACTTTGATGTCAAACTTTAATTGATTACGCACATTTTGGTTGTTAAGCCAGTCAGCAAATGAAGACTTAGTGTCAATTATTTCTTTGATTTTCTTCGCTAATGCCTTACATTTATCGTTAACTAGTATACCATCAATGATTTTGTTTTCGCCGTATTCGAAGTTGTACTGGTCACGTAAAGCCATCAAAATATCGTAAAAAGCCTTTTCTTCGAACGTAAGACCAATTTTACGGAAACTTTCACGGTCGGCGTTCATATCTTTTAAGATACGCAATGCTTGCTCGGTTGCATTTTTAATGATTTCTTCTGACGTATATTCTTGCGCTTCGCCAGCTTCTTCAGCAGAAAGAGTTTTTCTTCGTTCGTGATATTGCTTAATTGTTTCCTCAAGCATTTCTTGGAATTTTTTAGCTGCCATTTGATTGGTTTTGCCGTATTCCTTAATTTGTTTGCGGAGCATTTTTATAAGCAATTCAAGCTTGGATGCTGGCATTTTGACGTCGGACAATTTTTCAAAGTATTCAGGACTGAAAATATCTTCCTGTACGCCGTCTTCAAGAATGCTTTCGACTTTATTATATTTCAACGCTTCTTCAACCATTTTAGCAACGTGACGATTCATGGTTTCCGTATCCACGTCGCTTGTTCCGCTCATTTTGCGAACGAAACCTGCAATCGCCATAAAGCATTGCGCAAGGGCAGATTCTTCTTCGCCAAGCTCTCCAGACGGCTGGCAAATATCATAAGCCGCACGCATACGTTTAACTGTTTTTAAGAAATATGTCTTAAACGATACCTTCTTAACGCTTTTACCGCCGTTAGTTTGAGTTTGCAATTCCTGGGTGGAAATAAACACGTATTCGGCAGCTTTTGCTAATAACGTATATCTCAAAGCAGGGTCGCCGTTTGGGTCAAGGAAAGGCGTTAAATCATATCCCGTGAAAAGGTCTTTAAGGATTTCAATTTCTTCTCTAAAAATTGTGGTAGCTTGTTCAACGTCATCAGCGGAAGGCGCAACGGAAACGTCGCCACCGTAAGTTTTCATTGCCTCGCGCATATTGTCACGTATGCCGATATAGTCTACAATTAAGCCATAGTCTTTGCCTTCGTACTTTCTGTTAACACGG
>JAFQMD010000011.1 GCA_017396365.1 Clostridia bacterium | reverse complement strand
TTATATACTTCGCAAAAGAGCGTTACTGTTTCAAAAGAGCGACCACGATGACCGACAAGGTCTATCGTGTCCGCCCTTTTTTCACGAGCCTTCTTTTGCTCGCATCTAAGCCTTTAAATACTTTAAAGTCTTATATACTTCGGTATGCTTTGTTTCTACTTTAAGCCCCAAACCACAATGACCAACAAGGTCTATTGTGTCTTGTGTCTTAAAGTGAGCCTCGCCTACCTTGTATCTAAGCCTTTAAATACTACTCGATAGGGGTATAGAAAAACACGTCTGCAACGTCACGTTGCTCTATCCCATCCGTAAAAGTCTTACGAGCCTCGCCTACCTCGTATCTAAACCTTCAATTTAAAGCCTTATCTACTTCGCTATGCTTTGTTTCTACTTTATATAAAAACCACAAATGCTATTGCAAACTTTTCTTAGTTATAAGTTTTGCTTAAACCTAATATAAGAAATAATATTCTTTAAAGAATTGACAAGTTTGTTAAAATGCAATATAATAATATGGTTGAAAAACTCAAGGAGAGGTTTTATTATGGATTATCAAGGAACAATATCTCGCGGTGTAAGAGCGCCGATTATCCGTCAAGGCGACGATCTCGTTAAAATTACTGCCGACTGCGTAATCAACGCGTCAACTCAAGGTGGTTTTCCACTTCAAGATAAAGACGTTGTTGCCGTTACCGAAGCCGTACTTGCAAGGTCTCAAGGTAACTACGCTACGGTTGACCAAATTGCAAGCGACGTAAAGGCAAAATTCGGCGACGAAACTGTAGGGCTCGTATTCCCTATACTTTCAAGAAACCGTTTTTCAATGGTTTTAAAGGGCATTGCAAAGGGTGTTAAAAAACTTATCGTACAACTTTCTTATCCGTCTGACGAAGTAGGTAACAGTTTCGTTACCCCTGAAAGACTTATGGAATCCAAAGTAAATCCTTATACCGACGTTTTCACGGGCGAAGAATTCCATGCAAAATTCGGGGACGTTCGCCATACTTTCACGGGTGTTGACTATATCGAATATTACGAAAAAACTGCTAACTGTCAAGTTATCCTTGCTAATAATCCTACTGAAATTTTAAAATATACCAAAAACGTAATTTGCGCCGATATTCACTCTCGTTTCCGCACTCAAAAGATTTTAAAATCTGCGGGTGGCGAAAATATTATCACTTTGGACGAAATTTTAAACAAGTCCGTTGACGGTAGCGGATACAACGAAAGATTCGGTGTTTTAGGTAGCAACCTTGCAACCGAAAACAGCGTAAAACTTTTCCCAAGAGACGCGCAAAAATTCGTTGACGATCTTCAAGCCGAATTAAAGGCAAGAACGGGCAAAAATATCGAATGTATGGTTTATGGCGACGGCGCGTTTAAAGACCCCGTTTGTGGTATTTGGGAACTTGCAGACCCCGTAGCCGCTCCTGCTTTCACGTCGGGACTTAGAGGAAAACCTAACGAAATCAAACTTAAATATCTCGCTGACAACGATTTAGCAAACCTTTCTGGCGAAGAGGCAATCGAGGCTATGAAAGAAATGATTAGAAATAAAGAAGACGACCTTGTAAACAACATTAAAAGCCAAGGTACAACCCCTCGTCAACTTACCGACCTTTTAGCAAGTCTTGCAGATCTTACGAGCGGTAGTGGAGACAAGGGAACGCCGATAATATTAATTCAAAATTATTTTAAGAATTTCTCAATGTAATTTTGACGGCTTATACGTTTTATAAAACTGAGTAAAAAGCGATAGCAAAAGGAAAAACACTTGCTATCGCTTTTAGTTTGCAAAATTTTAGCGTTTACAAAACTTTAACAAAATAATTACTTTGTTATAATTTAAATTTAAACTTACCTAAATAAACCTAATATATAATCTAATCAAAAAAAGGAGAATTGACGTGAACGCTATTGAAATTAAAAATTTATCTAAGAGTTTTCGCGGTATGTACGCTTTAAAAGACTTTCATATGACAGTCCCCGTAGGCAGTATATACGGATTTATAGGCGAAAACGGCAGTGGTAAATCAACTACGGAAAAGTTGATATGCGGACATCTCGTTCCGGATTCAGGCGAGATTAAACTTTTTGGCAAAGATTATACGGATGCAGGCGTAAGAGTTAGAGTCGGCGCTCTTATTGAAAACGCAGGCTGTTTTCCGTCGTCAAGCGTATATGCAAATTTAAAGATGCAAGCGCTTAATTTAGGGCTTAAAAATATTGATGAAGAAATCCATAGAGTTTTAAAAATCGTTCGTATGGAAGACTCTATCAATATAAAATTTAAGAGTTGTTCTCTCGGTATGAAACAGCGTATAGGTATTGCTATGGCGCTACTTGGCTCTCCCGCGCTTTTGATTTTGGACGAGCCGATAAACGGACTCGATACCGACGGCATGCGCATTATGAGAGAGATTTTAGTCGATATTACAAAAACTTACGGATGTACCGTGCTTATTTCTTCGCATATTTTGGGCGAACTTGAAAAAATTGCCACTCATTACGGCATTATAAAACAAGGGCAAATGGTTCAAGAAATTAGCGCCAAAGAAATGGAGTCGAGAGCAAGGGTTTTCGTCCGTTTAAAGACTCAAGATATGAAAGGCGCGGAAAGCGCGCTAATAGCAAATTTTAAAAACGTAGAACTTCGCGACGGATACTTGTTCGTGTATGACGTTGAAAAGGCTGAAACCGTGGTAGAAACCTTGCTAAAAGACGGGCACGTTGTTAGTGAAATTACAAAAAACAAAGTGGGACTTGAAGAATATTACGTTCAACTTATGTCAAAAGGGGGTAAATAAAAATGCAAGAAAATCGTATTAGTTTTGACTCTCCATCGTTTTTTGCGCGTTTAAAATCAATGCTTAGCGTTGACTTTTACCGCCTTTTCCACACGCCGCTTTTTTATATCTTTTTAGGTATTGCGGCTATTATCCCAGCAATGCTTATAGGAATGACCGCTATGGCTGGTCCAAACGGCGAGCCTGCAACGCCTCTTTTTACAAACGTTTGGCAAGCAATCGCCGCCGATACGCCCATATACGGATTTGAAGGGATTGATAAGTATGCTAATATGAACATGGTTTTCATTTTTGGCGGAATAATGGTTTCAATCTTTATCGGCCACGATTATAAAAGCGGTTACGTAAAGCAACTTTTTACAACTCACGCAAAAAAAGAAGACTATCTTATTTCTAAATCGCTAACCTGCGCGTTTGCAATGGCGAGTATGTGTATAGCGTATATAATAGGCTCTATCGTAGCAGGGCTTTTTACACAGACGTCTTTTTCAGTAAACGTATATAATCTCGTTTGCGCCGTCTTAGGTAAAATGTTTATGAGTTTAGGTTGGGCAAGTTTATATACTTTCTTAAACGTAATATTTCGAAGATATTTTGGCATTTCAATCGCCTCGTCCTTTTTCTTTGGAACGGGAATTTTAGTTATCGGCGTAGGGTCAATCATAGGAAACACTCCCGTTTTGAATTTGTTTTTATACGGCTCGTCGGTTTTCGCATGTTTAAGTAGCGGTTTTGTAAACGTTTTAATATGTTTTATCGCTTCGGTTTCTTGGGCTGTGGTTTATAACGTCGTTGGCAGTTTAGTTTTGTATAGAAGCGACGTCTATTAAGGAGAGTGTTATGAACGCAATAGAAATTAGAAATTTAACTAAGAATTTTGGAGAAAAACAAGCCTTAAAAGGCTTAAATATGACAGTTCCTGCAGGTAGTATATACGGTTTTATAGGTGAAAACGGCAGTGGAAAGTCAACCACCGAAAAGATTATTTGCGGACTTATTCATCCAAGTAGTGGCTTTGTAAAACTTTACGGAAAAGACTATACCGACGCTGACGTAAGGGCAAAAGTAGGCGTTTTGATTGAAAGTCCGGGGTGCTTTCCGAATTATAGCGTTTGGAACAACTTGATGTTGCAAGCATATAATTTATCAATAGAAAACCCTGCTGACGAGATAAGAAAGGTTTTAACTCTCGTTCGTATGGAA
Organism: Clostridia bacterium; assembly: GCA_017396365.1. Taxonomy (GTDB): domain Bacteria; phylum Bacillota; class Clostridia; order Christensenellales; family Borkfalkiaceae; genus UBA10281. Next base: position 41,630 of record JAFQMD010000011.1, on the reverse strand, counting down.
GGGGCGGCGGGCAATAAGTATAAAAACTGTTCTCTCGGTATGAAACAGCGCATAGGTATTGCAATGGCGCTACTTGGAAATCCCGAACTCTTGGTGTTAGACGAGCCTATAAACGGTCTTGACGCCGACGGCATGCGCATTATGAGAGAAGTGTTACAGGATATCGCAAAAAGCGGTAGAACGGTAGTCGTTTCGTCGCATATTTTAGGCGAACTTGAAAAAGTTGCAACTCATTACGGCATAATTAGAAACGGAAAGATGATAAGGGAAATGACGGCGCAAGAGTTAAACGACAGTTGCCGTACGTTTTCAAGATTAAAAACCGAAAATATGCAACGCGCAAAATCGGTTCTTATGAGTAAATACAACCGCGTTGAAGAAGACGAAAAGGGTTATTTAAGAGTATATGACCTTGTAAAACCTGAAGAAATCGTTCGGTTTTTATATTCAAACGGTTTGATAGTTAGCGAGATAAAAACCGACAAAATCGGTCTTGAAGAATACTATATTGACTTAATGAGCGAAAAGGGGGTAAATTAAATGGAAAAGAAGTTTGAAAAGTTCACCTTTGGAAAAAGGTTGGACAGTATGTTAAACGTCGATTTCAGAAGGATGTTTACCATACCGTTTTTCTATATTTTAGTCGGCATTGCTTTCGTCGTTCCCATTTTGATTTTGGTTATGACTACCATGATGGACGGCGCGGTTTCAGTTGACCCCAACGGAAATCAAACGGTAATGGAAGGGTTTGATTTTGTGTGGCAAATCTTAGGTTCGGTAAGTTCTACGGGGCAAGATAGCGTAGGCGCAATGAGTATGGATTTGGTTAGTATGTGCAATATAAATATGCTGTATTTTGCCGTTGCCGTTTTAGTTTGCGTTTTCGTTGCCGACGATTTTAGAAGTGGATATGCAAAAAACTTATTCACGGTAAGGTCTAAGAAAACAGATTACGTCATTTCTAAAACTTTAGTAACTTTCGTGGGCGGAGCAATTATGATTTTAGCCTTCGTAGTCGGGGCGTTAATCGGCGGAGGCGTTTCAGGACTATCCTTTGAAATGCAAGGTTTTAACTGGGCAAATATACTTGCTTGCGTTATTTCTAAAATGCTACTCGTTAGTATTTTCGTGGCTATTTACCTTTTGATGAGCGTTATAGCAAAACAAAAACTTTGGCTTTCAATTTTGCTATCTTTAGCGGTGGGGATGTTGCTCTTTAACGTCGCGCCAATGGTAAGTCCGCTCGATGCAAACGCTATCCATATCATACTTTCGTTAGTAGGCGGAACGGCGCTTTGCGTAGGTTTGGGAGCGATAAGCAATTTAATTTTAAAGAAAACGAGTTTGGTATAAAGATTTAGGCGAGCCGAAATTTTCGGCTCGCCTTTAGTTATCGCAAATTTGCAAAAACCCTTGAAAAGAATAGCGTTTTGTGTTAAACTATTTTGCATAGGAGAATAAATATGGATATCAAAGAAATACTATCTAAATGCGATCATACGCTCTTGTCGGTTACCGCGACCGAAAACGAGATTAAGGCTGTTTTAGACGACGGAATAAAATACGGCGTTGCGTCCGTTTGTCTTGCTCCTTGCTACGTCGAATTTGCAAAAAATTACGTTGGGGATAGGCTTAAAATTTGCACGGTTATAGGTTTTCCAAACGGCTATCAAACGACGGCTTGCAAGGTTTTTGAAACCCTTGACGCAATCAAAAAAGGCGCGGACGAGATAGATATGGTAATAAATATAGCCAAATTCAAGTCTGGCGACTACGACTACGTTTTAGAAGAGATAAAAAATCTTAAAGGCGCGTGTGGAAAAAAAGTTTTAAAAGTTATCGTCGAAACTTGTCTTTTGACTGAAGAAGAAAAGATAAAAGCGTGCGAGTTGGTAACTGAGGCGAAAGCGGATTTTATAAAGACTTCCACGGGTTTTTCGACCTATGGCGCGACTTTTGACGATATAATACTATTTAAAAAATACGTTGGAAAGGGCGTAAAAATTAAAGCGGCAGGTGGTATAAAAACGCTTGCAGACGCTCAAAAATTTATACAGCTCGGCGCTGATAGGCTCGGCACGAGTAAGGTAGTAAAAGCAGTAAAGGAGAAAGATTATGACGTTAGTTCCGACACCTCATATTGAAGCAAAATTAGGCGACTTTGCAAAGACTGTTTTAATGCCGGGCGATCCAAAGCGCGCGGAATATATTGCAAAAACTTATCTGACCGATTATAAACTCGTAAACGACGTAAGGGGAATAAAAGGTTACACGGGTTTTTATAAAGGCAAAAGAGTTTCGGTTATGGCGTCTGGTATGGGACAGCCGTCAATCGGCATTTACTCTTACGAATTGTTTGCTTTTTACGGCGTTGAAAATATAATTAGAGTAGGTTCTTGCGGTAGTTTTGATAAGGATTTACACGCGAGAGATATTATAATTGCTATGGGCGCTTGCACAAACGGAAATTACGCGTCGCAATACCGCCTACCGGGTGTGTTTGCTCCGATTGCGAGTTATTCGCTTTTGAAAAAAGCAGTTGACGAAACCGAGAGAAAAGGCGTTAATTTCAAAGTTGGAAATATCTTGTCGTCAGACGTTTTTTACGACGATTCAAATTCAGGGCTTGAATGGGCAAAGATGGGCGTTTTAGGCGTTGAAATGGAATCTGCCGCGCTCTACGCTAACGCTGCAAGGCTTTCAAAAAACGCGTTGGCAATTTTAACGGTTAGCGATTCCTTTATTTATCCCGAAGAGAACACGACTGCAAAAGAGAGAGAACAGTCGTTTAATCAAATGATGGAAATTGCGCTTGAAATTGCAGAATGATGCCCTATAAGTCGATTATTGAAGAAAAATGAGAATTTATGACGTTATAAAAAAGAAAAGAGACGGATTTGCTCTTTCAAAAGAAGAGATAGATTTTTTCGTGGACGGTTACGTAAAAGGCGAGATTGCCGATTATCAAGCGTCCGCGCTTTGTATGGCTATTTATTTTAAAGGTATGAATTTGGAAGAAACTACGAATCTTACCTTGGCTATAAGAAACTCGGGTGAAATTTTAGACTTTTCGGGCGTTGACGGTATAAGGGCGGATAAGCACTCAACGGGTGGCGTAGGCGATAAAACGAGTTTAGTAGTCGCGCCAATCGTTGCAAGTCTTGGCGTTAAAGTTGCAAAAATGAGTGGTCGTGGGCTTGGGCATACGGGCGGAACGGTTGATAAACTCGAATCTATACCAAATTTTAACGTGAGTTTGCCAAAAGCCGAATTTATAAAGATAGTAAACGATATCGGCGTTTGTATCGTTGGGCAAAGCGCAGATTTAGCCCCTGCCGATAAAAAGTTGTACGCCCTTCGCGACGTTACCGCAACGGTTGACAGTATGCCACTTATCGCGTCGAGTATAATGGGTAAAAAACTCGCCGCTGACGACGACGTTATAGTTTTAGACGTCAAAACGGGTAGCGGTTCGTTTATGAAAACGGAAGAAGATAGCGTTCGCCTTGCCGAGATTATGGTTGGCATAGGCAAAAATGCAGGCAAAAAGACGGTCGCTCTCATAACCGATATGGATATACCGCTTGGAAGGGCAATCGGCAACGCTTTGGAAGTAAAAGAGGCGATACAAACTCTAAAAGGACAAGGCGAAGAAGATTTCAAAACCGTTTGCTCTTGTTTAGCCGTTGAAATGCTCTATCTTTCGGGAAAGGGGGATAGAGAGTATTGTCAAAAACTTGTAAGCGACGTAATTTCAAGTGGAAAGGCGCTCGAAACTTTTAAAAATATGATAAAGGCGCAGGGTGGCGACCAAAGAGTAGTTGAAAACCCCGACTTGTTGCCGACTGCAAAATATACGCGTTTGGTAAAGGCTAAGTCAAGCGGTTATATAAATAAGGTAAATACCGAGGGGTATGGGCTTTCGGCTTTAACGCTCGGCGCTGGAAGAAATAAAGTCGGCGATAAAATCGATTATAGCGCTGGAATAATCTTAAATAAAAAGACGGGCGACTACGTAGAGCAAGGCGACGTTATCGCAACTTTACATGCAAACGATACGTCTTTATTTGAAAAAGCCGAACAAATTTTACTTTCGTCAACTACTATAACAGAGCAAAAACCGACGGAAAGAAAACTTATTTTAGCGAGAATTGAATAAAAAAGCGCCGAGCGAAAATTCGCTCGGCGTTAAAACTTATAAAAAAAGAGAACTAAAAAGCCCTCGTAAATCATAATATGTATAAAAAGGTTTTGTAAAGCCCCAACGCATTAAATATAACACGGAAATCTAATCTTGTCAATAGGTTTTTAAAAAATTTCACATTGTGAAAAAGTAAAAAAGGGTATTGACAAATTGCGTGTCGTAGGTTATAATGAAACCAGAAAAAGCGAAAGGCGATGTACCGATGGGATATCGGAAGGCAGAGATCGCCGATAAAAAAGCGAGGAGAAGACCCATGAACTAATTTCTTTAAAAACACGACATAGGAGGTAAAGAAATTATGAAAATTCTTAAACTTAGGTCGCATCGTAAAGAAGGTTAGGGAGGAGATAGTCCAATGAACACGATTAAGGAGAAAGTAAGATAAAGCGGCAAAAACAGAAATAATTAGTCCCGAAGAACGGGCGGAGGAACTGCTTTCAAGTAGTAAATAGTAAAGGCGAAACGCCTATAAAAAAACCGCTTTTAGATAAAAACTTAATAAATATAGATATAACAATTTAGCAAATTATCAATATTAAAATATTAAGATGGGGTGCGGACGCGCACCCCATCTCATTTTTTAACGGCTTATATGCGTCGCAAAAGTGCGTTTCTGCTTTGCACCCCAAACCCCGATGACCGCAAAGGTCTATCGTGTCTTGTGTTACAAAGCGAGCCTTCTTTTGCTCGCATCTAATCCGTTAAATTTTTTTCAGAACTATTATACTTCGTTTATTGCAACCGTTTAATCTAACTGCTTTTATATCTTTGAAAAAATTTTGTAAAACCGCCTTAATTTTAAACCCCCTCGTTATAAAAACGAGGGGGTAGTTTTATTTAACTATTAAGTTTACAAGTCTGCCTTTTACGATAATTACTTTAACTACTTGGCTGTCGCCAACAATCTTTTTAATAATATCGTTTGCAAGGGCAATCGCTTTAATTTCGTCGTCCGTCGCGTCTTTAGAAACGTTGATTTTTGCCTTTACTTTACTGTTGATTTGTACGGCAAGTTCAACTTCGTCTTTTACAAGCGCGTTTTCATCGCAAACGGGGTAATCTTCTAAAAATACCGACTTTTTGTTGCCACGCATAGCCCAAAGTTCTTCGGCAAAGTGCGGAGCGCAAGGCGCAAGCAATAAAATCAAGGTGTCAACGGCTTTTAAAATGAGCGAGTTAGACTTTTCACTTAAACCGTCGTATTTATTGATTGCTGAAACGAATTCCATAAGTCTTGCAATAGCCGTGTTAAACGAGAATACGTTCATATCCCTATCAACGCTCTTTACGCAATATGCTTCGGCGTATAAAAGGTCTTTTTCTTCCTTGCCGATTTGAACGTTTTTCTCAGGTTTATACGAACAAACTTTAGTTACGAGCCTTTCAATTCTCTCAACGAATTTTGCAATAGACTTAATTCCGTTATCGTCCCAAGGACCGCCTTCGGTGTAGTCGAAACCGAACATAAGATAAAGCCTAAATACGTCCGAACCGAACTCTTCGATATAAGTGTCGGGAGAAACGACGTTGCCCCTTGACTTACTCATTCTGTTTCCGTCAGGTCCTAAAATTATACCTTGGTGGGTAAGTGAAGTAAACGGTTCGTCAAACTTCAAATAGCCCATATCTCTAAGCGCTTTGGTTATAAATCTTGCATACAAAAGGTGCATACAAGCGTGTTCAGGTCCGCCGACGTACTTGTCAACAGGGAGCATTTGATTGATAATTTCAGGATCGAAAGGCATATCTTCGTTCTTGTTGTCGGGATATCTTAAATAATACCAACTCGAACAAACGAAAGTGTCGAGAGTATCGACGTCGCGTTCTGCGTCCGCGCCACAAACTGGACATTTAACCTTTACGAAACTTTCGCATTTAGCAAGCGGAGATTTTCCGTCTGGGCGGAATTCAACGTCTTTAGGAAGTTCAACGGGTAAGTCCTTATAAGGAACGGGAACAGTTCCGCAATGCGGACAATGTATCATAGGGATAGGCGCGCCCCAGTATCTTTGGCGTGAAACGAGCCAGTCTCTTAATCTATAATTAGTCTTGTGTTGACCTTTGCCTTCTTTACTTAAACTGTTTAAAATTGCTTTTCTCGCGTCTTCCGACGAAAGTCCGTCAAAAGTCAGACTGTTTACGAGCATACCGTCTTCGCAATAAGGGAGTTCGGTTTCGCCCTTAGGATTTCTAATTACGACGTTTACTGGAAGGTCGTATTTTTGAGCGAAAAGGTAGTCTCTCGCGTCGTGCGCAGGTACGCCCATAACAGCGCCCGTTCCATAAGAATAAAGAACGTAATCCGCAGCGTAGATAGGCACTTTTTTGCCGTTTGCAGGGTTGATTGCGTACGCGCCGATAAACACGCCCGTTTTTTCACGAGTGGTTGAAAGCCTTTCAATTTCGTTGATTTTTGCCGTTTCTTCAACGTATTTTTCAACGTCTTTTGCTCTATCTTCGGTAGTGAGTTTTTTAACGAGCGGATGTTCTGGCGCAAGAACTACGTACGAAACGCCGAAAACCGTGTCGGCTCTAGTTGTGAAAACTTTAAACTCGTCGCCACTCTCTGCAGTAAAGGTAATTTCGCCACCACTTGACTTACCTATCCAGTTCTTTTGCATTGCCTTGGTTTTTTCAGGCCAGTCAAGACCGTCAAGGCAAGATAAAAGTTCTTCGGCGTATTGAGTTATTTTAAAGAACCATTGAGTAAGGTTTTTCTTTATAACTTGAGTTCCGCAACGTTCGCAATGACCGTCGTCAACTTGTTCGTTTGCAAGAACGGTATTACAACTTGGACACCAGTTTACAGGCGCTTCTTTTCTATAAGCAAGGTTATTCTCGTAAAGTTTTAAAAAGAGCCATTGCGTCCATTTATAGTAATCGGGCATACAGGTTTTAATCTCAGCGTTCCAGTCGAACATAGCGCCCATAGCCTTTAATTGCCCTTCCATAGTTTCAATATTTTCAAGGGTAGTAAGTTCGGGGTGCTTGCCCGTTTTTATAGCAAAGTTTTCAGCGGGAAGACCAAATGCGTCAAAGCCCATAGGTTGAAAAACTTCAAAGCCCTTCATTCTCTTAAAGCGGGCGTAACTGTCGGTAAGACCGTAGTTATACCAGTGCCCAAGGTGAAGTTTAGAAGCCGATGGGTAAGAGAACATTTCTAAGCAATAAAACTTTTTATCAACGTTTTTCTTGTTGAAATAGTTGAGTTTGTCTTTCTCCCATTTTGCTTGCCATTTGGCTTCAATTTGTTTCATATCCATAAAATAATCCCTCCAAAGCGGAACTAAAATAACGTGTGTAGAGATATTGTACCATAAAAACTAAAAATTTTCTACTATTTAAGGGGGTATTACAAAAAAGAAATTTTTATATTAAATAAGCGGTGTAAAATATCTTAAAAACAAATGACAATTATTTATAATTGTGTTATGATAAAGGAGTACAAACAATCGGAGTTTTGCTATGGAAGAAAAACAAGTTGCCGTTTCTACTGAAAACGGTCAAGTCGAACAAGACGGGGAAAAGAGAATTTATAAAGTTCAAAAAGACGAATGGGAAACTAAACTTCCTAAAAGAAATAAAAAAGTCGTTTCCGCCGTCTATATAATTTTATCCGCAATATTTTACGCGCTGGGTTATCATTACTTTATCGCAACTTGTAAGTTTGCGCCGGGCGGACTTCCGGGAATAGTCGCAATGATTCAGTTCGCAACGGGAGCAACCACGTCAAATAGTGGGGCAATAGATTACAGTTCGTTGCTTTTAGTGTTTGCAAATATTCCCCTTTTAATAGTTGCGTCTAAGGTTTTATCAAAAGAATTTGCTATAAAAACCTTTATAACGTCGTTTATAATGACCGTTATAATGTTTTGTCTTTCAAACTTTATCGACAATAAATACGCCTTTACGATAGCAGGTGTAGGCGAAGTTGACGATATCGGCACAAGGCTCGTAGGCGCAATTCTCGGTGGAGCGTGTAGCGGTGTTTCACTTGCTTTCGCATTAAAAGTAAACGCATCTACGGGCGGAGCAGACGTGGTTGGCGCAATGCTCCAAAAGAAATTTCCGCACAAGGGAGTCGGCGCAATGGTTTTTGCCGTAAACGCCGTAATTATGGCTATTTCAGTATTCGTTTATCAAGACAACTTGATGCCCGTATTTTTAGCCCTTATCAGTTCTTTTGCAAACTCAGTCGTATGCGATTTTATTATGCAAGGCGCAAAGTCGGCTCTTAAATTTGAAGTTATAACCGAACACGCCGAAGAAATTTCAAAAGAAGTTATCGAGCAACTCGGACACGGCGTTACCATAACGCCTGCCAAGGGTATGTTTGAAGGTAAAAATAAAAATCTTTTAATTTGCGTTATCAAACCGAGAGAAATCGCTAAATTTCAAAATATTATAAAGAGTTATCCCGAAACTTTTGCGTACGTAGGCTCGGTAAACGAAATTATAGGAAAATTTAATAGGGGGACTAAAGATGTCTAAAAAGATAAAATGGATAATCGTATTTAGTTGTCTTGCTCTTTACGTAGCGGTAGTAACGCTCGCGACTTTTTTCGATTATCAAATAAGCCAAGCGATAGCAAAACTCCCTGAAGGACAATATATTTCAAGTAGTGTTTTAGGTAAAATTTTTGAAGTAATAGGCGAATCTCCCATGTATTTGGCAGGTGCTTTTGCCTCAACCATATTGCTTAGAAAGGCATCAACGGTAAAACGCAACGTATTAAAATCTGTACTTATGACGCTTTGCGCAATACTTGGAATCGTTCTTTTAACGGTAATGTTAAACCGTGCTGTCGAATACGTTTTTGAACAAAATAATAACCTTGATGCGTTTGAAAAATACAATTCTGTAATTACTTTGATACTCGTCGTGGTTTCGGCAGGCGTATTTGCTTTAACGTTATATTTTACTTTTAAAATTCCCGAAAAGCACATGGCAGGGCTTACCGTTTTTGCAGTCGTAGTGTTTATGGCTGCCGTTGTTTCGCAATCTGCAGTGCAAGGCGTAAAAGTTGTTTTTGGTAGGCAACGCTACCGCGCAATCAGCGTTTTAGAATATAACGGTTTACACGAGTTAGTTAAATATACCGAGTGGTTCGTTATAAACGGAAAGCAAACGCCAACTGAACAAATGCTCTCTCTCGGCATTGCGTCAGACGCTTATAAATCTTTCCCGTCAGGGCATACTTGCGCATGGGCGGTTATATATTGTTTTGCGCTTATTCCCGACTTTTTGGAAATCGACGAAAAAACTCGTGTAAAGGCGAAAACTTGGCTTTTAATCGGCGCAACGCTCTCAACTTTGTTATTAGGCTATACTCGTATTTTGGTTGGAGCGCATTTTGCAACTGACGTTTTAATCTCTGCTGGATGGACTTATTTTTCAGTTGTGGCGTCTGCATTTGTATGTAAAAAAATTTTTAAAAGAAAATAAAAACTAATATAAAAAGCGCCTTAAAAGTATCAAACTTTAAGGCGCAATTTTTTTGTTTCAAACTTTTACTTTAATGTTAAACGGCAAGCGTTTTGCTTGTCTATTGAAGTTACGATTAAAACTTGACTCGGTAGATAAAAGCCCCACATCATAACGCTTGCAAAATCGTAAATTTGTTTACTTATTGCAACGCCTAAAACGTCGCCAAGGTTATAAAGTCCAACGCAAACGTCGCAACATATAAATAACCAAAGCCCTATGCAAAAGGCAATTTTTTTAGGCGTTTTTGCAAAGAAAATACTTTCGATTGCATTATATATAAGCATTGAAAAATATATTGCGGTAACAACTGTAAGTCCGTCGAAAATATCGGCGATTAAGACGCCTAAAACTACGGTTATAATAACGCATAATCTTGCGATAATCGACTTATACAGCGGTTTTCCCGCCCAAAATTTCATTCTTAAACCGTAAAGAAGTTGCGCTGGGATAAATAGGCTTACGCCAAGAGTAAAAAAGTCGTTTATAAGTAAGGTGAAAGTGTCGGACAAAACGGTAAACGAAAGCGCTAAAAAAACGAGTAGTCCGTCTATGGACGAGGAGGGCAGTTTATAAACGGTAAACAAAAGACAAAGGCAAATAGCAAGGTATTTTAAAATTGTGGTGTCGCTAAAGTTTGTAAAATCTTGCCACGTAAAGATTGAGTATAAAATTGCTTGCAATATAACAAAAACGGCAATTACCAAGCGGTCAGCCGTTTTTTTATTTATATAATGATTTAAATTTTTCACGTTAGCCCAAGTGCTTTTTAATAGCCTCGATTGATTCGTCGCTTATTACGTGTTCAATTTTGCAAGCGTCCTCAGTCGCCGTTTTTTCCGAAACGCCCAAACTCATCAAGATTTTGGCAATAACGCCGTGGCGTTCGTAAATTTTTTCGGCTTCTATCTTGCCCTTTTCAGTAAGCGATATGTAGCCGTTTTTGTCAACCGTAATATACTCGTTTGACTTTAAAAGACCTACGGCTCTCGAAACGCTCGGCTTAGAGTAGCCCATGTGTTCAACGATATCTATCGACCGAACAGCCCCGTTTTTTCGTTGTAAAACTAAAATGCTTTCAAGGTACATTTGTCCCGATTCGTGTAGTGCCATTACTTTCTCCTTATAATAAGATATTTTACCATAAAAAAAGACTATTTTCAAGCGCTAACAAAAAATAAAATAAAATTTTAAAAAAGGCGCTAAAAAAAGTTGACAAAGCATAAAATTAGATGTATAATCATTACAGTTAGCAATGGCTAACTTAATTTTTGGCTTAATAGTTAGCATACGCTAACCACGGGAGTAACATGAGAACTTTAAAAGAACTTAAAGTTGGACAAAGCGCAACCGTAGTAAAACTTCACGGCGAAGGCGCAGTAAAACGCAGAATAATGGATATGGGAATTACTAAAGGGGTTGTTATTACGGTAAGAAAAGTTGCTCCCCTTGGAGATCCGCTTGAACTCAATTTGCGTGGATACGAACTCTCTATTAGAAAAGCCGACGCAGAAATGATTGAAATTGCCGAATAAGGATAAATCGACAGTTTATTTTAAAAAATAGTTAGCAACCGCTAACTAAAAGGAGAAATATGGAAAAGCAAACGGTTATAGCCTTAGCCGGCAACCCGAATAGCGGAAAGACTACGCTTTTTAACGCGCTAACGGGTTCAAACCAGTTCGTGGGAAACTGGCCGGGTGTTACGGTAGAGAAAAAGGAAGGTAAAGTAAAAAATCGCGAAGGCATTACGGTTACCGACCTTCCGGGTATTTATTCTTTATCGCCGTATACCTTAGAAGAAGTCGTTGCAAGAAACTATCTTATCGACGAGCGTCCCGACGCGATACTTAATATCGTTGACGGAACGAATTTAGAGAGAAACCTTTATCTTACTACGCAACTAATAGAGATAGGTATCCCCGTAGTAATTGCCATAAATATGATGGATATGGTAAAAAAACACGGTGATAAAATCGACATAGACGCGCTTTCTAAAAAAATAGGGTGTAGAGTCGTTGAAATTTCGGCGCTTAAAGAAGATGGAATTTTTAGCGCGATAGACCAAGCGGTAGAAGTTGCTAAGCAGGGGAAAAAGACGGTAAGACATATTTTTTCTGGGGCGGTTGAACACGCTATCGCGCATATTGAAGAGAGTTCGGTTCATCATCTTCCTGAAGATAGACAACGTTGGTACGCTATCAAAGTGTTTGAAAGGGACGAAAAGGTTTTGGCTCAACTCAATCTTTCACCTGAAAAAATAGCGCATATTGAAACGGATATCGTCGCTTGTGAAAAGGAATTAGACGACGATGCCGAAAGTATTATAACAAATGAAAGATACGAATATATTTGCGGGATTTTAGACGGGGTTTACGTTAAGAAAAATCAAGGAAAACTCACTACGTCGGATAAAATAGACAAGATTGTAACAAATCGCTGGCTTGCCCTTCCCATATTTGCCGTAGTAATGTTTTTGGTTTACTTCATTTCGGTAACTACCGTAGGAACTTGGGTAACCGATTTTACTAACGACGGATTATTTGGCGACGGGTTTAACTTTTTCGGTTTATTCGTGCCGGGAATACCCGTATTGCTCGGTAACGGACTCAGCGCGATAAATTGCGCGCCATGGCTTTCAAGTCTTATTTTAGACGGTATAGTCGCAGGTGTTGGAGCGGTACTCGGTTTTGTCCCACAAATTTTGGTGCTTTTCTTGATTTTGGCTTTTTTAGAAGCCTGTGGTTATATGTCGAGAATTGCGTTCGTTCTCGATAGAATTTTTAGAAAATTCGGTTTGTCGGGTAAGTCGTTTATACCTATGCTTATCGGCACGGGTTGTGGCGTTCCCGGTATTATGGCGTCGAGAACGATTGAAAACGACCGAGATAGAAAAATGACGATAATTACCACGACGTTTATTCCGTGTGGAGCAAAACTTCCGTTTATCGCATTGATAGCAGGCGCAGTTTTCGGCGGTGCTTGGTGGGTAGCCCCACTTGCGTATTTTATAGGGATGTTCGCAATAGTCTTTTCAGGAATAATGCTTAAAAAGACTAAACTTTTTAGAGGGGACGTAGCGCCTTTCGTTATGGAACTTCCAGCATATCATATGCCAACTATAAAAAACCTACTTTATTCTATGTGGGAAAGAGGTTGGTCGTTTATTAAAAAAGCAGGAACGATAATTTTATTATCTACGGTTGTTATTTGGTTTTTAACTTATTTCGGATTTACTCCCGACGGATTTAGAATGCTTGGGGAAGAAGAAATTAGTTACAGCATTTTAGCAGTAATCGGCAGTTGGATCAGTTGGATATTTACACCGCTTGGTTTTGGAAATTGGCAATGCGCGGTAGCCACGATAACGGGACTTATGGCAAAGGAAAATATCGTGGGCACGCTTGGCGTAGTTTACGGCGTAGGCGGAGATTCAACGCTTGCAATAGCAAATGCGTTTACACAAGTTTCAGGTCTTTCGTTTTTAATTTTCAATCTTCTTTGCGCGCCTTGTTTTGCCGCAATGGGAGCGATAAGAAGAGAAATGAACAACTGGAAGTGGACTGCTTTTGCAATCGGTTATCAAACTGCTTTTGCTTACGTTATATCGTTTATCGTATATCAACTTGGAAATATGTTCATAGGTCAAGGTAACGTCGTAGGTATAATTTTAGCCTTTGCGTTTATACTCGCGCTTTTGTATTTAGTTATTAGACCTAACTTTAAAAAAATGTTTAAAAACAGTAAAAAAGCCTAATAATCGACTTATAGGCTTATAAAAGGAGTAGAATGTTAGACTGGATAATTCAAAACTTGGGAACTATTATAGTTTTAGCCGTACTTGTTTTAGTAGTAACTCTTATAATTGTATGCCGTATAAGAGCAAAGAAAAAAGGAAAGACAAGTTGCGGATGTAACTGCTCGGAGTGCGCCAGTTATGGAGTTTGTCACAGTAAAAACGAAAAAAATAGTTAAAGTAAAAACTCGCTTGGTTTTAAACCGAGCGAGTTTTTTTATCTGTGTTTTTTATAATAAGAAGTGTAATTACCTTCCGTTATAAATTTTTATATTGAAATATATATGTAATTTGTGTATAAATTAGAAAAAATGGGTATTGACAATTTTTATGCGTTATAGTAAAATAATACAATAACACGTTAAATAAGGGATAATAATGAAAAGTAAAAACGAAATTAGCGCGATTGCTGAGAGAAAAGGTAAGTTAATATATCGCGACGGAAACAAAGTTTATAAAATTTTTGACGAAACCTATTCAAAATCAAACGTTTTAAACGAAGGACTTAATCAAGCGAGAATTGAAGAAACGGGGTTAAAAATTCCAAAGATTATTGAAGTTACCGCAATCGAAGGTAAGTGCGCAATCGTAATGGAATATATAGACGGCATAACACTTGAGAAACTTATGAGAGAAAATCCCGACAAGTTGGACGAATACTTAAATTTATTCGTAGATTTGCAAATGGAAATTCACGCTTGCCGTTCTCCGCTACTTACAAAGTTTAAAGATAAGATGACCGACAAAATTTTCAAGTCTGACTTAGACGCGTCAACTCGTTACGACCTTGCTATGCGTTGGAAAGAAATGCCCGACCACAATAGCGTTTTACATTGCGACTTTAACCCGTCGAACGTAATTATAAGACCGGACGGAACGCCGTACATAATCGACTGGTCGCACGCAAGTCAGGGAAATGCGTCTGCGGACGCTGCAAAAACGTACTTAATTTTTGAACTTGACGGCAAAAAGGATATCGCTGAAAAATACTTAAAACTTTTCTGTAAAAAGAAAGGTACGAGTGAATAATACGCAAGGAAGTGGATACCCCTTATCGCCGCCGCTCAACTTATAAAGGGCAAAGCGGAAAATAGAGAAATTTTAATGAAACACGTAAACTCGGTGGAATAATGAACAGTAGTAACAAATTTGATAATAAGGTACAATTACTTAAATATAAAGTTTTAAAAGAAGTTGCGTCGCTTGCTTGGAAAGACGAGTTGCTCGAAAATATTACCGAAATTCCCAAAAAGATTTCGTCGGGCAAAGTTCCTACTATGAGATGTTGCGTATATAAAGAAAGGGCAATACTTTCAGAAAGGGTAAAACTTGCAATCGGCGGAAATAGGTTTAATAGAAAAGTTATACAAGTTATAGATATTGCTTGTGAAGACTGTCCGACGGGCGGATACGAAGTAACTTCGGTTTGTAGAGGTTGTCTTGCTCACCGTTGCGAAGACGTTTGTCCCGTAGGCGCAATTAGTTTTGGTAGCGACCAAAAGGCGCATATAGACAAGACTAAATGTATAGAATGCGGTAGGTGCGCCTCTGCGTGTCCGTACAATGCGATAAATAACTATAAGCGCCCGTGTGAATCGAGTTGCAAAGTTCACGCAATTTCTATGGGCGAAAATAAAGAGGCGAGGATAGACTACGACAAGTGCATAGCCTGTGGCGCGTGCGCTTATCAATGTCCTTTCGGCGCAATTACTGATAGGTCGTACATATTAGACGTTATAGATATGATAAAGGGCGCAAACGGTGGTAAAAACTATAAAGTTTACGCTATGGTTGCGCCGTCTATTGCAAGTCAGTTTAGATACGCAAGTCTTAGTCAAGTACTTACGGCAATTAAACTCTTGGGCTTTACCGATATAGTTGAAGTTGCTCACGGCGCGGATTTGGTTACGGCGTCCGAGAGTAAAGAGTTAGAAGAAAAGGGCTTTTTAACTTCGTCGTGTTGTCCAGCGTTCGTCTCTTACGTTGAAAAGTTCTTCCCGTCTATGAAGGAGTTTATCTCGCATAACCTTTCTCCAATGGGAACGATGGGTAAACTTATAAAAGGAAAAGAGCCTACTGCAAAAACCGTATTTATCGGTCCTTGTACGGCTAAAAAGACTGAATTTCAACGCGAAGAATATCAAGGCCTCGTCGATAGCGTAATAACTTTTGAAGAGTTGCAAGCGCTTATTGACAGTAAGGATATCGACGTAACTACGCTCGAAAAAACCGATATTGACCAAGCGTCGTATTTCGGTAGAATTTTCGCTCGCTCCGGCGGTCTTTCGGAGGCTGTGGGTAACGCTATAAAACAGCGTGGTTCGGACTTTGAGGCAAATCCCATTGCTTGTAACGGAATAGAAGAGTGTAGAACGGCGCTCCTTAGGGCGTCAAAGGGAGTTCTCCCACATAATTTTATCGAAGGTATGGCGTGTAAGGGCGGATGCGTCGGTGGCGCTGGGTGTTTAAATCACGACGATAAAAACGCTAAAAAGATAAACGATTATGCAAGCGAAGCGACTGTAAAAAACTCTGCTGAAAAATAGAAAAGGAACTCTTTTATGCGGTTAAACATAGGGTTAAGCTTTAAAACAATATATAGGTGTACTTATGAGAAAAGACGACGATTTTGTAGATGGTTTAGCATCAATAGTAGCGATTATATGTTTTTTACTACTGTTTATTGGGTTTGGTATAACTGGTAGTTGTGGAAAAGATATTCAAATAATAAGTATTATACTATTGGTGTGTATTATTGTTGGAGTTGGTTTCCTTATTTATTTTACTCTTCCAAGTACAAAACAAGCGGTAGAAGTAGAAATACAATTTAAAAATTTGGATCGTAAAATAGACCTATATGAAGAAAAACAAATAAGTGGGGACCAACTTAATGCTTTTGTTAAATCAATGAGTTTTGGACAATTAAAGAAAAAGAAGCATATAAAAATTTGGAATAGGTGGTGTGATTTAAGAAATAAGATAGAAAAGGAAAGACAAGAACTTGAAAGAAGGGAGAAAGAGAAGAAAGAAAAGCAAGAGCATGAAAGATTGCAAATAGAAGATTTAGGGCAAGAGTTTTGTGAGAATGATTATCAAGAAAAAGAGAAAAATAGTTACCGTCAGGTGACAGACATGTCAGACTATGAACTTGAAAATTTAATTGATAAAATGTATGAGAATCCGGAACTATATTCAGGAATTGCAGTTAATGGTCATCAGTTTGTTTATTTGTTAACTAAACAGGTTGAAAAATTTGAAAAAAATAAAGATTTTTGTAGGATAGTTGAAAATTGGGTAAAGGAGGCAGTTTATTCACAACAGTATTTAGAATATTATTTTGTGCCGATAATAGAAAAAGAAAATTACGAATTAATGTTTAGTAAAAAAATCCAAGAAAAAGATTTAAATTGTGAAATTTTAAATTGTTTAAACTCGCTTATTGTAAGAGTGGTTGGAGATGAAAATTTTGAAGAAAGAATTAGGCAAATTGGGGCAAAAAAAGAGTTAAATAAAAACATAAGAGCGTTAACAAGGATAGAGAACTTTTTTATTGATCAACTAGATGAAACTGAATATGATCGATTTATGTTAGCTATAGATGGTAATTTTGGTATAAAAATAGTTGTTAGCAATCCTGTTATGTGCTCATCAATAGATCTCTTTATTTACAAAAAAGTCTGCGAGTTTGTTGAGAGTGAAATAAATAAATATTTTGACGATGAATTTTTAGCGCAAATAATAGATGAATCCAAAAAGGAGTGTGAAAATCCAAACGCATTTATTTTGAAAATAATACAATATTTAGATGGTAAAAATGTAAAAAGAAGTCTATATATAAAAATAATCTGCATGTTATTATCGTTTAAAATTCTTCCAGAGAGAGATGAAAATGGTGAGATTGTAAGTGCGTGTACTATAGATGAAATGAGTTCTATTGTTGGTGTGTTTTTGGAAAATTATATTAAGATAAAGGAGAAAAAAGAAACTTATCTTCAAAAATATTTACATAAGGACACCGTTTTAGTAACAATAAATGATATTGATATTATGACGGGAATAGAATTCGAAAGGTTTATATGTGGCTTATTTAAAAAGATGGGATATCAGTCTATACAAACTAAAATAAGTGGAGATCAAGGAGTTGATGTTATTGCCACAAAAGGAGAAAAGATAGTAGCAATTCAAACAAAATGTCAAAAAGCAAAAGTCGGCAATTCTGCAGTGCAAGAAGTTGTTGCAGGAAAAGTGATGTATAATGCAAATGAGTGTATGGTTGTTACAAACTCTTTCTTTACTCAATCAGCAGTTGAACTGGCAAGACAAAATGAAGTCATTTTATGGGATAGAAAAGAACTTATAAAGCGAATAGAAGAATTGGATATTTCAAAATAATAGAAATATAAGGCTATTTGAAAGGGGAAAATAATGAAAATAGGAATTGTAAGTACGGCGTATTTACTTCGTTACGGAACGAAAGAAGGCGCAAAAAAAATGAAATTGCACGGCTATGACTGTGTTGATTTTCAAGGCTTTGTAAACACCGAAACCGAGTTTTTTAAACTTGGAGAAGACGCTTTCATAAAAGCGCTTAAAAAGAAAAGACAGGTAGTTGAAGAGCAAGGCGTAGAATTTTTTCAAACCCACGCTCCTTGGCGATATCCGCCAAAAGATTTTACAGAAGAAGAGAGAGCCGAAAGGCTTTCGGCTATGAAAAAGGCTATTTTAGGCACGTATTATTTGGGCGCTAAACACTTCGTCGTTCATCCGCTTATGCCGTACGGCGACTGGAGTTGTGAAAACGTTGAGAGTGTTAGAGAGATAAACGTTGACTTTTTCAAAAAACTTTGCGAGTACGCAAAGGGATACGGCGTTACCGTCTGTTTAGAAAATATGCCGTTTTTAAATTTTCCTATTTCATCAGTTGAGCAATGTATTGACTTTGTTAAAACGGTAGGCGAAGACAATTTAAAAATTTGTTTAGACACGGGGCACGATTTAATTTGGGGCAATCAGCCTGCCGATTCGGTTAGAAAAATAGGTGGCTTGCTCGCGTGCATTCACGCCCACGACAACGACGGTAAAAGCGATTCTCATACACTTCCATTTAAAGGCGTTTGTGACTGGAAAGAATTTGTAAAAGCCCTTAAAGAAGTTGATTATCAAGGTGCGTTCTCTTTAGAAACTCACGTTAGCGATTGTCCAACGAAGGTTTTACAAGGTAGAAGAGAGTATAATCTTATTAAAAGCGTAAAGGAAATTTTAGAGTAAAAAATGGGGGCGAAACCGAAACGGTTTCGCCCCTTAAAAATTATTTAATTTTATCTTTTATCTATTGCGCGCGCTATAGGGTAAAAAATGGGAATTGTCAAGTACAAAATCCAATACGGATGCCAAAGCGCCCATTGCATACCTATAAAACAGTAAACAAAAGTTATAAAAACGGGATATACGAATCTGCTTACTTTTTTAACTCTAAAACAGTCGATTATCGAATAATAAACGGGAATTGTCAAAAAGAGCGTCCAAGAAACAAACCACGCGCCAGCTAAAAAGCCCCAGAGTAAAAATGCAATCGTTACTATTATAGGATATGGTAGATTATGTAATAGTCGCAAAAAGGTTTGTTTTTTACTTGTTGACTGAGTGGTGTAAGAGTAATAGACTTCGCCGTCGTCATCATCGTCATCATCGTCGAAATCGTCGCTAAAGTCTTTTATTTTAACTTGAACACCTGAAGTGTCTATATCAACTTTAACTTTTTCGTCGCCGTCATCAATATTTACGTGAATTCCGCTTTTGTTTTCGTCGGTTGTTTTATCTTCGTTATCAAAATTCATATCGTCGGTATTTGTATTTTCTTTTTCATTTTTTACCGCGTCGTTTCCTATTAGTTCGTCAAGAGAAACGCCGTAGAGTTTGGCTATGGAAATTAAGTTGTCGGTGTCGGGCAACGCCTCTCCGCGCTCCCATTTAGAAATTGCTTGACGAGAAACTTGTAATTTTTCAGCAAGTTCTTCTTGCGAAAAGCCTGCAGTTTTTCTCAGTTCGTATAATTTGTTTGCAAGTGTTTGAGCGTTGTTCATGCTAAGTTCTCCTTTGATTTATGGTTATATTGTACCTTATTTTTCGCGTTTATTCAACCAATTTTGGCTTTCAATTTCGCAACTTTAGGTTGCATAGTCTAAAAATTTATTAAAAATTAGTGCAAAATTAAGAAAATAGTGGTATTATTTAATTATGAGAGTAAAAATTACCGCAGTTAGAAAAACTGAATACAAAGATTTAATTGAAATCTACGAAAACCCCATAGAGCACACGTGCGACGTCCTTTTAGGTCAAGAATTTATTTCTGAAAACGGAGAAAAACCGCAAGGGCTTTGCGATAGCGCGTGGGAGAGTATGGAAAAGTTCGTTAGGGAATTAGCGACGGGTGGCGGTAACTTTTTCGACGGATGGATGAAAAACGAAAAGTCGGCAATGATAAGTTGTAACGACGGTTTTCGCCCTGTAAGTTTTTATATAGAAGTGATTGAAAGTAAAAATTAAAAATAGGCAAAAAAGCATTGACAAACGGTAACAAATAGGCTAAAATATGTAAGCGATTTAATGATAAATACGGCGAAAAGCGAGTATAACGGGCACACAAAAGTAAAATCGAGAATAAAAATGGAAGTTATTTCGACTGAGTCGAATATTTGCCTAAGGCAAATGCGAAGTGGTCATAAGCCGAGCAAGGAAAACTTGCGAACGCCACGAGCGAAAGCGAGTATAACGGGCACGCAAAAGCAAAATCGAGAATAAAAATGGAAGCGTATCGAAGCGGTCATAACGGGCACGATTGGAAATCGTGTAGTCTTCACGGGCTCAGGGGTTCGAATCCCCTCGCTTCCGCCAAATAAAAAGAGCACACATAAAAGTGTGCTCTTTTTATTTGGCTAAAGCAGGCGATTCGTTACAAAATTTGTTTACAAATTTTGGTCGCATTCCGTAAGGAATCTTGACTTTGCTCGATTAGAGAAAAGTCAATATCCCCTCGCTTCCGCCAAAACTAATGGCACACACCAACGGTGAGTGCCATTAGTTTTTTTGTACGCTAAAGAGGGGATTCGAACGGGTGGGAAGTCGCAAACTAACGAGTTGAAATATTATTGAAATAAGTTTGCGACCAAACAACCGACGGAACGGTTGTTTGCCACACAGGCATGATAGCAAGGCAGAGCCTTGCGGAGTGAATCCCCTCGCGCTAACAATTAAAGAAGCAACTTATAATTTTATGGTACACATAAAAGTGTGCTCTTTTTATTTGGCTAAAGCAGGCGATTCGTTACAAAATTTATCTAAAAATTAAACATTTTGCAATATTTTATAATAAATTTAGAATATATACTATATAAATTTGAAGAAAACTTGACAAATTTGGAATTTGCTGGTAAAATTACAATGAAGGTGATAGAAATGAAGGATAGAAAAGAATTAGTTAGGCAATATATTCTCAATTTAATAGCAAAGAATCACACGCAAATTGTTGCAAAGACTTTGGAGACTTTTGGCGACGAAATTTCAAAATCAACCGTATATAACTATCTAAACGAATTATGCGCAAACGGTATTATAGAAAAAAAAGATAACAAGTACTCTTTAAAAAAGCAAGGCTTTCGTTTTAGATATAAAAACGACGGTTCTTTAGACGAAGATAGAGTGTTTGACAACGATATTGCGCCCATAATAATAAACGATAAAGATAACGTAAAAAGAGCGTGTCGCTACGCCTTTACCGAAATGATGAACAATGCAATCGAGCACTCGGCGTCTGAAGAAATATTCGTTATCGTTGAAATTACAGCCGTATATATTGATATGTACGTAAACGATTTTGGCGTAGGTATTTTTAATAATATACGAGAGTTTATTAAACGAGAAAAAGGAAAGGAATTAACTTTAAAAGAGTGCGCGTCTTTACTTTTTGCAGGGAAATTCACTACGGCAAAGAGTAGGCACTCTGGAGAGGGGATATTTTTTACTTCGCATTTAATGGATTCGTTTTTAATTTTATCTGAGGGCGTTTTATTTTCAAGAAATAATTTTAAGGATATGAATTTTGATTTTAAAATTGATAGGGATAAAGGTACGGCTGTGCTTATGCGTCTTGCAAGAGATACAAAAAAAACGACCATTGATGTTTTTAGTAGGTTTTCAAACGTGGAAGAAGGCTTTGTAAAAACGCAAATTCCTATTGCTCACGTATTTTCGGGCTTTGGACCAGTTTCAAGGTCTGAGGCAAGAAGACTTTCCGAACTTATTAGTTCGTTTAAACAAGTAGAGTTGGATTTTAGCGGAGTTGAAGAGGTTGGGCAAGCTTTCGTACACGAACTTTTCGGAGTGTGGCAAAAAAACAATCCTAATATTGAAATAACCATAACTAACGCTAATTCAGACGTGGATTTTATGATAAGAAGAGTAAGGGCGCAATTATAAATAGTTAGCAACAGATTACTATATTTTCCGTTTTGAAACTGCGATATTTTCGCTACGGCTAAACGGTGTTATAACGCTAACAAAATTTTAAGAAATAATTGTAATTTTTATATTAAAGTGATATAATGTTATTATCTTACTAAGGAGAAACATTGTCCATGACAACGCAAGAGCACGACAGTAAAATTAAAAGGGTTATAATATCTGAAAAAGAAATTCAAGAGAAAATCAAACAAGTATGCGCAAAAATTTCTAAAGAGTATGACGGAAAACCCGTTTTGCTCGTAAGCGTACTTAAAGGCGCTTTCGTTTTTATGGCAGATTTTTGTAGAGCGCTTACTATTCCTATTGAACTTGACTTTATGAGCGCGAGCAGTTACGGCGCAGGTACGGTTTCGTCGGGTACGGTTAGAATAGACTTTGACCTTAAACACGACATATCTAATTATCACGTTATCATAATTGAAGATATTATCGACACGGGAAGGACGCTAAAAGAAATCGTTCGTATTTTAGAAAATAGACACCCACTCTCTTTAAAGGTCGTTACATTGCTTGATAAACCGTCGAGAAGAGTCGTTGAGTTTAACGCCGACGAATCGCTTTTCGTAATCCCCGATTTGTTTGTAATCGGCTACGGGCTTGACTATAACGAATATTACCGAAACTTACCCTATATTGCAGAATATGAAGAATAAAATTTAAGCGAAAGTGATTTTCACTTTCGCTTTTTTGTTAGGCTATAAGTCGATTATCGTTAAATTTTGCCGAAATTTATCAAAAGATTTGCAATTTGAACGGCGTTTAGCGACGCGCCTTTAAGCGAGTTGTCGCCAACGCAAAAATAACTTATACCGTTTTTAAACGCCAAACTCTTTTTTATTCTACCAACTAAAATTTCGCCCTTGCCGTCGGCGTATTCAAAAGACGGTAAATCGCATACTTTTACCCCTGCCGTGCTATTTAAAATCCCTTTTAGATCTTCTTCAAAAAACTCTTTTTCAAATTCAACTTCGACGCTTACTCCGTGGCAGTTGTTTATGGGAACTCTTACGCACGTTGCCGAAACGTCTATTTTTTTGCCAAAAATTTTTTGCGTTTCGTTTACCATTTTAAGTTCTTCGTCAGTATATCCAAAAATATCGAAATCGCCTATTTTTGCAATGCAATTTTTTGCTATATTTAATGGAAAAAACTGTGGCTTACCGCCCTTTTTGCACCTTTTTAAATCGTCAACGCCCTTTTGACCGCTACCGCTCACCGCTTGAAAAGTGGTAAAAATAATTCTTTTAACGCTAAACAGTTGGTCAAGGCGATAAAGCGGTAAAATTGCAATTGCAGTCGAGCAGTTGGGGTTGGCTATTAGCCTTGAAACGCTCTTTTTTAAAAGGTCGCCGTTAATTTCTGGTATTACTAAAGGCACTAAATCCTTTTTTCTAAACGCGCTTGAATTATCTATGACGAAAGCGCCGTCGTTAATTGCTTTAGGGGCGTATTTTAAAGATACTTCCTTTCCTGCGCTAAAAAACACTATATCAAGTCCTAAAAAACACCCGTCGGAAAGTGTTTGCACAGTCAATTCTTTTCCAAAAGCGTAAACAGTTTTACCTACGCTTTTTTTTGATGCGAACAGTTTAATTTTACCGACTGGAAAATTTTCCTTTTGCAAAACTTCAATAAATTTTTTACCGATTAAACCCGTCGCGCCGACGAGTCCTACGTTATACAATTTGCTCATAACATATTATATTTAAAAAAAGTTTAAAAAGTTCGACGTAAATAGCAAAAAATACACATTCTTTTAAAGCAATAAAAGTAATCGCTTGAAAAAGAGAAGATTTTATGTTAAAATAAGTCTACCTATAAGGGAAAGTTTATGTCAAAGTTTTACGCAGTAAAGGGAAAAGAGAATAAAATATTTACCGACTGGAACGAGTGTCAGGCGTTTATTTCCGACAATAAAGGTAATGGAAACAAATATAAGAGTTTTCATACCGAAGAAGAGGCGATTGCTTTTTTAGAAGGCAGGGATTATTACGCAGAAAGGCTTGCAAGCGATTTAAGTCAAGGTTTTGTAGTTGCTTTTACCGACGGCAGTTTTGAAGAGGGCGAAAACAAATACTCTTACGGCGTAGTTGCGGTAAGCCCCGACGGAAGCGAAATGTATTTTAGTGGAGTTGGTAACGACCAAAGATTTTTATCCACGAGAAACGTCGCGGGGGAAGTTGAAGGCGTTTTAACGGCTATAAAATGGGCTTTTTTAAACGGTTATAAAAAGATAAAAATATATCACGACTACGAAGGCTTATCTGCGTGGGCAAACGGCGAGTGGAACGCAGGCAGTCCCGTTTCGGTATATTACGTCAAGCAGTTTCAAAAATATAAAGGCGTAGTTGACGTTCTTTTTCAAAAGGTGCAAGGTCATAGTAACGACAAGTATAACGAAATCGTTGACTCTCTTGCCAAGCAGGCTTTATTTGAAGGGAAGACTATTTCTTTAAACGGAATCGGGTATAAAATAAATGGGACGACTTTTTATAACGACTTTATATCTTGGATAAATAAAAAAGCGCCCAAGGCTAAATATAGCGATAGGCTTAACGGGACTGTTTTTGAACTAAACGGCGAAAAGTTGTGCATATACCCAAGGTTTACGGCAACGTCAGTCGTTTCAAACGGAGCGTTTTTGCTTTGTCTTTCTCTTTGTTATTGCTTGGAAAAAGAGACAAAAACTGCCGTTAATCGACTTATAGAGCGTTGTTTTGACGTTGAGTTTGATAATTTAGACAATTTTGACGGGTTTAGTATAGCAAAAAAGTTCTTAGAAATTTTAAAGGACAATTTTGCTCCCGCGCTTATTTTCGCGCTTTATGAAATTGAAGAAAAAATCAAAAAGCGTTTGGACGAGAAACAAAAAATATCACCGTATTTTGAAAAAACGGAGAAAGGGTTTTTGTTAAAGGTCCCGCATGAGAAAAAGGCGGAACTAGAAAAAGCGTACGCATTTTTCTACGAATACAGGACTAATTATTTTAATTTGCAATTAACTTTAAATAGCGTCAGTTGTTTGATAGATAAAGCCGAAGAAATCGTAAAGGCTTTATGACGGAGGAAAGATGGATATAGAAATAATCCGCATGCTTACCGACCTTAAAGAAAAGACGGGTAAGGAAATAAGAGTTTATAAAGAGGGCGAAGAGACTTTTTACTCTACGCTTACCGCTGAAATTCCGCAGAGATTTAACGGAAAAGTAAGGCAGGTTATATCGTCGGAAGAAAACGGGAAAACTTATTTTTCGTTTAAGTATAACGCTTTGCGCTACGTCGGATATATCGACGGGGTTTTAGATACGGACAAAACTATTGCCGTTTTAATAGGCGAACTTTTAGACAATCGTGAAATTAGAGAAACTCCCGAAAATAAAGAGGGCTCTTTAAAGAGCGCAATCGTTGGCGAATGTAGTGGGATAAGACTTCAAAAAATAATTTCAAAATATAAAATCCCCGACGATTCTTGCACGGCAACTGCTATATACGTTCCGTGTGGAAGAGTTGACGAAGTGCTTAATTTTTTAGAAAATTTTAAAACGGCGGAAAACGATTTGTGCGTAATTACCGACGATTTTACGTGCGCTTACGTTCGTTTCGGTTCGCCTTTTGAAGAGAGCGAATACCGTTCGCTAACTGATTTTGCATCTCTTTTAGTTCAGACTATTGCTGAAGAGTTGGGCGTTTTAGTTAAAGTAGGAATAGGTAGCGCGGTAAGTGGTTTTGCAGATTGTTCTGTATCGTACAGTCAGGCGCTTACGGCTATTAGAATGGACGGAATTTTCGGCGCAAAATCCACCGTTTCAACTTATAAAGAATACGTTTTAGTAAAAATGCTCGAAGATATGCCAAAGCATAAACTTCAAGAGTTTTTAGATATTTTAGAAGACCCCGACGCAAAGAGTATGTTTGCCGACGGAGAAATGGTAACCACCGCGGAAGAGTTTTTACACACTAGTTTAAACGTTTCGGAAACGTCGAGAAATCTATATATGCACAGAAACACCTTGATGTATAGATTAGACAAAATAGAAAGGGCGACGGGCTTGGATATTAGAAAATTCCAAGACGCAATGACGTTTAGACTTATAATGATTTTACATAAACTTTTAGGGTAGGAGTAGGAAACAGTCTTGAAAAGAATTCTGACCGTAATAATTGCCGTCGTAGTGGCGGTTGGCGTGTTTTTCGCAGGGTATTTCGTAGGATCGTTTACAAATACGGACGTGGCAACGCTCAAGTTCGTGCTTGAAAATTATAAGAAATATTATTTATACGAAGACGAAAATTATTTGGATATAATGGTGGATTCGCTACTTAGCGAGGATAAATATTCCGAATATTATTCTAAGGAAGAATACGATATAATAAAAAAATCCGCCGAGGGCAAGCAGGCGGGGGTAGGAATTTCTATTGATACGCAATCGCTTAAAATCGTAAGAGTAGTGGGTAATTCTCCCGCCGAAAAGTCGGGCGTTAAAGCAGGTGGAAGAATAACCGCGTATAAAAAAGCAACTCAAAGCGAGTATGTTTCGGCTGGTAAAACAGACGATTTTAACGATTTTATGACGCAAGTTGACGTAGGCGAAGAAATTTGCTTAAAAGTTTTATATCAAACTGAAGAAGAATTTATCGTAAAAAAGCAAGAATATCAAGAAACTTTCGTAAATTACGTTGACGATAAGGGCGCTTATAGGTTTAGCGACGCGAGCGGAAAAATGCAGTTTACGTCTTACGAAGACGAATTAACGAAGGTTTTAGACGAGAATACCGCATACCTAAAATATACGAGTTTTAACGGTAGGCTTTCGGATTTGTCGGGATCGGTTAAGCAGTTTGAAACCGCTCTTGCAAAATTTAAAGAAAACGAGAAGAATAAACTTATCCTTGATTTAAGGGGTAACGGTGGCGGTTTTATGGATATAATGTGTAAAATCGCATCTCATCTTATCGGAACGGATAAGGCAAACCCTTTGGTTTCGAAGGCAATTTATAAAGACGGTAAAATCGATAGGTTTACAGCCCAAAACGTCAGATATACAAATTACGATTTTGAACGAATAATAATACTTGCAAACGACGGAACTGCGTCCGCTTCCGAGGCGTTAATAGGCGCGTGTTTAGACTATGACAGTAGGGACGTTGTTAGGGTTGTTCTTTCTAAAAATTCCGACGGGAGTTATAAAACCTACGGCAAGGGAATTATGCAAACGACTATGGAAAGTTTGGACGGTAGCGCTATAAAACTTACTACTGCGCAAATTTACTGGCCCGAGTCTAACGTTACGATTCACGGCGTAGGGGTAAATAAATCAATAGAAAGATATAAGGACAAAATAATCCAAGCGCCATACCAAGAAAACGTCGATTATGAACTTATATGCGCGCTTTCTCTTTAAAATCGCATTAAAAAATCAATTTAAAAAATCGCTGAGCGTCTCCTCGATATCCGTCGGGGCGACGTTTTTTATTGCCGATAAATAATCGTTTTTACACGGTGGATTTTCGGCTTGCTCGCCTGAGTTTTCACTTTCTTTTTTTGCAAATAAAGATGAAAGTAGTGGCAAAAGAGATTTTAAATCTAAGTCGGAAGACAGTATTTTGTCAAATTTTTCCGAACATAAAAAGTCCACCGCGTCGTTTTTTAAACCTATTAGTTTAAGCACGGGCGCAAAAGATTTAAAATCTATTTTAGAGAGAAATTCTTTTATAGAATACAGTTTGTCTCCGCCAAGCAAAACGGCAAACAAAACGAGTAGAAGTATATTCATTTTCTATCTCCTTATAACATTTTTGTTTTTATTCCGCATACAATGTTTTAGCGGAGGAAATCGCATGAAAGATTTTAGTAGTTTTAAAAGTCAGGAAAAAGGTCGTGAAAATATAAATTTTAGCGGAGATCCTTTTGAAACTTTTTCTAAACTGTCGCAAACCTATGAGGGAAAGAGCGCGGAGGATATTATGAAAGTAATTATCGCCGAAGCGGAAAAAAGCAGAAGAGCAGGCACTCTCTCCGATAAAGATATCGACAATTTTGCATCGTCGGTCGCCCCCCTTTTAAACGACAAACAGCGTAAAACTCTATCTTTAGTCGTAGAAAAATTAAAGAAAATCAAATAAGAAAAATTTCCTTTAAGGCGGAGAGAAGAGAGTTTATCTCTCGCCTTGTGTTTTGCGGGGCAAAACTAACCCTTACCGTGCCGAGTTTTTCAGTTTTTAAAAACTTGTGGTAAAGGGGGGCGCAATGAAAACCGCCTCTCACCGCTATATCGTATTTTTCTGATAAAATTTCAGCGAGTTCTTGAGAAGAAATCTCGTCGTGAGTAAAACTCACTATGCCGTATTTATTCGGAATAGAATAAATTTTTATAAAGGGAAGTCTTGCGAGTTTGGTTATTAAATATTCGGTTAAGGAAAACAGTTGATTTGATACGTAATCGACGTTACCTTGCAAATAACTAAGCCCTGCTTTTAAAGAACAAATTGCAGGAAGATTTAGCGTTCCCGCCTCTAATTTTTCGGGATAATCGTCAGGCATATTTTGAGAAAAAGAGTCGAACCCCGTACCGCCGAATCGTTGTGGGGTAGGATTTGCGTTTTTCCCAAGCGCTAAAATCCCAACGCCTTGCACGGATAAAAGACCTTTGTGCGGAGCAATGCAAAGCGCGTCTATAAGTTGATTATCGACCTTAAAGTCGGTGTGTCCTACGCTTTGCGCGCCGTCAACGATAAAGGTAATATTTCTTTTTTTAAGTAATTTTCCTATTGCGTAAACGTCGTTTTCAGCGCCCGTTACGTTTGAAACTGCGTTTAAAACGACCATTGACGTATTTTCTAAAATTTTATCTTCGATATCTTCCGCAGATATTCCGCCGCACGTAGGGCTAATTATAGTTAGAGATATTTCTCCACGCCTTTCAAGTTCGTATAAAGGGCGTAAAACGCTATTGTGTTCGGTTACCGTGGTGATTACGTTAGAGCCTTTTTTGTACAGCCCGAAAATCGCCGTGTTTAACGCATCCGTGCAGTTTGCTGTAAAAATTATTCTTTGCGGAGAACTCACGCCTAAAAATAAGGCGAGCGCTTTTCTCGTTTCATAAACGAGTTCAGATGCTAAAATTGAGAGTTTATGTCCGCTTCGCCCTGCGTTTGCATTGAGATTTTTCATAGCGTTGATAGCAGAATCGATAGACTTGAAAGGTTTATAACCACCCGTTGCGGCGTTGTCGAAATATATCATAATACCACTCCTAACGTAACGCGTTTAGGCGCTACGTATCTAAATATAGTGTATTATAAAAATGTGAAATAAATGACAAACGCAAAGGAGAAGAAAAATGATTTATTGTCTGGTAGTTTTTAATTCGAGAACTCACACCGTCGGGTTTATAGAATATATGCGTTCAAAGGGGATTGATTGTAGGGCGGTAAATACGCCGATTGAAGCGAATATCGGCTGTGGGATTTCGGCGAGAATGCCGATAGAATACGTCGCTATTGCTCGCCACGTTATTTCTGCGCTGTCGCTCACGTCGTTTAGAGGGTTCTTTTCTGTAAGAAAAGACGGTGTAAAACGGTATATTACCCGCCTTTGAACGCTAAATTTAAAAAAATAGCCAAATTTAATTGTCTAAAGCGCCTTTTTATGTTAAAATATAAGGCGCTTAATTTTACGTTTGGGGACGTGTATGAATAAGACCAAAGCGCTAAAAATAACTGAAATACTTACGGAGATATATCCAAGCCCCGTGCCTGCATTAAAATTCTCAAGCGAATTTGAACTTTTAGTTGCGGTAATATTGTCCGCGCAATGCACGGACGAAAGGGTGAATAAGGTTACCGAAAAACTTTTTAAGGTCGCAAACACACCCGAAAAAATGGCGTCGATTTGTCAAGAAGAACTTGAAAAATATATATTTTCGTGTGGGTTATACCGCTCAAAAGCCACCCATATTATTTCGGCGTCAAAAGATATCGTTGAAAAATTCGGCGGTAAAGTTCCGTCAAATTTAAAGGACTTGCGCTCGCTTGCAGGCGTTGGAAGAAAGACTGCTAACGTCGTTTATAGCGTCGCTTTCGGCGGAGATGCAATAGCCGTAGATACGCACGTTTTCAGGGTGTCTAAAAGGCTCGGTTTTTCTAAGGGAACGACTCCGCTCGATACCGAAAAACGACTTATGGAGGCACTTCCCAAGCATAAATGGTCGCATATGCACCACGCTATTATCTTTCACGGTAGGCAAGTTTGTTCGGCGAGAAGTCCAAAATGCGACGAGTGTAAATTGAGTAGTTTATGTGATTATTACAACTCTAAAAAAAGAGGTTAATATGTTTGTAGATAAAGAGAGAATTTCATTAAAATCTGGCGACGGCGGAAACGGTATGACTTCCTTCCTCCGCTTTAAAGGCGTTGCCAACGGTGGACCTGACGGCGGAGACGGCGGTAGGGGCGGTCATATTTATTTCGTTGGAGACAGGCACAAGACCACGCTTATAGACTTTCATTTTAAGCATAAATACGTTGCTGAAAACGGTGGCAAGGGCGACACTAATAAAAGACACGGAAAAGACGGCGAAGATTTATATATCTCCGTTCCTTTAGGCACGGTCGTAAAAGACGCCGAAACTGAAAAAATCATTTGCGATATTTATTACGACGGACAAACCCATCTCGTATTAGAAGGTGGAAACGGTGGAAAAGGTAACGTTCATTTTTGTACGAGTAGGCGTCACGCTCCCCACTTTTCACAAACGGGCGAAAAAACCGAGTTAAGACGCGTGATTTTGGAACTTAAAACCATTGCCGACGTAGGTCTTATAGGTTTTCCTAACGTTGGAAAATCGACTATACTTTCAAAGGTTTCCAACGCAAAACCAAAGATTGCCAACTATCACTTTACCACGATTTCTCCAAATCTTGGAATAGTAGGCTATTTTGACGATAGTTTTGTTTGCGCGGATATACCGGGGCTTATAGAAGGGGCGTCAGAGGGCGCAGGTCTTGGCATTGAGTTTTTAAGACACATTGAAAGAACGAGACTTTTAGTTCACGTCGTGGACGTTTCGGGCGCAGAGGGAAGAGATCCGTACGAAGATTACAAAAAGATAAACGCCGAACTTAAAGGCTATTCAAAAGAACTTGCAAAGCGTCCGCAACTTATAGTTTTAAATAAGAGCGATATGTACGGCGCTGAAGAAAACATTAAAATTTTCAAAAAGAAAATAAACGGTAGAAAAAAGATTTTCGTTGCGTCTGCGATAAAGGGCGAAGGGCTTGACGACCTTATAAAAACCATTTTAGAAATGCTTAAAGAAATGCCTGCTCCCGCGCCTATTGAGCACGAAGAGTTTAAATACGAAAAGGTTGACGTCCGTAAGTTTGAAGTCGTGTTTGATGAAGAAGACGGAGTTTACGTCGTTGATGGACCTATCGTTAAACTTTTAGAGAGAAACGTAGTTTTAAACGATATGGACAGTTTAGCCTACATGCAAAAAACTCTCAAAGATTACGGGGTTATAGCCGAACTTCGTCGTAAAGGTTGTAAAGACGGTGACACCGTAGTTATCGGCGAGATAGAATTTACGTTTATGGATTAAAATTGACAAAGGAGAAATATTATGTTTACGTCAAAACAAAGGAGCGTACTTCGTTCGCTCGCTCAAACGATAGAGCCGATAGGTCAAATAGGAAAAGGCGGAATTTCCGACAATATGATAGAGAGTTTTTCTCAAGCGTTAGAAAGTAGAGAACTTATAAAAATTACAGTTTTAAACAATTCTGAAGAAGAGGCAAGATGGGTAGCCGACGAATTAGCCGAGGCTTTATCTGCCGAAGTCGTTTGCACCATAGGACATAAAGTCGTTTTATATCGTAGGTCTAATAAAAAGGGAATTAAACATTTAGAGTTTTAGTAAAAACGCGCCCAAAAGCAAAAAGCTTTTGGGCGCTAAATTTATAAAATTATTCAAAAAACGACTTATAGGTGGGTTTAGGTGCGAAAAATTTAATCGTTATCGCATAAATTAAAAATGCGCAACCCGAAATTATATACCACACGGGAAAGAAAACGAACCTGCTCATAATCAGTAAAAACGCTCCGTAAAGGGCGAAAGTTTTTGATTTTTGCCTACTAAACGTCGCTTTAAGTAAGGCTAAAAACGACGGCTTTTTTTCTCTTGGTAAAAAGCCACCTTTTGGTAGAGTCCCGTGTTTTTGTAGTAAAGGGAAGAGTTCGATTAGCGTTACGAGCCTAATGCGAGTAAAAAAACTGCTTGCAAAAGTTAACGCGTCTTGCTCGAAAGTTATCGCTAAAAAGACCAAGTTTTTACTTTTTGGCGTTTTTTTATACGCATTTGCTACGCTCCCTACCGAAATTTTATCGTAAGTAAATTTGACGAAATAAAAATTGTTTTCGCACACGATTCCGTTTGCTACTTTTACAGGGTTTTTCCCTACTGCGCAAAGGGTGTCGAAAACCATTTGTTCGCAAAAAGCCCTACTTTCTAAACAAAGCGCGTTGGCGCATTTTATATATTTTTCTTCGTCCTCGCGCTTTATCAAAAGTTTTCCTTTTTTCTTTTTCAAAAAGAGCATATAAACGCTAAAAGTCAAAACTGCGCATGGAATAGCGAATAGTATTGACGTTACGTTATTTCTCAAAAAATAAAAGGCGATTACAAAGCCTATTAAAAAGGCAGAGCCTAAAATAAACAAACCGTCGGAAATTTCCGAAATTTTAAATTTAAACATAGTATTATTATTGCCGTAAAAACTGTCAATAAACTTGTAATTAGTAAAAAAATATGTTAAAATTTATTTATGAATAAAAAACTCGTCTTTTTTGGGGGAACTTTTGACCCACCGCATATAGAACACGTAAAAATGGCGCAAGCGGTCGAAAGTGAAATTTCACCCGATAAAATTATAATAATGCCGACTTTTATTCCTCCGCATAAAAAAGTCTTTATGCCTGCAAGTCCAAAAAACAGGCTAAAAATGTGTGAACTTGCTTTTTCGGGGATAAAAGGGGCGACAGTTTCAGATTATGAAATTAAGC
Organism: Clostridia bacterium; assembly: GCA_017396365.1. GTDB lineage: Bacteria > Bacillota > Clostridia > Christensenellales > Borkfalkiaceae > UBA10281. The sequence goes on along the minus strand of JAFQMD010000011.1, from coordinate 8,565 downwards.
AAAAGGGCAAGAGTTTTTCTTATCTTACCGTAAAGTATTTAAAAAACGCGTATCCCGACCACGAAATTTTATTTTTAATGGGAACTGATATGTTATCGTCTTTCCACACGTGGAAAAATCCAACGGAAATTTTAAAATACGCCACTCCGCTTCTTTGCGAGAGAGAGGGCGAGGGTAAGAGCGCAACCGATAGTAAAGAGGAGTTTTTTAAGCGTTTCGGCGTAAAAATCAACTCGTTAAATTACGTTGGGAAAGACCTTTCGTCAACCCAAATAAAAATAAAAAAATTGCTCAAATTAAACACGGATGATTGCCTTAAAAATAGCGTTAATGAATATATAGACCGACATTTTTTGTACAACGGCGGAAAAATTGCCGATTTTGTGATTGATAATTTAACTGAAAAAAGGCTAATTCATACCAAAGGCGTAATAGCCCTTTCTATAAAGTACGCCAAAGCGTTTGGCGTTAGTTTAAAAAAGACGGTAAAATCGGCGCTACTTCACGACGTTGCAAAATATTTGCGCGCTGAAGATTATCCAAATTTCGTTTCGCCAAAGGGCGTGCCAAGTCAGGTTATGCACCAGTATTTAGGCGCGTACGTGGCAGAGCATATTCTCGGCGTAAAAGACAGGCAAATTATAAACGCCGTTAAATATCATACGAGCGCAAAGCCGAATATGTCCTTGCTTGGGAAAATCATTTTCACAGCGGATATGTTAGAAGAGGGTAGGTCTTACGAGGGGGTTGAGCAAATAAGAAAACTTTCTTTCGAAGATTTTGACAAAGCCTTTCTTCTGTCAATTCAAAGGTCGCTCGACTACGTTTACGAAAGGGGAGTTGAAGTTTATCCTCTCACTTTAAAAGCATACGAATATTATAAAAGGAGATAAATATGGATTCTAAAGCAAAAGCAAAACTTATATGTGAAACCTTACTTTCAAAAAAGGCGCACGACGTACTTAAAATCGACGTTAGCGAACAGACGATTTTAGCCGATTACTTTATTATTGCAAGCGGTAAATCGTCTCCGCAAGTAAAGGCTTTGGCGGAGTATTCAATGGAAGCGGTTGAAAAAGCAGGCGGTGAAATTCGCAGAAAAGAAGGTCTTACCGATTGCAGATGGGTTGTCGTTGATTTTGGCGACGTAATTTTACACGTTTTCCACGACGAAACGAGATTGTTTTACAATCTTGAAAGGCTTTGGGCAAACGGCGCAAATATAGAGAAATTTGAAGACTAAAAAGTTAAATAATCGACTTATAGCAGGGTTTTGCATACGCAAAGCCCTGTTTTAATCTTCAAAATTATTCTTTTTAAGCGCTTCAAATTTCTCAGGGGTAATCATAAGCCCTTTTAGCGCAACGGTGGTGTTTTTTCTCTTGGTTTTTTTTCGTTTTTTAGCGCTTTGCGTTTGCTGAACGAAATATATGGTTGGAGCAGTTTGTTTTGGCTCGGATTTTTTATTTTTCTCTTTAAACCGAATTATTATTAGCCTTATAAAAAATGAAAATAAGGCGCAAAGACAAAAAATAATAACTATAACAAAAAAACTTTCAAAAAAATTCGTCATAACTATTCTCCTAAGACTATTATAAAGGGTTTTTAAAAATGCGTTTTGAAAATATATGCCGAAAAAAAGTAAAGGTTGTCAAAAGTGATTAAAATTTTGAAAAGTGTTCATAATACAAAAAAAGAGGTGTATTATGGAAGATTTTGAAAACAAAAACCCAAATAACGAAGAAGAAAAACAAGTCGAAAGTCAACAGCAAACGCCAGCAGAAACCCAAGGGCAAAAAAACCTTCCCGACGGCGTAGAAAAAACTGCGCTTGTGTTTGGTCAAAGTGAAGAAGATATAGGAAAAGAGTATAAAGAATACAAGGCTTTTAAACTCTTTCGCCGAGTTGACGCCGATTTAACCGACGTAAAAGATTTAGAAAATTTAAAAATTAAGATTGCCGACGTTATTAAATTCGGTTTTGGAAACGTGATAGTAAGTCCCCGTTTTATAAGGGAGAGTAAGAGACTTTTAAAAGATAAAAACGTTGGGGTTTACGGCGCGATTTGCTTTCCGTACGGAGAAGAACTCTACGGCGTAAAAAAATGCGCCGTTAGAAAAGCCTTTGAAGAAGGAGCGGACGGCGTGTATTTGCCCGTTGGTACGAGCGACGTAAAAAGGGGAAGATTTGAAAATATCAAAAAGGAATTTACGGTAATTTCAAGGCGATATAAGAAAAAGAAGATTTTTGCCGTTTTAGAAATAGGCGAACTTGCCTATTTAGAAGTTGAAAAAACTGTAAAAATTCTTTTAAAATCTAACGTGTCAGGTATCGTTTCGGGAAGTGGACACGAAGTGTTTAGTCGCTCTTTTGCAGGGGCGTCCGACCTTCATTATCTGTCAAGTGGAAAAAGAACGGTAATTGCTTTTTCGTCGAGCGAAAAGAGTAAAGACGTGGTAAGTTTGTTTTCCGTTGCGGATAGAGTGTTTTTAAAAAACGCGCCGAAAATTGCCCTTGATTTAAAGGCAAATCTCGAAATATAGCGCAATATACTTTACAAAGTAAAGTAAAAAGAGTAAAATAGTCTTGTAAATCTTTGGGGCGGAGTGAAATTCTCCACCGGCAGTACAGTCTGCGAGAGCCTTACGGCTTTGATTGGGCGCAATTCCCAAACCGACGGTAAACTTGTCAAGTAAAGTCCGGATGAGAAAAGATTATAAGGCTTGCTCTTATTATGTCCCGTGGTTTTCCACGGGCTTTTTTATGCCTTTTCTTTTGGTTTGCCAAAAGGCGAGCCCCAAAAAGAAGGAGTTTTTATGGAAGAAAAGAAAAAATTTTTTAGCGCTAAGCGAATAGCGACGCTCGGCACGGCAATAGCGATATCGTATTTAACGACTTTACTTAGTTTTCCGTTGTTTCCAGGTACGCCTGCGTTCTTTTTAGAACTCGATTTTTCGTTTGCCGTGATGCTACTTACGGGGTACATATTAGGTCCGATATCATCGCTAATTATAGTGGTAATTACTAATTTGTTGGGTATGATAGGCTCGACGGGTGGCATAACGGGCGCGGTTGCCAACACGGTTACTGCGATAGCGTTCGTCGTTATTCCGTCGCTTGTTTATAAAAAAGTAAAGGGGTTAAAGTGGGTAATAATAGTGCTTTCGGCGTGCGTTATATTCCAAGCGTTACTTTCGTTGCCTATGAATAGATACGTTACTTTTTATATCTTTCAAATTGAAAACCCTGCCGAATTTTTTAAACAAACTTGGGGGTATATTTTGATTTTTAATCTTATAAAGGGTGTTTTAAATAGTATAATTACTATTTTACTTTATAAACGACTTAAAAATTTACTTGGCAAAATTCTATAAAAGGCGTATAATACAGTTATGGAAATAATTACTAAATCTTGTGAAGAAACGTATCAAGTTGCTTTTGATTACGCTAAAACGTTAAAGGGTGGAGACGTCGTTTTGCTCGACGGAGAGATGGGTGCAGGCAAAACCGCTTTTGCAAAGGGCGTTGCAAAAGGGCTTGGAATAACAGACGAAATAACCAGCCCCACTTACGCTTATTTAAACGATTACGACGGCGTTTTATATCATTACGATTGTTATCGCTTGTCAAGTGGGGAAGACGCGGAGGCGTTAGGTCTTACCGACTATTTCTATTTAAAAGGCGTGTGTCTTATAGAGTGGGCGCAAAATATAAAAGACGTTTTGCCAAAGGTTGTAAAAGTTGTTAAAATAGAAAAAATAGACGAAAATACAAGGAAAATTACTTTATGAATTATCTTGCGTTTGATACGAGCGGAAACTATTTGACGGTTGTTGCAAGCGGAAAAGTTAAAGCGGTAAAGGAAACAAAAGAGTGTCTGCACTCTCATTCCGTAGTCCTTATGAAAGAAATTGAGAGTTGCCTTTTAGACTCGGGCGTGTCGCTTTTTGATATTGACGTGTTTGCTTGTAGCGTAGGTCCGGGATCTTTTACGGGGATTAGAATAGGCGTTTCTACTGCAAAGGCGTTTGCATACGCATGCGGTAAAAAGGTTTTAGGCGTAACTTCTTTTGAGTCGCTTGCATACAATATCGTAGAAAAAGTTAAAAAATTAACCTTAATCGACGCAAGACACGACAACTTTTACGCTTGCGCTTTCGACGAAGAAAACAACGTTATTCTTTCGCCGTGCTTTTTATCAAAAAGCGAGATAATCGACTTATATAATGATTTTTTAATTATATCAGACGTTCAAATTGACGGGGTAGACTCACGTGTTGGCGATTTGGCAAAGTGTTTTGAAATAGCCGTTGAAAAGAAATTAAATCTTGCAAGTACGGATAGGGAAAGCCTTGTTCCGCTCTACGTTAAAAAGAGTCAGGCGGAGGAGGAGTTGTGTTAATTCGTCCGTGGCAAAAAGAGGACAACGCTAAAATTAGCCTTTTAGAACAGCAATGTTTTAGTGATCCTTGGTCTAAAGAAATGATAGAAAGCGCATTTTGTCAGTTTAATTTTTTAGGATTCGTTGCTTGCGAAAACCAGCAGGTTGTAGGCTATATCGGCGGTCAAAGTTTGTTTGAAGACGGCGAAATTTTACTCGTTGCGGTTGACGAGAGCCAACGTGGAAAAGGCTTTGGCAAAAGTTTGGTTGAAGCGTTTTCAACCGCTTTAAAGAAAAAAGGCGTAGAAAAAATCTTTTTAGAAGTAAGGAAGAGTAATTTTGTCGCAATAAATTGCTATGCCCGTTGCGGGTTTTTGCAAATTGCAGAGAGAAAAGGTTATTATTCTAACGGAGAAGACGCTTTAATAATGGAGAAAAAATTATAAATAGACTTATAGGCGAAAGGTATATTGACGTGGGGTATGGTAAGGTTTTACTTATGCTACACGGCTATCTTTCCAGTAAAGAGAGTTTTATAAAACAAATAAATTTTTTTTCAAGGTTTATGCGTGTCGTCGCAGTCGATATGACGGGTTTTGGAAAAGGTCAAACTATGGAATATCCCTTTTCTCTAGACGATTACGCAGATGAGATTTGTGCTCTTTTAGACGCGATAGGCGAAGAAAAGGTTGACGTTATCGCGCACTCGTTCGGAGCAAGGGTAGTAACGAGATTACTTGGCAAAGACAAGAGAATAGATAAAATAGTTTTTACAGGCGCTGCCGGCTTAAAGCCGAGAAGGAGATTGAAATATTTCCTTAAAAAAGCGTCTTTTTTTGTTCTTAAAAAATTCGTAAGTCGTGATAAACTAAAATTTTTATATTCTGAAGATTATAGGAATTTAAGCCCCGTAATGAAAAAGAGTTTTCAAAAAATTATAGTTGACCACTTAGACGAAGAGTACGCAAAAATTCAAAACAAAACGCTTTTAGTGTTTGGAAAAAACGATAGGCAAACGCCCCCGTATATGGCAAAACGAATGAAGAAACTTATAAAAGATAGTAGGCTTTATTTTCTTGCTAATGCGGGGCATTTTTGTTTTATTAAACAGGCTGATAAATTTAATACTTTGGTCTTTAATTTTTTAACGGAGAACGGTAAATGACTTTGAAAAACGCGATAACCGTTTTGGTTTTATCTACTTTTTGTCTAATCTTTTTTTCGTGTAAAATAAACGCGATATTTCAACAATGCGGATATAAAATAAAAGAGTTTTTCCCTGCGATAATAAATGGAAAAACTCGTCCAATGCTTAAAGTATCGACTTATAGCCTTACTTTTTGCGTGTTTTTGCTGATAATCGTTTTATTTTTAAGCGTAAATAACACGGTTTTTTCAAGCGCCGTTTTTATATTAGTGTGTTTGCATTGTGGAATTTATTGCATTACTACGTCAGTTATAAAAAACGTAAAATTAACTCACAGATTTTTAAGAATATTTATAACTGCTATCCTATTAAACCTTTGCTTTTGTACGGCAACTACGTTGCTTTTTAAAACCCCCAAAACGCATTATTTTGCATCTCTATATTTATCCATAATTCCCGTATTTTATCCAGTTTTATTATCGCTTGCTAAAATTATAAACTTGCCTTACGATTTTTTAAGATATAAAATTAGCGTTTTTAGATGTGAGAAAATAATTGCCAAAAATAAAAACCTTATAAAAATAGGGATAACGGGAAGTTCGGGGAAAACGTCGGTAAAAAACTTTCTTAAAAAAATGCTTGAAACAAAATATAGCGTTTTAGCAACGCCTATGTCTTTTAATACTCCGCTCGGAATTTGCAAAACTGTGAAAGGGGGAATTGAAAACTTTGAAGTGTTTATTGCAGAGATGGGCGCAAGGTATAAAAACGATATAAAAACGCTTTGTAAAATAGTTAAGCCAAACGTAGGCGTTATAACGTCGATACTTTGTCAACACACTAAAACGCTCGGTGGGATTGACGGTGTAAAAAAGGCTAAAAATCGACTTATAGAAGGGCTTACGGGGCAAAAAGTTGCATTTTTTAATAATAGTTCAAAAGAAAACTTTGACCTTTATAATAAAGCCGAGTGTAAAAAGTTTTTGGTTGGCGACGGCGGATTTGTAAAATTTAAAAACGCAGTACAAACTAAGGACGGCATAGATTTTGAACTTGTAGTGGGAGAAAAAACTTATAGAACGTTTACTCCGCTACTTGGCTTTCATAATCTTGAAAACGTTTGCACGGCAACGGCAGTCGCGCTGTATTTACAAGTTGATATAGGTAAAATTCTTTCGGTAATTCCCACTCTTTCTCCCCCAAAACACAGGGCGGAAATTATAAAAACAACGAGTGGAGTTACGGTTATAGACGACGGTTATAATGCAAATATTAAAGGCATAATTTCAACTGCGACTGCCGTTGGAAAACTTGACGGTGAAAAATTTGCAGTAACTTCAGGCATAGTTGAACTTGGCGAAGAGAGTGAAAATTTAAACTTAAAAGTTGGGCAAGTTTTAGGTGAGAATTTTTCGTTAGTAATAGCGATGGGGATAAATGCGAATAGTATCTGCGACGGCGTAAAAAGCGTCGGTGGAAAATTTATTCAACTTGCAGATATGAAATCAGTTAAAACTTATCTTTCAAACAAGTTAAAAAAGGGTGACGTCGTTGCCTTTTTCAACGATTTGCCCGACGCGTATTAAAAGGAGTTTTATGAAAAACGTTTTAGTATTTTTTGGTGGTGTAAGTTGTGAGCACGACGTTTCGGTGATAACGGGCGTTATGACCTTAAACGCAATTTGCAAAAGCGAGTATAACGCCGTTCCCGTTTACGTAAGTAGGAGCGGAGAGTGGTTTACGGGTGATAAACTTAAAGACTTGTCGTTTTATAAAGAATTTAAAAGCGACGGCTTAAAAAAGTGTGTTTTATTGCCTATGCAAGATACGTTATTTTTATTAAAATCAAACAAATTAAAACCGCTTTTTAAAGTTTATTCTGCGATAAACTGTATGCACGGTGGATACGGTGAGGGCGGGGAGTTTACAGCGATATTTAAAAACAGTAAAATTCCTTTCGTTTGCCCCGATTTGTTTTCGTCGGCGCTTGCGATGGATAAAGAATTTACTAAAATTGCGCTTAGTTCAATAGGGGTAAACTGTTTGCCCTACGTAAAATTACATAGAGATAATTATTATCTTAAAAGAGATTACGTGTTAAAAGTTATTAGAAAAAAGTTAGATTTTCCAGTAGTAATAAAGCCTGCTAAACTAGGAAGTAGCATAGGAATTTCCGTAGCGAAAGACGATAGAGAACTTGAAAAGGGAATAGATTTTGCGTTTAAGTTCGACGAAAAAATTGTAGTAGAAAAGGGACTTGAAAATTTTAGAGAAATAAATTGCGCGGTTTATAAAAGCGGGGGATATACTAACGTTTCCGAACTTGAAGAAGTTGAAAAATCCGAAGAAATTTTGTCTTTTTCTGACAAGTATAAAATTCCCGTCAAAAAGACGTTTCCCGCTCAAATCGACGGGGAAATTTATAGTCGAATAAAAGCGATAAGTGGGGCTATATATCGAAAATTAGCGTTTTCGGGGGTGATTAGAATAGATTTTTTATTGCGAGAAAATCAAATTTTTGTAAATGAAATAAACTCAATACCGGGTTCTATGGCATATTACTTATTTTGTAAGGATTTCAACGAGTATTCAACTATGCTATCAAAACTTATAGAAGAGAGCGTAGATAATTTTAAATCGTCGGCTCTTTCAATAAAGACTTTTGACGGTGGAATTCTAAATCTTTCATCTTCAAAAATAAGAAAATAATTATAAAAATTCGCCGTAAGCAAACGAAAAATAACGGATACGCTTAGGTGCGTCACTCATAGGGATTTTTTAGACATTATAAAAGGATAGCAAAATTTTGCTATCCTTTACTTGTGTAAACAATAAACCCCCAGATAGTCTGGGGGTCCAGTAAAGGTTTACCGTTGAGTAAAATCCTCCGTTTGTGTATAATAATAGTTGCGACCTGCCAGTTGCAACCAATAAAACAAACGGAGGATCTATGAAAAAAGAAATTTTCACTGGAAATAGTTTAGCACATACAAAATGGAATTGCAAGTATCACATAGTCTTTGCGCCAAAATATCGT
>JAFQMD010000010.1 GCA_017396365.1 Clostridia bacterium | reverse complement strand
GATTGATTATCCTGAGGACCCTTTCAAGGGTAGCAAGTAACATTCGCAAAGACTGGCAGGTCGTCCTATGTGAGCGTGGCTCACGGACTAGTAGACTAGGGCTTTGCCCGAAAATGAAGAACCCCCAGTTTTACTGGGGGGTATCTTTTTTTAAGCCAAAGGCTAATTATTACTTGTTAGCAAGTCTTTTATAAGAGTTAAGTCTTGCGGTGTTTTCTTCTTCAGCAGTTTCAAAGAGTTTTTCAGCAAGTTCAGGTTGAGATTTCTTAAGCGTTGCGTATCTGTTTTCGCCAAGAAGGAAATCTTTGTAACTTGCAGTAGGATCTTTACTGTCTAAAGTGAACGGATTTACGTCCGTGCCAACCTTGTCTGGGTTGTATCTGTAAAGGTGCCAGTAACCTGCGTCAACGGCTCTCTTACCTTCAAGTTGAGATTGACTCATCTTGATACCGTGGTTGATACATGGAGCGTAGCAGATAAGAAGTGAAGGTCCGTCGTATGCTTCTGCTTCTACGATCGCGTTGAGGAATTGTTGTTTGTTAGCGCCCATAGAACATTGAGCAACGTAAACGTAACCGTAACTCATAGCCATCATACCAAGGTCCTTTTTCTTAACTCTCTTACCGCCGGCAGCAAACTTAGCAACCGAACCGGTAGGAGTAGATTTACTTGCTTGTCCACCGGTGTTAGAGTAAACTTCGGTATCTACGACTAAAACGTTAACGTCTTCGCCCATAGCGAGTACGTGGTCAAGACCGCCGTAACCGATATCGTAAGCCCAACCGTCGCCACCGATAATCCAAATAGACTTTTTGATTACGCAGTCAAGGCTCTTTTCAACTTCTTTAAGGAGTTCTTTAAGTTCGCCCTTGTTGTTCTTGATAGCAGATGGAAGAGCAATTTCCAAAGTCTTAGCAACTTGTTTGGTAATTTCAGCGCTCTTCTTGTTTTCAAGCCAGAGTTTAAACGCTTCGCCAACTCTACCACGAAGGTTAAGTTCAAGCGCTCTTCTCATCATATCGGCAAGTTTTGCTCTTCTTTGAGTGTAAGCAAGGTTAAATCCGTAGCCGTATTCAGCGTTGTCTTCAAACAAACTGTTAGCCCAAGCAGGACCTTTACCTTCAGCGTTCTTGGTGTATGGACAAGTTGGAGAAGATCCGCCGTAAATAGACGAACATCCGGTTGCGTTAGCAACTACCATTCTATCACCGAACATTTGAGTAATAACTTTAATATATGGAGTTTCGCCACAGCCTGCGCATGCGCCCGAGAACTCGAAGAGTGGTTTATTGAATTGAGAACCCTTAACGGTAGTAGGCTTAAAGCTTGCAGAAGTGTCAACTGCAGGAACTGTTTCGCTGAATTCGTAGTTTACAGTTTCGTCAGCAACAGCAGATTCTAAGGTAACCATAGTGATTGCTCTCTTGTCTTCCTTAGTAGGACATACGGTAGCGCACACTTCACAACCCATACAGTCAAGTGGGCTGATTTGCATTCTGTATTCGTAACCCTTCATGCCGATTGCAGCCTTAGTCTTAAACGTTGCAGGTCTGTCAGAGCCTTCTTTTACAAGGATAGGACGGTAACAAGCGTGTGGACATACGAAAGCGCATTGGTTACATTGAATACAGTTGTCAGCGTTCCAAGCAGGAATTTTAACTGCAACGCCACGCTTTTCAAACTTGGTAGTTCCAGTAGGAACAGAACCGTCGGCGTTAAACGCAGATGCAGGGAGTTTATCACCCTTTAAAGTAAGGATAGGATGAACTACGGTCTTGAAGTATTCGTCGTCAGCAACTTTTGCAGGGTCAGCGCCGTCGGTAGCGGTAGCCCAAGATGCAGGAACGGAGATTTCTTTAAGTTCAGAAGAAGCCATGTCGATTGCAGAGTAGTTCATGTTTACTACTGCGTCGCCCTTCTTGCCGTAAGACTTTTTAACGTATTGTTTCATCCAGTCTTCTGCTTCAGCGTAAGGCATAATTTCAGGGTTAATCTTGAAGAATGCCGCTTGCATGATAGCGTTAGTTCTTCCGCCAAGACCTATTCCTTGAGCAATCTTGATAGCGTCGATAACGTAGAGTTTAGCGTTCTTTTTAGCAAGAGTTTGCTTCATCGTTGCAGGAAGGTTTTTAGCAAGAGCGTCAACGGTATCCCATTCGCAGTTGAGAAGGAATTTACCGCCGTCTTTAAGGTCTGAAACCATATCGTATCTGGTTACGTACGACGGTTGCGAACAAGCGATAAAGTCGGCAGCGTCGATAAGGTAAGAAGATTGAATAGGAGTCTTACCAAAACGAAGGTGAGAAACGGTGATACCACCAGACTTTTTAGAGTCGTAGAAGAAGTAGCCTTGAGCGTACATGTCGGTGTGGTCACCGATAATTTTAATAGAGTTTTTGTTAGCGCCAACCGTACCGTCAGAGCCAAGACCGTAGAACTTACAACTTACAGTTCCTTCTGGAGCGGCGTTGTATTGAGTGCTAAAGTCAAGAGAAGTGTTGGTTAAGTCGTCGTAAATACCAACGGTGAAGTGGTTCTTTGGATTTGCTTGTTCAAGGTTTTTATAAACAGCGTAAACCATTGAAGGATTGAATTCCTTAGAGCCAAGACCGTATCTACCGCCAACAACCTTAATCTTTTTCTTGCCTGCTTCCATTAAAGCGGTGCAAACGTCGAGATATAAAGGTTCGCCCAAAGAACCGGGTTCTTTAGTTCTGTCTAAAACGGCAATCTTCTTAACGGTTTTTGGAAGAGCCTTGATAAACGCCTTTTGAGCGAAAGGTCTATAAAGTCTTACTTTTACAACGCCGACTTTATGTCCTTCAGCGTTCATCTTGTTGATAGTTTCTTCGATAGCGTCAGCGCCACTACCCATAACTACGATTACGTTTTCAGCGTCAGGAGCGCCAACGTAGTCGAAAAGGTGATAACTTCTACCGGTTAAAGCAGAAACCTTGTCCATCATCTTTTGAACGATAGCAGGAGTTGCGTCGTAGTATTTGTTAGCAGTTTCTCTGTTTTGGAAGTAGGTGTCGCTGTTTTGAGCCGTACCCTTTTGAATTGGGTGGTCAGGGTTAAGCGCTCTCGTTCTGAAATCTTCGATATCTTTCATATCTACGAGTTTCTTCATATCTTCGTAGTCGATTGCTTCAATCTTTGAAACTTCGTGACTGGTTCTAAATCCGTCGAAGAAGTGAAGGAAAGGAACTTTAGATTTTAAAGTTGCAAGGTGAGCAACGAGCGCTAAGTCCATAACTTCTTGAACAGAGTTAGATGCGAGCATTGCAAAACCCGTTTGACGACAAGCCATAACGTCAGAGTGGTCGCCGAAAATGTTAAGTGAGTGAGCAGCGAGCGCTCTTGCGCTTACGTGGAATACGCAAGGAAGAAGTTCACCCGAGATTTTGTACATGTTAGGAATCATAAGGAGCAAGCCTTGAGATGCCGTATAAGTAACGGTTAAAGCGCCTGCTGAAAGAGAACCGTGAACTGCGCCTGCAGCGCCTGCTTCAGATTGCATTTCAGCAAGTCTCAAAGTTTGACCGAACATGTTAGTTCTGTTTGCAGTTGCCCATTCGTCTGCTACTTCTGCCATAGGAGAAGAGGGAGTGATCGGGTAAATTGCCGCTACTTCAGAGAACGCATACGCAACGTGGCTGGCAGCGGTATTACCGTCGATAGTCATTACCTTCATTTGAGTAACCTCCGTGTATAATAATAAATTTTTAATTAGTTAAGAACTGAATTTAGAAAGATTTTTCACAACTCAGTTTGGCTAAACCTTATACATTATAGAACATTACTCACTTTAAGTCAATGGATTTGGCAAAATTTTAGTAAATTTAATAATAAATTTTATTATTATTAACATATATAAAACTAAAAACTTTCCAAAACAAAGCAAAATGTAACCTATGGGTTAAAAATGCTTGTTAAAATTTTGGGTTTTGTGTTATAATAACCGTTATGCAGGCAATAGAATTTAAAAACGTGAGTTTTTCTTACGGGGACGGTGAGTCTCGCAAAGAAGTTTTGAAAGATTTTTCACTCACCATAAAAAAAGGTTCTTTCGTAGCGCTACTAGGAAGAAACGGTAGCGGAAAATCTACTTGCGCCAAACTTATCAACGGGCTTTTAGTCCCAACGAGCGGAACTGTTACCGTTTTTGGTATGGATACCAAAGAAAAAGGCAACTTGTTCGAGATAAGAAAAAGGGCGGGTATGGTTTTCCAAAATCCCGACAATCAGCAAATAGCGTCGATAGTTGAAGACGACGTTGCGTTTGGTCCTGAAAATATAGGCGTGCCGAGAAAAGAGATAAAAGAGAGAATCGATTACGCCCTTTTAGTTACGGGTACGGAAGAATTCCGTCACAGCGAAGTTGCAAGGCTTTCGGGCGGTCAAAAACAAAGGGTTGCAATAGCGGGCGCTATCGCCCTTTTGCCTGATATTTTAATTTTGGACGAATCTACTTCTATGCTCGACCCAAAGGGTAGAAGAGAAGTCATGGACGTTATAAGGACTTTAAATCGTGAAAAACAAATAACCGTTATCGACATAACTCACTATATGGACGAGGCTGTCGAGGCGGACGAAGTGTGCGTAATGGATAACGGCGTAATAGTTGCCCAAGGCGCTCCAAACGAAGTCTTTGCTCAAAGAGATTTGATACGAAAAAGTGGGCTTGAACTCCCCGTGTCCGCAAAGATTGCCGAAATGCTAAAATCGGCAGGGCTACCCCTTCAAGGCGAAATACTCACCAAGGAGGAACTTTCTGAAAAGTTATGCGAATTGTTGCGGAAAAATTAAGTTTTACTTACAATAAGAAAAGCAAATTTAAAGTCGACGCTTTAAAGGACGTTACTTTGACTATTGAAGAAGGGAGTTTCTTTGGAATAATCGGGCATACGGGTAGCGGTAAATCGACCTTCATACAGCATTTAAACGGGCTTATTCCCGTTGAAAAAGGCTTTCTTACCGTAGGTGATATAAACCTTTCGGATAAGAAAAAAATAGTTAGAAAAAGATATAAAGAACTCCGTTCAAAAGTGGGAATGGTCTTTCAATATCCCGAATATCAACTCTTTGCCGAAACCGTTTACGAAGACGTTGCTTTCGGTTTTAGAAATTTTTTCCCAGACGCAGACAAAGAAGAAGAAAAAAGGGCGGTTTTTGAAACGCTTGCTCTTTTAGGTCTTGGTAGCGAGTACGTAAACCAGTCCCCACTCGACTTGTCGGGCGGTCAAAAGCGTAGGGTAGCGATAGCGGGCGTTTTGGTTGCCAAACCCGAAATTTTAGTTTTGGACGAGCCCGTGGCAGGGCTTGACCCCGTGGGAAAAAACGAACTTATGAAAATACTCCACGCATTGCACGAAAACGGCGTGGTTAAAACGGTTATTATTGTCTCTCACGATATGGACGAAGTGTGTGAAAACTGCACCGAAGTTGCGGTATTTTCAGAAGGCGAAGTCGTTTTATCGGGTAGCCCTAAGGACGTTTTTAAAAATACTAAACTGATGAACGAACTCCGCTTAGGCGTTCCGATTACGGGACAATTACAAGATAGTTTAAGTGAAATCGGCGTGGAAATTGACACCGATTTTAGCCGAGACGACTTTGTGGAAAAAGTTGTAGAATATTTCAAAAACAGTAAATAAACGACCTATAGCCCCATTTTTAAAATATTGAATAATAAAAATCAAGGAAAAATATGATTTCAGACGTAACTTTCGGTCAGTATTATCCGTCAAAGTCTTTCGTTCATAAATTAGACCCAAGGATTAAAATACTGCTTTTAATTGCATATATAGTAATGATATTTTTAGCCCAAAATTTTCTTGGGCTTATTGCGTCGTTACTGTTTTTGACCGTAGTTATAATTTTTTCGGGCGTGCCGTTGGGCTCGGTTTTAAAGAGTATAAAAACCATTTTGTTTTTGGTGATTTTTACCGCTCTACTCAATATATTATTTTATTCGCCGAAAGAAGGGGATACTCATTTGTTTTGGGTTGTCTATCTCGAAGGTTTAATTTCGGCAGGTTTTTTGGCGCTTAGACTGGTGTCGCTCGTTATGGGCAGTTCGATTTTAACTTTGACTACTACTCCCGTAAGTTTGACCGACGGAATCGAAAGCCTACTTTCGCCCTTAAAACTCGTTAAATTTCCCGTTCACGACTTGGCTCTTATAATGTCTATTGCGCTCCGTTCAATTCCAACCTTAGCAAACGAAACCGAGAGAATTATAAACGCTCAAAAGGCAAGGGGCGCGGATTTTGACAGCGGTAATATAATAAAGAAAGCAAAGGCGTTAATTCCCGTTTTAATACCGCTACTTATAAGCGCGTTCCGTCGTGGCGACGAACTTGGCGACGCTATGGACGCAAGGTGTTATTCGGGTAGTAAGGTAAGAACGAAGTATAAAAAACTCACTTTATCGGCAAGAGATTTGGTTGCGTTTTTGGTAACCGCAATCTTTTTCGCAGGTGTAATTTTGCTTAATATCTACGAGTTAAACGTGTTGGCGTATTTTGCAAAAATATGGGGATAATCGACTTATATGCGTATATTTATCAAAATTGAGTACGATGGAACGGCGTATTGTGGTTGGCAAATTCAACCAAACGGCGTAAGCGTACAACAAAAAATTGAAAATGCGATTTTACTACTTACGGGCGAAAACCTTTCGGTAACGGGTAGCGGAAGAACGGATAGCGGAGTTCACGCGCTTGGGCAAATCGCTCACTTTGACACGGCGAGCAGTATTCCGCCTAATAGGTTTGCAAGCGCTTTAAATCAGTTTTTGCCAAGTGATATTAAAGTGGTTGAAAGTTTTAAAGTTGACGACGCTTTGCACGCGAGATTTTCAGCCAAAGCAAAGACGTATAGATATAAACTTTACGTTTCAAAGCATCCCCGTCCGCTAATGGATAGATACTCTGCAAGGGTGGAATTTCCGCTTGACGTTAGCGCAATGCAAACGGCGAGTGAAAAGTTCGTTGGAAAACACGATTTTTGTTGTTTTTTAGCGTCGGGCTCTGTAGTTAAGGACACGGTTAGAGAAATTTATTCTGCAAAAGTAGAAGAAGTTGGCGAAGAAATTGTTTTTACCGTGCGCGGAAACGGGTTTTTATATAATATGGTTCGCATAATGGTAGGAACTCTAGTAAAAGTTGGTTTAGGCAAGATATCTGCTAATGAAATCGACAAGATTTTACTTTCTGGCGACAGAAAAAATGCGGGAATAACCATGCCTCCGCAAGGTTTAACGCTCGTTAGCGTAGAGTATTAAGCGAATTTATATACCTTATATATAATAAAATTTGAAAAAGCGTGAAAAAACGCTTGACAAAAGGTTTGTAATTTAATAAAATATTTTGGCGATTATAAGGAAACGTACGCTTGACGAACTAGCCCCTCAATATAGCGACCGACCCTTTATATAAATCATTTAAATAAAAATTTGGAGAATTATCATGAAGAGTTTTATGGCTAAGAGCCACGAAGTAAAAAGAGAATGGTTCGTAGTTGACGCTTCTGGGTTGACGCTTGGTAGACTTGCATCTCAAGTTGCTAGCGTTTTAAGAGGTAAACATAAGCCTACTTTCACCCCAAACGTTGACACAGGCGATTTCGTTATAGTATTAAACAGCGATAAGGTAGTTTTAACCGGTAAGAAACTTGAACAAAAAATGTACACTTACCACACTGGTTATATCGGCGGACTTAAGCAAACCCCATACAAATATATGATGGCTAAAAAGTCTGACTTAGTAGTTTACGAGGCAATCAAGGGTATGCTTCCTAAGAACAGCCTTGGCAGACAAATGTTAACCAAACTTAGAGTATACAAGGGCGCTGAGCACAATCATCAAGCTCAACAACCTAAAGTATTAGAACTTGATAAGTAATCGGAGGAATAAAGTATTATGGCAAAAGTATCTGTTAAAAAGAAACTTCAATACTGGGGAACTGGTAGAAGAAAGAGCGCTGTTGCACGTGTAAGACTTATTCCCGGTGGCAACGGAGCAATCGCTATCAACGGTAGAAGTATCGACGAGTATTGCGATCTCGACACTTTAAAACTTATCATTCGTCAACCACTTGTTCTTACTGAAACTGAAAGCAAGTACGACGTATTCGTAAACGTTAAGGGCGGTGGTTTCACCGGTCAAGCAGGCGCAATCCGTCACGGTATTGCAAGAGCGCTTATCGTTGCAGAACCAGAACTTCGTTCGGCATTAAAAGCAGCAGGATATCTCACTAGAGATCCAAGAATGAAGGAAAGAAAGAAGTACGGCTTAAAGAAAGCAAGACGTGCTCCACAATTCTCAAAGAGATAATTTATATTATTTCAAAATTTACAGCGACTGTTTTTCAGTCGCTGTTTTTTTGTATAATAAACCACCTGCTATGCGGGTGATATTTATTGTTTATAAACTTTATTTTTCTTTAAGTTTGTGATATAATATATATTGATAACTTAAAAATTTAACTGTCAAGGGGAAGTATGAGAAAATTAAAAAAAGGAATTGTAATTTTTATAGCGTTATTGCTCGCTTTTTTGGCGATTGCTTGTTCATATAATAGTGGGGAAAATCCGCCCACGTCGAGCGGAAATAGTTCTTCGGAAAGTGGCGTAGGTGGAAACGGTTCATCCGAAAGTGGAACGGGCGGGAACGGTTCGTCCGAAGGTGGAACGGGCGGAGGAGGTTCTTCAAATGGGCAAGAAGATCCACCTGTCCCAACTTATGAACTTATCAAGCCGATAAACGATATAAATTCACCAAAAACGCTTATAAAAACTAAGTATGAAACTGAAAGCGCTGTCGTTGCCGACGTAATTGCTACTGATTTTGGAGCAGATCCGTCTGGCGAAGAAGATAGTACGAACGCAATTCAGTCGGCTATAAATGAAGTGCAAAAATTAGGTGGCGGAACGGTATTTTTGCCGATAGGTAAGTATCTCGTTTCGTCATCGATTAGAATTCCTCAATACGTTTCGCTCGTTGGAGACTGGAATAAACCAAAAGAAAACAATGAGGATGACGACTTTGACTACGGTACGGTTATTTTAGCGAAGCCAAAAACTCTCGATACTGCTAATCCGCAAGACAGGGCGCTTTTTTATCTTAGTAACGCGTCAGGTATCGTAGGGATGACTTTTTATTACGTTGACCAAGACGCATCAAACGTTAAAAAATACGGTTATACGATTTATGCAGACGCTCCCATTACGTCAACTCTAAGAAATTTGACGTTTATCAATAGCGCGTACGGAATAGGCGTTTCGCTTAACAACGTGCAAAACGAACTCGTCAACATAGAAAACGTGTACGGAACTTTTTTGTTCAATGCTATTAGGCATAATGCGACGACGGACGTTGGCTTTTACGATAATATAAACGTGTCGCCGAAATTTTGGCAAAACGCTTCAAGTGAATTTAGGTGTAACGACGTATCTTCGTTAAAAACTTTTATTTCAAACAATTTAACCGCATTGATTTTAGGTGATTTGGACGACCAGTTAATTTCTAATCTTAGGATTGACGGTGGGAAAATAGGTATTAAGTTCACTACGGGAATAAGGGCTAATACGGGCTTTTGGGGGCTTGTTCACAATGCGCAAATTTCTTGTGAGCAAGGGGTTTACGCCGAGTATTTAAATTCGGCAAGCGGTGTTGTTTTTACTGAGTCAAACGTAGGCATAATTGAAAATAATTCGCCCGTTGGCTGTATAAAAATGAGTAACTCAACTTACCAAAGCAAAGGTAGTGGCAAGGTGTTACAAGAAGATGGTGTGGCTACTAAAAGTGTGGCTATAAGCCCGTTATCGCTTAAATTTTCTTCTTCAAAAAGACTTTTTGTCGCTGACTCGTTAACGAGCGGAGGCGCAGTTGATAACTCTTTAGCAATCCAAGAAATCTTAAATTTGGTTGGAGAAGAAGGCGGAATAGTTCTTGTTCCAAACGGCGTTTATAGATTAAATTCTTCGGTAACAATTCCTAAAAACGTGGAAATTCGTTCAACTCAATCAATATTTTCAAGGACGTACTTTAATCAAAGTGGTACAAACGGCGTAGTCTTCGTTTCTTACGTTTCGGGCGCGACTTTCGTTTTAGGCGAAAATGCAGGAGTAGTCGGCGTAAGAATTTGGCACGCAAAAAATGACTATATTAGCGCAAATAATAATTTAAAAGCGCAAACTAATATTTCAGACACTTCTATCAAGGCAAACGGAAAAGGCGCGTACGCATATATGAACGAAAGTGTTGGCGCTTACGTCGGTTACGACTTTTCTTCTTGCGACGAACACGTTTTAAAGAGCAACTACGGGGTTTCGTACTTAAATTTCATAAGGGCAGGCGGTAAAGACGGAGTAATCACTCAATGTCTTTCAAATCCTAATTTTATGACGAGGTCTAATCTTTACGAGTTTTTCGATAGCGCTTGGGCAAATATTGAAAATTGGCGAAAAATGACTAATAGTGGGGAAAGTAATGACGATTTTGCAGTTTTACGCGACGATATCGGTAGAACTCATACTAAAATGGTGCGCATAGAAAATGCCGAAAATCAACTTGCTTTTAACGTTTTTGCTTATGGGCAAGCAGGATTGTTTGATATCGTTAACTCTTCGGTAACACTCGTCAATACTTCACTTGACTATATTATGGGAAGTAAAATCGTGTATGAACTTTCGGGTGGTTCGTGTGATATCGTCGGCTCGCTTAGAGTTTATGGAACTTCCGTAAAAGTAAACGGCGGTAGGCTTACGGCTTGCGGTAGAATTGCTTTTGGACAACTTAAAGAAAAGGCGTACGATTCGTCCGTTTCGATAGAAGATAAAATTGATTACGTTTCAGAAAACGCAAAGAGAAAAGTCTTGTTTGATTGCAATTCGTTTTTCTCTATACCGTTTAATGCGTCGTACAACTCGGATTCGAGATACGTCTATGAGGGAAACGGCAGTTGGAAATGGAACAGTTCGGATATTTTCTACGGTAAGTTTACTAGCGTTGATTTAAGCGCTTATAAAAGCGGATATTTACATTTCTATATTTATTGTAACGATATTGAAAAAATAGGTACGGACGGACAAATTGAAATTACGTCGTCGGGGGTATGCGACGTTAACGAGTACAACTGGAACGTTACGCAACATATAACTAAAACGGGTTGGAACGAAGTTTGGCTCGATTTATACAACGCTGGAACAACGGGTGGCGCTCCCGATTTGTCGTGTATAAACTATATGAGAATTTATCTTTTAAATTCAACGGCGACGTTATATATAGATTATATTGAATTCGTAACTGATTAAAACAAAAGACGGCGACATAGTCGCCGTTTTGCAATATTTACTTTTTAGTATCGATATGGTATAATTTTATAAAAAGTATAAAAGGGGTTTTGTATGAACGCGGAATTTAGAATAAACGGAAAACGAATAGAAACAGAAAGGCTTGTTTTAAGACCGTTTTTAAATAGTGATTTAGACGATTTTTACGAGTACGCTAAAGTGGACGGCGTTGGTGAAATGGCAGGTTGGCGACATCACGAAAATAAGCAAAAATCACAAGAAATATTACAAAATTTTATATCTGAAGATAAAACCTTTGCTATTTTTCACAAAAAAGACGGAAAAGTGATAGGTTCGCTTGGTGTGGAAAAATACGGAAAGGAAGAAGTTCTCAGTGAATTTTTCGACTATAAGGGTAGAGAAATAGGTTACGTTTTAAGTAAAGATTACTGGGGCAAGGGGTTAATGTGTGAGGCTGTAAACGCGGTTATCAATTATCTTTTTAACGAGTTGGATTTAGATTTTTTAACTTGCGGTTATTACGATTTTAATTTTCAGTCTAAAAGGGTACAAGAAAAATGTGGGTTTAAGCCGTATAGGTCGCTTGTAATGGATACCAGACTTGGTACGAAAGAAAAGGGGACTTTAAATTTACTTGCAAACCCTAAAAAGCAAATCGTTTTTAAGTTTTCCCATCCGGAAACGCTAATTTATGCCGAATAAAATTAAGATTTCGACGGAAAAACTAAAATTCTACCGACGGTAGAGTTAAATCTCTCCAAACTCAACCGTTAGTGCGTTTACTTTTTGTGTTTTTCGTAATAAAATAAGGTCAAAGGAGAAAGGTTATGGACCAAATTAAAACAGGCAAATTCATTGCGGAAAACCGTAAAAAAGTCGGTTTTACACAAATGCAGTTAGCCGAAAAATTAAACGTTAGCGACAGGGCGGTATCAAAATGGGAAAACGGCAAATCAATGCCCGATTCGTCTATCATGCTTGACCTTTGTTGCCTTTTGCAAATTTCGGTAACAGAACTACTTAAAGGAGAGAAAATTTCAATGGAAAAAAGAGACGAAAATTTAGAGCAAACCCTACTTGAAACTATAAAACAAAAAGAAGATGCGGACAAAAGGCTACTTACCATAGAGATTGTTATAGGTGTAACGCTTGTACTTATAATGTTTGCATTATGTATGGTTGCGGCGTACGCGCCAATCGAAGAGTGGCTTAGAATAACGCTTATTGTAATAGCAATCGCTCCGCTTATAATAGCAACGCCGTTTATGATAAAAATAGAGCAAACGGCAGGTTATTATCATTGCGAAAAATGTGGTCATAAATACATTCCTAAATATAAAAGCGTGTTTATGGCAATGCATATGGGCAGAACGAGATATATGAAATGCCCAAAATGTGGTAAAATATCTTGGCAAAAAAAAGTTGTTTCAAAAGAAGATTGATTTAAAAGGCTCGTATAAAATCGCAAAGATTTTATACGAGCCTTTATTTGTAAATATTAGTTTTTTATTGCAAAGTAGTCGCATTTAGTGTATAATAAAAATATGAGATATGCAATAATTACAGACGTGCACGCAAACGTGTTTGCGCTAAAGGCAGCACTTAAGGAAATTGACGAGTTAAAGCCCGACAAAATTATTTGCCTTGGGGATATAGTTGGCGGTGGCGCGTATCCGGACGAAACCGTGCAACTTATCAAAAAAAGGGGCGATATACTTTGCGTTAAGGGCAATCACGATATGTTTGCTACGTTAGATTTGAAAAAACTGCCCCCGATAGATAGTCGAATAAAAATGTTTGCTTGGCAACAAAGGGTTTTAACCAAGTCCGCAAAGGATTTTTTAGAAAGTTTGCCACCCGTTTTAACTTTTGAAGATTGTGGCAAAAAGATAGTGGCTTTTCATTATCCCAAAAATCAAAGGGGCAGGTTTAAAGATTTAATTTATCTCCCGTCCGACGACGAGATAAGAGAACTTTTTAAGGGCTTAGACGGAGATATTTTCTTGTTCGGGCACGAACACACAGGCTCACTCACTGAACTTGACGGCAAGTATTATCTTAACTTCGGCACGCTTGGCAATATGCTCGAAAAGGACTCTGCTCGCTTTGGAATTTTGGACGTTAGCGAAGAAAAAGTGGTCTATAAGTCGATTATTGCGCATTATGACGATAGTTTACCGCGCAGAAGAATGGAAGAGATTTATTCCCTTTTAGGCATAGATATTAGATAAACAGCGAATAAACCTAAATTAAAGGATACGTTGTATCCTTTTTTCTTTTTTCTGCGTTAAACAGTTTACATTAAAGATTATATTTGTTATACTTATTACTATAAGTAATAAAACTTTTTAGGAAGTGAAGTATGGAAAACAGAATTGAAGAGATTAAGAGAGATATAGCCGTTGAAATCGAGCAGGTTTCAGACAGTAAGGCTTTATACGAACTTAAAACCAAATACGTTTTAAACAAGGTGGGTATAATTCCCGCTCTTATGAAAGAACTCGGCAAAGCCCCAAAGGAAGATAGACCAAGGCTTGGTCAAATTATCAACGCTTTAAAAGACTGGGCTAGTGAAGTTTTTGCTGAAAAAGAGAAGGGCATTGAAGAAATTGAGAGAAAGGCTCGCTATCAAAAGGAAGCCGTAGATATTACAATGCCGTCAAAGAGAACCGAAGTGGGTACGTTACACCCCGTAACCCTTATCAAAAACGAACTCGTTGACGTCTTTGCAGGTATGGGTTTTAGAGTTGTCGAAACGAGAGAAATTGAAGACGATTTCCATAACTTTACCGCGCTTAATACTCCGCAAGAACACCCTGCGAGAGATAAGCAAGACACGTTTTACGTGTCCGACGATTTTATGCTTAGGACGCACACCTCGCCAGGACAAATCAGAAGTTTAAAGAGCATTGAGCCACCGTTTAAGGTTTTAATTCCGGGTAGAGTATATAGAGCGGACGACGACGCTACTCACTCTCCAATGTTCCACCAAATGGAAGGGCTTGTAATCGATAAAAATATCACTATGTGCGACCTTCAAGGTATGCTTGACGTACTTGTAAAAAAGATGTTTGGCGAAGAAACAAAAACGAGATTTCGCCCGTCTTTCTTCCCGTTCACCGAGCCGTCGGTTGAAGTTGACGTAAGTTGTTTTGAATGCGGTGGCAAGGGTTGTAAACTTTGCAAAGGCACGGGTTGGATTGAAATTCTCGGCGGTGGAATAGTAAACAGAAAGGTTTTAGAAAATTGCGGAGTAAACGCAGACGAGTGGACGGGATTTGCTTTCGGGCTTGGTCTTGACCGTATCGCAATGCTCAAAAACGGCGTAAACAACATCCATATTTTATACGACGACGACGTAAGAGCGTTAAAGCAGTTCAAGGACTAAGGAGGAAAGGATATGTTAGCACCACTCAGTTGGCTTAGAGATTTCGTAGATATAGACGTAACCGTTGAAGAACTTGAAAAAAGGCTTTTCGACAGCGGTTTTGAAGTTGAACAAGTTATTCCTTACGGCGATAAACTCGACAAAGTAGTTACCTGTAAAATAATGCAAATTACTCAGCACCCAAACGCTGAAAAACTCCGTATTTGTCAAGTTGACGCAGGTTCTTACGGCGTATTGCAAATTATAACCAACGCTCAAAACGTAAAGGAAGGGGATATTGTTCCCGTTGCCGTTGACGGCGCAACTCTTGCGACGGGGGATAGAATTTACAACGGAAAACTTCGTGGAGAAGAGTCTTTCGGTATGTTTTGCGGTGGCGAAGAAATCGGCATTACCGACGATTATTACGAAGGCGCGTCGTCAGACGGCGTTCTCGTTTTCCACGACGATTTCCCACTCGGAGCAGAAGTAAGGGATTTATTAGGGCTTAAAGATTACGTTTTCGATATTTCCGTTTTAGCAAACAGACCTGACTGTCAGTCGGTAGTCGGCATTGCAAGGGAGATTGCTTGCGCTTTAAACAAGCCTTTTAAAGAACCCGATTTGACCTTTAACGCAATTAGCGGAAAGTATGAAAAAATAAAAGTAAGTATAAAGGATACCGAACTTTGCCCAAGGTATATCGCTCATCTTATCAAGGACGTGAAAATTGAAAAATCGCCCAAGTGGATGAGTAGGCGTCTTGCGCTTTGCGGTCTTAATTCTATAAATAATATCGTAGATATTACCAACTACGTATTGCTTGAAATGGGACAGCCTATGCACGCTTTTGACCTTGACGACGTAGAAAACAACGAAATAGTCGTAAGAAGGGCAGAAGACGGCGAAAAGATTATCACTCTCGACGAAAAAGAGTGTGTTTTAAACAGTCAAAACTTACTCATTTGCGACGGTGTAAAGCCGATAGGTCTTGCAGGTATAATGGGCGGACTTAACAGCGAAATTAAGGACGAAACCAACACCGTTTTATTTGAGTGCGCTAAATTCAAAAGAGACAATATTCGCCGTTCGGCAAGGACTTTAGGCAAGAGTAGCGACTCTTCAAAGAGATTTGAAAAGGGCGTTGACGAATACACTACCGAAAGGGCAATGAAAAGAGCCCTTCATCTCGTTGACTTGTTAAAAGCGGGCGTCGTTACCGACGTTGACGTTGATTGTTCGGCGCTTAAAGAACAAGAAAATAGAGAAGTTAGTACTACGTTTGCAAAAATCAACGGAGTTTTGGGTATTGAAGTTCCAAAAGATACTATCGTTGATATTTTAACAAGGCTCGGCTTTGGCGTTACGGTTGACGGCGACAGTATTAAAACGGTTGCTCCACCTTACCGTGAAGACGTAGAAGGATATCCCGACCTTGCCGAAGAAGTTATTAGAACTTACGGCTACGAACATATTAAACCGACTCTTTTAAAAGAGGCGCAAATTACTGCAGGCGGATATTCTAAAGAGCAACAAAACGAACTCAAAGTCAAAAAGACGCTCGTAAACTTGGGTTATAGCGAAGCAATGACTTTTTCGTTCTATTCTAAAAAAGACGTTTCGGCGCTTCATTTAAACGACGGCGACGACGAGGCGAGAGCAATCGTTATCGGAAACCCTATAAGCGACAACTACGAAGTTTTAAGAAGAACTCTTATTCCGTCAATGCTTAAAGTCGTTTCTTCAAACGTTAAAAAAGGCAATATGCAAGGAAGAATTTTTGAAATTGCCAAAGCGTTTATTCCAAAATCTCTCCCAGTTAGCGATTTCCCGATTGAAAAGAGACATTTGGCAATAGTAGCGTTCGGCGGAGATGACGATTTCTTTACTTTAAAGGGCGTTTTAGAAGAATTAGCAAGCGTATTTAGAGTTAATCTCAACTTAAACGAGAGAGCCGAAAAGACCTATCTTCACCCAGGAATTTCCGCAAAGATTATAGTCGGGGGCGAAGAAATCGGCGTATTTGGTCAAGTTTCATATGAAACGGCGGCGGAATTCGACGTTGAAAACAAAGTGTTCGTTGCCGAACTCGATTACGACGCTTTGGCTGAGCATTTTACCGTTCCGTTTAAGTATAAAAATCTTCCTAAATTTAAAAACATAGAGAGAGATTTAGCGCTCGTAGCCGACGAAAAAGTAACTTGCGCAGAAATAGAAACGGTCATTAAATCTGCTTGTAAAAACAACGTTGAAAGCGTAAGACTTTTCGACGTTTACGTAGGCGAACAGGTTGGCGAAGGTAAGAAGAGTATGGCGTTTTCGGTAACCTTTAAAGCAGGGGAAGACAAGCCTTTAGAAACTGCCGAAGTTGACGGATTTGTAAAGAGAATACTCGGTAGTTTACAACACAGATTAGGCGTTACGCTCCGTTAAGTTTAGCAAAAAAGCCGTAAGCCAAATCGGCTTACGGCGAAATAAATATCAGTTTAAATCAATGTTTTTTCTTGTCGGACAGTTTGGTTTTGTTTCCGTTTTCATCAACGACGTAGGTCGAGTTGAGTGAAGAACGCAAATTTCCAACTACGCTATCGATATATTCTCTACGGAGTTTTTGCTGTTCGATTTTCTCTTCTTCGGTAAGCCCTACTTCGCGGGCCTTTTTGGCAAGATAGTTTATTCTTTCAATATTAGGCATGCTGACACTTCCTTGTTTTAATGATTAAATTGTATCATTTTACTTTTAAATATGCAAGGGTTTGCGGTTTGTTTTTTAAGGCGCGCTTAAATCTTTTGAATTGCGTTTTGGAGAAACGTATATGGAACGAGCATTTAAAAGAAAAATTTTTGAATATTTAGTTATAGTCTTTTTATCTTTTTGCATGGCGATAATTTACGAAGTTTTAATTTTCCCCAACGCTTTTGCTCCTGCAGGGATAAACGGTCTTGCCACAATCGTTCAGCACGTATTTGGCTTTTCGGTGGGCTATATGTCGATTATCATCAATATTCCGCTCGTTATCATTGCGTTTTTTGGGGATAACAAAGACTTTGCAATTAAAACGCTTTGCTACGTTTTAGTGTTTTCTCTTTTAACTCTCGTTTTAAAAAACGGTGAAATCGTAGGCGGGGTAGCAGTAAACGGAGACGGAGAAGGGTTTATAAATCTTAAGAATTTCGTATATAAAAACGACACGGTGAGTATAGTTTTAGCGCCTATCGTTTCGGGCGCTCTCAACGGGCTTATTTACGGTTTTTCAATAAGACATAATTCTTGCACGGGCGGTACGGACGTTATTGCAAGGCTGGTTAAGAAAAAACGCCCCGAACTCAATATTATGTGGCTTACTTTTGCTCTTAATAGCGCGGTTGCCGTTCTCTCTTATTTTGCCTATGCAAAAGGCGGAAAATTTGATTTACAACCCGTTATTTTGTGCATTATCTACTGTTTCGTTTCTTCCAAAATGGGCGACGTCGTTTTAAAGGGTTATAAAACTGCTTTAAAATTTGAAGTGGTTACGTCTAATCCGGAAGAAATTTCAACGGAAATTATACAAAAACTCAAACACAGCGCGACGGTCGTTCACGCTCAAGGTATGTACACTCACGAAGAAAAATCGCTACTTATTTGCGTTATAAATAAGCATCAAATCGTAGATTTTGAAAATATAATTAAAAAATATCCGGGGACTTTTGCTTACATATCGGCAGTTAACGAAACGGTCGGCAACTTTAAAACGATAAAAAATAGCAAAAAGGAGAAGTAAGTGGGCTACGTTTTAATCACGGGCGCGACGGGCGTGCTCGGAAAAGAGTTTTGCCGTCAACTTATAAAAACCGACGACCTTTTTCTAACGGGTAGAAATAAAGAAAAACTGCTTGAATTAAAAGCCGAACTTGAAAAGCAAAACCCCTTAAAAAAGATAGAGATTTATCCCGCCGACTTGACTGATTTTAATCGGCGAGAAGAGATGTTTGCGTATTTTGACAGCCGAGAAATTAAATTTTCGGGGCTTATAAACGTCGCTGGAGTTGACACGCAAAAAGAGTTTTTAAAATACACTCACGAAAAGATTGTTTTTCAAGTGCGGGTTAATTTAGAATCTACTTTGGCTATGACGAACGCCGTACTGAAAAGGCGAGAAAAAGACCTTAAAATTTTAACCGTTTCGAGCATTTGCGGAACTGTGCCCATGCCGTATTTTGCCGTTTATTCGGCAACGAAAGCAAGCCTTATAAACTTTTTCGACGCGCTTAGAAAGGAAGTTAAAGACGCAAAGATTACCACCCTTATTCCAGGCTCAATACCTACTAGGGAAGATATAAAAAAGGATATTTTAATTCAGGGGTGGACGGGAAAAGCGTCGTCAAAACCACCTGAATACGTGGTAAAAAAAGGGCTTAAAGCATTGATTAAAAACAAGCGCGTTTGTATCCCCGGCGGGTTTAACAAATTCGTTTACTTTATAGAAAAAATTACACCGAAGTGTATAAGAAATCATTTTATTGCAAAAAAGTGGAAAAACAAAGAAAAGGACGCATTTTAATATACGATAAGGAGAAAAATTATGAGTTATGCAGACAAAGTTTTTAAACAAAACGTAAAAGACATTTTAGAAAACGGAGTATGGGACACGGATAGAGAAGTTCGCCCAAAGTGGCTTGACGGAACGCCTGCTCACACCGTAAAGAAGTTTTGCGTCGTAAACCGTTACGATTTGCAAAAGGAATTCCCGATAATGACTATTAGAAAGCAATATTTAAAGAGCGCTATTGACGAAATTCTTTGGATATGGCAAAAAAAGTCAAACAAAATTAGTGAACTCAATTCTCACGTTTGGGACAGTTGGGCAGGAGAAGACGGAACGATAGGAAAAGCCTACGGCTATCAACTCGGCGTAAAGCACAAGTATAAAGAGGGTGAATTCGACCAAGTTGACAGGGTTTTGTACGACTTAAAGCACAACCCAACGTCGAGAAGAATTATGACGAATATCTATACGTTTGCAGACCTTAACGAAATGAATTTGTACCCTTGCGCGTATTCTATGACTTTCAACGTTTCGGGCGATAAATTAAACGGCATACTCAATCAGCGTTCTAACGATATGGCGGTCGCTAATAACTGGAACGTTATGCAGTACGCCGCGCTCCTTATGATGATTGCTCAAGTTTCGGGATTAAAGGCTGGCGAACTCGTTCACGTTATCGCCGACGCGCACATTTACGACAGGCACATACCAGCCGTAAAGCAAATGCTTGAAAACCCTGAATATCCTGCTCCAAAACTTTGGATAAACCCCGAAGTTAAAGATTTTTACGACTTTACCGTTGACGATTTTAAACTCGAAGGCTACGAGGCAACTCCGCTTAAAGAGAAATTAGAGGTAGCAGTATGATAAGGGCAATAGTTGCTGTTGATAAAAAGTGGGGAATAGGTAAAAAGAACGACCTTTTGTTTAATCTCCCGTTAGATATGAAGTTTTTTAGGGAAAAAACCTTAGGTTTTACAGTTTGCATGGGCTATAATACCTTGCTTTCCTTTCCTAACGCTAAACCGCTACCAAAACGCAAGAATATCGTTCTTTGCCCCGAGGGGATTGAAAGAGACGACGCCGTTATGGTGCATAGTTTAGAAGATATGCTTGCTAAAATTAAGGCTGAAGAAGACGTTTTTATAATAGGTGGAGCAATGTTTTATAAAACTATGCTTTGTTATTGCGACGAAGTTTTAGTTACAAAAGTCGACGCAGACGGGGGCGCTGAAGTTTTTTACGAAAATTTAGACGAACACCCCGATTTTGATTGCGTTTATGAAAGTGAGACTTTTGAAACTAACGGGTATAATATCAAATTTACTACCTATAAAAATCAAAACGTAAAGAGAATATAAGTATGAGAATTGATTTTAACGATTTAAAAGAAGAAGTTTTACAGGGTTTTAACGGCGGAAAAGGAACTATCGCTTTAAAAAAGACTACTAAAAAGGACGTTACTTTTATAAGCGCCAAACTCAGACCTAATTCGTCCGTTGGTATGCACAAGCATATGACCGATAGCGAAACTATCTACGTTTTATCAGGCAAAGGAAAGACTATTTGCGACGGCGAAACCGAAATGCTCAAAGCAGGCTCGGTTACTTTTTGCCCCGTTGGATGCTCTCATTGTTTAATAAACGACGGTGACGAAGATTTAGTATTTTTTGCCGTTATCCCAAAGCAAATTTAAATGGCTACGACACAGCCTTTAATAGTTATTAAATAGATAAAATCCCGACTTTTCATTAAGAGAAGTCGGGATTTTTAATGGAGAAAATGAAAAACTCATAGTGTAGTTAAATGAGAATTTTGACTAAAAACGCCGTCGGAAATATAACGAAATTGACTGAAAACGCCGTCAAAATTTGTCGGGTAGAAATTCGTCGTATCTTGCCGAAATTTTTAAAAACTTACTTATTCCGTCGCAAAGCATTTCACGATCTTTGTCAGTAATTTCTCTATGTGACAAATTTTCTACCATTGATTTTAGGTTAAAAACGTCGTTTTGTTCTACGGGGGAAAGAGCGGTAAAATCTAAAAGTTCAATGCGTTTTAAAAGATACGGAAAGTTTAAATTAAAGTCCCCTTGACTATCCGTTTCAAACATTTTTTTAGTCGGTAAACGCTCTATTTTTTTAAAAGGATTGCTCGCAAAATCACCGCCATAGTCGTAGTGGTGGTATTTTCGGTTATTATCAAAAAGTCCGCCTATAATACCGTTATCTATAATAAAATCGGTTTTTATAGGTTTTAAAAGACAAAATACTACGATTACGACAACTTGTATTAGAGCAAAAAACGAGCATAAAATCAACTGCGCGTAGTCAACCGCAAAAAAAGCGTATATTTGGCAAAGCAACTTGATTATGCAGACTAAGTACGCGCAAGCGATTACTCCTATCATTATCGATTTATTAATACGGCGAAGGCTCTTGAAAAAAATTGCCAAAACTAAAAATAGCGTAGAGAGTAGTAATAGACATAACGAAGTAAGCGAAAAATAATTTTTTCCAAAATTTAAATTTGCTATAAAAAGTATCAGGTGTTTAAAAGCGTTCATAATTAAAGAGTATTGCCATAAAATTTTATATTAAACTGCATAAAGCAAAATTTTCAGCATAGCATATAACAAACGGAAAAGTTATCCGTTTAAAGCGGAGAAAAATGTTTGTATTGTAGCGCAACCGAAAGAATTATAAAAGAGGCAGAGTATATCGTTGAAAAAGGCGCAACTGTTAGAGAATGCGCCAAAGTTTTTGGGGTTAGTAAATCTACCGTTCACAGCGATATGGTTAAAAAATTGAGCGATATAGACTGCGATTTGTTTGTAAGGGTAAAAAGGGTGCTTTTTATCAATTTAAGCGAGCGCCATATCCGTGGTGGGATGGCTACTCGTAGAAAATTTAAAGGCGGATAATCGACCTATAGGCAGGCATTTAATGAAAATAACGTGAAATTTAACCTTTTTATTGACAATTTAACGGTAAGGTTGTATAATAAATGTATTAAATTTTACAAAGGAGTAAAACATGCCTTTAATTGAATTCGTACGCCAAAACTGGTTGGCGTGTTTGATTGCCGTAATTGCGCTTACAGTTGCCCTTATTATCGTTACGACGGTAATAATAAGGCTCGTGAAAAAACGCAATTTAGAAAAACTTGAAAAAATGATAACTGAAAATCCCGTAACTTCCGAAGACGAAATCGCCGTTACCGACAGCGAAGAACAGTCCAAGCGCGAAGGCGACGCCGACTTAAAATGGGTTAGGGAACAATCTTTTGGAAATGATACTAAGGAGAATATTGAAGTGAAAAAAGAACAAAAGAAAACTGCTAAAAAAACTGAAACGACTAAGTCAAGCAAGAGTGCCGAGACCGTAAAAACGACGGCTAAAACTACTGCTAAAAAGTCAACGCCAACAAAAGAGCCTGCGAAAAAGACGGCTACTAAAACTACTGCAAAGACCGCTCCTAAAAAGGCAGTCGGCAAGTGGGTTGTTAGGGAGAAGGGCGAGGGTGAATTCGTTTCTTATCTCCATGCAAACAACGGCGAAATTATTTTAACGAGTGAAATTTACGCAAGCGCAGATAGCGCTAAAAAGGGCATATCAACAATTAAAAAGAGCATTGAAGCGGACGGATTTCAACTCTATTGTGACAAAAACAGGAACTATTATTTTAAACTTAAAAACGCAAGCAACAGATTTTTATGCGCAGGCGAAACCTATCCTACTAAAGCGTCGTGTATGTCTTCTATAGAATCGGTAAAAAGATTTGCCGACTCTCCGATATCTGACGAAATCGAAAAGGATTTGACAATTATTAAATACGTCGTTCCAAAGGCAAAGGCAGTTGATAAAAAGACTGCTTACACGGGCAAATGGGCGATTGTTGACGTAGAAGATATGTTTATTGCTCAACTTTTTGCATCCAACGGCGAACTTTTACTCTCTAGCGAGGCTTACACTACCGCAAATTCGGCAAAAACGGCTATTGAAACGATAACCAACAACGGCATTGCAGGTAACTTTATAATAGACGTTGACAAAAAGGGAAGATATTTCTTTAAACTTCGCAACGCGCAAAAAACTACGCTTTGCGTAGGCGAAACGTACGCCGAAAAGTCAAGGTGTGAAAGCGCAATCGAAAGCGTAAGAAGATTTTTGTCAACGGCAAAACTTGCCGATTAACGAAAAAAAAGACGACTAATAAATAGCAAAAAGATGGCGGGATTTTCGTTTGAAAATCCCGCCCATTTTTAAAATTTAGATAAAGGCTAAAAGATAAACGGCGATTGCGTGGGGCAATCGCCGTTTTGCTAAAATTTTTCAAAATTTTTTTTTAAAAACCTTGTTAAAACGCTTGCCATTTAAAAATAAATTTGGTATAGTATATTAGCATTCAGATGGGAGCATAGCTCAGTTGGGAGAGCATCTGCCTTACAAGCAGGGGGTCACAGGTTCGAGCCCTGTTGTTCCCACCATCTATGCGGGAATGGCTCAGTGGTAGAGCGTCACCTTGCCAAGGTGAACGTCGCGAGTTCGAATCTCGTTTCCCGCTCCACTAAGATAACGGCTAACGAGCCGTTATTTTTTTTTGTAAAGATAAAAACGCCGAGAGTTGATTGTCAACTCTCGGCGTTTTACTTAAATTTTGCTTTTGTTTTCAAAGTCTCCACAACAAGTGCAGTTCCCGTTTAAACAGGTTATTTTAACGCTGTCTAAACTGCAATTTCTACCGTGAAGATTGTGCGCGCAATCACATACGTCGCACTTTACGTGATGGTTACATTTTTCCATAGAACACCTCCGATTATTCGTTGGTAGTATTATTGCAAATATCAGCGCAATTTATACGAGATAATAAGCGTAAAATTAAAACAGTCGCGTTTTTGCGACTGTTTTAAGGAGGGGAAGGACAAGTCTTGTCCTTTACTATGATTCACAAAAAGTGGTCTATAAGTTGATTAAAGGGGGTTATAACGTCTCGCCGTCGTTTAAATAAAGTATGCCTAAAGTGTTTTTACCGCAATGGCTTGATATGGTGCAACCAGCGGTTGTTTCATAAACGTTTTCAAAGCCGTATCCCTTTAAAACTTCTCTTGCGGAATTTATCATACTTTCTTCTGCGTGGCTATGCGTTAAAAAAATTACCGATTTGTCAGGCGTGTTATACTTTTTCAAAACGCTTTGGCAATAGTCTCCGATACATTTTTCCATCTTGCCCCTAAACTTGTTGGTGTTGCAAAGTTTTCCGTCAACAACTTCAATTTTCGGTCTAATTTTTAAAATATTAGCGCCGAGAAGGGCAATCGCCGAGCATCTACCACCGCGGTGAAGATAATCGAGTCTTTCGACAATAAAACTCGCTTGAATTGCAGGAACTCTCTTTTCCACCATTTCTACGATTTTCTTTGCGTCTTTTATGGTTTCGGTCAACTTTTTAGCGTAGATTGCGAGTAATGAAATTCCCGTAGAAAGAGATAAACTGTCAACGACGTAAACGTTTATAAAGTTTTTAGACGACGAAATTGCGTTGTTGCAAGCGCTTGAAATTTCCGAAGAAATACTAAAATGAATAACGGCGTCGTAAGTTTTTAAAAGATTAGAAAAATGTTCGTTAAACGCATCTTCGTTAATTGCGTTTGTCTTTGGTAGGGTTTTGTTTTTATCAGCCCACTCAAAAATTTCAAGGACAGGGATTTCGCCGTCGTAAATAAATCTATCTCCTAAATTTACGCCGAACGGCAAAGTTTTAAAATCGTATTTTTCTATGAGTTCTTTAGTTAAATCGCAAGCGCTATCAAGCGAGATGGCAATTTTCATAATTACTCCTTTCGTCTATTTATCGACTCTTTTTTCTATGCTTTAAGTATAACGTATCATAACTTTAATATCAATCTACTTTCATATTACGATACTATAAATAAAGAATACCTAAAGTAGAGATGTAAAACCGCTATCTACTTGCAGTAGAATTTTTATAAAAGTTGGGCTATAAGTTGAAAAACGGCAAAAAAATAAAGCCTTGGCGTTTGCCAAGGCTAATTAAATTACAAATTGTTTTTAGGTTTGCCGACTAAAAGTGATAACACAGCCATTTCAATTTCGGGAAGGCATGTCGCCTCTTCAAGACCTGCAAAGGCAGGGGAAGAAATTACGTCTTCGCTCAAATTGCCGTCTGGGGAAATGGGGAGTGTATGTAAAACGATAACGTCGGGTTTGGCAAATTCTAAGTTCGCCGAATCGACCGTATAATTAAAGTCGAGCCCGTCTTCCGAGATGAAAACCACGTCTGCTCCTTTAAGCCCGTCTTCTAAATCGTCAGTTATCACGAGGTCGCCGTACTGATTGCAGTGGTTGATTACTTCTTCAGGTGGGTTTTTATCGGGAGGGCAAACGAGCGTTATGTCAAAACCGCAGTTTGCAAACGCGTATATAAACGAATCGGCATAAACGGCAGGGTCGCCAACCATGGTGAGTTTTAGACCAGAAAGCCTGCCTTTTCTTTTCCAAACGGTAAGCAGAGCCGAAAGCGCCTCGCATGGACCGCTTTTACTGTTTGCGTTTATAATAGGAATACGCACCGACTTTTCAATTTGCTCTGCGTCGGTTGCTTCGGCGGTTTGAACAACGATTGCGTTTACGCCGTAACTTGCTATTGCCTCCATAGTCAGTTTATCTTTTACGATAGTTTCGAGTTCGCTACCGTGCATGGTTGAAATCATAGGAATTCCCGCAAGTTTGGTAACGGCTGTTTCAAAGGCAATACGCGAGCGAGCAAAAGAGCGCTTGGTAAGAAGCGTAACGTATTTATTTTTTAAATAAGTCAATTTTTCGCCTGCTAAAAGGCGAGTAGAAATTTCTTTTGCTTTGTATAAAATTTCATAAATTTCGTCTTCGGTAACGTTGGCAAGAGAAATGAGATGTTTTCTGTCGATAGCGCCCGTAGGGCTAAATTTGTTTATATCCATTATAACTCCATAGCGTAAATTCTCACGCATCTACGTAATTATTATAGCAATTTCTCTCAAAAAAATCAAGAATATTTAACAAATGGGCTTAAAAGGGGTGAAAAATAGAGTAAAATTTTGGCAATATGTACAAAAAGTATAAAACAAAGGGTGGTTTTTTGTACCAAATGCTATTGTAAATGAACTAAAAATATTATATAATAATATTGTAGAAAATTATTCGGCTAAGTGCCGAGATTAGGAGGAAAAAATGGCAAGTCTTAAACTCCAGGACGTTTACAAAGTATATCAGTCCGGTGTTGTTGCAGTAACGGACTTTACCCTTGATATCGAAGACAAGGAATTCATCGTTTTCGTAGGACCATCTGGTTGCGGTAAGTCCACCACATTGAGAATGATCGCAGGATTAGAAGAAATTTCTGACGGCGACCTTTTCATCGACGGCAAGCGTATGAATGACGTTCAGCCAAAAGATAGAGATATAGCAATGGTTTTCCAAAACTACGCGCTTTATCCACACATGACCGTTTACGATAACATGGCTTTCGGTCTTAAACTTAGAAAAAAGCCAAAGGCTGAAATTGACGAAAAAGTAAAAGAAGCAGCAAGAATTCTCGGTCTTGAACAATACCTTCAAAGAAAGCCAAAGGCTCTTTCAGGTGGTCAAAGACAAAGAGTTGCGTTAGGTAGAGCAATCGTTCGTGAACCAAAGGTATTCCTTTTGGACGAACCACTTTCAAACCTTGACGCTAAACTCCGTGCTCAAATGAGAACTGAGATTACTAAACTTCACCACAGACTTGCAACCACTTTCATTTACGTTACTCACGACCAAGTTGAAGCAATGACTATGGGTACGAGAATCGTCGTTATGAAAGACGGTCTTATTCAACAAGTGGACGCTCCGCAAAAACTTTACGATTACCCTGCAAACCTTTTCGTAGCAGGCTTTATCGGAACTCCACAAATGAACTTCTTTGACGCTGTTTTAACTAGCGACGAAGCAGGCAACGTTTTCGTTGAATTTGAAGGATGTAAAGTTGCTCTTCCAAAGGCAAAAGCAGATAAGATTATCAATATCGAAGAATATCTTAACACCGAAAAACCTGTCGTATTCGGCGTAAGACCTGAAGATTTCCACGACGAAGCAGGCTTTATTAGCAATTCTAAAGAAACCGTAATTAGCGTAAAAGTAGAAGTTGTTGAAAAACTCGGCGCTGAAACTCTTCTTTACTGCGTATTCGCAAAAGAAGACGCTCCGGTAGAAGAAGACGACGGAAAGGTTAAGAGTTTGGTTGACGGCTCAACTCAAATGATTGCAAAAGTTGACTCTCGTTCAAAAACTGAAAGAGATCAAGTTGTAGAACTTGCTATAGATATTATGCACAGCCACCTTTTCGATAAAGAAACCGAACTTACTATCTTAGAAGGCGAAGGTACTAAGGCTTACGTTCCTGTAGTAGAACTTCAACGTCAAGAAGAAAGAAGAAAGTATGCTGAAGAGCATCCTGAAGAAGTAGGAGAAAAGCCAAAGTTCTTTGGTCTTTTCGGAAAGAAGAAAAAGGCAAAGGTTGAAACTCCTGCAGAAGAAAAGCCTGTAGAAGAAACCCCAGCAGAAGAAGTTCCTGCGGTTGACGCTCCTGTTGAAGAAACTCCTGCAGTTGACGCTCCTGTTGAAGAGCCAAAAGACGCTGAATAATATTAAATAAAATTTAAATGATGCCAAAGTCGAATTTTAAAGTTTCGACTTTGGCATTTTTATATTTAGGCTCTATCACAACTCGTGACTGATATTTAAAGGTTTATCTACTTCGCAATACTAGTCTTTTTACGGCTTTTTGCAATTCCGATTACCAACAAGGTAATTCCCTTGCAAAAATCTCGCAAAAATCCCGTCTTGCTCGTAT
>JAFQMD010000009.1 GCA_017396365.1 Clostridia bacterium | reverse complement strand
GTTCAAACGCAGAATGGCGCAGGTCAGTATCTGTTTACGAGTGACACTGCAAAGTCTATTCGTCTTCGTATTGTAGCATACATCGGTGAAGATGCGCTTGCAACGAGTAACGAATTCGTAATTGTTTGGGAAGAATCAATCGAATACATCTACGTATACACGCCCGGCGAGGGTAACGGATCGAATGATTTCGATTACGTGACGGAGGGAACCCAGATCACGCTGTATACCCCCGAATCTATGGGCTTTACTCCGATTGATGGGTTTACCTTCGATTACTGGAGCATTCGCGTAGGAACTGCACAGAGCGCAGAGGTTGCGCAAAAGCAGCCCGGCGATCAGATCACCATTGACGATAATACCTACATCGTTGCGATCTGGAAAGAAGCTCCCTTAACCGAATATATGTATCTTTACAGTCCCGGCGAAGCAAACGGATCTAATGATTTCGATTACGTGACAAACGGTACGCAGATTACTCTGTATACTCCCGAATCTATGGGCTTTACTCCGATCGAAGGCTTTGCATTCGATTACTGGAGCATTCGCGTAGGAACTGCACAGAGCGCTGAAGTTGCTAAAAAACAGCCCGGCGACACAATTATTATTAACGATAACACCTATATCATCGCAATGTGGAAGGAATTTCCAGTTGCGAATTATACCGTATCCTTTAACGCAAACGGTGGTACGGGAACTATGAGTCCTGTTGAGTATGCAGGAACTTACACCTTGCCTACTTGTGAATTTACCGCACCTGACGGAAAGAAATTCAAAGGTTGGGCTACTTCCGCAAGCGGCGAAGTAATTGACGGTACGACTTATAACGTAACAGCTAACGTAGAACTCTTTGCAATTTGGGAAGATATTCCGCACAACCACGATTACGGCACTGCTTGGGAAAGCGATGCAAACGAGCATTGGAACGAATGTTCTTGTGGCGATAAGGCTAACGTAGGCACTCACGCTGATAGCGATAATAACGGCAAGTGTGATACTTGTGATTATCAAATGGCAAACGGTGGTGGTGATCCTGAATCTTCTGAAAGTACGGAAGAATCAGAAAGCACTAAAAGTTCTGAAGAGTCTAAAGCAGGCAAGGGATGTAAGGGTTCTATGGGTGGACTTGGATTGTTGACAGCATTTGGAATTTTTGCTCTAATAGTTATTAGAAAAAAAGTTTAGCGGACCTTCTCGCAATCTTTAAGAAGAAATAAACCTAACTAAATAAAACCTATAAACGGTGGAAGGAAACGTCCACCGTTTATTTTTAATGGTTTTATAATAAATTAAAGATATGGTATGTTTAGTCGTTAAACTTTGCTTTAATCGTTGGGTTAAGTAAACGAACGGGACGAAAAACAAAAAGTCTAAAAGCATAGAATAATGAGATAATCGACTTATAGGCAGACTTTTTATTAAAATAGAGTAATAAAACCCCCACTTTACCCGTTTAGAGTAAGGTGGGGGTTGCCGTTTTAATAAAACAACTATTTCGTTCTACTTAAGGAAAGATAAACCTATTTTTGAGAGAGAATAAAAATCGTTAGATAACTATTATTTAAAAATTAGCCGTTTTGCGTGTTTTCTCTTTCTTTGTCAAGTTTTACGTTTCTAAAATATAAAGCAATATCAATTGAGATTGCAATAAAGTTTATAACGTAGAAAATAAAACTCAAGAAGAATACGAAACCCGACGAGCCAAGCGCCGTAATTTGTATTATCTTTCGCGTTATGCCGATTGCGTAACCGCCGAGCAAAAACAGTTCAAAAAACAAACTTTTTCCTTTTGCCGTACGCGAAAGATATGATTTTCTTATAGAAATAGGCCAAGATATTCCAAAAAATAAAATAGTTAAGGCCTCTAATAAATCAATTACAGTTTCTATGGTTATCATTTAAAATCTCCCCATTTACATTTTATTTTTTTAAATCTATGCCGAGTTCCATTCCTTCGTACATATAGTCGTTCCATTTGAAATTTTTATAAAAATTTACGTGGTAACGGTGCATTTCTTCGACTAAAAGATAGAACTTCCCAACGGTTTGATGTTTTGGGAAAAAATCAAAATATTCGCCTTTGTAGTAGAAATTAAAGTAACTGGAATCCACTTCGGTTATAAACGTGTATAAATTTTTGTAATCTACGGTAAACTCAAAAGGTTCGCCGTTTCTCGTTCCTTTGTAGTGGAAACCCTTGTGGTCAACGCGTATTTTTCCTTCGCCAACGATAAAACTCGTCTTGTTGTTTCCGACGAGTTTGTGTTCGTCTAAATTGCCTATTTGACACTCGTCTTCAAAGAAATAGTCTGGGTCTTGACGGATTTCTTTAATTATATCCATACGTTCGCCTTCTACCCAGTCGAACGGGGAATCGGGAATAACGGCGTTTTCAAATGGGTGGAATTGGTAATAATCGTCCATACTTGCGCCGTTTCCGCAGTTAGAACACGTAATTTTATCGCCTTCGCCTTTCATTGTGAACTCTTTGCCGCATTTAGGACATTTGTAGCAAAAATCTTCTAAGCGGTGGCAAATTCTGCCGTGGGTTTGCCACTTAATTTTCTTTTCTTTATTCCACGCGTATTCGTTGCGCCTAAATTTTTCGTTTATAATATCGTCCATTTCTTCTACGGACAACTTTTCAACGTCCTCTTTTGAAAATAGCAAAGACATAGTAGCGTGAGTTTCGCCAAGTCGTTCGTCCAAGCAAACCTTTGTATTTTGCAAATATTGACCTTCAAGATAACAAAGGTAAACGGGGACTTTAAAATGTTTAAACATTTTACTCGTCCCGGGGACTATAGGCTTGTTTCCGCCGTAATCGCTTGCTAAACCTTCGGGAGCAAAAGTTACGCAACCGCCTTTTTTAATAACTTGTCCGACTGCGTGTATTGCAAGCATGTCGGGAGAGTAGTTCTTTTTGGGTATAACTTTATTCAATTTAAACACAAATGAAAACTTCTTGCGGTAAAATTCACTGCAACCAGCCATCATATTAGTAACTCTTGGATAAGTTGCTCCACAAACGTATAAGTGGTCTATTCTAGACAAGTGGTTAAAAATGACGAAACACGGGCCTTTGCAGTCGTTTACGTCGTCAATAATATGAAAATTAGGTTTATATTTTCTGCCTATAATATTTACCATTATGATTTTGTAAATCATTGCGATAAATTTAGGCGCTGGGCGATATTTTCTCTTTCTGAGTTTTTGCGCGATAGTTAATTTTTTTGACATAAAACTTTTCCTTTGCTTTTAATTGCCTTATTATTTTAATATTTTACAAAAAAAAAGTCAACGAAATAAGCGGGTAAAAATACGCTTAAAAATAAAGCGTTTACGACGGATTTTTTATATAAAAGTTGGTCTATAAGTCGATTATTGATATAAATTAAGGCTATGACAGTGCGTCATAGCCTCGTTTTTAGTTTTCGTAATTGGTTTGATAACGCTTTCTGTATTCTTTTGGCGTCAACTTAAATTCTTGCAAAAAATGCTTTGAAAAAGTGCTTGGATTTTCAAAGCCGAGCATTCCCGATATGTCTAAAATTCTAAGGTGCGTATTTTTGGCGATTAAATCTTTTGATAAATGCACACGCTTTTTAGTGAGATATTCTATTGCGGAAACTCCAACGTGTTTTTTAAATTGCGTAGAAAAATACGGTAGAGAAAAGCCACATTCGCTTGCTATTTGAGTTATATTTTTCTGAATAAAATTAACGTCGTTGAATTTGGGCAGTAAATCGCTGAGCCAAGTGGGCATATATTTTTTTACGTAAACCCTATTTTTAACCCATTCAGACAATAGCACGGAAATAATCGACGAGTAAAGCGTTTCAAAAAATTTATCCTTATTCACAATCATTTCCTTTAAAAGTAAAGATTGATTAAACAAGAACTGAAACAACTCGTTAGAAAGGGGGAAATATATCGGCGCCTCTTCGCTCATAATTTCTTCATACAAGTCTTTGTGGAGGGCGTCGCAAAGGGTTTTAAACGACTTTTCCGTTGCGTAAAGGTCGATATGTTCATAGATTTTTTTGTCGTACTCGGTAAGAGAATGAACGTCTCCCGGTCTTAAAATTACGCACGTTCCGTTTTGGAAAGGAATCGGATGGTCGTTTATTGTGTTTACCGCTTTACCCGAAACGCAAAAAGACAACTCGAAAAATTCATGCGAGTGTTTGTGATTTGGCGGAGTGTATGAAGACTGTATATAAGGCGTGCCCTCTATACTGTGCAAATCTAAAAAAACGGCCATAATTTTCTCCTTTAAAAAATTTAAACGAAAATTTTATTAAACGAATTAAACGAATTAGCAAAACGAAATCGCATTTTCTTTCCATAAAAATAAAAAATAAATAAAAATGGAATTTGTCGCGTACGCGTGCGGTTTTATTATAATAGAATTTAGTAAAAATATAATATATATATGTAGAAAACTGCCCAAAACCTTTCAAAAATATACTAAAATTGTCGAGTTTTTACGATTATAGCAAAAAAAATCGCCTATGTCAATACAAAAGGGAAAAAATATTTTTACAAAAAAACAATAAGTTAAAACAAAAAAATAGAAGGGCAATATTAAAAATCGATTAGTTTTGCAAAAAAATAGAGTGGAAAGGTAAAGCGTTGCTATGTTACACTATAAAATGAAAAGAAGTATTGTGCCTAAAAGGCTATATGCAAAATCTAGGAGGAAAAAATTATGAAAAAAATTATTTCCGTTATTCTTGCTTGCATGCTTTCGCTCGGATGTTTATCTCTTGGCGCTAGTTGTAAAAAGAAAACGAATATCGTAGACGATCCAAAGACGATCAATATTCGTCTTTACAAAGCCGGATTCGGTGATTTGTTTATTTACGAATTAAAACAAAAATTTGAAAAGGTTTTCGCAAAAGAAGGTTATAAGGTTAACGTGTTAAAGCCTTCGTCTTCTTCTGCGGGCACTCCTATGGTACAAGAAATGTCCCGTGGTTATAAAAAGACTAAAATCGACCTTTACGTAACGGGCGCGATTTGGCCAAACCACGTAAGTAAAGATGGTCAATACGGCGAAGTTTGCGAAGACTTAGAAGAACTTGTTTTCAATAAAACCGCGATTGATTACAGCGGAAACGAAAGCGAGAAGAAAATTTCTGAGCTTATGCATCCCGACCTCGTTCCTTTCCTTCGCGCAGACGACGGAACTATGTACGGATTTTCTTGGGCTCAAACGTCGGCAGGTATGGTAGTAAACACTTCAAAACTTGCAGACTACGGCATTACCGAACTTCCGAGAACGACGAACGAAATGTTCGAGTGTTTTGACGCTATTAGAAACGGCGCGAACGGACTTGGCGCGAGTGAACAAACCAAGACTTATCCCGTAACTTATAACTTGGCTGAAGGCGCTGGTGGCGCTACCACTTACCAAAACTCTGCGTTTAAACAATGGATTGCACAGTACGATATAGACTGGTACAACGAACACTTGAGAATGCAAACGGAAAATAGCGACGGCTCTTGGACGGATATGCAAGACGGTTGGGAAATCTTTGGAGACGAAAGAATTACCGACGCTTTGGAAGTTGGTATTAAGTTTATGGCGGAAAAATACGCCGCTCCAAACTCTACCACTCACGACCTTGACCAAGCGCAAGGCTTAATTATGGCGGAAAACGACGGAAGAGGTAACAACGCCGTATTTATGCTTAACGGCGACTGGTTCTTAAACGAAATTAAAGCAAATTACAAGGATCAACTAGGCGACATAGGATTTATGAACGTACCCGTAATCTCTGCCTTCGGTGTAAAACTTATGGGCGCAGGTACGAGACTTAATCTTTCGCCCGACAAGTGCGACGACGTATTGTCTTACGCTTGTAAACTCGTAGATGAAGGCAAGACCATAGACGAAATTATCGCAGGCGTTGCCGAAAATCAAGGCGTAAACTTGAATAAAGACGAGGCAGAGACTATTGCGGAGGCTCGCGGTATTTGTTTCTCAAGAGGTATCGAACACTTGGCGTTTATAACCAAAGGTTCTACCAAAAAAGAAATCGCGTCGCTTTTCCTTAGAATGATGGCAAGCGCAGATTATGCAAATACTTTCTTATTAAAAGCAAACGGTTCTACTCCTTACGCAACCAGTACCGTAGATCCAGATTACGAATTTATATCTCAAGCAAGAGCGTTGGTAGCTAACCCGTATTTCAGAGCAATAAACGGTCGCGTTCAAGGAATTAGAAGAGAAATATTAACACACGATTATTTCCTTCCAGTTGCAGGAGCAAGTAATATTGCTTTAGTTTTAAGGGGAAAAACTGGCAATGCAAGAGAAGAAGCAACTCTTTTACAAGAAGAAGCTGTTGCAACTGCAAAAAAATATTGGGACTCTTATTTTGCATCAAAAAAATAAACTACTATCGTTTTGACGCTTGTGTTTTATATTAAAAAGTCAAGAAAAAACGAGCAAGGTGAAATATGAACGTATTGAACAAAAAAGTGGAGAAATATAGTAAATTTGAAAAGAAAAAATTTCCTTTCGTTTACGCTTTTATTGCTTTCCCCGTTATACAATTTTTAATATTTTGGGTTTACGTAAACTTTTCGAGTATAATGTTCGCCTTTTTAAATAAGGAAAACGCGCTTTGTTTTGACCATTTTGTTAAGGTTTTCGAAGCCTTCGGCGGAGACACGATGCACACTCACGACGTAAATCTTTTAGAAACGCTTTTCCGTTCAATGTTTTTATGGGCGTTGGACTTCGTGATTTTATTCCCGATAGGAGTAGTTACGACCTACATATTATATCGTAGGCTTTTGGGACACTATATTTTTAGAGTTTGCTATATAATTCCAAGTCTTATGGGCGCGGTTATGTGGACGCAACTTATAAGGTATCTCGTAATGAACGGTGGAGCGATATACGAAGCAGTTAAAGTTTTTGGTATAGAACTGCCTACGGATGGACTATTCGCTTCTGGAAAAACGGCTTTCCCAACCATTATAATTATAAAAATTGTAATGGGGCTCGTTGGAAACAATGCGGTTTTAACGGGCGCGTTCTCAAGAGTGCCAGACGAAATTTACGAGTCGGCAGAACTCGACGGCGCAGGCTTTTGGAGAACGTTTATTCAAATTGCCGTTCCTTGCGTTTGGTCAACGATAGCAACGCTTTTAACGTTCTCTCTTTGTTCTTTCGTAACCGCAGACTACAACATTTACTTGTTTACTCAAGGTACGGGTATTAAT
The DNA here is from genome assembly GCA_017396365.1 of Clostridia bacterium. Lineage (GTDB taxonomy): Bacteria > Bacillota > Clostridia > Christensenellales > Borkfalkiaceae > UBA10281. The sequence goes on along the minus strand of JAFQMD010000009.1, from coordinate 29,769 downwards.
GGTACGGCGACGATTGGTTTCTTGCTCTACAAGATAACCTATGAAATTTCTAAATCAGATGGTGTTCCGTATTACGGATTCCCAGCGGCGCTCGGATTAGTATTGACGGTTATTACTGTGCCCGTTGTTCTCTTTGGTAGAAAAATCATTGAAAGCGTCTTTGCGGACGTTGAAGTGTAAGGAGGCGAGGGTATGAAATCAATTTCTTTGAAAAAAACCGGCGCGTCCGAAAAAATTACGGCGATAGTGTTTTTCATTTTATTTGTTATTATCGCGTTTTTATGCATATATCCACTATTTTGGGCGTTTAACAACTCTTTAAAGACTTTTGACGATTATAGGCAAAACAGTTTTACCATAACTAACACTTGGTCTTTTAGCAACTATGGCGAAGTTTTTACGTCGTTTGAATACGACGACGTAAACTATTTCGGAATGCTTTTTAACTCTCTTTGGGTAGTGGTTGTAAAAGTTTTCGTAAACGTAGCGTCGAGCGCAATGCTTGCTTATGCGATTGCAAGATTCCGTTTCCCCGGTAAAGAGCTTTTATACGTAATAGTAATTTTCGTAAACACTATTCCGATTATCGGTTCTGGTCCTGCCGCGTTTAAGTTGCTTGACTTTTTAGGAATGGTAGAAAATCCGCTTACCATTTGGATATCTTGGGCAAGTGGTTTTGACTTTGCGTTTATAGTTTTATACGGATATTTTAAAGGCGTAAGCCCAGCGTACTCTGAAGCCGCTTATATAGACGGCGCAGGCGAACTTAGGACGTTTTTCACCATAATTCTTCCGCAAGTAGTTCCTTGTCTCGTTGCAATAATGATTACTCAAGCAATCGGCGTTTGGAACGACTACGGCACGATTATGATTTACTTAAGAGAATCTCCAAACCTTGCTTACGGGCTTTATATGTATAACACCGACTCGAGATACGCTGAAAACTCTAAACCCGTATATTTTGCGGCTGCGGTTATTTCGGCAATTCCTATAATCATTTTGTACGCAAGTACGCAAAACTTAATTTTAACTAACATGACCGCAGGCGGTTTGAAAGGATAATTTATGTACGAGAAATATTATTTAAAAAAAGACGTAGAATTTAACACGTACGCATATTCTGTTCCGGGTTGCGAGTTAGGAGACTACGTTTTGGAAAAGTCGCATTTAATGGGACTTAAAACGGTTGAAAACTTTAAAAAGTACAAAGACGTAGGTTTTAACATGGTAATGTCGGGCTGTATTGCGACTTATTATGGAGAAGAATGGGAAACGTCTATGTGCAAAAGGACGATGGACGTTGTGTATGAAGCGGGCATCGACAAATATATAGTAGGCGACCAAGCCTTTTACGACCTTTCTTGTCAAAAGGACGGAATTATCGGCGAAGGCAAGGAATTTGACAGTGAAGAGAGTTTAGATAAATTTGTTGCCAACCGCATCAAAGATTATTCAAAGCACCCTGCTTTTTACGGCATTTATTTAAAGGACGAACCGCACTCTTATCTTTTTAAGTCTTTCGGTCAAATTTATAGGTCTATAAAAAGGGTTTGTCCAAAGGCGTTTATCTATTGTAATTTATTACCGCTCGACACTTTGCGTTGGATGGATGAACGTTATCCAAAGGGCGGAGACCTATTTGAAAGAAGAACTAAGTATTTAGAATTATTTTTAAACGAAACGGGCGCAAACTATATAAAGTACGACGATTATCCTTTCTGCTACAACAAGGAAAATAAAGTTTTGTATATTTGGTGTTTGCAAAACGCCGCTGAAATTTGTAGAGATAAAAAGATTGAACTTCAGTTTATCGCTCAATCGTTTTCAATGAAAATCGGTGAGTTTGATTATTACTGGACTCCAAACGAACAAGAAATGCGTTATCAACTCAATCTTTTACTTGGTTTTGGAGTTAGGGAGCTTGGCTTTTTTACCTATATGCCACACGGCGCAAACTCTGTTGAAACGTTTTACGACGACGGCGCAATGATTACGAGAAGTGGTAAAAAGAATCAACTTTATTACGACACGCAAAAGGTGCTAAAAGAACTTTGGAAGATAATTCCGCTCGTAAGTAAATTTAATTATAATCATTCGGCGTACGACGTCGCCACGTTTAATTCTTTCTTAAAACAGTTAGACTATGCAAAATGTGAAAAACTCGACAAAGTGGAAAGTTTTTCAACTGACAAAGAAGGCGTTTTAATAAACGAACTTTACGACGAAAAGAACAATCAATATTTATATAGAATTATAAATATGGCTGAAATTCGTAGTGAAAAGATGCAAGGAGTAGTCCAAACGACGGAAATAAACTTTGATAAAAAGTTTAAAAAAGCCGACGTTTTTGAAAACGGAGAGTGGAAGACCGTAGATTTAGACGGTGGGAAGTTCGTTGCAAAACTTCTTGCAGGCGACAGTATTTACGTGTTGCCGTACTAAAAATTTGTAAGAAGGCGCGCCTTCTTTCGTGTAAAACACGAAAGAATCGCTTAAATGAGAATTAAAAAACAAAAAGGAAGGAACTTATGAAAAATAAAAAGATTTTCAGTTCAATACTTTTACTTTGCTGTTTGCTCGCTTGTTTTATGGCAGGGCTTACGGCTTGTAAATCGGAAGATTTTATTCCGTTTTACGAAGAACCTAAAAAGAAAGGTCCTCAGTTTTTAGAAGGGGCTCTGCACACCGTTTACGTTGACGAAACCGTAGTTTTAACCGAGTATATTGATTACGACTACAATTCGGATTATACGGTTGTCATGACTGACGAAAACGGCGTAGAACAAGACTTAACTTACGAAGTAATTTGGTATAGTGAAGTTCCGGGGAAATTTACTTTAACTTACACGATAAAGTCGGGTAAGAACAAGGGTAAATCAACTTTTGATTTAAACGTAGTATATCCCGACCTTGAATTCCAGTATTCGCTTCAATATAAGCCTTACAATCTCGGCGATACCATTGATTTTGACGACTACTTTGCAGATATGAACGTTTGGACGTCTATCGAAGGAACTGTCGTTTCAATGGATAGCGTTGAAGTCGACGGGGTAGAAGTTGACCTTTCGGGTAGCGACAGTTATACGATTGCGTCGCGTTCAGACCACACCTTTAAGTTCAGCGCAAAGGCGTTGGACGGTCAGGTTGTTGAGGGAAGAGAAGTTATTTCTATAAAGTATATCGACCAACAATACTTACAAGAACTTACCGATATGGATATTACGCTCAACGGTGACTTGTACGTTGAAAGGGGCAACTTTACTCTCGTTGAAGGTAGTTATGCTAACGGTAATAACCTTATACTTCAAAGAGCAAACGGTCCACATTTTTCTCCATACGTTGCTTACGAAGGTGAATACGGTATAGGTAGTTACGTAAAGGTTGACTTTACTGGTAAAAATATGCCGATATTCTCTTTCTTTAGAGATGATGATTATACAACGTCGCTCTTTGACGGAAGTAAAGGCGTTATATTTACAGGTGGTTTAAAAAATAACACAGGTGGCGTAAATCACCCTGAATTGAGTAAAACAGGTATGCTTTACGGACCGTATATGCTTCATAAACCAGACGAAACGTTTGGTGCTAATTTTAAAGATACGGGATATCTTGGCGACAGTACGGGTAAAATTAACGGCACAGACCCACATCCTATCAGTTTACAAGGCTTAAAAGACGGTACTAAATACCGTATGATGATAGGTTTTTCTAAGATCGAAAAGACTACTGCAACTCATTTATTTACGAAGAAGCCTAATATAGACAGTGTTAAACTCACTTTAAACTGCGCTCTTTTAAACCTTGACACTATGCAAATGGTAACTAAGTTTAATATGACGACTTACGCGTTGCAAGCGCTCGGTTTTGAAGGCGTTATCCCAACCTACGAAGAATATATGGCAACTGGCGAATATTTCAAAGGCAATATCGTCTTATACGGTAACTACGGCGCAAGAACCGTTCTTGATAAGATTTATCCTATCGTGACCGATACGACAAAGACTTTTGAAGAAGTGTTTGCAGAAGATTTGCAATATTCTCAATTTAAGTCGGGTGCAAGAACGTTCGTTGTAGGCTCGTCTTACCAAATGAAAGTTTCAGACTACGTTGACACGACAAAGCAAGGTTATAAGTTCTATTATACCGACGGCGAAGGCGTAGTTCATAACGTAACGGGCGAAACAGTTAACATTACAAAACCGGGTAGTTACATCCTTTATTATTCAGACGGAACTAATTTGTGTGGAACTCTTCCATTTACGCTTGCAAACTTAAGTTCGGGCGTTCAAAGTTGGTTAGCACAAGATAGCATTAACTTGCACGGCGTTGGAACTATAACGGAAGAAAAACAAGTTGTTTTAAGTGCGGGAACAATGCTTGAAGGCGCAAGTCCTACTGGTCCAAACCCAGGCAACTTGATTAATCAATCTTACGTAGCGTTTGACGGGGAATATAGCTTTAACGACTTCTTGGTATTTGACTTTACCGGTAAGAACATGCCTGAAGTTGCGTTCTTCGCTCAAAATTACAATAACTCTATGTACCAACAAGACGGTGGAAAACACGGTATCGTATTTGCAAACGGTATAACCAACTATAAGGGCGAAATCGTTTCTAACATTTTAGGTGGTGGTAAATACGTAAATATCGATAGCCCTAATATGATTTATAACCCTAACGACTCGTGGTATAAGATGGGAGGCAACGTCGAGTCTAAGCTTGCAAGAGCAAACCTTGAAGACGGCGTTAAGTACAGAGTAATTATGTGGTACGAAGCGGGAAGTGACCACGGCGCAAACGGTATCAAGATTAAGTGGAGACTTTACAATCTCGACACTAACGAACTTTTAGAAGCAAAAGAAATTCATACTTACGGTTTCTATAACGGTGGAACTCACGCTGGAGGAAAGGTAAGTGGTAAGACTTTAGCAGACTTAAAGGGAGCAATCGTTCTCTACGGCAAGTTTGGTGTGGAACTTACCATTGATAAACTTTGGGGTGTTTACGAAGATACGAGTATCGACGGCGTGTTATCCGCGCTCGGCGCAAACTAAAAGGAACAGACAAACTCGGTTTGTTTAAATAAAAGGTAAAGACGGCGATTTACCGCCGTCAAACCAAAAATATGGAGGAAAATATGAAAAAGAAATTGCTTATTATGCTTACTTGCTTGATGTCAATTTGTTTACTTGGCTTATTCACTGCGTGTGATCCTACGTCAAGCGAACCGGAAAGCGGTTCTACACCGCCAAGCAAGTATACGGTTACTTTCGTTGATTATGACGACGAAATTATTAGTACGGCATCTTATGAAGAAGGCGCTACGGTTGAAGTTCCGCAAGCCCCGACTAGAGATGCTGACTTAACCTATACCTACGCGTTTGCAGGTTGGGACAAAGAAGTTGTCAAAGTTGACGGAGACGCTACCTATAAAGCGACCTATACGCCTACTTATATAGACTATACGGTTGCTTTCTTAGATGAAAACGGAGAAGAGTTGCAAAGCGAAACTTACCATTATGGCGACGCTTTAACCGCACCTCAACTTCCAAATGATAGCGAAGACGAAACTTATAATTATTCTTACGCGTGGGACGCAGAAGTTCCTGCAACCGTTCAAGGAAACGCAACATTCAATAGAGTATTAAATAGGACTTATATTGATTACGTTGTTAAATTCTTAAACGCAGACGGTTCTGACTTTGAAGTTCAAACTTATCACTACGGCGACGCTATCGTAGAGCCAACTGAAAATCCAACTAAAGACGCGGACAATACCTATACTTACGCGTTTGCAGGCTGGGGCGAAGTTGCTGAAACCGTAACCGCTCAAGGTCTTGCCTACACCGCAACCTTTACTCCGGAATATATCAACTATTCGGTAGTATTCGTTGACGACGACGGTGCTGAAATTTTAAGAAAAGACGATTATCACTACGGCGATACCGTTGTAGAGCCAAGTGAAGACCCATCAAAAGCGCCAAGCGTTCTTTACACTTATACCTTTGACGGATGGGATGCAGAGGTCGTAGAAGTTGCAGGAAACGTAACTTATACTGCAGTTTACTCGGCAGTTTTAAAGAGTGGTTTTTCGGCTAATAACACTACTGCAAACGGCGAATCAATCGTATTAGGCGCAGGTACGATCGGTAGTGGCGCAAGTTACAATAAAGGCGCGCAAGAAGATAATGAAGATGGCGAGCCAAGTTACGTTCATCAAGCATATTTGGCAATCGACGGAAATTACGGTTTAAACGACTTCGTTATGTTTGATTTTACTGGTAAAAATATGCCGGAAGTTGCTTTCTTTGCTGAAAACTATGACGACTCTATGTACGCAAACGGTAATGAAAAACAAGGTATCGTTGTTTACACGGGTATTACTAACTATAACGGAACTGAAATCGTTCAACTTCATTCTGGAAAAACTCCGGGCACTTACATTAACTACGGTCATCCGTTCATGATTCAAAATGCTTCGGCTAACGACTTTACTCAAAACGGATGTCCAGAATCTCAATTAGGTCGCGCTAATCTCGTTGACGGAACTCATTACAGAGTGATAATGGGCTTTGTAGCAGGTAGCGGACACGGCGCAAACGGTATAACTCTTCATTGGTATTTGTATAACCTTGATACCGAAGAAGTCGTTGAACAATCTTCGCTTGGTTCGTATAACTTCTTTACTGGTTCAAACGATGCTGTTGGCAAAATGAATTTAAGCGATTTAGTAGGCTCTATCGTATTATACGGTAAGTTTGGTACTACTTGTACAATTGACAAACTTCACGGAGTTTATGAAGATACTTCGATAGCGTTCATGAAGATGGGCTTAGAAACGGGTACGTTCCATAAAGGCGTTAACGCTACTTTAAATGGGGATACTATTACTTTAGGCGAAGGCAATATAGGCGCTGGCGCAAGCTATACTAAAGGTCAAAACGCAGGTGGCTCTATTACTCAGTCTTTCTTTGTCGTTCAAGGTGAATACGGTTTAGATAACTATCTCGTACTTGATTTCACGGGTAAAAACATGCCTGAAATTATGTTCTTTGCTAAAAATTACGATACTTCAATGTATTATAGCGAAGGCAAGCAAGGTATGGTTGTAGCAAGTGGTATCACTCTTTATAACGGAACAATAGGTGACGCTCAATCGAACAATACCAAGATAGCTATGTCTGGACCTTTCGGCGCTTACTTTGAAGGCGCTGGAGAGCCTCACGGCGGAAATATGTTCGGAGATACCGATTCTAAACTTGCAAGAGCAAACTTAGCTGACGGAACTCATTATAGAGTAGTTATCGGTATTGCGAAGAATTCTAACCTTATCACGTTAAAATACTGGTTATACGACTTGGACAATAAGGCCTTAGTTGAAGAAAAGAGTATTGACGCTTGGAACTTCTTTACAGGTAGTAACCCTGCAGTTGGCAATAAGACCTTAAACGATCTCGTTGGTTCTATCGTATTATACGGTAAGTTTGCAACTACTTGTACGATTGATAAACTTCACGGCGTAGAAAGTGGCAACTTTGCAGATATCGTTGCTAAATATACTCCACAGGCATAATAGCCTTACCTTTCGGCAATAGCCGAAAACGTTAACTAAAACTCGTGGTAGCCTTAGGGCTTGCTCTAAGGCTACCGCAAAAAACTATTATAAACATCTTCATTTATGAGGAAATTATGAAAAAGATAAAATACGTTATTCTCGTTTTAATAATTTTAATGACTTCCGTACTTGGTACGGCGTGCAAAAAGGGCTTAAAGGCATCAAAAGTGCCCGATTATTCTTCGTACACCGATCAGTTTGATTTCTTTGGCTATCACTCTGCCCACAACGGTACTTATTCTATCGACGGAGTAGTTTACGACGTGGGTGACAATTTTATGACCGTAGAGCAATACCAAATGTATAAAGACGCAGGCATGACCATTTATTATCCACAGTCGGCTATGAAAATTCGTGGCGAAGAAGGCTCGTTAGACGGTGATCAAACGGCTCAAGAAAAGTTTTATGCCGACCGCGCTACAGACTGGGAATACGTAAAGACTGAAATCGATAAAATGGTTTCCGTTGGAATAAACAAAACCCTTTTATACGACGAAGATTTGTCATGGCTTGGTTTAAACGAGCCAAACAGAAAAGTTGACCACATGCGTGAAGACGAAGAATTAGAAGCAAACATGACGGACGGCGAGCGTATGGCAAAAGGTCTTATCGGCACGGATAACGACCAGTTTGACACGGTCGAAGAATTAGACGCGCAAGTAGAAAAACTCATTTCGCTTTACGCAGGTTATAAAGGCGTAGGCGGTATTACGCTTGCAGACGAACCAAAGAACGTTTGGTATAAGTCTTACGGCGACCTTTACAATTCAATAAAGAGAGTATGCGCTAAAAACGGCTGGAACGATTTTTATATCAGTTTCAACCTTAATCCGCTTAACTTAAACGAATACGTTTACCAAGAATATTATCCTTACGTAGAAGGAACGGAACAAGAAGCGGACTCAACTGGTAAAGTAAGTTTTGGTGCTGGTTTTGAGCGTTATAAACAATATATAGAAAACTTTATGGATTCAATGAATCCCGATTATATTCGTTACGACGACTATCCGTTAAGAAGGGCAGGACTTTCGGATACTTATATTCCTTGTCTTGAATACGTAGCGGGCGTAGCAAGGGATAGGGGTATTGATTTCCATATGGTAACGCAAACCTTTGGTATGGACTCAAACGGCTCTCCGTCAATGAGAAAGGTAGATGAGGCGAGCGCAAACTGGCTCAATAATATGCTCGTTGGTTTTGGCGTAAGAGAAATTTCATACTTTACTTATTATCAAAGAAGTGAAAGTAAAACCGACGGCGAATCTTTCTTTAATTATCCCGATTATTCTTTCGTCGATTATTACGGAAATAAAACCAAACTTTACGACATTATGCAAACCATTATGGCAAACAATCAAAAATTTGCTCCTACCGTTTTGCAATTTGATTACGTAAAGAGCGGATGTTTCACTCAAGAACCGATGGAAACGGGTGGTAGACATTTATTTAATATGGTAACAAACGTTCAATCTTACGCTAAAGTTAAAAAAGTTAGCCTTGACAAAGAATGCGCAATGGTTAACGAACTTTACGATAAAGAGAACGATAGATATATGTATATGGCAATGAATATCGTTGATCCCGAATATACGGGCAGTTCGGTATATCAAACCATAACCTTAGAATTTGACAAAAAAGAATATAAATACGCGCTTGTTTATAAAGACGGCGTTAGCACTCTTCACCAACTTAAAGACGGTAAGATAAGCGTAAAAGGCGCGCCAGGCGACGCATCGTTTATTATTCCGTTTAAGTAAGATAAAAAAGTTAATAGTGGCGTATCCACTTAAAAATGACCAAACGTGAAAAATAGGGGAGGGGCTTGCCCCTCCCAAATTGCGCATAAGCGGAAATTTATGATTTTTTTAGCAAAAATTATAAAACGACTATAAAAACGGTTGTATAGATAAAAAACGGTTAATTCGCAAAAAAAATAGAGTAGAAGAAATTTTATAATTTTGATAAAATTATAATAGGAAAAAATTATCAAGGATAGATAGGAAAAATTTTTAGGAGGTGCTTTATGCAAAGTGCTAAATTTCTTTCGTTTGAAAGAAAAGAATATTTTGCGCCAAACGTTGAAATCTTGATTTTTGATATAAATCAAGACGTTATTCGTGTTTCAGGGGATGCTTACGATAACGACGTTGACGCAGGACAAGGAGATTTTATAGATGGAAAAAACTAACGTGAAAAAGAATTTCAGATTAAGCGCAATTTTTATTTGCGTAGTAAGTTTAATCGTGTCTTTAGCGCTTTCAGTTATGCTTTACGTTAAACCCGTAAGAGCAGAGGGAGGCGAAGTTTTCGTTATTAAAAACGGCGCGGGCGTTAAACTTTCTTCAAACGGACTTCGTTTCGTCGTTAAAATGGACAAGGCGTATCGCGACTTGATCGTTGAAGAAGAAGATGTTAAACTTCACGGTTATATCGCTCCCGTAGAAGAGTTTGATAAAGTTTCTGAATATAAAGATTTGTCAAACAAAGTCGGTAAAGTGCTTGATGAAAGTTTAATTTACGAAAAAGAAGGCTACTACTATGCAAACCTTGCAATGACGAATCTCGATAAATATACGAGCGGTGGCGTAAATCTTTATGCAAAGTCTTTCTCGGCTACTTTCTACATAGAAGATACGCGTAGCGGTAGCCCCGTTTACACGTATGCCGAAATGGCGAAAGGCGACAACGACGTAGAAGATATCGAATTACAAAACAGAACTCAATACAAAGTTGTAAACTCGGCGTTTTTAGACGGTGAAAAAGATTATGAAAGTCAGATAATCGATACCTACGGCGCGTGGTTTGGTAGCGAAGATTATCCTATCGTTATCAGCAACGAAAAAGAATATGACGCTTTTGTTGCAAAACTTCAAAACTCGGAATTTGCAAGTGATATTACGGGCAAGCACGTGTTTGTAAAACAAGGCGTAAGCGACGAAAAAGGAAACTCTGACGACGATACTTTTGCAAACGTTGCAGTAAACGAAAAAATCGGTCACGCAGTAACTTATAACGACGGTTATAAAGTTTTAGCGGTTGATTTCGTAGTGCACGGCGAAGATTCCACACCTCCTGCAGATCCAACGAGAAGTGGTTTTAAATTCGTAGGTTGGTCGGGAGTTACGACGGGAATTACCGCAGACGTAACTATTTACGCAACGTGGAAACCAACGCAAGGCGACGTAAAAGATATCGGCAATATGAAAGTTTATGGCGTTACGAGAGCCGACGGCGCTGAAATTAAAAATGATAGTGACGTAATCGGTCAAAAAGTAAGCCTTATGGGTGGAACTTTGGGTGACGGCGCGTATTACCCGGGCGATGGAAATCCTACCGATAAGGATAATACTGCAAATCAATCGTATTTAGCGTTTGACGGAAATTACGGCTTTGGGGACTATTTCGTTGCCGATTTTACTGGCAAAAATATGCCTACGCTCGCATTTTTCGCCAACAATTACAATAATTCTATTTTCTACGACGAAACTAAAAACGGCGTTGTAGTATCCACAGGTTTAACTTTGCCTAACGGACTGTTGTTTACCGAGGGGGCAGGCTCTAATGGAGAGGGTCCGTATTGTACTTCCGTATTTGACGGCGCAGGTCTTTGTATGTGGGGTCCACATATGATTTATTCAACTTCGAAGAATAACGGTTCTCAAGGCGTATTACTTCACTCTAACGAAGAAAACGTAGCGTTAGGTCGCGCAAATTTAGTTGACGGTAAAAAATACAGAATTATAATGGGTATGGAGCCGGGCGACGACGCTTCTAATAAAGCAATCAAACTCGTTTATCTTCTTTACGATTTAGATAACGATTGCATAGTAGAATCTAAGGCAATCAACTCTTACAACTTCTTTGCAGACGGTTGGGCAAACGCAGGTCAAACGAGAGACGATTATTGCAAAGGCTCAATCGTTGCGTACGGTCATTTTGGTACGGCAGTAACTTTAGATAAAGTTTACGGCATTTACGAAGATTCGCACGTCAGTAGCATTTGTGAAAGTTTTGGTATGACTGCTGCAAACAACGTAGAGTTTAACGGTGATAGCATTGTATTAGGAGCTGGCAGTATTGGTAATGGAGCAAATTACGTAGGTCCTAACGCAAACGAACTTATACATCAATCGTATTTAGCATTAAACGGTAATTACGGTTTAGACGATTATATAGCGTTTGATTTTACAGGCAAAAACATGCCTGAAATCGCTTTCTTCGCTAAAAACTATAACGATTCAATGTATTATCAATACGGCGGAAAGCAGGGTATCGTATTTGTAAACGGTATCACTCAATATAACGGCGAAGTAAAGGAGGATATTCTTAATCAAAGCAAACAAGTTAATATCACTTATCCGTATATGATTAATAACGATATTAATCAATCTGCTTTTACAGGGAATTCAGTTACAGATTCAAAACTTGCAAGAGCAAACCTTGTAGATGAAACTCAATACCGTGTTATTATAGGATTTAAGACAGGAAGTGAATATAACACTATAGCGGGAATAACGTTAATGTGGCAACTGTATGACCGTTCGACAAATGAACTTATAGAAGCGAATAGTCTTAAAGTATATGGTTTCTTCACGGGATCTAATGCTGACGTTGGAAACATGAGTACGTCTGATTTAGTTGGCTCTATTGTTCTTTACGGTAAGTTTGGTACAACTTGTACTATAGATAAACTCCACGGCGTGTTTGAAAATACCGACATTAACACCGTAGCAAAATACGTAGCGGACGATCGTAAAACCGTTACCTTTGTAAACTGGGACGGTACTGAATTATATAGCGATTCGCTTTTAGTAGATTCTATACCCGAATACTTGGGCGCAACGCCTACAAGACCTGCAGACTTTACTTGTTCGTCTTACACTTTCACAGGTTGGGATAAAGAACTTTCCGCAGTTACTGAAAACGTTACTTACACCGCAATTTTTGAAGGTACGTTTAGAACTAACGTAACAACAAGTGGTGGAGTCGCTCACACTTACGGCGTAGAGCAAACTGCAAACAAAATCGTATTAAAGGCAAGTGGTATAGGTAGTGGCGCAAGTTACAATCAAGGCGCGCAAGTAGATGACGAAGACGGCAAACCAAGTTACGTTCATCAATCATATTTGGCATTAAATGGCGATTACGGTTTAGGTGACTACGTAGCATTTGATTTCACGGGTAAAAATATGCCAGAAATCGCTTTCTTTGCTAAAAACTACGACGACTCTATGTATGCAAATGGCTTTTCAAAGCAAGGCATAGTTGTTGTAACGGGTATTACTACTTGGAAAGGAGAATTAAGTTCAGGTGTAAACGGTAACGGAACTATAATAAGTTACGGCTACTCGCATATGATTGAAGACACCGCGAAGCATAAAAATTTCTTGTATGAAGGAAGTAAAGAGAGAGTATCTGCTCTTGGAAGGGCAAATCTTGTTGACGAAACTCATTACAGAGTAATAATGGGATTTGTAGGTGGAAGTGGACACGGTGCAAATGGTGTAACGTTACATTGGTATTTATATAATCTTGATACACAAGAGATTGTTGAACAAAGCACGTTAGAGTCTTACAATTTCTTTGATGGTAGTAACTCTACAGTTAACAATATGACCTTAAACGATCTCGTAGGCTCAATCGTATTATACGGTAAATTCGGCGCTACGCTTACTCTTGACAAAGTTCACGGCGTGTTTGAAAACACCGATATTTCAACAGTTGCAGCCGGTCTTAGTGGCGTTAAGCGTACCGTTACTTTCCAAGACGATCAAGGAACGGTTTACCAACAAGAAAAACTTGTTTACGGTTCGTATCCCGTATATAAAGGCGCAGAACCACAAAAAGCGCCCGATAGCGTTTACGAATATACTTTTGCAGGTTGGGATAAACAAATTTCAATCGTTTCAGGCGACACCGTTTATACGGCAAAGTTCAACGCCGTTGTAAGAGATGGCGTAACGGCAAACGGTGTAACCACAAGTGGTGATTCTATAATTTTAGGCGACGGAAATATCGGCAATGACGCAAATTACACGATAGGTCAAAATGCTAGCGCTAACGGTTTTGTTACTCAATCATACTATGCTATTGACGGCGAGTATGGTCTCGGTGACTTTATAGTATTCGACTTTACTGGTAAGAATATGCCCGAAGTTATGTTCTTTGCTGAAAACTACGATTACGATACGTCTATGTATTATAGTGAAGGCAAGCAAGGCGTAGTAGTAGCAAGTGGTATTACTTTCTGGAATAATACCATAGGTACTGCTCAATCAAATAACACCAAAGTCGGCGTTTCAGGTCCTTTCGGCGCATATTATAAAGGCGCTGCCGCTCCTTACGGCGGAAATATGCTTAATGACTTTGAATCTAAACTTGCAAGGGCAAATCTTGTAGATGGAACTAAGTATAGAATTATTATGGGTATCTCAAGGGGCGGAAATGGTACTACGTTCGTATTAAATTTCTACCTTTACAACTTAACTGACGGTGAAGAGGTAGAAAAGACTTATCAAGAGTCTTGGGCTCACTATACTGGAACAGACCCTGCAGTTGGTAGTATGACCTTAGACGATCTCGTTGGTTCAATCGTATTATACGGTAAATTCTACGGTGAGTGTACTATCGACAAACTCTACGGAGTTTACGAAGATACGAATTTAGAAGACCTTATAAGCGAAGTTATTCCTTCAGACCAAGGCGGAGAATTCGTTCCTCCTACCTCAAACGCTCCAGACTATTCTGGCTATACCGATCAATTTGATTTCTACGCTTACAGCAGTTATAGCAACGGTTATTACGAAATAGACGGCGAAAAGTATTACGTTGGTAAAAACTTAGCAAACCTTAAGCAATATAGTCTTTACGGCGAAGCAGGTATGACCATCTACTTCCCACAAAATTCCGTTTACGTAAACGGTCCCGACTCTATCCCTAACGTTAAAGCGCTTATCGACGATTTGGCTAAGGTAGGTATTCACAAGACGATTGTACAAGACAGTAGAATTTTACATTTAAGTTTACAAGAAAGTGCTATCGTAGGTAGTGGCTTAGCTTATGCAAACAACGACGAGTTAGACGCATATATTTATGAATGCGTAAAAGATTACGCTTCGTATCCGGGCGTTTACGGAATTCAACTCGGCGACGAGCCTAAGTACGCTTGTCTTTCGGCTTATTCTGCAGTTTATAACTCAATAAAGAGAGTAAATCAAAAATACGGATTTAACTTATTTATTCAGTACAACCTTAACCCGCTTAACTTTACCGAAACCGTTTATACCAACTACTATCCTGAGTCAAGCGGAACTCATGATTGGGATGATTTCCTTTATAGACTTGGATTAAAAGATAGATATGATGCCTGCGTAACTCGTTATACTCAATATATCAACGATTTCTTAGACGCAATGCAGCCAGACTCTATAATGTACGACGATTATCCGCTCCGTAAAGACAAAAACGGAAATTTAAAGATTCACGATACGTATATCCATTGTCTTCAAATAGTTGCAAAGGCTGCGTCGGATAAGGGAATTAAGTTCTATCACGTAACTCAATCTCACCAAAACAATGCTAAAGGCGAGGAGCACAAGCGTGAAGTAACCGAAAACGGCGCAAAATGGCTTAACAATATCTTGCTCGGCTTTGGCGCAAAACAACTCGCTTACTACACTTACTATACGAGAGGTGAAAGCAATTCAGAGGGTATTGAGTCGTACGTTGACGGGAAGTCTTTCGTCGATTACAACGGCAACCCAACCGAACTTTATTACTGGATGCAAAAGATTATGGCAAACGACCAAAAGTTTGCTCCTACTATAATGCAGTTCGATTATAAGGGAAGTAAGGTTTACGGTTCGACGAGCGCGGATTATCTTTCAAAAGCAACTAGTAGTTCGTTTGCAAAACTCTCTTCGTTTAGCGTAAGTACGGGTTCGGCGCTCGTAACCGAACTTTACGACGACGAAAACGACAACTATATGTATATGGCTATGAACGTTTTAGATCCAGACGCGACTAACACTGCTGAAACGGTTCAAATGACGTTCTCGGGTTATACTCACGTATTAGTTTACGTTGACGGAGTTGCTAAGGAAGTTGCGCTTACAAACGGCGTATATACCGCAACGTTAAATAACGGAGACGCTGTTTACGTAATTCCTTACAACAACTAAAAACTTTTAAAAATGGGAAAACACCTTTTGGTGTTTTCCCAAAATAATAAAAAACTTTACTAAAAAGCAAAAAAATTATGTGGATAACTGACAATTCAAAACAACCGAATAGACATTTACCGATTTTTTACAAAAAATTTAGAGTGGAAAAGGCTCTTAAAAAATGCCTTTTAAAAATTTCCGCGCTCGGTATTTTTTCAGTTAGAATTAACGGCTTTAATATCGGCGATTATTTTATGCCGGGTTGGACTAACTACAACGAGTACGTAAACCTTTGCCATTACGATTTGACGGGCTTTATTACAAAAGACAACCTTTTAGAAGTAACCCTTGCAGACGGTTGGTATTCAGGTAGGCTCGGATACGTAAAAAAATCTGAAATTTACGGCGATACTAACGCCTTATTTGCAACGCTTGATTTTGAGTTTTACGACGGCGAAACCCGTACTTTGCAAACCGACGGCAGTTGGAAAGTAGGTAAAACTAATATACTTTCGTCATCTTTTTTTGACGGCGAAGAGATAGATTTTAACTACGTTGACCAAAGAAAATACGGTGAACTTCCGCCTGCTAAAAAACTTAAAAAAGAAATTCGTTTTGAAAAATACGATTACGAGCCGATAAAGAGAATAGATGAATTGTATCCAACGATTATTTATCAAGATAAAAATCTCATAAGGCTTGATTTTCATCAAAACATGGTAGGTTTCGTATCCTTTACCGCAAACGGCGAAAAGGGGGCGAAAGTTACCGTAAAGCACGCCGAAGTTTTAAACGGTGACGGTTCTTTATACTACGAAAATTTACGCTCGGTTAGGGCTACTAATTTCGCGTATTTATCGGGTGGGGAAGATCTTTTTGAACCGCGTTTTACCTTTCAAGGTTTTAGATACGTCGAAATATATAAAGACGGAAAAACTCAAATTTCAAACGTAAAAGGCGTTGTTTTATCACAAGAAATCGACTACGACGGCAATTTTGAGTGTTCTAACGAAATTGTCAATAAAATATATAAAAACGTCTTGTGGGGGCAAAAAGGAAACTTTATTTCAATTCCTATGGATTGTCCGCAAAGAGACGAAAGGCTCGGTTGGACGGGCGACGCCCAAGTATTTTGCAATACAGCAATGTTTAACAGTAATTGCGACAAGTTTTTTGCAAATTATTTAAGGCTTATTCAAACCGATATCTTGCCAGATGGCAAAATAACGTCGTTCGTTCCCTTCTTTATCCCCGTTTCTGAGTCAACGGCAGGCGTACCGGGGTGGGCGGATGCCATTTGCGTAATACCGTATTATCACTATCTACACTATGGCAACGAACAAATTTTAAAAGATAATTTACCTTTTGCTGTAAGGCACTTAGAATATTATTTGAGCAAGTGCGACGAATCGGGTTTAATTCATATCGAAAATCCTTTTGGAGATTGGTTATCTGTAAACCGTTACGACGATATAAGCGCAATAAGTCAATGCTTTTTAGGGCTTTCGGCAAGTTTAATCAGTAAAATGTACGGCATTTTAAAAGACGGTGAAAACGAGAAAAAATATTTTGATATTTTTCAAAAGTCTAAAAATGCGTTCAGAGAAAATTATTTTTCAAACGGCAAAATAAAGGGCGACTCTCAAACGATTTACGCGCTTTCTCTTTCGGTCGGCTACGTTTTAGCGGACGAGATTAAGAAAAGTTTTTTAAAGAGTATTGAAAGAGCCGATTATAAATTAACTACGGGTTTTATCGGTGTAAAACATCTTCTTCCCGCGCTTTGCGAGATAGGGGAAACCGATTTAGCGTATAAAATTATTAAACAGACGAATTATCCGTCTTGGGGTTATACCATAACTCAAGGGGCAACTACCATTTGGGAAAGGTGGAACGGTTATACTCAAGAAAACGGCTTTGAAACGCCTAATATGAACTCGTTCAACCATTACAGTTTAGGCTCTTGCGTAGAGTGGCTTTACTCTCACGTTTTAGGTGTTAAACTTTCAGAAGACGGCGGTGTTTGCATTAGTCCGTCGCTTAGCGCCGAACTCGACTACGCGAGAGGTGAGTGTATGACGAGAAAAGGCAAAGTCGCTGTTGAATGGAAACTTGAATTGAGTAAATTCTTCGTAAAAGTTGAATGCGAAAATATTGACGATATTCAAATTAAAATAGACGGCAAAAAAACGACGGTAGTTGAAAAAACAAACAACTGTATTATAATAATTGCACAGTAAAGGAGAAAAAATGAATAAAATTTTTACCGTATCAATACTTGGTTGTGGCTCGCGCGGAAGAGAGGCTTATGGAAACAATTTTTATCTTCTTCCTGACAAGTTTAAAATTGCTTGCCTTTGCGATATCAATCCAAAGCAAATTGAAATTGC
The DNA here is from genome assembly GCA_017396365.1 of Clostridia bacterium. GTDB lineage: Bacteria > Bacillota > Clostridia > Christensenellales > Borkfalkiaceae > UBA10281. Next base: position 11,602 of record JAFQMD010000009.1, on the reverse strand, counting down.
TAAAAGCGCTTGGGGTGTTTCAGACGAAAACTGCTTTTTATCACCCGAAGAATTTTTAAAAGAAAAGCGTTCGGATGCCTTGGTTATTGCAACTCAAGACAGAGACCACGTAGATATGTGTATTAGGGCGCTTGAACTCGGATACGACGTCTTACTTGAAAAACCTATAACTCCGATAAAGGAAGATTTATATAGGCTTTTAGACGCGCAAAAGAAATACGGTGGAAAAGTCGTAGTTTGCCACGTTTTGCGTTACGCTCCTGCGTTCGTTAAAATCAAAGAACTTTTAGATAGCGGAGTAATCGGCAAAACGGTTTGTATAGACTGGATTGAACAAGTTGCATACTGGCATATTGCCCACAGTTTCGTTAGGGGTAACTGGCATAGCGAACAGCAAACTTCGCCTATGATTTTGGCAAAATGCTGTCACGACCTCGACCTTTTGCAATATTATGCAGAGTCAAAGTGCGAAACTGTTTTCTCATTTGGCGACGTAGTCTTTTTCAATAGGGAAAATCAACCTAAAGGCGCTTCGGATCGTTGTCAAACTTGTAAATATAAAGACGAATGCGTTTATAGCGCAGAGAGATTATACGTTGCAAAGAGAGAATTTGACTTTGATAGAATAGAGCCTCTTCCAAAGGATAAAGACGACGCAAGAAAACAAGGTTGGCCGTTCAACGTAGTTGATCTTTCTCGTCCGATTACGACGGAATCTATTAGAAACGCTTATGAAAACAGCGACTACGGCAAGTGCGTATTTGCTTGCGATAACGACGTAGTGGACTATCAAACGGTTTCTATGAAGTTTGCAAACGGAATTGTTGCAAACCTCACTATGACCGGTTTTACTCAATTCCCCGGTAGAAAGATGACTTTCCACGGAACTTTGGGTGAAATTGAAATGGACGAAGAAAACGACTATATAAGAGTTTCTCGCTACGGAAAAGGAACTGAAATGTTAAGCGTTAAACAACTTATGCGAGACGCCGTAAAAGAAGATTTCGGTCACGGTGGCGGTGACGTTATGCTCGTTAGAGATTTCTATAACGCTCTTTGCGGAAATGAACTTGAAACGACGCTTGAAAGGTCGGTTGAAAGTCATTTGATGGGCTTAGCGGCTGAAGAGTCTAGAAAAACAGGGCAGGCTTGTAAAGTTCACAAGTAAATATAATGAACAATTTAGACGTATTTATTAAAAACGGATGGGCAAAGGCGAGAACTAACGTTTGCGCGGACGGTTTTCCTTTGCCGTTTCCGTTTGTTCCTCCGTCCATATCCGATGAAGGAATGTTTAGGGTTTTATATTACTGGGATACGTATTTTACTAATATCGGACTTATTGCGGACGGTCATACCGATTGGGCGAGAGAAAACGTCGATAATTTGATTTACGCCTTGGAGAAGTTTGGTTGCGTACCTAATTATACGAGAGCCGACGGGGCGAAATTTTGTTCTCAACCACCGCTTTTAAGCCTTATGATAAAGGATATTTACGCTCAAACTAAAGACGAAAAGTGGCTTTTTAGCGCCGTTAAAAGTTTGCAAAAAGAGTACGAGTTTTGGATGACCAAAAGAATGACTCCCATAGGTCTAAACCAGTACGGATATAATGCTAACGACGATGACTTGCTTGAATATTTTGATTACGTGTCAACGAGAGTTGAATTGAATCAAAATCTTTCAAAACAAGAAAAAATTGATATTGCAAAAAATTTCGTGGCAGAGGCTGAAAGTGGTGAAGATTATACTCCGAGATATCAAAACCACAACGCATTAGACTACGTTCAAATAGATTTAAACTCTCACTTGTACGGAGTAGAAAATTTTTTATTTGAGTATTTTAATAATAGGGATAAAAAATTAGCCGAATATTATAAAGAACGCAAGGAAAAACGCCTTGTACTTATTGAAAAATACTGTTTTAATAAAGAAAAAGGCGTATATTGTGATTATAACTTCAAAACCAAAAAAACTAACGATATAATAAGCGTTGCTTGTTTTATGCCTTATTTTTACGGCATTGCAAAAGAAGACGGCAACGCCCGCTTAGTTTACGATACTTTAAAAACTAAAGCGGGCGTCGTTTCGTGTCAAGACGTTGGGCGTTATAATTATCAATGGGGGTATCCGTTTGTTTGGGCTCCTCATCAATATTTTTCATATAAAGCGCTATTAAATTACGGTTTAAAAGAGCGAGCAGAAGAACTTAGAGTGAATTACACCGTTTTGCTGTCTTCCGTTTTTGACCGTACGGGTACTTTGTGGGAAAGATACGACGAAAACGGAGAAGCCAAAGATTTAGAATATCCAACTCAAGAAATGCTTGGTTGGACGGCTGGTGTTTATAGATATTTTACTAGTGTAACGAGGTAGAAAATTATGAAAATGCATAACGTTTACAGTTACGGACAATTATTTTGCTTTAGTGGTTTAGATGGACAAACTTCGAGAAAAGACGATTTCGTAGGCATGTTTATGCCAGAGCCTATAACTATCCGCTTTCACTTTGACTCGACCGTTACCCTTAAATTTCCATTTGAAAAGAGTCTTGAGTTTAAGGCTGTAACAGGAGATTTTTTAGACGGCGACGACTTTTTTATCGCATTTAAAGATAGAAAAAATATCGTAGGAAAGAGTAGGGTTAAACCAGTCGTTTTAACTGAAAAACAAGCAAAAATAGAAGTTTTAGGCAATAAAGAAAGAGTTTCTGCCGATTTTGGCAAAGATTTTTTCCTTGTAACTGAGCAAAAAGACGAGTGGTATTATTTTGCTTTTTCTTACGCTGACGAAAATTTGCAAATCGCTGGGGATAGCGATTTAGACCAACTCAAAAAAAGCAGATACTCTTATTTTGAAAAACTTCCGCCATGCAAAGACGAAAAGTATGAAAGACTCTACTATAAATGTCTTTCAGTTCATAAAGAAAACGTTCACTCGCCAGAGGGGGCTATAAGTTATAGGTGGACTACGCCTGATAGAGTTCCGCATAGGTTTTTATGGCTTTGGGACTCGGTGTTTCACGGAATGACTTTTGCAGAGTATAACTTGGAAATGGCAAAGGACGCTATTAAAGCAGTTTTAGCAATGCAAGATAAAGACGGGTTTATCGCCCATATGATGAGTGAAGAAGGTTTTATTTCCGAAATTACCCAACCGCAAGTTATTGCTTGGGGCGTTTGGAACGTATATCAAAAGGATAAAGACAAGCAATTTTTATCTTATTGCGCGCCTATTATCGACAAGTTTTTGGTTTGGACGATGAAAAACCGCGATAAAAACGGAAACGGTCTTTTAGAGTGGTTTACAGAACCCGACTATACAAACTGTAGATGCGGAGAGTCGGGGCTCGATAACTGTCCAAGATTTGACTTCGACGTTGATATGGACGCCATAGACTTTTCGACCTATCTTTGCAACGACGCTAAATATCTTTCTTTTATCTACGACGAACTAGGTGAAAAAGAGAGAAGTTCGTTCTATATGGGCGTTCACGAATCGGTAAAAGACAAGATAAACGATTTACTATGGTGCGAAGAAGACGGACTTTATTATGATAGACTTTTAGGCGGTGAACTTACAAAAGTTGCGTCTTTTACTTCGTTTTTACCTATGTTTGCAGGTATTTGTTCTCAAAGCCAAGCAGATAAAATGGTAAAAGTTTTGTTAGACGAAAATAGATTTTGGACTCAAACAGCAATACCGTCAATGCCAAAAGACAGCGAGTTTTACGATATTGATATGTGGCGTGGTTGCACTTGGCTTAATCTAAACTATTTTATAATGCTCGGTCTTTTAAAGTATGGATATACCGATATTGCAAACGAGTTGAAAGAAAAAACTCTTGGCGCAGTTTACAAATGGTACGAAAAAACGGGTAACGTCTTTGAATTTTACGATGCGGACAATAAGATTTGCCCACTTAATTTAAAAAGAAAGGGCGAGCAACCACAAATTCCCGATTACCGCGTGCACATTCATTCGATAACCGATTACAACTGGTCTACATGCTTTACAATGCTACTTATTCAAGGCGTAAATTTAATTTAAAACTATAAAAACTCGAAGTTCATACTTCGGGTTTTTTTGATAAAGAAAGTGTTGAAAAAAAATTGTCCGTGTGATATAATACACAAAACGATAAAATTACGAAAATATACGTGTAATATGACAAAAATTGGCGTAATTAGCGTGTTATAATAAGAAAAAAGGGGGGCAAAATGCCGTTACATATAGTAAAAAACGATATTACAAAAATTAAATGCGACGCAATCGTAAACGCGGCGAATAATACGCTACTTGGTGGTGGCGGTGTTGACGGAGCAATTCATAAAGTCGCAGGCGTGGGGCTTTTAGAAGAATGCAAAACGCTCGGTGGTTGTGAAACGGGCGATGCAAAAATTACAAAAGGATACAATCTGCCGTGTAAGTACGTTATTCACACGGTAGGTCCTATTTGGCAGGGCGGACAAAAGGGAGAAAGAGAAAAACTTGAGTCCTGCTACAAAAAATCGTTGCTTATTGCAAAAGAGCGAGGTGTTGAAACGATTGCGTTTCCTATTATATCATCGGGCGCGTACGGTTATCCAAAGCAAGATGCTATGTCCGTTGCCGTCGATACGATAAGCAGATTTTTGCTCTTAAACGAAATGACCGTCTATCTCGTAGTGTTTGATAAAACTGCTTTTAAAATTAACGATAGATTATATTTAGGCGTTAAAAGGTTTATAGACGATAACTACGCAGATGGTGAAGTTAGACCAAAAATGACGGCGTATAAGTCGTTTAATCGACAAATAGAGCCTAATTTTGCGCAAAATGACTTTTCTGTAAGCGAAGATTTTTGCTTCGAACAATCAGTTGTAAGTAAAAGTTTAAAACCTAAAATATCACTCGTCGAAATGCTTGCAAATATCGACGACACCTTTGCCGTTACTCTACTAAAACTTATCGACCACAAGAAAATGAGTGAAGTCAAGTGTTATAAAATGGCAAACGTAAGCAAACAAACGTGGTATAAAATAATGAACGAAAGAGATTACAAGCCAAGCAAAAATACCGTAATTGCATTTGCAATCGCTTTAAAACTTACTTTAGAAGAAACTCGCCGTCTTCTTGCAACAGTAGGTTTTACTCTTTCTAAAAGTAGTAAATTTGATATAATTATCGAATACTTTTTAACAATCGGCGAATACGATATTTTTAAAATCAATCAAACTCTTTTTGAATTTGACCAAGTGTGTTTAGGCGTTTAAATTTTTCAGATACGCAATTTTAAAAGGTAAATTGAAGATTGACCAAAACTGAATAAAAATTCTTTATAATGTAGTTGTAAGTTAAAACTTGCGACTACATTTTATTTTAAGGAGTTTTTATTATGAAAAACAAAGTTGACAAAGTAGAGCCTCGCGGTATTCCAAAGGAAATTCAAGAAAAAGTTGAAACAAAAGACACGACGGAACTCGTTTTTATATTAGATAAAAGCGGTTCTATGGCAGGCATGGAGAAAGACGTAATAGGCGGATTTAACGCCATGATTGAAAAACAAAAAGTCCTTTTGGGTAAGGCTTACGTTTCTACCGTTTTGTTTTCGACTTATAGCGAAGTGGTGCACGATAGGGTAGATTTAGAGGAAGTTCCGCCTATGACGGACGAGAATTATCAAGTCGGCGGAGGAACGGCTCTTCTGGATGCAATCGGCGGAGCAATCAAGCATATAGCAAACGTTCATAAGTACGTTCGAAAAGAAGACGTGCCGTCAAAAACGATTTTCGTAATAACTACCGACGGTATGGAAAACGCCAGCAGGAAATATCATAGTAGGCAAATAAAGGAAATGATTAGACTACACGAAGAAGATTTTGGTTGGGAATTTTTGTTCGTTGCGTCAAATATAGACGCAGTTGAAACTGCCGAAAATATAGGCATAAGAAGGGAGCGCGCAGCAAATTACGACGCTAAAACTCAAACGAGAGCGTTTTTCGATACCGTCAGTATGTCGCTTCGCGATTTTAGGACGAGCGGTTCTATTTCTGAAAGTTGGGCAAAAGATTTAGAAAACGAACTTGGCAAAGACGATAAATCCGACAAATAAAACGTCGATAATCGACTTATACGGGGGTTTTATGGGTGACGAAAAGAAAATAGTAAATATTTTATGTATAGTTTCGATAGTTTGTCTAATACTTGGCTCAATTTTTATTGATATTTCTACAAAAACAAGCGTATATCCAACGAGCGAATACTGGGTTGCCAAGGAATATCATCACGTTTATGAAAATTATTCTGGAGAAATAGTCGATTATATCGAAGAAAACGAAAGGTGCGAAATAAAAGATGACGAAATAATTGTAAAGAAATATAGCCAGCCACTAAATGGGATAGGATGGGTTTTAGTCGTGCCTTCAGGAATTTTGCTCGCTTATCTTATACTCGACGCTACGGGACTTTGGGATAAGATATTCGGTTATGGTTAAAATTAATAAATAATATCGTGACTTATCAAATGAAAGAAAATATGCGAAAGCGCCCCAAAAGTTTTTTACTTTTGGGGCGCTTTATAAAATATACAAAATGCTACTTTATAACCTTACTTTTTCTTTTCCTTTCTTCGCTTATCGTTAATTATTTCAAGCGCCTTTTCGTCGATTAAAGTTATACCTTCTTCCTTTGCAATATTTACCATTTGCGTAAGAGCGGCTTTTAAGAACACTCTTGGAATTTTAGTAAGTTTTGCGCACGCTTCGGGCGTAAACTTAACGTCGGGGTCTATTCTATCCGCCGCGTATGCTACCGACTTTGCGTCGCCGTTGTTTTTGTCTGGGATTTTTTCTGCAAACGGGCGCTTAAACGCCGAACACCAAAAGTTAGTGCTATCTCTATATCCGTAGTCAACGGGAACGGGTGGGAAATTGTTTTTGTTTACGCCGTTAATTATAGAGTTGTGGTATTTTTCTTGCATTAAAATTTTGTCTATTTTCAAAATGAAATGCGCGCCGAATTTACTAGTTATGCCGTTAAAATTCCTATAAGGAGGTTCGTAACCTTCTAAATTTCCCGCTTTATCCAAATGAGCGTCCTCTAAACTGTCGTCCCAAGTGCATTCAAAAACTTGAAAACTTTCCAAAACGATTTTAGGCCTATCGCTACCTATCGTGCTATCGCCAAGCGTAAATAAACAGTTTTTCATTTTTTCTTCGGTAGTATCGCCGGGAAAACCTAACCTTACCGCTTCTTTGAAGTATTTTTTCTTGTCGGGAATAAAGTTAAGCGCGCATTTTTTCGTTCTCAAGAGATTTTGCGCCGTATTAGAACTGTTTCTGCATTCAAGTATCATAGCGTAGTAGTCTTTGCCTGCGATATAGTATGGGAAACAAAGCGAGTACGCGCCTAAGTTTGTTTGTCCGTTTTCGCTAACCGTACTTATTAGTATAGTTGGCATAGGAAAAAACGAAGAAGTTTGGTAAAAGTTGTCAACGATTCTTAATTCTTTTAACTTGTCCATAAAAACCTTCCTTTTTAAATCGCTAAATAAAATTTTATCACACAACCAAGACGGTGTCAATAGTGGCAATTTAAATTTAAATAAAATCTTGAAAAATTTTGCGCGTTTTGTTATAATATTCTTTGGCTTTAAAAAAAATTTTAAGGCAAAGGCAATAAAAAGCCTAAATAAAACGTTTAATTAGCGGAGATAGAGATGGACGGAAGACAAACGGATAGGCTACTTCACGCCGTTGCGACGGGGGATAACAAGGCTTTCGAGCAGTTGTACTTAAAGACGAAAAACGGCGTGTATGCGTTTTTATATTCATATTTAAATAACGCGCAAGATACGGAAGACGCTATGCAAACCGTATATTTAAAGGTAAAAACTAACATTTCTTCGTATAAAATAGGGACGAACGGCAGGGCTTGGCTACTTCAAATAGCCAAAAACCTTGCTCTCGACGTTATAAAGAAAAACGCTCGATTCGCCTTGCAAATCCAAAATAGCAAGGACGACCTATTTGAAGAAAGCGGTTTTATCAAAGGCGAGATTTTAGAGGCTATGCAAAAGGCGTTGACGGAAGAAGAAAGGCGCATCGTAGTGTTGCACGTTTTATGGGGGTATAAGCATAGAGAAATTGCAAAATTTTTATCCTGTCCAACGGGTACGGTTACTTCAAAATATAAAAGGGCAATAGAGAAATTGCGTAGAGAATTAAAGGAGGATAGCGTATGAAAAACTTAAAAGAAAAATTGCTTAAAGAGTTAGACTGCGTCGTTCCACCTTTAAGCGAAGACGTTTTAAACGCGCCGATTATAAGGGCTGAAAACGGTGAAAAGGAAGAAAAGAAGAGAAGTTTTACTTGGAAGATGGTTCTTTCGTGTTCTGTTGCTGTCGTCGCTCTTTGTATGGCGATTTTATTCCCCGTGTTTTTCGGTAGCAAAAACGGCGTCGCTGTAAATAGCGGATACGCGCTCGTTTTAGAAGTAAACCCAAAAGTTGCCTTTACGGTTGACGATAAAGGTAAAGTAAAAACGGTAACCGCGCTAAACGAAGACGCCGACGTTATTTTATCCGATAGTAAAAGGCTAAGCGAAATGGTTGGGCAAACGACTGAAAAAGCCCTTGAAAAGTTTATTGATTACTCTTCAAAACTAGGCTATTTAGATTTGGTAAACCCCGACGCCGTTAAAATAACTTTAAGCGAAAAGGGTAAAATTGCCGACGGTATAAAAAAGAGCGTTGAAAATTATTTTATGCAAAACGGCATATTTACGCTTGTTATAACCGAAAGTAAAACTCTTGCCGAAATATCTAAAAACATAGGTTTTGGCGAAGAAACGAATATAAAAAATTTAATTGACAAGTTGTCCAAAACGCCTGTTTTAGAGTATGAAAGACAAGTTTTAGGCAAAGACTTACAGCAAATTCAAGACTATTACACTCAAAACGTCCTTTTGGGCGATATGAAAAACTACGTTAAGGCGCAACTCAGCCATAATACCGTTTCTGAAAATCAAGTGTTAAAACTTAACGAACTCAACATAAAAATTGCAACTCACAGCGATAATCCGTTGAGGATATTTGAGGTTTCATCTCCCGAATCGGTATATTCTTACTGGGCTGTAAGGGCTTTACCCTTTAGTAATTTTACCGAAGAATTTGGTAATTTAATGGCGGAAATGGAAGAAGAACTTGCTATTTACAATAGCGAACATAGTCAAAAAATCAACGATTATTTAACTTTAAAAATCGTGCTCGATTTGCAAGATGCGTTTGATTTTGATTTTATTAAATCTCTTTTAGACAATTTTACCGATAGCGCGTATTTAGAAAATATTTCTTTAATAAATCAAATTTTAAATGCGTTAAGTGGTGAAGATTTCAAAGATTTTGACAAAATGCCCGAAAACGAGCAGGATTTTATGGACAAAGTAAGCGGGTATAGTCAAAGCGTTTACTTTGCGCGTGAAAAAGAAAATAGCCAAATTTACAGCCAGCAAAGAAAACCGCTTACCGAAGGCGAGTATCAGCAATTTATAGATTCTATAATTAAAGAATACGGCTCGCTTGAAAATTACTGGAAAAATTTACAATAAAAATTTTTAGTTAGTTGCAACAAAACGGGTTTTTAAAAAGTTTAATAAGCAAAAAGTGATTGGAGGCATTTATGAAAAAAATAATCAGTTTAGTTTGCTCAATTCTTTTAGTAATTTCAATGCTTTCGTTCGTTTCGTGTAAGAACAACCAAGCCGAAGAAAAAGGCGCGGAGTCTTTCGTAAGTTTAGATATAAACCCTGAAATCGAACTTACCGTAGATAGCGACAACGTCGTTTTAAGCGTTTACGGCGCAAATGAAGACGCGCAAGTTCTTCTTTACGGAGAAAGCGGAATAGTCGGTGTTCCCTTAGACAAGGCTATTGAAAAAATTACTGACCTTGCAGTCGAACTTGGTTTTTTAAGCGAAGATAATAAAGTCGTTTCAACGAGCGTATCTTCTGCAAATCAAGATAAAATTGCAGAACTTGAAAATTTAATTTCAACAAAGGTTACGGCAACTGCGTCTAATTTAGGACTTACCGTTTCAGTTGGTGACGAAGGCGCGTTTTCCTTGCTTAGAAAACTTGAAAAATTTAAGGCTGAAAACCCAAATAATCAACTTATACAATCGCTTTCCGTTGAAAAATTTAAACTTGCCCTTTCGGCGAGTGAGACGGGAGAAGTAAGTTTAGACGTGGCGGTTACTCTAGGCGATAAAGAACTTATCGAAATGGTTTCAAACGTTTATACGCAGACTAAAACTTACGTAAACGACGCTTATAACAAAGTAAAAGCCGAAGCGTTTTTAGTTTACGATAGATTAGTAAATAGCGTTTTAGATAACGTTTACGCAGGTTATTACTTAGAAAATTTCTTAAAGCACCCTACTACTTTTTGGTACGGTCAAGCATACCAAGTATATAAAACTGTTTCAAGGGGCTTTGGCGATTTGGCAAATTTAATGTTCTACGTTGAAAAGGTCTCTTCTTATCCTATCGACGAGAGTTTAGTAGCCGAAGTTTTAACGGCGTTACAACTTGACGCAAGCCAAATTGATAAACTTAAAAATTCCGATGGAGAAATTACTTTAGACTCCATAGAATCGTACGTTGACGTAATGATTAAAAACGCGGGTGAAAGCGTAGATTTGACTCAACTAAAAGTTCAAATTTCTACCGTATTAGACAAAATTGATACAGACGTTTTAGCCGACGTTAAAAATGAACTTGCAAAGTATCAACCTCAAATTGAAACAGTCGTTGAATTAGTTGGAACTGTGGTAAATTCGATTAAAACTGCAACGAACACAATTCCAGACTCGTTCAAAAAAGAACTCGACGCGTTCATTACGGACGTTCAAACGATAGTTGAAAGCGTTTCGCAAGATTTATTAAACGGAGATTTTTCTTCCCAAAAACTTGACGGTTATGCAAAAACTATGGGTAAAAAGGCTGACGAAATGCTCGCAAAAATTAAAGCGGACCTTTCTGAAGACGAATTAAAAACCATAGAGACGAGAATGGCAGACCTTGAAAAGACTTTAAGCGACGCTAAAAAATCTATGGAAGATGCGATTACTTTAGCCGAACAAGAAATTTCTAATCGTTTGGCAGAACTTAAAAACGGACGTAAGCAATCGGCTTAACCGTTAACACAACCTATCCTATCCCTCAATATAAAGTAGGGGCTCGGGCTTTAAGTTCGGGCTCTCTACTTTTTTTAAAGGCTTATATACTTCGCAAAAGAGCGTTACTGCTTTGCCCAAAAGACTTTGGTGAACGGCAAGTTCTACCAAATCCTTTTCGCCAAAGCGAGCCTTCTTTTGCTCGCATCTAAGCCTTTAAACGCTACTCGATAGGGGTATAGAAAAACACGTCTGCAACGTCACGTTGCTCTATCCCATCCGTAAAAGTCTTACGAGCCTTGGCTAACTTGTATCTAAACCTTTAAATACTTTAAAGGCTTATATACTTCGCAAAAGAGCGTTACTGTTTCAAAAGAGCGACCACGATGACCGACAAGGTCTATCGTGTCCGCCCTTTTTTCACGAGCCTTCTTTTGCTCGCATCTAAG
>JAFQMD010000008.1 GCA_017396365.1 Clostridia bacterium | reverse complement strand
TACGAGCAAGACGGGATTTTTGCGAGATTTTTGCAAGGGAATTACCTTGTTGGTAATCGGAATTGCAAAAAGCCGTAAAAAGACTAGTATTGCGAAGTAGATAAACCTTTAAATATCAGTCACGAGTTGTGATAGAGCCTTATTAATTTTAACATTTTGTCAAGAGCAATGTCAATAATTATTGATTTTATTTCTTTTTTGCAAAAAAGCAATGTTTCACGCTTTTTAAAAATGTTTCACGTAAAACATATATATTATATAATAATATATATGAAGTTAGTCTTGTTGTGATTTTATTTTCTTTTTCATCTTTTTGGTTCTTCCCGATTCAATGCGGAATTTATCTCTTTCGTGCTTGATTATTTCGGCTAAAATTCTTCTTATTTGTTCGCCGTTTTGCTTTACCTTTGCAAAATCTCCCGTTAAAAGCGCAAAAAGAGCGTCGTCTTTTGCATACCCCATACCGATAGGATTTAATCTTACGAGCATTCTTTGCCTTGCCTTTTCAAACCTTTCCCTTTCTTCTTTGGTCATTTGCTCTTCCGAAGAATAAAGAGCGCAAATTGTTAAAAGTTCAACGCAATACTCTCTCATTTCGTCTATCCAAGGTTTTCTATCCATTGCCGATTTTTCGGCGTAAAACTTTTTTGCATTTTGGCTAATTGTAAAAAAACCGGTTAATATTGATATAAGGGCGGCGATTAACGCGCTTATTACAACTGAAATAGGCTCTGTCATATTTTCTCCTTTATATTGTAAAAGCGTAACGGACAGTTACGCTTTTATTTCATTTATAATATATAAGATTATATAATTTTAATTAAAAAATAGATTGTTTAAAACTTTATTCTCCGTCTTTTAAACTGTTCCCAAGAAAAGTTCCCCAACCGCTCGTCTTTGGTCTTGGTTGACGTGGCGCAGAGTCTTTAAAACCCCTTTTATCGTCTCTTCTTCCACCTTTAAAACCACCTTTTCCACCGCGACGGTCGTCATACCTTCTGTCTTTATCAAAAGGTTTTAAGTTGTTTGGAATAATAACTACGTAACGATTTGGTTCTTTTCCTTCTGAAGCCGTCTTTACTTCCGTACTGTCAGATAATGCTGAGTGAAGAATTCTTCTTTCGTATGGGTTCATTGGCTCTAAAGTAACCTTTCTACCCGTTCTAACAGCCTTTGCAGCGAGTTTTTGAGCGAGAGATTTTAAAGTTTCTTCTCTCTTTTCTCTATAACCTTCACAGTCAACGACGACTCTTCTATAATCGTCTCTACCGATATTTGCAACAGCGCCCGCTAAGTTTTGAATAGCGTCTAAAACTTCGCCTCTATACCCGATTATTGCAGAAGAATTATCAGTAATAACGTCGATAATAACCTTTTCTTCTTCTTGAGATAAATTGCACTTAGCATTTACGTCCATAAGGTCGAAAAGACCGTTCAAAAAGCAAATTGCTCTTTCGCCATCACTCTTTTTTGCTTCAACTTTTACTTTTGCAGGTTTAGCACCTATCCCTAAAAAACCTTTTACCGGTTCTTCTAAAACTTCGACTTCGGCGCTTTCTCTTGTAATGCCGAGAGCCTTAAGACCGTTTTCTATTGCTTCTTCTACGGTCTTGCCTAAAAATTCAGCCATGTTTGTCTCCTTTAAAATCAGTCTCTTCTCTTGCCGTATTTAATTTTGCCGTGTTTTTCTTCGCTTTCTTTAATGATTTTGTTTTTGAAAGATTTTTCTACGAAGAAGTTAATGAGCATTGTAAATCCCGTTGATAAAAGAGAACTTGTTATCATATAAATTGAAAATGCAGCGGAGTAGATGAACGCGAAAATACCAAACATAATAGGCATAATCCAAGTCATCATTTTTTGAGTAGACGCAGCGGTTGAGTTTTCGCCATCTACAGAAGAAAGTTGCATTTGCGTTTTTTGTTGCTTGTTCATAATAAGCGTAGAGCCTACCATAGTTAAAATTGAAAGAGCAACTAATATAAACCAACCGTTTCCTTTTCCAAAACCGGTTTGTTTGTAAGAAGAAAGATTATAGGTGAGTTCTTCGTAAACGGTTTCGTCTTTTAAACTACCCATATTTTCAGAACCGATAGAAGTTTCAAGGTCTTTAATAGTAGGAATTGCTCTACTAAACGGACTGTCAACTACCCAAAGGTTTTTAACCCAAGGGAAAATAACCGATTTAGACCTATTGTCTTCGTACGCTTTTGCCGACGCCTGTCTTGCTTTTGATTTTATTTCTTTTAATAAGTAATCTTCGCTAATCAATGAAATAGCCTTATTACAAACAAAATCTTGTGTTTTTTGATATAAAAGCGTTTGCATTTCGCTATTTTTTTCTATTTCAGAATATTTAATTACGACAGACCCGTCGGAATTTTTTTGCATATACTCACTTTGATATTTGCCGTAAAATGCAGATTTATCTAAAATAGAATAAGTTTGTTCTGAAACTTTTATAATACCTTGCTTTTCTAAAGCGTCAATATTATCTTTACTTAAATTTAATTTTTTAACTATAAAAGTATGAAAATCAACTTCAACTCTGTTTAAAAGTTCGGTGTTTTGATAGTCGAATTTACCATCTTTAATATAGCCTGCAAGGGTAGGATAAGCAGTTACTAAAGAGTTGTTTGCCTTTACGAATTCCGCGTAATTTAAGGTGTATTTTGAAGTATCGGTATTAACCGTATCTTTTTGATAACCGTTAAAATAAACGCTAAAATTACTAGTGCTTTCGCCACCTTCTAAAGCCTTGTTTATATTTAAAACGTAAGCCTGTGAACCTTCGCCTTTAATTAAAGAGCCAACGTCGTTTCCTTCACCGTCTTTTTCAACGAAGGAATCTAAACAAACGTCGTAAGCCTTGCCCATTTCAACAAAAACTTCTCTGTCCGCAATACGCGAATAAGTGTTGAACGCGCCTATAACTACTATAAAGAAAATAAGTGTAATTATAGTAGGTAAACAAGCCGAAAATGCAGAATAACCGTTCTTTTTATATAAAGACATCATTTTCTGCTGATATAATTGCTCGTTATTTTTATATTGTTTTTTTAATTTTTCAAGGTCGTCTTTCATCATCTCCATTTTAAGATTATTTTTCTTCATAGACGCTCTTGAATAAATATCAAGGGGAAGAGTAATCAATTTTAAAATGAGAGTAAAAAGTATAATACCTACGCCAACGTCGCCTACAAAACCTATAAGCCCCGCTATTATTTTGCTAAGCCAGTCGTAACTTGCCGAACCGCCTAAATCACCGAACGAAGGTAAAAATATCGACGATAATAAATTTAATAAACCCATTATTCTCCTTATTTAAGACTATTTTATTGTATCAAAAAATAGCCTTTCTTTAAACAAGCCACTTTTTTTTAGATAAATTGTCAGGAACTGGATCAAATCCACCCTTGTTTAAAGAATTACAACGCAGTATTCTCCATATTATTAGCCCTATACTTACGAAAAAATTATGTTTTTCTAACGCTTCCATTGCATATTCGCTACAAGTTGGCGTAAAAATACATCCGGATTTTAAACTGCCGGATATAAATTTTTTATAGAACTTTAATAATTTTATAAAGAATTTATTTAAAAATTTCATTTAAGATTTTCCTTTTTTAAAACGAAAGACATGTCTTTTACGTATTCTCTGAAAGAATAATTTTGTTGTACCTTTGGTAAAAATACAACGTGAATATTTTTAGAAAAATCTCTAAAGACTTCTCTCGCAGAAGCGCGGAGAAGTCTTTTAATTCTATTCCTTTTTACTGCTTTGCCGTGTTTTTTACTTACAGAATAACCTATTTTGAAAGTATCCGACTCGAAATAAAGCATCATAAGTGACTTTGCGTAAACTTTTTTTCCTTTTTTAAAAATTTTATCAAAATCACTTTGTTTTTTAAGTCTATAAATCAACGCTTTTTAGTAAGTAAGTCTTTTACGACCCTTATTTCTTCTTCTCTTTAATACTTTTCTTCCGCTTGAAGTTGCCATTCTTTTTCTAAAGCCGTGAACCTTATTTCTGGTTTTCTTTTTTGGTTGGTAAGTTCTTTTCATAATATTACTTCCTTTTTCTTTTATTTTTCTTTTTACTAAATTATTATAAAATAATTAAAACTTGCTTTGCAATTATACTTTTTTTAAGTTGGTTTGTCAACTTTTATTCTTCACTATTTATTATTTTTTATGAATTTATACGAATAGGAAGAATTAAATAGAGATATTCGTCGCCAGAGTAAGGTTTTATTACGCACGGAGAAATTGAACTGTTTAAGTAAATATTCACAAATTCATCCCCTGATGCTTTTAGCGCGTCGCAAAGATACTTAGAGTTAAAAGCAATCGATAAATCTTTACCTTCTAAATTTATAATTACGTTTTCGTTTACGTTACCGCTCTCGCTGTTTGCCGAAACGTTTATATAATTTTCTTTGATATCGAGTTTTACTAAATTTTTAGACTCTTTAGCAACTACCGTAGCCCTTTCTAAACTGCTTAAAAAAGCAATTTTACTTACTTTTACCGTCGTTAAAAACTCGTTTGGAATTATTTGTTTATAGTTTACGAAATTTCCTTCTAAAAGCCTCGTTATAAATACCGTTTGTTCAACTTCAATCATAAACTTGTTACCTTCGTTTATAAAGGTAATTTCTTGGTCGTCGTTTTCAAGTAATCTACAAATTTCATTTAAAGAACGCGCAGGAACTACTACCTTGAAAGAATCGTTTAAATTTCTAACTTTTTTCTTTGCTACGGCAAGCCTAAAACCGTCGATAGCAACGCAAGTTAATTCGTCGTCTTCAATTTCAAACAAACAACCTTTAAGTATCGGCCTACTTTCGTCGGTTGAACAAGAAAATACAGTTTTATTTATAAGGTCTTTAAAATCTTTTTGAAGTAAGGAAAAGGCGTTTTCTCTACTCGTTTTTTCAATACTTGGAAATTGATCTGCTGAAAGAACGGATAAATATACTTCGGAAGAGCCGTAAACTATTTTAAGTTTAGAATCTTCTTCTAAAACGAGTTCTACTTGTTCTTCATTTTCAAGTTTTTTAACGAACTCTGCAAAAATTTTACCCGGAACTACCGTTTTACCTTCCATAAAGGTATCGCTTATTATAGTTTTTTCAATAGCAATTTCCATATCCGTTGCAGACAACGTCAACAAATCGCCTTGTACGGATAATTTTATACCTTCTAAAATAGGATTCGTAGTCTTTACGCTGATTGCTTTCGATACTTTCATTACTGCATTTGAAAGGTCGTTTCCGTTTACGATAATTTTCATGTGTGTTCCTCGATTGAAATTATATTTTTTATAGATTAATTTAATAGTAGTAATAGTATGGAATATGAATTTATGGAAAAGTGCTCTATTTTTATTAAAATTCCTTTATTTATCGTAATTTTTTAAAGTTGATAATTTTAAAAATAAAGTGGATAAACGATTGATAAGTAAAAATGAAAGTTAATAAATTATTGATAACTTTTTTATAGTTTTCCCAAAAGGTAAATTACTATTGTATAATAATATATATATTATTATAAATAATAACTGAAAAAAAAGCAATCAATTTAAGGCAAAAGTATAAAATAAACTAAAATAAAAGAGTTATCCATAAAGTTATCAATACTTATCAACGTTCGTCAATAAAAAAGATTTTTTATAAGGATAACTTTTAATTGAAAGTTTTTTTTGGTTGTGGTAATATATAACTATGAAAGAGATTTTTTTAAGAAAAGGTATTGAACTTTCTCAAAGACAAATAGAAAATTTTATAGAATTTAAAAATATTCTTCTTTTTTATAACGAAAAGTTTAATATAACTACGATAACTGAAGAAAAAGAAATTTATATAAAACACTTTTTAGACAGCGCCTGCGCAAAAGATTATTTTAAACAAAACGCGTCGGTAATAGAAATAGGTTCGGGTGGAGGGTTTCCTTCTATTCCGCTTAAAATTTTAAGAAGAGATTTAAATTTTACTTTGGTTGAATCAACTGGTAAAAAATGTTTGTTTTTAGGTGAAGTAGTAAAAGGTTTAAAATTAGATAACGTTGAAATTTTAAACGGTAGAGCCGAGGACTTTGGAAAGGATAAAAAGTATAGAGAAAAATTTGACCACGCTACTGCGAGGGCTGTTGCAAGGCTTAATACTCTTTGCGAATATTGTATTCCTTTCGTTAAAAAAGGCGGTAGTTTTATCGCTTTAAAAGGCGGTTTAGAAGAAGAGATTAAAGAGGCGAAAAACGCGGTTAAAATTTTAGGTGGAAGTATTAAAAAAATAGATAAATACGAACTTTTAGAAGAAGGTCAAAGAACTATTATTGAAATTGAAAAAATAAGTTTAACAGCGGAAAAATATCCGAGAGGAAACGGAAAAGAAAGAAAAAATCCGTTATAAAAAGGCTATGAAATTTGTAAGTGAAAAATATCAAAAGTTAAGTGTTATAGAAAAACAGAAATATATAAAAATAATTAAAGATAAATTTGAAAGAAATCTTGCTAAAGAACTAAATTTAACGAGAGTTTCCGCTCCACTTTTAGTTACTAAAGAAAGTGGACTTCAAGACGATTTGAGCGGAGTAGAAAGAAAAGTATCTTTTGATATTTTAAAAGACGGTAAAAAACTCGAAATAGTGCAATCACTTGCAAAATGGAAAAGATTAGCGCTTAAAAAATACGATTTTTCGATAGGAAAAGGCTTATATACCGATATGACGGCAATTAGAAGAGATGAAAATTTAGACGAAACGCACTCTATCTACGTCGATCAATGGGACTGGGAAAAGGTAATAAGCGTCAAAGAAAGAAACGTTGAATTTTTAAAAAATACTGTCAAAAAAATCGTAAACGCAATTTATAAAACGAGCGAATTTTTAAAAAATAAAGGCTTTAGTGGCGTTGAAATTTGTAATGACGTATTTTTTATAGACAGTCAAGAACTTTTTAATTTATACCCAAATAAAACGGAAAAAGAAAGAGAGTATTTAATAACTAAAAAATATAAAACGGTCTTTATTATAGGAATAGGAAAGGATTTAGAAAACGGAAAACCGCACGATAAGCGAGCGCCCGACTACGACGACTGGACATTAAACGGCGATTTACTCTTTTATCACGAAGTTTTAGATATGGCGTTGGAAATTTCGAGCATGGGAATTAGAGTAGACAAGAAAACTTTAATTTATCAACTTGAAAAATCAAACAATACCGAAAGATTAAAATACGCTTACCATCAATTTATTTTAAACGGCGAACTACCGCTTACAATCGGCGGTGGAATAGGTCAGTCACGGCTTTGTATGTTGCTTTTAGGCAGAGCCCACGTCGGCGAAGTTCAAGCGAGTTACTGGGACAGAGAAAACGAAGAAAAATGTAAAAATTTAGGAATAGAATTGTTATAAAAATAACTTTATCATTTTAAAAAGCATCTCCCAAAAGATAGACCTTTTAGGAGATGCTTTTAATTTCTATAGAGTTTTTAATTTTTGTTTTATTTTTTCGTACGCTATAAATTTATCGTTTTCGTTTAAAACGCTTTTCTCAATGGGGCAAATTCCGTCGCCGTTTCTATTTATTATATTATCTACGATTTCGTCGTAAAAAACTGTAACGCCGTTATTTTTTAAAAGGGTGTAAGCAGGTTTACTAATAACTAATGCGTGTAGTTTTTTAACGTTTAAAAGTAGGTATAAAAATCCCGCGCCTTTTCCTACCACCTTATCCGCAAACGAATATAAAGAGTAATCTTTTTTACTTTCATAGAGTTTTATAAGTGGTTTTACTCCCCTTTCTTTTTCTGTAAAAACTTGCCCGTCTTTTGAGTATGCTAAAGTAAAAAGTCCGCCTATAAGCGTTTCTTTTGCTATTTTTAAGTCTTTCATACTATTTTTTCTCGTATATCCAGGCGAGTTTTGAAATGAGATTTTTAATAGGAAGTTTTTGCGGACAAACTTCTTCGCACGCTCCGCATTTTAAGCAAGACGACGCTTTTGAATTATTTAAAGTAAAGTTTTCGTAATTTTCTACGTTTAAAGTTTCGGTAGTTTTCATCTCGTTATAAATTGAAAAGAGATTTGGAATTTTTATATTAGAAGGACAAACTTCAACGCAGTATTTACAAGCCGTACAAGCGATTAAATCTTCTTGTTTTAAAATTTCAGTAACTTTCATAACGGCGGAAAATTCTTTTTCTGAAAGGCGCTTAAAGTCTTTCATAAAACTTAAATTGTCTTTCATCATTTCCATATTTCCCATACCGGATAAAACCATCATAACGCCGTCGAAACTGCCTGCAAATCTAAGCGCGTAACTTGCATAAGATCCGCCGTTTAAATCGTCGAAAATTTGGCGAGCGTTTTTAGAAAGGTTTACAAGCCTACCGCCTTTTATAGGTTCCATAATAAGTATGGGCTTGTTGTGTTTTCTGCACACGTCGTAGCAAAGTTTACTCTGATTTACAGGGTCGTCGAAATCTAAATAATTAAACTGAATTTGAACGACTTCTATTTGGGGATATTCAGTTAAAATCATATCTAAAACGTCGGCTGTATCGTGGAAAGATATTCCAACGTGTTTTATAAGCCCTTCTTTTTTAAGTTCAAAAGCAGTTTCATAAGCCTTGATTTTCTTAAATTTATCAAAAAACTCTTTGTTTTGAGAGTGCATTAGATAAAAGTCAAAATAATCGACTCCGCAAATAGAGAGTTGATTGTTTAAATATGGTCTTATGTCTTCTTGTTTTTCTACAAGCCAAGGAGATAATTTGTTAGTTAAAACGTAACTTTCTCTCGGATATCTGTCGGTAAGCCCTTGTTTTATAGCAATTTCGCTTTTACCGTCTAAATAACCGTGCGCCGTGTCGAAATAGTTAAAACCGTTATCTAAAAAGTAATCTACCATTTTGATAAACTCTTGCATATCGACTTTATCTCCGTCCATTTTAAGACGCATACAACCAAATCCAAAATTTTTCTTTATTTTTTCAAAACTCATAATATCACCCTTTTACTTTTTTAAAATTATAACAAATAATTTTAATATTTTCAACAGAAAAAAATAAAAACGCAAAATTTTGAAAAAAAGTATAAAATTTTTTATTGCTCAATATTGTTGAAAAGTTTTTTAGAAAATGATATAATGAAAAAAAGTTAAAATAAACGAAAAAGGAATAAAAAATTGCGTTTTAAATTTTTAATTTGCCTTTTTCTTGCAAGTTTGTGCCTTTTTGGCGTTTCGTGCAAAAGTGATTTAAAGGAAAAAGGTGGCGGACATATCCACTCTTTTATAACCTTAAAAACTGACGAAAACTACCATTGGCGCGAGTGTGATTGCGGAGAAAAACGCGAAAAAGAAGAACATCAATATTATGAATTTAAATGCTCGTGCGGGCTTGAAATAACTCCTGAGGAGTTGACGCTTGAAAAGAGCGTTGACGGTACGTATTACACGGTAACGGCGTGCGAAGCAACGTGCGAAATGATTTTAATTCCCAAACAGCACGAGCAAATTCCCATAAAAAAAATCGGCGACGGCGCGTTTAAAAATTTGACAGCGCTTAAAAAAGTCGTTACGTCGGTTGGGCTGGAAACGATAGGAAACGAAGCGTTTTTCGGATGCGAAAACCTTTCGACTCTTTTACTTGCCGAAACTGTAACTTTAATAGGTAAAAGCGCGTTTGAAAACTCTTATTCGCTTGAAAAAATAAATTTGCCAAACGGTTTAACCGAAATAAAAGAAAGGGCGTTTGCAAATTGTAAGTCTATTAAAACGGTTGAAATCAATAAAAACCTTACTCAAATTGGCGAGCAGGCGTTTATCGGTTGCAATAAAATAACAGAATTTATCGTAGATAAGCGAAACGAAAATTTTGAAAGTAAAAGCGGTAATTTATACACCAAAGATATTAAAGGGTTAATTTATTTTGCAAACGGAAAGACGAGAACGGCTTTTTCAGTTCCTACGTCGGTTGAAAAAATTTACGATTACGCCTTTTACGGAAACGAAAATTTAACGACTTTGTATTTTTCAAAAAATTTAAAAGAAATAGGATACAAGGCGATTTATATTGCAAATTTGCAAACTATAAATTACACGGGCGATAGGCAAAGTTTTGAAAAAATAGACTTTGACGGCGAGTGGCTTTCATCTAAAAAAACGGTTACCGTTTATCCAAGCGGAGAGGCGTTCGTTATATAAAAAGGGTTAAAAAAATGCTACCGAAAGGTAGCATTTTTTATGTTTAAAATTATTGATAATCGACTTATAGACGGGGTTTTAGTCGTCAAAACGCTTTAAATTAAGCGAGCCGTCGTCTATTTTTTCGGCTAAATTTTTAATAGTTCCCGAATATACCTTTTCAAATATATCCATTTTTATAAAGTCTTTCGGACGCATGAGCGAAGTGTGAAAAGGAAGTTTAATTTTTGCCCCGTCGGCAAGCAGATTTGCAACGAACTGACTGCAAAAACGCTTGTATTTAAAAGTTTTTTTAATTCTAAAAAGACAAAGCCAAACGCCGAGCAAAGCATATTTATATTTATCTATTTCACTTTCGTATTTTTCAATTTCTTCAAGTAAAGATTTATAGTTTTCGTCGCTTATTTCCGTGCGGTAAACTTCGCAGTAGCATAAATTGTGTTTATGCAATATGTTTTTTCTAATATCTTCGTGGACAAACCCCGCAGGAAGCGGCTTTAGGGTTTTTCTGCCAAAGGTGTACATATAATTAAATTTTCCGTTTAGACAAAGCGCCGAATGCGTCGTTCTACTTCTCGTAAAAAACCTAACCGTTTTGGAAACTTTGGTCTTCGTTGAAGAGACGAATAAAAATATTTCTTTCATTTTATTCTCCGTAATAATTTATATTTACGCCGTGGGCTAAAGCCCTTTTAACCGTGTAGTAAGTTCCACCTCGTTTTTCTCCGTTAAAGTATGCGTAAAGTAGCGAGCAATTATCTACCAAATAATTGTTTCTTAAAAGCATACAACCTTTAAAATAAGCGCGGTCTTCTCTTGCCAAATAATCTGCCTTTGAAATTAAAAAACGATACGTTTCTTTTTCGGTAGAAGAAAAATATTTTTCTTGGTCTGCGCACGGAACGACTGCGCAAATCTTTATTTGCGGATAGTCTTTTTTAAGACAAAGTAAAGCCTTAAAACACTCCGTATCGAATCCTTGAGCCATCCCCGTCAAAAAAACCGAGTAACCGCTTTCGATTATTTTTGTAAGGTCGCTTTTTAGTTGCTTAAAATCGAAATTGCTCAAAAGTATTCTGTGTCCCGTAACCGAACACGTAATATTTTTAAGTAGTGGCGGAAGATTACTCGTTATCATTTTTTCTCCGTTTTTGCCAAATAATCAACTTATAGGCAGGTTTTTTTATTTAGTAAGTTCTTTAATAGCCTTTTTATACATAGTAAATTGAAGTTTTAAATTTTCAATCGTAACGTATTCGTTAGGTTGGTGAATAGTAGATTCTTCGCCCGGCATTTCAGGACCGAAAGCCGTGCCCATTTTTAATGCTCTTGCGTAAGTTCCACCGCCGATTGCCATAGGCTCGTAAGAAGTTCCCATAGTATCGTTAAAGATATTTAAAAGAGTTTTAACTAAAAAACTTTCCTTATCGTTATAGAGTGGGAGTTGGTGAGATAAAACTTCATAAGGAGCAATTTCTTCAAGTTGTTTTTTAAGTTTTTCGCCGTCGTAAGTTGACGGATAGCGAATATCTACTTTTACGAAAATTTTACCGTCTTTTATCGTGATGACGTCGGGACTCATCGTAAGATAACCCGTGTCGTCGCAAATCTTGGTAAGGGCTAATTTATCTTCAAACAAATATTCTCTGATTTTTGACGAAACGAGCCCTACCGACTCTAAGTAGCAAATCATAGGATGAATTGCGTTTACGCCCTTAGACGGAGTTGAACCGTGCGCGGTTTTTCCGTAAGTTACGAGTTTTTCATTTTCGGATTTAACGCCATAAATTTCGGCTAAACTCTCAATAAACGGCGCTATAGCCTCACATTTGTCGCAAACGACGTTAATTCTGTCCCCACCTGCAATACTTTCGAGGTTTAAATCGTTGTCAAAATAAAAACCTACGTGAAGTATGCCTTTTTCGGCGTATAAAACGGGGAAATCTGCGTCGGGAGAAAAACCGAACTCAGGCATTTTTGCAACTTTGTTATAGTGGTCTATACATTTCCAACCCGATTCTTCGTTGCAACCTAAAATGAGTTTTATTTTTTTATTAGGAATAAATCCTTCGTCTTTTAGCGCTTTCATACAGTAAAGACAAACGATAGCAGGGCCTTTGTCGTCCATAGTTCCCCTACCGTAAATTTTTCCGTCAACTTCTTCGCCGGAAAAAGGCGGATAAATCCAGTCCGACTCTTTACCGACGGGTACGACGTCAAGGTGAGTGAGTATTGCCATTTCTTCGCCCTCGCCCCAAATTACTTCGCCTATATAGTTATCGTAGTTTTTGGTTTCAAAGCCGAGAGAATTAGCAAGGTCTAAAACGTAGTTTAAAGCGTCGTAAACGCCCTTGCCAAAAGGCATATCCTTTTGCGGTTTATCTTCAACCGACGGAATTTGTATTACTTTTTTAAGGCTGTTTTTGATAAGTGGCAAATATTTTTCCATTTTTATCTCCGTAATTTTAAAAAATGTCTTAATTTTATTATACACTTTTTTTATTTTATGGTAAAATAAAATAAATAAGATTTTTAAAAAGTTCCGTTAATTTTTAAAAAACGGAGCAAAAAGGTGAGAAATGTCAAAAGTAAGAACGAGATTTGCGCCAAGCCCAACGGGTTTTATGCACCTTGGGGGACTTAGAACCGCGCTTTACGCATACCTTTACGCAAAGGCAAACGGCGGAGACTTTATTCTTCGTGTTGAAGATACCGACCAACAACGCTACGTTGAAGGCGCAGTCGAACTCATATACAGTTCGCTTTTAGAGTCGGGCTTAAAGTATGACGAAGGTCCGGATATCGGCGGAAATTACGGCCCGTATATCCAAAGCGAGAGAAAACATATCTACGGCGAATACGCAAAAAAACTCGTAGAACTCGGCGGAGCATACTACTGTTTTTGCACTAAAGAAAGATTAGAAAGCTTAACAGACGAAAACGGAAACAGAAAGTACGACAAGCATTGCTTGAAACTTCCTAAAGAAGAAGTTGAAAGAAGAATTGCAAACGGCGAGCCTTACGTTATCCGTCAAAATATTCCAACCGAGGGCACGAGTTCTTACGAAGACCTTATCTACGGCAGAATCGACGTCGATTACAAGGAACTCGAAGACAATATTTTGATTAAGTCCGACGGTATGCCAACCTACAATTTTGCAAACGTTATCGACGATCATCTTATGGGAATTACCCACGTTATTCGCGGAACGGAATACCTTTCTTCTACGCCGAAATACAACCTTATGTACGACGCGTTCGGTTGGGAAAGACCTGTGTATATTCACCTTCCTACCATTATGAAAGACGCAACGCGTAAACTTTCAAAGCGCTATGGCGACGCAAACTTTGACGATTTTGTTTCAAAGGGCTACTTGAAAGAGGCGATTATAAACTACGTTGCGCTTCTTGGCTGGGCGCCAAAGGAAAACGTTGAAAAAATGACGCTTGAAGAGATGGTTAAACTCTTCTCGCTCGACGGAATTTCAAAATCTCCGTCTATCTTTGACGAAGTTAAACTCCGTTGGCTTAACGGCGAATATATAAGGGCGCTTTCTGAAGACGAATTTTACCAAGTCGCTCGTCCTTTCCTTGAAAAATCAAAGGTAAACGGACTTTTCGACCTTAAAACGATAGCAAAACTTCTTCACTCAAGAGTTGAAGTTTTAGGCGAAATTCCCGAAAAAATCGACTGGCTTGCCGAACTTACCCCGTACGATTTAGCGCTTTTCGATAATAAAAAGAACAAGACGAGCGCAGAAGTTGCAAAGGAACTTTTACCAAAGATTAGACAGGTTGTTGAAGGTATCGACGAGTTTGTAAACGATAAAATTTTTGCGACCTTATCTGAAAAGGCTACTGAATTTGGCGTAAAGAGCGGAGCAATTTTCTGGGTGCTTAGAATTGCAATCACAGGTCAAGGCGTAACCCCGGGCGGAGCAACCGAAATCGCATCGTTACTTGGCAAAGAAGAAACTTTAAAGAGAATAGACTTTACTCTTTCACTTTTAGGCTAAATTAAAAATACGGCTCTTAAATTATAGCCACACGGTTATGTTTTAAGAGCCAAAATTTTATTAAAAATAATCGTTAATCGACTTATAAGCAGACTTTATTTATAAAACGTATGAAAAAAAGTATAAAACTCGGTGTGATGCTTGCAATACTTGCAGCAACGTTATACGCCATGAATTCACCGCTATCCAAACTGTTGTTAGATTATATTTCCCCAACGCTTATGGCAGGTTTTTTATATTTAGGCGCAGGGCTTGGAATGGGCTGTATAGCGCTTATAAAAAAAGTTAGAAAAACAGAGCGAAAGGAAAGCAATCTAACGAGAGCCGAACTCCCTTATACCGTGGCTATGGTGCTACTTGATATCGTCGCGCCGATATGCCTACTTTTTGGGCTTAAATCTATATCGCCTGCAAACGCGTCGCTACTTAATAATTTTGAAATAGTTGCGACGGCAGTAATAGCCCTTATGATTTTTAAAGAAAAAATCAGTTTAAGGTTATGGATAGGAATAGCGTTCGTAACGCTATCTTGTTTAACGCTATCAATCGAAGATTTTTCAAGCCTTAACTTTTCGTACGGCTCTCTTTTCGTTTTACTCGCTTGCGTTTGTTGGGGTTTTGAAAACAACTGTACCAAAAAAATCTCGTCTAAAGACCCGTTGCAAATAGTCTTGATAAAGGGTTTGTGTTCGGGGCTTGGCTCGACTGTAATAGGATTTATAATAGGTGAGAAAATAACGGTAATATGGAGCGTTTTCGCAACCCTTTTGGTTGGGTTTGTAGCATACGGACTGAGTATCTTTTTCTACGTTTACGCGCAACGACTGCTCGGCGCAGCGAGAACGAGCGCGTACTATGCCGTCGCTCCGTTTATAGGCACGGCGCTATCTATTTTAATTTTCCCCGCGATTCCGCATTTTACGTATTTTATCGCGCTTGCGCTTATGGTAATAGGCGCGTGGCTTTGTTCAAGCGACGAACCGATTTTAAAAAAGAAATCAATTAAGAATAAAATAGATTAAAAATTAAAAACCCTTGCAATAATCAACTTATAGCAAGGGTTTTTTGTTTTTTAGGCTGTTTTTATAAAATTTCTAATGCTTTTTTATGTGTTTTTTGATTACCGCAAAGAATAGACTGCGGAATGCGAAAATCAAGTTCCTTTCCGTTTAAATCGGTAATAACACCGCCTGCTTCTTTAACGATAATAGCCCCTGCCGAAAAATCCCACGGGGAAAGACGGCACTCTAAAAACAAATCTATTCTACCGCATGCAAGGTGACAAAAATCAAGCGCCGCCGAACCGCTCCTACGGATATCCGCGCATGCAAAAAAGAGTTTTTTAGCCGTATCAAAAGTCTGTTCGCCAAGTTCTTGCTTATAATATGGCGACGAGCCGAAAGCAAAAATCGTTTGGTCTAAATCTTTATCAGAAACGGTTATTTTTTTGCCGTTTAAATAAGCGCCCTTTCCTTTTTCGGCGGTGAAAAGTTCGTCTAGGTAAGGGTTTAAAATTGCCCCGAAAACGCCTACGCCTTTAGAAAACACACCGATAGATATGCTTGACGTTTTGTAGTCGCGAATAAAATTCGTCGTGCCGTCGATAGGGTCAATGATAAAACACAACTCGCTATTAAAAGCCGACGAGTCGTTGTCTTTTTCTTCGGCGATAAAAGTGGCGTTTGGATAAGCCTTTTTAATTTCTTCAATCAAAAACGCCTGCACTTTCTCGTCGTATTCGGTTACGAAATTTACGTCGCCTTGTTTTTGTTTAAAGTTTTTAGCGCCACAAGCAGAGAGCATAATTTCCCCTGCTTTTTTAATTATAGGGGATAAAGTACTAATAAAATCAGTTCTCATAATATCAAATTTTTATAAAAGTTTAAACTTTGTGGTCTTTTATCCAAGAAAGCAACTTTTCATAGGTCATTTTGCCATCTGCAAGCGAAAGACCTATAAAAATGAGTTCTTCGTCGGTATATTTTAAGTTAATTCCGTTGATAGCCAAAAAAGAAAGCATAACAAGAAGCCCTATTCTTTTATTTCCATCAACAAAAGCGTGGTTAGACACAAGATTATAACCAAGCCTTGCTCCCTTTTCTTCTTTAGTTGGGTATAATTCTTGTCCGCTAAAAGTTTGATATGCCGACTCAATAGCCGAGTCTAAAAGTCCAAAATCTCTAACACCAGCGCTACCGCCACTTGATTCAATTACAAGTTGTTGAAGTAATAAAACTTTTTCTTTGTCAAATTTAATCATTTTGCAAGTTCCTTAAAAGCGTTGATATGTTCGGTTAAAATAAGGTTAGCAATAATTGTTAGCATTTGAATTTCGTCAACCTTGCCTGTTTCATTGAACTTTGAAAGAACAAATTTTGGCTCGTTGTTTTTCAAAATAACAACTTCGCCGTCATGTTCAACTTTTTTAGCAATTTTAGAAAAATTTTGGTTTGCATCAGTTATCGAAACTAAATTTTTGGTATCAATTTTCATGATTTTTCTCCTATTAATATATATTATACACAAAAATAGGATAAATTCAACCTATTTTATAAAGGTTTATAAAAAAATTGCCGAGCCGAGAAATTTTCTCGGCTCGGCTTTGCTGTCTATATATCTTTTTTACCAAGGTATAGGGTTGCCGTCTTCGTCGTATTGCCAATAGTTGCCCGACGAAGTTGGTTCACTTTCGCTGTAATAATAAAACGTTGCGAAAGTCAAATCTGAATTGTGGGCATCTATTGAAATTTTTGCCCAACCTTCTTCAGTCCCCATATAATATACGCTTGTAAGGCTATTGCAATATTCGAA
This sequence comes from Clostridia bacterium, assembly GCA_017396365.1. GTDB lineage: Bacteria > Bacillota > Clostridia > Christensenellales > Borkfalkiaceae > UBA10281. The sequence continues at coordinate 49,269 of JAFQMD010000008.1, read as the reverse complement.
CGCACCCCTACCAATCGAAGTTACGCTATCTCCGATTACAACGCTCGTTAAACTACTGCAACTATCAAACGCATCCTCACCAATCGAAGTTACGCTGTTAGGAATTTCAACGCTCGTTAAACTATAGCAAGCAGCGAACGCATCCTCACCAATCGAAGTTACGCTATCTCCGATTACAACGCTCGTTAAACTATAGCAAGCAGCGAACGCACTATTACCAATCGAAGTTACGCTGTCGGGGATTGTAAATGAAGTTGCTGTTTTGCCTATTGCATATTGAATAAGAGTTTCCCCGTCTTTACTATATAGATTGCCATCAATTGATTTGTAAGCAGTATTATTTATGTCAACGGTTATGCTCGTTAAACTATCGCAATATTCGAACGCCTCCTTACCAATCGAAATTACGCTGTTAGGAATTTCAACGCTCGTTAAACTATCGCAACCATTGAACGCACCCTCACCAATCGAAGTTACGCTGTTAGGAATTTCAACGCTCGTTAAACTATCGCAACTCTCGAACGCATAAGCACCAATCGAAATTACGCTGTTAGGAATTTCAACGCTCGTTAAACTACTGCAATATTCGAACGCACCCCTACCAATCGAAGTTACGCTATCTCCGATTACAACGCTCGTTAAACTATTGCAACCATCGAACGCATAATCACCAATCGAAGTTACGCTGTCTCCGATTACAACGCTCGTTAAACTATTGCAATCTTCGAACGCATGAGCACCAATCGAAGTTACGCTGTTAGGAATTTCAACGCTCGTTAAACTATTGCAATAAGTGAACACCCAATCACCAATCAAAGTTACGCAGTTAGGAATTTCAACGCTCGTTAAACTACTGCAATGATAGAACGCTCTCTCACTAATCGAAGTTACGCTGTCGGGGATTGTAAATGAAGTTGCTGTTTTGCCTATTGTATATTGAATAAGAGTTTTCCCGTCTTTACTATATAGATTGCCATCAATTGATTTGTAAGCAGTATTATTTATGTCAACGGTTATGCTCGTTAAACTATCGCAATCTTCGAACGCATAATCACCAATCGAAGTTACGCTGTTAGGAATTTCCACGCTCGTTAAACTACTGCAATAATAGAACGCACCCTTACCAATCGAAGTTACGCTATCTCCGATTACAACGCTCGTTAAACTATAGCAAGAAGAGAACGCACTATTACCAATCGAAGTTACGCTGTTAGGAATTTCAACGCTCGTTAAACTACTGCAATAATAGAACGCACCCTTACCAATCGAAGTTACGCTATCTCCAATTACAACGCTCGTTAAACTATCGCAACTCTCGAACGCATAAGCACCTATAAATTTGCACTTTTCTTCTATCGTGGCTGTTGTTATATATTTATTTACCGAGTTTACCAAAAACAAATATGGATTAGAACTATTTCCTAAATAGTTTAAAGAGCCTTTTGCGTTATAAGTTAAATTGATGCAACCATCGAACGCATCAGAACCAATCGAAGTTACGCTGTTAGGAATTTCAACGCTCGTTAAACTATCGCAATCATAGAACGCCCGTTCACCTATAGCCGTAACACTATCAGGAATTATAATATTTGTTAGCGTTGTATCTTTTAAGCCCGTTATAGTTATTTGAGAATTTTCTTCTACGTAATAAAACGCGGATAAGTCGGTAGGAACGTCCGACGAGTTATCTTTATCTGGCACTGAAGAATCACATGCGACAAGACCTATTGCGCAGATAATCAGCGCGCACAATAAAACTATTTTAGCAATAAAATTTTTGTTATTTTTCATAATGAATCTCCATATTTTGTAAAACAGTAATTATATCAACGATTTTTTTTCATTATAACACGATAAACAACTTATAGCAAGTTGTTTTTTAAACTTGAAAAACTTTTAATATTTTATATATTAAACGGTTGACAAGGAGCAAAGTTGGATATATAATATACAAGGAAATCCTACCAAAACGGTAGGAATTAAAAACCGTTAAATTTCCACTAATTTTACAAAAAAGGAGAAACCGCAATGAAAATTTCATCAAAAACCCATTACGGAGTGCAAATTTTATCCTTTTTGGCAGTAAAAACCCAGCCCGTTTCGGCAAAAGAACTCGAAAAATGCACGGGGGTTTCGAGCAAATATCTCGAAAAAGTGCTTAAAATTTTATCTGACGTTGGCGTGGTTACGGCGACTCGTGGCGCAAACGGGGGCTACTCGCTTTCTCGCTCGGCGGACGAAATTCGCATGGGCGAAGTTGTTAGAGCGCTCGAAGAAGACAATATGGAAATTATTGACTGCGTTGCAAAACAAGGTTGCTGTTGCCCGTCTTCTAAACTGTGGAAAAAACTTTTTGACGGCATAAACCAAATTTTAGACGGAGTTACCTTAAAAGATATCTCCGAAGGCAAGGTTATATAATGAGAAGAATTTATCTTGACCACGCTGCGACGACGAGTTTAGACAAGCGTGTTTTTGAAAAGATGACGCCATATTTTTTGGACGTTTACGGCAACGCCAACAGTCAGCACGGCTACGGCAGAGACGCCCAAAAAGCCGTTGACACAGCGCGCGATTCAATAGCAAAACTTATCGGCGCAAAACCCAACGAAATCTATTTTACGTCGGGCGGAACGGAAAGCGACAACTGGGCTCTTCGCGGAGCGGTTAAGGCGCTTAAAGAAAAGGGCAATCACGTTATTATAAGTTGTATCGAGCACGCCGCAATGCTCTCTACTGCAAAGGAACTTGAAAAAGAAGGGGTAGAATTTAGTTATATCGGCGTTGACGAGCAAGGTTTTATTGACTTAGAAGAACTTAAAAATGCTATTCGCCCAAATACCATACTTATTTCTTGTATGTACGCAAACAACGAAATCGGCACGATAGAGCCTATTTCGGAAATTGTAAAAATAGCAAAAGAACACGGAATACTCGTGCATACCGACGCCGTTCAAGCAATGGGCGCGATAGACGTAAACGTTGCAACTCTCGGCGTGGACATGCTTTCTTTCTCGGCGCATAAATTTAACGGACCAAAAGGCGTTGGCGCGCTTTATATCAAAAACGGAATACCTATGGCAAGGCTCATTTCGGGCGGTCACCAAGAGAGAACTCGCCGTGGTGGAACGACTAACGTTCCGGGCGTAGTCGGTTTTGCCGAAGCGCTTAGGCTCACCAAAGAAAGTATGGCAAAAGACAACGAGTACGTTGCAAAACTTCGCGATAGATTTGTCGAAAGGGTAGAAAAAGAAATTCCGTTTGTAAAACTTAACGGTGCAAGAGATTTTAGTAAAAGACTTCCGTCAAACGCCGATTTTTCTTTTGAATTTATTGAAGGCGAGTCTATACTTTTCAGTTTAGATATGGATGGAATTGCCGTTTCGTCGGGTTCGGCGTGTTCGTCGGGTTCGCTCGAGCCGTCGCACGTTCTTCTTGCAATCGGTCTTTCCGAAGAAAAGGCGCACGGCACTATTAGATTTTCGTTCGGCAAAGAAAACACGATGGAAGAAGTTGATTACGTTGTAGATACTTTAAAATCAACGATAGCAAGACTTAGGGAAATGTCCCCACTTTTTAACCTTAAAGGAGAAGATAAAAATGTATAACGAAAAAGTAATGGAAGCGTTTAGAAACCCCAAAAACGTAGGCGAAATTGAAAACTGCGACGGACTTGGAAAAGTTGGCAACGCATCTTGTGGCGATATAATGCAAATAACTTTAAAAATAGAAAACGACGTTATCGTTGACGCAAAGTTTAAAACTTTTGGATGCGCTGCGGCAATCGCTACGTCGTCCACCGCAACCGATATGATTATCGGTTTAACCATTGAAGAAGCGCTTAAAATTACCAACAAAAAGGTTGTTGAAACGCTTGAAGGCTTACCACCGCAAAAGATACACTGTTCAGTTCTCGCCGAAGAGGCAATTAAGGCTGCCATTGAAGATTATCAAAATAAGAAAAACGGAATTAAAGTAGAGAATACTGAAGAAAAGTACGTTTAATTTAAAGTCTTATATACTTCGTTAGCCTGCGTTAACTGTAATCCTTTTCCGACTGGGATGACCAACAAGGTCTATCCCATCCGTAAAAGTCTTACGAGCCTTGGCTAACTCGCATCTAAGCCTTTAAATACTTTAAAGTCTTATATACTTCGGTATGCTTTGTTTCTACTTTAAGCCCCAAAACACAATGACCAACAAGGTCTATTGTGTCTTGTGCCTTAAAGTGAGCCTAGCCTACCTCGCATCTAAGCCTTTAAATGCTACTCGATAGGGGTATAAAAAACACACCAAAGCAAATTGTTTAAAAATCAACTTATAGGCGGATATTTATAAAATTTATAGCAAAAAAGCGCGGATACCTTCAGATAGATTTTGTTTTTTCCGCGCAAAATTTTAAGCGCCGAGCGAATTTTCGCTCGGCGCTAATTTTATATCATTTTATATCTTACTATAAAAAACTTTTAGTCTTTTGGAGCAATAGATTGTTGACTATATCCACAAATCTCGCACTTGCCGTTTTTAAACGTATGAGTTTCTTTTTCCGTTTGCTCTTTGCATCCGTTATACGAGCAATTTTTATAGTGATATCCGCCCGTAGTAATCCAGTCCCCGTCAAAAACGTGGTCGTGTTCCCTTACGCCGAAAAGCGCGCAAGACGAGAGCAAAAGCATACAACTTGCCGTTAAAATAGCCAAAATCTTTTTCATAAATTACCTTTTTTTCTTTGCCTTTTTAATAAGTTTTTTCAAGCCGTCTCTATCTATCAAAATAACTCCGTTTGCTTTTGCAAGCGCAACGGCAGACTTTGTAAAAGTCTGATTTGTAAGCACGCAAACTCTATCTAATTTATAATATTTTTTACCTGCTACCGCTTCTTGAACCGCCGAATTTCCAACCGAAGAAGAATACCGTTTTAACTGTATTCCCGTCTTTTTGAATAATTTTTTTACGATTAAATCAATGCCTTGGTCTCCGCTCTTTTTAGTCTTTACCACTTTATAACCTAAAAGTTCGTAGATTTCTTTAATAAAATCTTCAAACTCGTCGCCTTTCATCCTGTCAATTCTAAAAAGCGACCACTTATATTTTTTGATTATAAGCGTTATTATAAACGAAAAAACGACTATTCCTAAAAAAACTAAAAGAACGGGAAAAGCGTCTTTAAAAAAATTTGCATTTGCTAAAATTTTATCCATAAACTGCCGTATAAGTCGATTATTAAGCCTTTATGAGTTCTTTTCGGCGTCTTTTTCCAAAACGGATAAAAGGTCGCTTATTCTATCTAAGTCGTCGCGAGTAAAATAATCGACGTAAATTCTTCCTTTGTTGTCGTTGCCTATTGCCGAAATTTTAGTGCCGAAAACTCGTTGCATACGCTCTATCATATTTTTAAGTTCAACCGAATGACTGCGCTTTGCCTTTTGCGGTTTTTGGCTTTCGGGGTCTAAAATCTTTTTGACTAATTTTTCAACTTCTCTTACGCTGAGCCCTTTTTCAACCGTTTTAAGAGCAAGTTTTTCTTGTTCGCGTTTAGGTAACGTTACAAGCGCCCTTGCATGTCCTTGCGAAAGATTGCCTTTTTCAACGAGTTGTATAACGGGTTGCGACAGAGTTAAAAGTCGCAAGGTGTTTGCTACTGACGAACGACTTTTACCAAGCCGTTCTGCAAGTTCTTCTTGCGTAAGAGAATATTCTTCCATAAGTTTTTTCATAGCGTTTGCCGCTTCAATGGGGTTTAAATTTTCTCTTTGCAAGTTTTCTATAATTGCAATCTCTTTAATTTTTTTATCGTCGTAATCTTTTATAATTGCAGGGATAGTTTTTTGTTCGGCAAGTTTGCTTGCGCGAAATCTTCTTTCGCCTGCGATAATCATAAATTTATTACCCGATTTAGAAACTACGATAGGTTGAATTATGCCGTGAGTTTTAATTGACTCGGCGAGTTCGTAAAGCGCCGTTTTATCAAAATTTTTTCTCGGTTGATTTGGGTTGGGAAAAACGTCGCTGATACTGAGTTCTACCACTTTCAACCCGTCGTAATCATTAAGTTGTTTAACGCTTAAACTCGGCGTTTGGTAATTTTTATCCTGCACCGTTCTTTCTCCTAAATAGTCTTAAATGCCCTTGTATAAGTCAATAAATAAAGGTTTTTACCTTTTTAAAAGGCAAATAGCCGACTTTTTAGTCGGCTCTTGCTTAGTTATTATCACTTGAATTTTCGTCTTTGTTTTCGTCTGTTTCAGTAGGCGTTTCAGTTGCAGTATCTTCTGCTTTTTCTTGGGTAGGACAGCTGTCGCCAACTACTTCCGTTTCCTGAGATTTTTCTTCTTGTTGAGGGGCAGTTGGAGTAGTTTTTTCGGCTCTTGCAAACGGGTTAGTAACCACTTCTTTATTATCCATAAATTCCATTACTTCTTTTGCCGATTTGCCAGCCATAATAAGATCTACTTCTTCTTGATAGATAGTTTCTCTTTCAATCAAAACCCTTGCCATAACGTCGAGTAAACTCTTATTTTTAGATAAAAGTTCGGTTGCTTTTGCGTGCGCGGTTTTAATAATTGAAGAGATTTCTTCGTCGATAAGCATAGCCATCGATTCGCTGTAATTTGCGCGCGTTTGCATATCGCGACCTATAAATACTTGGTCGTTTCCACCGTAATTTACAGGACCGATTTTTTCGCTCATACCCCATTCGGTAACCATTTTTCTCGCCCTTTGGGTAACCACGCTAATATCGTTTGACGCGCCTGCGGAAATATCTTTTATAATGAGTTCTTCGGCAACTCTACCGCCGAGAGTCATAACTATATCGTCTAAAAGTTTATTCTTTTCGATATGTTCGTCGTCGTTGTCAGGTCTTGTCATAGTATAGCCTGCAGCCATACCTCTTGGAATAATTGAAACTTCTTGAACGGGATCGCAATGCGGTAAAAGTCTTGCTAAAATTGCGTGGCCAGCCTCGTGGTAAGCCGTAATTCTCTTATCCGTTTCGGTAACGAGTCTTGACTTTTTCTGAGGTCCTATAATAACCTTATTTATCGCTTCGTAAAGGTCGATATTAGTAATATTTTTTTGATTTTTTCTCGCAGCGAGAATAGCCGCCTCGTTCAAAAGGTTAGCGATATCAGCGCCCGAAAAACCTGCCGTCATACGCGCGAGCGTTTTAAAGTTTACGTCGGGGGCGAGCGGTTTATTTCTCGAATGAACCTTCATTATCGCCTCTCTTCCTTTAACGTCGGGCATATTTACGTAAATTTGACGGTCAAATCTACCCGGTCTTAAAAGCGCTGGGTCTAAGATATCGGCTCTGTTGGTTGCCGCTATAACGATAATACCGTCGTTAGCGTCAAAGCCGTCCATCATAACGAGAAGTTGGTTAAGCGTTTGTTCTCTTTCGTCGTTTCCACCGCCAAGTCCTGCGCCTCTGTGCCTACCAACCGCGTCGATTTCGTCGATAAATATAATACAAGGCATATTCTTTTTAGCCGTATTGAAAATATCCCTAACTCTGCTTGCGCCGACGCCGACGAACATTTCAACAAAGTCCGAACCGCTTATCGAGAAGAACGGAACGTTTGCCTCGCCTGCTACGGCCTTTGCAAAGAGAGTTTTACCCGTTCCCGGAGGGCCTACGAGCAATACGCCCTTAGGAATTTTTGCGCCGAGAGAAGAGAATTTTCTTGGGCTTTTCAAAAATTCAACTACTTCTTGAAGTTCTTCTTTCTCTTCGTCCGCGCCTGCAACGTCGGTAAATCTTACCTTTACGTTTTGGTTAACTCTCGCTTTGGTTTTTCCAAAGTCCATTGCGCTTTTTCCACCTGCGCTATTGTTCATTGCGCGCATTACGAAAAAGAGCGCTAAAAGACCTAACCCGAGTAAGAGTATCGGCATTATAATACTTGAGAAGAACGAACCTGCATTTGGGTCTGCCGTGTCTAAAACTACGCCGTTTTGCTTTAAAATAGCGAGTTCTTCTTCGAAAATAGTCGAAGGGTAAAGGTTTGCCGAGTAAATTGCAGAATAATTGCCGTTTTCAAGCCTATCGTAACCTTTCATAGTATAGACGTTTATTACGACTTTATCTATTTGCTTTTTATTCTCGTTAAAAGTAACGCCACCGTCTGCATCGTATACGATACCCGCTTTTTCAAAGAACTCGGACGTAGAAACTTCTTTACCGCCCGAAGTCGAAGAAAGCAAAATAAGTACGACCGCCGTTAAAACGGCGAGTACCATAATTATAATAAAGGTGGTTTTGGATGATTTTTTCATTATACCTCCTGTTTAAAGGTCTATATACTTCGCAAAAGAGCGTTACTGCAAGATAATTTCCGACTAGGATGACCAACAAGGTCTATCCTACCCGCAAATTTCTTGCGAGCCTTCTTTTGCTCGTATCTAACCCTTTAAATACTTTTGTAAAATTTTTAATCTATAAAATATGGATGCAACGTCACGTTGCTCTATTGTGTCTTATCCTTTAAAGTGAGCCTTGTCTTGCTTGCAACTAATCGCTTAACTTACTTCTGTAAAATTTTTAATTTATAAAAAAGGATGCAACGTCACGTTGCTCTATCCTACCCGCAAATTTCTTGCGAGCCTTCTTTTGCTCGTATCTAACCCTTTAAATACTTTTGTAAATTTAAGCGTTTATTTACGAAACGCGTTTTTCTTGTGAAACGCAAATGTTTCACGGAATTTGCAGAGTTATTGTAACATAACTATAAATAAATATCAATTAAATAATTGTTTTAAGTTTTTTTTAACACAGTTTTCACTTTCGTCAAAAATTTTTAATAAAAAACCATAAAAAAATATTGCAATATCGCATTTTAAGGGTAAAAACCGCAAAAATCAGGGGTAAAAACTTTTACCCCTCTTAAAATTTTATTCAATATTTAAAAAAATATCCCGACAAAAGACATAAAATTGCCGTGTAGCCATTTTCTACACGGCAAAAGTTTACGCGTTAGACATAGCGGTGTTAAATCCGCTTAAAATCAAATCTATAATTTGAGCAAAAAACGCCGTAAACGCATTAAAATTGTCAATTATAAACGGCTTTATAATCACAGAGCCTTGACTTGCCGAATTGAGCGCGTTTAAAACGGGAACGGTTACGCTTTCAGGAATAAACGACAGCGTGCCGATAAGATTCCAAACGTACAAAACTACGAAAACAATTACGAGCCCGAAGAAAGTCCCTAAAATTACGCCTGCAATTTTATTCACGATATTGAGCACGGGTAATTCAAAAAGTTTGCAAATCAATTTCTTTAAAAACTTCCAAGCAAAACCGAGTGCAAACGATAAAACCGTGTAAACGACGAACATCATAATATATTCCGCAATTAAAATCCCCGTAGTTTTACCAACCGTTTGCGCGTATGCGTCCAAAAAAGTTACGCCTGAAAGCGACGCGCCGATAGATTCTATAACGTTGCCTAAAAACAGCGAGTATAAAAGATTATAAATGGGCATAAAAAGGAAATATGCGCCCACAACGGCAACGAGCCCGTTAAAAAGCCCGAGCACGAGTTTCGCAAAACCTTTTACAAGACCTATAACCCCTAATAAAATTATGACGACGGCGCACGCTAAATCTAATATCATACAAACTCCCAAAAGTTAAACTTTTTTATAAACTTTTGACATAGTCAAAACTGTTTACTATTTTAACATATTCATTTTGTTTTTGCAATAGGTTTAATACGCAAAATTTTTGTAAATAATAACCATTATGAAAAATTTTTGTATAAATTACGCATTAAAAGAAAGTAGGCAAAGCCTTAAATCTGCATTTTACGACCTTTTTAAAGGTGAAATACCCATCGTTGCTTGTATAGGCACGGACGCCGTTATCGGCGACTCGCTAGGACCGTTGACAGGCAGTATGATTAAACAAAAAATCGGTGGAAAAACCTTTGTCTTTGGCACGGTAAACGACACTATAACGGCTAAAGACGTGGGTATCGTTTCCGAATTTTTAAAAAACGCTTACCCAGATTTTCCCATACTTGCAATAGACGCCGCTCTCGGCAAAAAAAATGAAATAGGCGCAATAAAAGCCTTTTGCGGAGCGCTAAAACCGGGGCTTGGCGTAGATAAAAAATTAAAGGAAATAGGCACGGCTACCGTTATCGGCGTGGTTGAGCAAAAAGACGGCGGTAAAGCGTTACTGCCTATGGTTAGGCTCTCTCTCGTCTATAATTTAGCAACGGTAATAAGCGACGCTTTTTGCGAATACGTAGAAGAAAGTTTATCGTTTAAAACACAAATTAAACAGACGTATGCCGTAAATTTTTAACTTTTTTATTAAATTATATACCATCAAAATAAAAAAATTTATGCTAATAATCGACTTATAGCCCGTTTTTTGTAAGATTTTCAAAAAGCGGGCTATAAAATTGTCAAAAATACTTGACAAACAATGCTCCGTATCGTATAATACTATGCGATACAAGGCATTATTCATAGGAGAAAAAATGGACGTTCAACTTAAAAGAGGGCTACTTGACGTTTGCGTTTTGTCGGCGCTTAAAAACGGCGAGTCGTACGGATACAAAATCATTGCCGATTTGACCGAGCATATAATAATTTCGGAATCTACTCTATATCCTATTTTAAAAAGGTTAGAGCAAGGCAAGTTTGTTACGACTCGTACGGCAGAGCATAACGGCAGGCTTAGAAAATACTATATGATAACGCAAAAAGGCAGGCAAAAAATCACAGAGTTTTTGCAAGATATCGACGAATTTTTCAAGGTGTATGAATTTATAAGGAGATAGCGCTTATGAAGGCGAAAGAGTGGATAGAAATTCTTGAATTAAATTTAAAATCCGTTCCTAAACAAGAAAGGAGCGGAATAATTGCATATTATAAGGAAATGATTGACGACGGGCTTGAAAGCGGAGTTGATGAAGAAGAGTTTGTCTTTACTCTCGGCAACCCGACCGACGTGGCGCAAAAGATTTTAGCCGACAACGGCGAAAAAATATTTGCAAAAGGCGACCGTGAAGAAAGGTATGAAAATGCGAATACCAAAGCGCCGACTAAAAGCGACGGCGTGTGGATAAGGGGGCTAATTTCAATTCCCCTTTACGTACTTACTTATACTCTCTTAATAATTTTGGGCTCGCTAATTTTTGCAGGTGGAGTAGCCGTTTTAGCAGGAGTTATAGCATTGCCGTTTTCAATAGTAGAATGGGTAAGTGGCGCTGTTGTAAACGGAGCGGGTTTGTTTGGAATTAGCCTTGGCGCGCTCGGGGTTGGACTTGCGCTTTTAATAGGTAGTATAATGGCTTTTAAATCGGCAACTAAGCTTAACGGGAAAATAAATTCTTGGATAAAAGGAGAACAAAAAGCATGAAAGCGAAAAACGTAATTATGATGATATTGCTTTCCTTAGGCATTGTGCTTGCAGTCGTTGGCGGGGTGATTTTTACAGTATCAATGGAAAACAACGACTGGGATTTTTCTACTATATCCAACGTGGTATATACTAAAAAAACCTTTGAATTTGGCGAAGAAGACGGGCTTTTATCGCTTGAAAGTTTTGAATTTGACATAACGACGAGCGACGTAGAGATAATACTTACCGACGGCGACAAAATTGAAGTTGAAACTTACCAAAGAAGTAAAAGAAACGGAGCTAATATTAGCGTTACGACGGAAAACTTTGAAAACGGCGTATATAAAATAGTTGAAAGACAAAAAGCAGGAGTGGTTTTTACTGTAGATTTTGGAAAAACGCCAAAAAGCACGATTAAAATTCCTAAAAACGTAAATTATAACTGCAAATTTAATATAGCGACGGGTAATCTTACGATAGGAAAAGACGGCGAAAATTATTCTTTTGGAAAAAATTTGATTTTAGATAGTTCTACGGGTGAAATAAAAGTTTTGGCAAACGTAGAAGTCGGCGGTAATCTTATCGTAAAACTCACAACGGGTAAAATTTCACTTGCAAACGTCAAAGCAAATCAAGTAAAATTAGAAACGACTACGGGCGACATGCATTTTAGCGGAGACGTAGAATGCGCTAACTTTTACGCAGAAACGACTACGGGAGATATTGTAAGCGAGAAAACGATAAAGACGAACGGTTTCTATTTAGAAACGACTACGGGAGAAACTTGGTTTAAAAACGAAGTGCTTGCAACTGATATGAGCGTTTGCGCAACGACGGGTGAAGTTAGATTTGATAAAATTACTTTAGACGGACAAAGCGCGGAGTTTGAAGTGTCAACGGGCGATTTAATTCTCGGCTTTTCGGGCAAAAAGGACGACTACTCGTTTGAAATAGAACAATCTACTGGAAAGTGTAATATATCGTCTTACGAAAGGGGAAATAAGCGCGTCGAAATTGAAACTTCAACCGGCGACGTGACCGTAACTTTTTGGGGAGAAACCGTCCTATAAGTTGATAATTTAAAGAATTTAAACAAAAAGCGTCGAGCGGAAAATTCCGCTCGACGCATATTTTTTTAGTTTAAGCGCTTTTGCCCTTTTTATCGTCTTCGTCGCTTTCGCCGTAGCAAACGTTTTTATTAGCCTTTAAAAGTTCGCTACAAAAGTCGTCGAAATGTTTTTCGTCAATCAAAATTTTAAGCGCGCTTTCGTCTTTAAAATTAACACCTAAAATTTTAAGTTTTACGTTTTTTACCACGTTATCAACGTCTTTCATATCGTACTTATCGGTCAAAATTCCAAATTTTACCGTAAGGTGTTTTTGGTCGATTTTATAGTACGAACAAAGTATAATAGAAGTTATCAAAACCGAAATTGCAATCGGCAAAACAAGGCACAAAATAATTGAAATATAGTTATAAATTTCAAGTTCAATTTGTGAAGAAAGAGCCTGAAAAAGCCTTATTAAGTTCCACGCGAAACAACCGAGCGCAAGAGCGTACATAACAGCGAATATTATTTTCATCGCCGTAGAAAATTTATATTTAAATTTCATATTATTACCGCCTAAAATTTTTTACAAACTTATTATATAATATTTAATAAAATTTTGCAAGACTTTTATTAAAAAGCAGTCAACTACTCGCCTTTAGATTGCTTTATTTGTCAGTTTATGATAAAATTGCTTAAAAGGAGAAAACAATGAGCATACTTGAAATCAAAGGACTTACCCATAGGTACGACGATAGAGATTTGTTTGTAAAATCTGACCTTACCGTAAACAACGGCGAGCATATAGGCGTAGTTGGGTTAAACGGCGCAGGCAAATCAACGTTTATAAATATTGTGGCAGGAAAACTCGTTCAAGACGACGGCGAGATAAAACGCCAACAAAATTTAAGGATAGGTTACCTTGACCAACACGCAACGCTTGACAAGTCGCAAACGGTTATGGAGTATCTTCGCGGAGCGTTCGCGCATTTAGACGAGATAAACGTTCGCCTTGAAAAAATGTACGAAGATATGGGCTCGGCAAGTGGCGACGCGCTCGACCGCCTTATAGAAAAATCGGCGCGACTTCAAGACCTGTTAGACGACGCAAATTACTATGATTTAGAGGCGCAAATTAAAAAGGTTGCAAACGGTTTAGGCGTTAATAAGTTTGGCTATGAGTCGATTATCGGCAATCTTTCGGGTGGAGAAAGGGCAAAATTGATGCTTTCTAAACTACTGCTTGAAGGTCAAGACTTAACCCTTTTGGACGAGCCTACTAACTTTTTAGACGTCGAACACGTCGAGTGGCTTATTAAATATTTAAACGGATACAAAAAGACCTTTTTAGTAATTTCACACGATACCGTATTTTTAAACGAAGTTGCAAAAACTATCGTGAGTATAGAAAACGGCAAGATTAGGAAATTTTCGGGCAACTACGATCAATATTTAGTTCAGAGAGAAATTTTAAACAAGCAGTACGAAGACGAGTACAACCGTCAACAAGCCGAAATCAAAAAACTTCAAGACTATATAGACCGAAACAAAGCCAGAGCGTCAACGGCAGGTATGGCAAATTCGAGAAAGAAAATGCTTGACCGAATAGAAGTTATGGCAAAGCCCCTTGTAGAGCACGACTGCGAATTTTATTTCCCGTATCTTGAACTCAATTCAAAGGATATGCTTATAACCAAAGACTTAAAAGTCGGCTACGATTATCAACTTATTCCCGACGTGAATTTGCATATCGGCTCGCAAAGTAAAATTTGGATAAGGGGAACGAACGGTGTAGGTAAAACCACACTAATTAAGACCTTACTGAGAAAAATTCCAATGCTTAGTGGAAATTTTATTTTTCACCCTGCGACGAAGATAGGCTATATCGAACAGGATTTAAACTTTGAAAACGGCGAATTGCCTGCATATAGCGTTTACCAAAACGCCTTTCCGAGAGCAAGCCAAAAAGAAATACGTTCGGCGCTTGCAAAGGTCGGCATTATAGGAGAACTTGCAACAAAACCCGTCAAAAATTTGTCAGGTGGCGAGATGATGCGACTAAAACTTGCAATTATGTGCCAAACCCCGTCGAATATTTTAATACTTGACGAGCCGACCAACCATTTGGACGTAAAGGCGAAAAGAGCGCTAAAAACAGCCATAGAAAACTACGGCGGAGCGCTTATACTCGTAACCCACGAGCCAGATTTTGCCGAGGGAATTTGCTCTCAAACGATAGATATCAAGACCAAATAGTTGAAAACAATCTAAATTTACCCTTATATAATTTTACTTTAGTAAAATCTTACTTAAAAATAATTGACTTTAAGTCTATTAGCGACTATAATAGAATAGGTTGGGCTAAAAGCCCCTTTAATTACGTAAATAAATTTTCGGAGGTCATATTATTATGGCAAATGTAAAAGTTGCAATTAACGGTTTCGGAAGAATCGGACGTCTTGCATTCAGACAAATGTTCGGCGCAGAAGGTTATGAAGTTGTTGCTATCAACGACCTTACTAGCCCATCAATGCTTGCTCACCTTCTTAAATACGACTCTGCTCAAGGCAGATACGCTCTTGCAAACACTGTTTTTGCAAACGACGAAGAAGGTACTATCACCGTAAACGGAAAGACTATCAAGATTTACGCTGAAAAGGACGCAGTTAACTGTCCTTGGGGCGCTTTAGACGTAGACGTTGTATTAGAATGTACTGGTTTCTACTGCTCAAAGGCTAAATCTCAAGCGCATATCGACGCTGGCGCAAAGAAAGTAGTTATTTCTGCTCCTGCAGGTAACGACCTTAAGACTATCGTTTACAGCGTAAACGAAGGCACTCTTACCGCTGACGACAAGATTATTTCTGCTGCATCTTGTACTACTAACTGTCTTGCTCCTATGGCAAACACTCTTAACAAACTCGCTGAAGTTAAGAGCGGTATCATGACTACCGTTCACGCTTTCACCGGTGACCAAATGGTTCTTGACGGACCACACAGAAAGGGTGACTTAAGAAGAGCAAGAGCCGCTGCTGTTAATATCGTTCCTAACTCTACCGGCGCTGCAAAGGCAATCGGTCTTGTTATTCCTGAACTTAACGGCAAACTTATCGGATCTGCTCAAAGAGTTCCAGTTCCAACCGGTTCAACTACTATTTTAGTTGCAGTTGTAAAGGGTAAAGTTTCTAAAGACGATATCAACGCTGCTATGAAGGCTGCTGCAAACGATTCGTTCGGATACACCGAAGAACAACTCGTTTCTTCTGATATTATCGGTATTACTTACGGTTCACTTTTCGATGCTACTCAAACTATGGCAACTTACATTGCTGAAACTGATGAAACTCAAGTTCAAGTAGTTGCTTGGTACGACAACGAAAACTCTTACACCAGCCAAATGGTAAGAACTATTAAGTATTTTGCACAAATTTAAGGCTTTATAAACGTCGTTATACTTCGTTTCTAAAAAGGGAAATCGATTGGGATGACCACAAAGGTCTATCCCACCCGATTTCCCTTTTTGAGCCTTGTCTAACTTGTTTCTAAACCCTTAAATACTCACTTGAGAAAGGCAGATTTATTGCGAGCCTTGTCTTGCTCGGCTCTAAAGTCTCAAAATAAAAAATATACCACTCGATTTCCCTTTTTGAGCCTTGTCTAACTCGTTTCTAAACCCTTAAATACTCACTTGAGAAAGGCAGATTTATTGCGAGCCTTGTCTTGCTCGGTTTAAAAGTTTCAAAAGGTTTAAAATATCCGTATGGGAAGGGCTTGCCCTTCCCATAATTTTATCGTTACATTTTGGTATTATATTTTTCAGAAATACACTTTAAACTAAATCTTATATATATCTATTTTATAAACAAATCTTTAACTTGTATTTTAAAAAACTTGGCTATTTTAAAAAGGGTTAGAAGTTCGATTTCACAATCTTGGTTAAAAAGCATATCATACTCTTTTGTGCTAATATTACAAACATTGCAAAAGTCATTTTTTGTTAAAGCGTTTTGTTTCATATAGTCCGTAATTAAATCAGTTTTAAAAAATTTTTCCATGTTTACCTCCTACTGCTAATAGCATTAAATATATTATATACGGCTAATAGCCGTATGTCAAGACAAATGCGCATAAATGTTGTATAATATATTTATGAATAAATTTCGAGAACGCTTTAAGCAAATTTTAGAAGAAAAGGGAATATCTCAAAATGCTTTTGCAAAAAGGATAGGGATGTCGCAAGGGGTTATTAACAACTATTGCACGGGGAAAAGAGAGCCATCGTTAGATACATTAGTGTTAATAAGTAAAGAACTTGGGGAAAGCCTTGATTTTTTATTAGGCGTTTCTGATTATAGGTAAAAATTTTTTTATAAACTAATTTTATATTTTTAAAGAAAAATGGCAGACTTTAGGGTGTTCCTATAAGGGAATTTTAATTTAATACAAAAGTTTAGCCCACTATACTTCGCTTTAAGGCGAAATATGGTGGGCTTTATCTTTACCACAAAAATTAGGTTAATATAGTTATATTTTTAGCCTTGTGGCTAAAAGTTGTATTGTTTACGCAGTAAACAGTTTAGCCGAGCGAAGCGAACGCCAACTGCGTAAGCAGTTTTATTTTGGCTACGCCAAAGTTATATTAAATAAATCCACAACTTGCCGTTAGGCAAATATAACTGCCGATAGGCAATATAACTCGTCGTTAGACGAATATCACAAATCCGTTTAGGATTTATTTAGTTGCCGAATCCCTTGTAGGGACTCGGCTTACGTCCGCCATTTACTATTTTAAGTTAGATTAAAATGCTTTTTTGTAAATTGCCAAAATATCTTCTACCGTAACGGGAGCAGGATTTCCGCCCGTGCACGGGTCTATAATTGCGTCTTTTGCAAGCATTTCAAGGTCTTCTTCTTTTATGCCTATATCTCTAAGGCGTTTTGGAATACCGATTTTTTCAGAGAGAGTTTTTACGGCGTTTATAGCAGAAACAGCCGCTTCGTCGGCGCTTAAGCCCTTGACGTCAACGCCCATTGCCCTTGCGATATCGGCGTATTTTGCTTTTGCAGATTGCATATTGTACTCCATAACGTACGGCAAAAGAAGAGCGTTTGCAACGCCGTGCGCTATATCAAATCTCGCTCCTAATGGGTGCGCCATAGAGTGAACAATTCCAAGTCCTACGTTAGAAAAAGCCATACCTGCAACGTAACTACCCATAGCCATACCTTCACGAGCGGTAGCGTCGTTTCCGCATTTTACAGCGTTTTCTAAATTTTCGGCAATCATTTTAATAGAGTTCCAGCAAAGCAAATCGCTAAGCGCGTGCGCGCCTTTAGTAATATAACCTTCAATAGCGTGAGTTAAAGCGTCCATACCAGTAGCGGCGGTAAGACCTTTAGGCATACTCATCATCATATCCGCGTCGTTAAACGCAATAATGGGGATATCGTTAGGATCTACGCAAACGAGTTTTCTACCTGCGTCTTCGTCGGTGATTACGTAGTTTATAGTAACTTCCGCCGCCGTTCCCGAAGTTGTTGCAAATGCAATGATAGGGAAACATTTATTTTTTGTGTCGGCAACGCCTTCAAGAGATTTTACGTCGGCAAAATCGGGGTTAGTCGCGATAATACCGATAGCCTTTGCCGTGTCGATAACCGAACCGCCACCGATTGCTATAATTACGTCGGGAGCAAAATCTTTAAACTGTTTAAGTCCGTCCAAAACGTTTTTTATAGTTGGGTTAGCCTTTATATCGTCAAACGTGGTATAGCAAATTTTTGCTCCGTCGAGTTCGTCGGTAACGAGTTTTGCAACGCCGAATTTTACCAAGTCTTTATCCGTTACGACAAAGGCTTTTTTGTAGCCCCTACGAGCCATTTCGTTGGCAAGTTCTTTTCTGCAACCAGCGCCAAAATAAGACGTTTCGTTTAAAATCATTCTCATAAAAATACTCCTTTTTGCCATAAGGCAATTTTTATCAATATTATTTTACCACCAAAACGATGGTTTTACAACAGGCTTTTTAAAAATTTTTATAAAAATGAAAAAGCGCCGAGAGAATTTTCTCTCGGCGCGCTCTTTTAGTAAGTAACGCTATTTAATATTTCGGTATAATTTGGGAAAGGCCAAAATTCTTGGTCGGTAATGCTCTCGAGCGCGTCTACGTAATCTCTTACGGCGCGCATATCCGTCAAAATTACCGACTTGTCAAACTCGGCTTTTTCAAGCGAGCAAGATTTTTTAGCGCCGTCTAAAAGGTCGTATTCAAGTTTAGAAACCGCCGTGTAAAGTCCGTCTAAATTTTTTGAAAGGTTTATAACGAGAGATGCTTCGGCAGAATTTTTAAGCCCTAAGCCCAACGCTTGTTTTTGGTTAAGCGTAGTTGAAACTTCCTTTTCAAATTTGATAACCGCAGGAATAATCTGTCTTTTTACGACGTGAACCATAGTTCTCGCTTCGACGTCAACGGCTTTACTGTACGCGTCTAATAAAATTTCGTGACGGCTTTCCACTTCGCTTTTCGTAAATACTTCGTGGCGAGAGAAAAGTTCAACGTTTTTGTCCGCAGTATAGTGTTTTAAAGCGTCAACCGTGGTAGGAAGATTTAAAAGCCCTCTTCTTTCGGCTTCTTGTTTCCACTCGTCCGAGTAGTTGTTGCCGTTAAAGATTACTCTACCGTGTTTTCTTATCGCCTTTACGATAAGGTAGTCGATAGCGTCGTCGATATTCTCAGCATTTTCAAGTTTTTCTGCGATAATTCTAAACTGTTCGGCAACGATAGTATTTAAAACTATATTAGCGTCGGCAACCGACATATTAGAGCCGACCATACGGAATTCAAATTTATTACCCGTAAAAGCAAACGGAGAAGTTCTGTTTCTATCCGTCTTGTCTTTTTTAAGGTGTGGGAGAATGCCCTCGCAAAAAGCAACTTCGTCGGCGTCTTTATCCTGATATTTCGTACCAGATTCAATAGCCGTGAAAACTTCGGACAAATCGTCGCCGATAAACATTGAAATAACCGACGGTGGCGCTTCGCTACCGCCTAAACGGTGGTCGTTGCTTGCGCTCGTTGCTGAAATTCTAAGCAAGTCTTGATATTTATCCACAGCCGAAACGACGGCGGTGAAAAAGAGCAAAAAGCGTTTGTTTTCAGCAGGTTTATCCGTAGGGTCAAACAAGTTTTCGCCTCTATCGGTTGAAAGCGACCAGTTGTTGTGCTTACCGCTACCGTTTACGCCCTCGAACGGTTTTTCGTGCAAAAGACAAACTAAATCGTGCTTATTTGCAACGCTTTTCATAACCGACATTATAAGTTGGTTATGGTCAACGGCTAAATTCGTCGTGGTGTAAACAGACGCGAGTTCGTGTTGAGCGGGGGCAACTTCGTTGTGTTTGGTTTTAGCGTATACGCCAAGTTTCCAAAGTTCTCTGTCAAGGTCAGCCATATAATTCCAAACTCTCGACTTGATTTTGCCAAGATAATGGTCTTCAATTTCTTGACCTTTCGGCGGTTTTGCTCCAAAAAGAGTTCTTCCGCAATTTGCTAAGTCCAAGCGTTTTTCATAAACGCCTTTGTCTATTAAAAA
The DNA here is from genome assembly GCA_017396365.1 of Clostridia bacterium. Taxonomy (GTDB): domain Bacteria; phylum Bacillota; class Clostridia; order Christensenellales; family Borkfalkiaceae; genus UBA10281. The sequence goes on along the minus strand of JAFQMD010000008.1, from coordinate 29,271 downwards.
GTATTCTTGTTCTACGCCGACGGTTGGAAAGACTTTTTTAGTCTTTTTATCGCCCAAAAGGCGTAAAACTTTTATGGCTTGTTTACCGATTGCCTCAACGCTACGAAGAAGTGGAGTTTTTTTGTCCAAAGATTCGCCACTATACGAGCAGAAAACGGTTGGGATATAAAGCGAGCCGTCACGCACGAAGGCTTTGCTCGTAGGGTCCCAAGCGGTGTAACCCCTTGCTTCAAAGGTAGAACGAAGTCCGCCGTTAGGAAGGCTAGACGCATCGGATTCCCCCCTTGCAAGATTTTTGCCCGTGAACTTCATAATGACGTTTTCATTGCCGTCCGGCTCTAAAAAAGCGTCGTGTTTTTCAGCGGTTACTCCCGTTAAAGGTTGAAACCAATGGGTATAGTGGGTTGCGCCCTTTTCAATAGCCCAGTCTTTCATAGCCTTTGCGATTTCGTTTGCAAGGCTCAACGGCAAGGGCTTGTTTTTTGCCACCGTGTCTTCGTATTCGGCGTAAGCCTTTTCCGGCATGCGCCTTTTCATTTCTGCGTCTGTAAAGACGTATTCGGCAAACATGCTCTTAAAATCGAAGTTTTCCATTGTTTTCTCCTTTGTCAAAACTTTAAATAATCAAAATAGAATTTTCAACGCATAATTTTAAAATAATAAAATTATTTTACTTGAATATCGCCTTTTTGTCAACGGTTTAAAGGGGTAATTAGTACGTACGCTTATTTTCTACGGCGCTTTTTGGCAATTTTGCAAGATAAGGCGACGGGTTTCTTTGATAAACGTTTTGCCCAACTACGTGTTTTGACGGATAAGTTGCAATAAATTTTGTTTTCGCGCGAGATAGCGCGACGTAAAAAATTCGTTTTTCTTCGGTTTCATCTCCGCTTTGTCTTGCTCCGTAAGACGGCATTTCGTTTTCGCTCGCCCCTGCAAGAATAACCGTTTCAAATTCGCATCCCTTTGATTGATGAACGGTAATAAGTGGAATTTTACCGTGTTTTTTAATAATAACGTCGAGTTGGCTACCCGAAAGCGCGGTGTCCGACAAAAACGATTTTAGCCAAAGCGTTTTATTTCTACTATTTTCAAGAGATTTTAAAGTTCGGTATAGGTCGTTTGCCGACTCCCTGTCGCTATCTTTGCCGTTTTGTCTTAAAACCCCGTAATTTTGGTCTATGAATTTTATAAGGGCAAGCGTTTGCCCGTTAGATAAAAATTCTTGCATAGTTACGTAATCTTTGTAAAAAGCATTAAATTTTGCCGAGCGTTTGGATATTATTCTTTTTCTCGCGTCAACTTGCGGAATTATAAAGTCGTCCATAAATTTCACGAAAACGCTAAAAGTCGCTTCTACGTCGGCAAAAGCGTCGTGAGCCCTCTGGTTGACGATACCGAAATGCTCGCAACAAGTCGAAAGTTTGTAATTTATAAGGTTTGGCAAGATGGTTTGGGCAAGCGATAAAGTATCGCAACGGTCAACAAAATCGAAATCAATAGCGTTTTCTTCAAGTTGACGGGTTAAAATAAAATCGTCGAAGTTTCCGCTATTGTGTCCGACTAAAACACAGCCGTTAGCAAATTTGACAAAATCGGTCAAAACTGACTTGGCGTCTTTTCCGCCGTGCGATAAAATATGTTCTAAATCGTAGCCGTGGGTATGGAGCGCTTTTTCGGAAATTTGCCCTTTGGGGATAACGAATCTATTGAATTCTTCGCCCGTAAGTTTTTTTGCGGATATTTGAATAATCTCGTCTTTTTCAAGGTCGAGTCCCGTCGTTTCCAAATCGTAAACTACGACGTTTTTCGACTTATAGGCAGAGATTAGGGTAAAAAATGGATCTAATTTATCGTAGGTTTCACTTTTTAAAAAAGACGAAAGAGAAAGCGAATACGCGCCGAAATCTTTAAACGCCGAAACGGTTTCTTTTCCAACACCGCTAATATATTTTTCGGCAATGCGAGAAAAAGCCGTTTGGTCGTTGGGGTTTACCAAAAGTCGCAAAAAACTTAAAAAGTCCTTTACCACGGGTTTTTTATAAAACTGAAAATCAGAATCAGCTGTAAAAAACGACAGCCTATTTTCCTTTGGTAAAGTTAAATTTCTGCTTTCAAAACGCTTATAAAGATTTGCCAAATACCTGTTCGACCTTGCCATAATGCAAAGGGAAGTAGAATCTCCCTTATAATTTTTTATATAGTCGAAAATATAGTCGGCTTCGTCTAAGGCGTCGTAACACTCGACGACGTCGATTTTTTCTTCGGCGATATCGTCTAAGGTGGGAACTTGCAAAAAGCCGTCATTAAAAGTCTTTGCTAAGTAGTATTGCCCTGCGTAATTTAAAAGTTTCGACGAGCGGTGATTTGCGTTTAAATTGACGGTTTTTGCGCCGTAGTTTTTTACAAAATCTTGCATTATATCAAACGGGGAAGAACCGCGCCACGAGTATATGGTTTGGTACGGGTCGCCACACATTAAAACTTGCGCGTCTACGAAAAAGCGTTTGGCAATTTGATATTCGAGCATGCTCGTATCTTGCATTTCATCAACGATAATCAACTTATAGGCAGGCTTTTTATAATTATCGCTAAAAAGCAGGCTCTTTGCAAAGAAAATTAAGTCGTCGAAATCTAAAAGAGAAGAAGCCCTTAGATACCTTTGATACGCAAGGCAGAAGTCTTTACCCTTTTTCTTTAAAAGTTCTAAAAGGGAATAGTCGGTTATTTTTACGCCTTGTTTTTTAATAGAAAAAAGCGAAATAAAAGACGCGCTACCTTCTATCAAAGAGTTTACGGTAACGCCGTAACCGTCTTCGGACAAGTAGTCAAAGCCGAGTTCGTCCCTTTTGTGTTTTATCTGCGACATTATTTTTGCAAGTTGCTTTTCGGGGAGAAGTGGCGCGCCGTCGGTAAGCGTGTAATCTTCGCTTTCGGCAAAAACTAACAAGATTTTTGCAAGAGTTTCGCCAACGTCAACTTCGTCTGCTATGAGCGGTTCGCGCATGTACGCGCTATTTTTTAGATGGTTTTTTATAAGATTATAGCAAAATCCGTGTATGGTAAAGACGTTTACGCCGTCCTTTCCGCAATATTTTTTAACGTCGTCTTTAAGTTCGCTTGCTCCTTTTACGGTAAAGGTTATACATAAAATTTCTTCGGGACGGACGCCTTTTTCAATAGCGCGCGCAATTTTGTTAGCCACGGTGAAAGTTTTGCCAGAGCCGGCTCTTGCAAGGAGGAGCAAATTGCTTAAATCTTCTTCAATTATATATTTTTGTTCTTTAGTAAAATTGAGCATAACTACTACCCCCTTTTTTTGATACTTGTATTGTATCATTTTTCAAAGGGGTTTTCAAGTGATTACGTTTATTTACGGCTAAAAGTCAATTTTAAGAAAGCAAAAACGCCGTTGCGCCTTTGAAAATGAGTTCGGAAAGTTCTTGGCGATAAGTTTCGGTAAGTAGCAGTTTTTCTTCTTCTTCGTTTGATAAAAACCCACACTCGCAAATGACGGCAGGACAATTTGCTTGGTTTAAAAGAAAATAATCGCCTTTTAACGCCGACAAATCACGAGTTTGCCCGCTTGACAGATTAAAAAATCGCTGAATTGACTCGGCAAGAGCCTTACTGTTTTTGTCGTCGGCGTTGAAAAACGCAGTCGCCCCACGTGTTTTTGAAGACGAAAAAAAGTTTAAATGTAGAGAAATCATAACGTCGGCGTTCGCGTCGTTGATGATTTTTATTCGGTTTTGCATATCCCGTTTTTTAAACCCCTTTGCAGTCGTTCCGTAAAGACCGCCGTAAGAAGTTCTTGTCATTACGACTTTTATACCAGCCTTTTCAAAATGAGTTTTCAATTTTTTTGCTATATCTAAATTTAGGTCGCTTTCTTTGACTTTTGAAGTTTTACCCAAAACGCCTGCGTCAATTCCGCCGTGCCCTGCGTCGATTACTACGACGAAAGACTCGTAGTGAGTTTTTGCATTTGCGTCCGCTACGTTTAAAGTCGCCCAAACGCCAAGTAAAACAGCCGTTAAAGCGCATGCGAAAACGGACAAATAAGACCACTTTTTTTCTACCGAGTTTAATTTCATAAAACACCCCTTTTATAGTGTATTTACAAAGTCTTTCGATTATTTCAAAAGAAAAACGATTTACCCACACGAACGAATGTTTTTGTGGATAAATGTGGATAACTTTTGTCAAAAAGGGGGACTTATCCACATTTTGAGTATGTTTTTCCACATATTTTACAAAAATTTCATAAACTTTATACAGTTTTATATACGTTCATACAAAGCGCGTTTTTGCCTTATATTTTCAAGCGAAATAATTATAATAAATTGCACAAAATTTTTAGAAAAACAAAAAATTTTTCTATAAGTATTGAAAAGAGAAAAAAGTAATGATATAATTTGAAAAAAACGAAGGAGGACTGTGTGTTTAACGAATATAATAACGGTAATTATTCTGAAATTTCGTCGTTTAAAGACAACGAACAGGTTAAAGAATTAAACCAAACTGCGCAAGAGTCCTTTTCTTCTTTGCATAACGAGCCCCCCAAAGAGACGAGTTTAGAAACGAAAAAGGGAAAAAAGAAAACGGCGACGAAAAAAGGCAAGGGGGTTGCCCTTGCGAATATTTTAGTCGCTACCGTCGTAACCGTTACGGCGACCGTGGGGAGCGGAATTCTTTCACCGCGAAAAGCCGAAATCGACGTTTTGGAAATTTGGGCAGGAACGCAGGAAATTAGTTATCAAATAGACGTTATAGAAACTCAATCAGAACTTATAGTAACGCTTGAAAACGATTTTACGCATAGGGAAGAGAGTTTAAAAACGGGCGAAAATCAGGGTGAATTTACAAATCTTGCGCCGAATATGGAATACACCTTAAGCGTAAAATTTGCCGACGGGCTTAAAGAGACGGTGGAAAAACGACGGGTAAAAACTAACGGTGAAAATCCAAAGCCCGATATAGAGCAAGAGCCCGACAAAGATACTTCGTCAAAACCCAAAGTTGAATTTGACTATATTCCAGCAAAAAGCGCGGACGGACAGTTTGTTTATATAGCCAATGTCAAGGAGAGTTTACTTGCAATTTACAGTCGAATTTACGTAAGACTATACGAAAATGACGTTGTAAGCGGATCGTTTAATTTTGAGGAGCGAATTTATTACAAAAACGAGGAAAGCGGAGAGATTGTCGAAAACAGGGTAGGACAGCAAGTTGAAATAAACGTCAAAGATATCTTCCATACGAGTAACGGCTACGTTGAAGTCGTGGGAATGAAGAAAAAGCAAGGCGCAGGCTCGTCAACGGATACGAGCGACATTTTTGAAACGGTAATTCTTTATCAAAGCGAAGTTGAACTTTACGAAAAGAGAACTGCTATCGAAAACGTAACCGTAACGCCGTCTCAAGACGGATCAACGCTTAAAGTAACCGTAAATTTTATAGATGAAAACGGAATTTGGAACACTTCGGTAAACGATGTTGGCGAAACTTATCTTCTCGCCGTGTGGGTTTACGACGTAGATTTCGTTGACGACACTTTGTTTGGATATGTTCAAACAACGGGACAACAGGTCGAAATAGTTATACCTACCGATCAATATTTAGACGGACTTGCCACGATTGGTATAAGTTATTACGACGAAAGAGGACAAGAATGTATACTTTACTCTCAAGAATACGTAGAGATAAAGGTTTAAAACGTTAAAAACTAAGGAGAAAATATGGAAAAGAGAAGTTTAAAAAGTAAGATAATAAAATGGGTTTTATTTGCGATAGGGCTTATAGGAGCAGTCGTTGCCATAGTGTTTGACTCGCAAATATTTGGCGAAAGTTCTATTTTTAACAAGCCTATTTCAGATAACGCCGTTTTAAATATGCTTTATCAAAAAGTGCCTGCGATTATTCGCTCGGTGCAAATAGCAGTTATCTCGATAGCCGTTTATTTAGTCGTTTCTATTTTGTTAAATTTAACGCTAAGGTCGAGCAATCGTGGAATAACTATTGCAAGACTTTGCGCAAGTTTTTTAAAATGGGCCCTTGCAATCGCCGCTTTAATGTTTATTTTAAACGCTTGGGGAATAGACGCAACTACGCTACTTGCAAGCGCGGGAATATTAACTCTTATCGTAGGTCTTGGCGCGCAGAGTTTAGTAGCCGACATAGTAGCAGGCGTGTTTATAGTTTTTGAAGGTGAATTTCAAGTTGGCGATATCGTAGTTATTAACAACTGGCGTGGAACTGTAAAAGAAATAGGTATCCGCACGACTAAAGTCGTCGATGCAGGCGGTAATATCAATATTATAAATAATAGCGAAATAACTACGCTTATAAACCAAACTCAAGAAATATCGCTTGCAAAGTGTACGATAGGTATTGAGTACGGTGAGTCGCTTACGAGAGTTGAACTCGTTATAAAAAATAATATTGATAAAATAAAGAGCAATATCCCGTCGATAATCGAAGGCCCGTTTTATAAGGGTGTTGACAAACTTAACAGTTCGAGCGTCGATTTGCTTTTCGTTGCTAAATGTAAAGAAGAAGATATATTTCAAGTTCAAAGAGATTTAAATAGAGAATTTAAACTTTTATTTGACGAAAACGATATAAATATACCTTTCCCACAAATCGTTTTAAACGAGGCGAAAAAGACGGCGGAATCGCCTACTGTAAAACAAAAGAAACAGGCTAAAAATTTTGTTGAAGAACAAAAGGAATTGTCGGCAGGCATGGAACTTCAAGACGACGATAGATAATGAAAGTCGCCGCATAAGTCGATTTAATAGGTTTTTACACTTTAAGAACAGAAAAGCGCCCAGTTGCTTTTTGCAACTGGGCGCGCGTTTAATTAAATTCTACCGTATTTTTTAGCAAGGGATTTAAGACTTTTGCAAAGGTCGTTTGGGAAATGATTTTGCTTAAATCTAACCGTCCAATTCCCGACCGTTGACGGAGTGTTTATTCTATACTCGTTATCTAAATTAAGCAGGTCGGCAAAAGACAAAATAACTAAATTTGCGCTTGTGGATAAAGCCGTTTCTATCAAGGCTGGAGCAACGCATTTCCTACCCCTTACCTTTTTAACGCCGACGGGCAAAACGCTATTTACGCTGTTTTTAAAACTTGCAAACTGCTCGTCGTTTAATCCGTTTACAAATCCCCTTGCCGTGTCGTTGTCGTGCGTGCCAACGTACGCAACGCTTTGCGACGGAATATTTTTAGGTAAATACGGGTTGTCGGGATTGCCGTCAAAGGCAAATAGCAACACTTTCATACCGGGAAGCCCCGTGTTTTTTAAAAGGTTTATAACGCCGTCGTCAATTACGCCAAGGTCCTCTGCGACAAGGCGTTTTTTATTTACCGAAAGTAAAATTTCTTCACCGTACGCCTTAGTCCACTCGCCCGATTTTGCGCTTTCGCCAAAGGGTATAGCCCAAAATCTGTCAAGCCCTCTAAAATGGTCAATTCTTAATATATCGTATCTTTCTAAACTTCTTTTAAGACGGTTTTTCCACCATTTAAACCCGTCTTTTTTCATTTGGTCGTAGTCGTAAATGGGGTTTCCCCAAAGTTGACCGTCTTGAGAAAAATAATCGGGCGGAACGCCTGCTACAAGGCTTGGCTTATAATCGTCGTCAAGCAAAAACTGCGATTTGTTTTTCCAAACGTCAGCGCTGTCTAACGCAACGTAAAGCGGTAGGTCGCCAAACAGTTTTATTCCCTTATCGTTTGCGTATTTTTTAAGGCGAAAGAATTGTCTTTCTAAAATAAACTGCGTAAAGTTATAAAACAAAAAATCTTGACTGTTTTCATCAATAAACTTGTCTATAAGTCGTTTATTTAGGGTTTTTAACCAAGCGGGGAAGTCGGAAAGAGAGCCGAAACGGTCTTTTGCCGTCATAAAAATAGCGTAATCGCGATATTTTTTCGAATTGACGAAAGTTAAAAATTCGTCCGAATAATCAAATCTTGAAAAAGCCTTTTTAAGCAGAGCCGTACGCTCAAAATAAAGTTTTCCGTAATCAATTTTAGAAACTTTTGAACTTGCGTTTTTCAATTCTTTTTTAGTTAAAAGACCGAGAGAAAACAGTTCGTCCAAATCGCAAAAATAGGGGTTAAAAGAGCAGTCGGCAGTCGTTTGATAAGGGCTGTCGCCGTAAACCGTTTGCGAAAGGGGTAGCATTTGCCAAACTCTTTGTCCCGATTGCGCCAAAAAATCTATAAAGTCGTACGATTCTTTGCCAAAAGTTCCTATACCGTATTTACCGGGTAGGGCAAACACGGGCATTAGTATTCCGCTTGATTTTTTCATATGCGCTCCAAGTTATAAAGTCAAAATTCTGTCCGACGCCTTTAAAATATTTTCTCTCGTATCAAAAGCAGAAAGCCTAAAATATCCTTCTCCGCCTTGCAAAAAACCGCTACCGGGGGTTGCAACGACGCTTATTTTTTCAAGCATTTGCTTGCAAAATTCACGGCTTGTTGTACCCTTTGGCGTTTTTGCAAAAACGTAGGGCGACGACACTGTATTATTATACCACAAATTTTTGTTTTTTAAAGCGATTTTTAAAATTTCGGCGTTGGTTTTATAAAAATTTATTCTTTTTTTAACTTCTTCTTTTCCTTTCGCGCAAAAAATTGCCTCCGCGCCCTTTTGCGTAACGTAACTAACCCCGTTAAATCTACACCCTATACGCCTTTTCCAAAGTTGATTGTAATTTTTAAGTTGGTTTGGAACAACCGTAAATCCGCATCTTATCCCCGTAAAACCAAGCGATTTTGAAAACGAACGAATTTCAATCGCGCAGTTTTTAGCGCCACTAATAGCGTATATGCTTTTGGGGTATCCGTCGGGTAAAAACGCAGAGTAAGCGCCGTCGTAAATAATAATCGCGCCCGTATTTTGCGCGTAGATTATCCACTCTTTCAAATTTTCGTGGTCAAACGCCGAGCCCGTAGGATTATTTGGCGAACAAATATATATAAGGTCGTAATTTTTTGCGTACGGCGGATACGGAATAAAAGAGTTTTCTTGGTTTCCCGAAAGAAAGGTAACGTCGTTGCCGTAGAGCAAATTCGCCTCTGCGCCGGCAGGGTAGCAAGGTGATAAAAACAAAACTTTAGCGCCGTTTCCGAAAAGTTCTAAAACGTTGCCGAGTTGCCCTTTCGCTCCGTCGGTTATAAAAATTTCGTCCGAGTTTAAGTTCGCCCCTTCTAATAGGTAATTTTGCGCAATTTTTTCGCGTAAAAAGGGGTAGCCCTGCGCGGGCGGATAGCCTAAAAACGATTTTTTGTCGGAAAGGTCGTCGCACGCCTTTTTCATAGCAGAAGTAATTAGCGGAAATATCGGAAGTTTTACGTCGCCAATTCCAAGGTCGATAATTTCTTCGCCACGCTCCTTTTGTCTTTCAACTTGAATTTTTAAGTCGTTAAAAATATAATTTTGTTCGAGTTTTGAAAAATTTTCATTGATTTTCATCTCTTAGCCTCCGATATTAAATTTTCGTTTAAATCGCCTTTAAAAACTTCGATAATTTTGCTTTGTAAGAAGGTTTTTTCTCCGTCAGTTTCCACCGTCAACAAACCGCCTTCGGTAACGATATTTGCCGAGCGAATATTAGACGAATTAAAATTTAAAAACGCTTGAAAAATTGCGCACGCTCCACTTCCGCAAGAGAGAGTTTTTCCGCTCCCCCTTTCGTAAATTTCAGCGTAAATTGTCAGAGAAGATTTTGTTTGTTCAATCTTATAAATACGCTCGATATTTATGCCGTCTAAAAAAAGACGGCTCTTTTCAACCCCTTTAAAAAGGGAAAAAAGAGAGTGGTTAGGATAGAAAAAAACGAGATGACGATTACCTGCGTTCATTTCAAAAACTTGCCGATAATCGACGTATAGCCCTACTTCTTGTAGTTTTTTTGCGACTTTTTCGCAAGAGTTGACTCTTTTTATTTCTCCCATATCGGCTTTTGCGTAAAAAGAGCCGTTTTTTTCAAAAAGCGTAACTAACGTTTCGTTCACGTCGGTTTTCATTACTATTTGGTTTGAAGTTAAATTTAAATACTTTTTAGCAAAGTAAGCCGAACATCTAACGCCGTTTCCGCAAGTTGCGCCCCTACTTCCATCGGCGTTATACATAATCATTTTGGCGGTGTTATCGTCTAATTTTTGAATTGCGATAAGTCCGTCCGAGCCGACGCCGAAATGGCGGTTGCTTATAAGTTTAGACAAAAGCGAAAGGTCGTAATTTTTTACCTTTTCATAGTCGAGATAAACGTAATCGTTGCCCGACGCGTGCATTTTTATAAATTCCATAAATTTTTCCTTTTGAATAGTTTATGTTAAAAAGCAAAAATTTAGGACAGAAAAAGAGCCGACTAAAAAGTCGGCTCTTTAAAAAATTATAGGAAATTTATATGAAAAATAGATGATTTATCAACGCAAATTATTCGACGTTTATAGTATGGGCTGTTGGAATTTCTTTTTCTTTTTTAGGAAGGTCGATTTCTAAAACGCCGTTTTCATACTTTGCTTTGATTAAGTCTTTGTTTACGTCGCCAACGAAGTAGGTGCGCGAAACACCCGTACTTCTTTCTCTTCTTAAATAGTTGTCGGTTTGTTCTGAAACTTCTTTCTTTGCCGAAACGGTAAGATATCCTTTTTCAAGCGAAAGAGAAATATCTTTTTTGTCGTAACCTGCCATTTCGATTTCTAAAACGTAAGACTTTTCAGTCTCTTTAATATCCGTTCTCATAGCAAGGTGTTTTTCTTCAAAAAACACAGGTCTGAAAAAACTGTCAAACGCGTCGTCTAAAAGATCAAAAGCCGAACCACCGTTTCTTCTTACTAAAAAATTACTCATAAATTTACCTCCGTTACTTTGCCTAGGCAAAGTTAATAATTTAATTTAGCACTCTTTATTGTCAAGTGTTAGCACTCTAACCCCTCGACTGCTAATATTGTAACACAGCGTTTGCCGTTTGTCAATACCTTTTATGTGAAAATTTTGTAAAAAGTTTAATTAAATTATTAACAAAAAACTAATAGGATATACTCAAAAACTTAAAAAATCGGCTAAAATATTGACATTTATAGCAAAAAAATGTAAAATCTTTTTATGGAAAACAATCAAAAAAAGGCTTTCTTTTTTGATTTTGACGGAACTTTATGGTTCGGCAAATACGGAGAAAAGACCTTAAAAGCCATTTTAAAACTTAAAGAGCAAGGGCATTTGCTCGTTTATAATTCGGGTAGAAGTAAAGGCAACAATCCTGCCGAAAGGTTAAAACCTGTTCCTTTCGACGCTTTTTTATGCGGAGGGTGCAACGCGGAAATTTTTGGCGAAGTAGTTTTTAGAAAGGATTTTTCTAAAGAGCAAATGCAAAAAGTTTTAAAAATCGAGAGAGATTTTGACCTTGATAACCTTTACGAAGGGGTTGTCGGCGTATATAAAAGGCGTGGAATTTTACCTGTTTTCAACGGCGAAGAATTAGACGATATTTCAGTTTTGCTCGACGTAAAAACCTATCCTATAAGCAAATTTTGCATTATAAAAAAGGAAAGGGAAAAAAGGCAATATTTGCCCGCGCCAAAAGAGGCGATTGAAAAATTAAGCGACGAATTTGACGTAATTGAGTTTAGCAATTATTACGAAGTTACCCAAAAAGGTACGGGAAAAGACGTTCTTTGCAAGTTGCTCATACAAAAACTTGGGCTAAAAATAGAGAACTGTTACTTTTTTGGAGACAGTTTAAACGACCTTTCGGCGTTTTTGTTGGGAGGAAATAACGTTGCCATAGGGCATAGCCCCGACGCTCTTAAACAAAAGGCGCAATTTATAACAACCTTAGAAGAAGACGGCATTTACGAGGCCCTGCATCACTTTGGTTTTGTAGAAGAAATAAAATAAAAACGGCGGAATTCCGCCGTTTTTTACTTAAAACAATTTATTTTTCAATTAAAAATCTTCGTCGTGGTCTTGATTTTTTTCTTCGTACATATCTTTATCTTCAGGCTTATTTATAGTTTCTTCGTCGCAAATGGCAACGGTGTATTTGCGCGACACGAAAGTTGAGCCTGAATATGGAGAAATTTTTTCTTCTACGGTAATTTTTATAAGGTCGTCGCCGTTACAGTCAATATAAATTACCTTGTTGCTCTTGCTATAACTTTCGACCAAAGTCATATCGTCGCCGTTTAAATATATATGACAGCTGGCATTATCTGAAAAATACTTCGTTAAAAAGGATTCTACGTTTGCTCTGACAGAGCGTAAAGATAAGTATTTAGAAAAAATTTCCAAAGAAGAAGAATTTTCTTCGTCCATCGTTTTTTGTTCTTGATAACTCGACGCCTCTTTATTTTTTGAAGTGATTTTGTTGAAAACGTACGAGCGATCTAAACCACCGCTTATAAAGAAGAAAACTGATTTTTCGGTTATTTTATTAGTGGTTTTAATCTTTTTGTCGGTGGTTGGCAAAACGTAAGTTTCTTTGAAATTTCCGTTTAATTTAAGTTCGTCAATTAACATTCCGTCGTCGTAATTTGCATTGCCTTTTATTTTTGTTACGGACGAACTTTGCTCTTCGTAATCTTTGTCTTTAACTTCTTCTTTAAAAGAAAAGGCGACGCCGAAATTGTCGGAAATTATAAAACTTTTCGAGCCTAAAACTTTTTCAAAATAATCTTGAATTTGAATAGCGTTTTCAGTTGGGTGGAGTAAAGTTCCGCGATAACTGTGCGCGCAAGAGCAAAGGCAAAGAGATAAGACGAAAACGATTATTAAACTTATAATTTTTTTCATTTTTTTACCCCCTTAAAAATACTTATAGTAGTCGCTTGGGCGAGAAACGAAACCGAAAAACGACGGATTTGCACTTAATTTGTAAACTAAAACGTTGTTGTATTCAGGTTCAAAATCGTTGACTTCGCCGGTATTAAGGTCTGGCATAATGATCGTAGGGTTTGAAAGCGTTGCCGCTTTGTGATAAAGTTTTAAACCTTTTATATATGGCGATTTGGTTTCAAACTGAGCGATAAACTGTTCCGTATTGTGCGAAAATTCGCTGTTATTCTCGTCATAGTAAGCGATTTTTCTGTTTTTGACGTAAGTAGGAAGTCTGTCTTCGCCTAGAGAAAGGGAAAGTATCGTGCCTTTATCTAAAAGGTCAAAGACGTCCATTTCATAAAACGACTTTGAAATAAGGTCTAAAACGTATGACTCGGTTGAATATTCGGTGCGTTTCGTCGTGTCCTTGCCGTCGGTGGCTTTTGCCGTCATTTTAGTATAGGTTACGCCCTCGATATAAACTTCGTCAGCCGAAAGTTTATATTTTTCTACTGTTTTTTCGCCGTTGGCGTCGATGGTAGTCGTTTTAACCGTGCAAGTAAGCGAAAGAGAATATTTTTTCTCAAAGTCGTAAGGCGTTGCCAAATACCATCCGCTACACTTTACGTGTTCGCTGTATTCAATAGTCGAACTTTGGTTTTCCCCGTCATAAATGCCTATGTTTGGGTAAGTTTTAGTGTATTTTGCCGATTCAAAGTCTATTTTGTACCATTTTTTTGGTCGAAGACTGTATTCTTCCATTTCCTTTGCAAGTTCTTCGGCGTAAGACAAAGTCCAGTCTAAAACCTCGTCTTCGCTAGAAAAATTTTCGCTTCCAAAAGCAAATTCTTTTATCGAATTCGCCTTATTGCCACACGACAAAAGACAAATTGATAAAACTGCTATAAGCAGTAGGCTTATAATTTTTTTCATAAAATCCTCCTTTTTAAATACGTACTGGATAAAAATTATTTATTGTTTATAAGTGTTAAATAGACGAAAAGTCCGCCTATAAGTCGATTATTTTAATCTTCTTCGTTTAAAAACGATATTTGGTCGTCAAAAAGGTTATTCCTTTCGGGGTGGGTAATTGCCCCTAAAACGTTTTCGCGGAGTTTTTTATTGTCCTTTTCAAGATTTTTCAGCGCTGTTTTTATATATTCGCGTTTAGTGTTTTTGTCCGCAGGGCAGGGGTTGTGAATAATGGGCTTGTCTTTCGTAAAGCCGATAATTTCCATTTCTCGTAAAAAAATCATAGGGCGAATCATTGTAAGATTTGCTCGAGATAGATGAGTAACGGGCGAAAAAGTCGAAAATCTACCTTCATAAAAAAGACACAAAAAGAGAGTTTCTATAAGGTCGTCCGCGTGGTGTCCTAAGGCGACTTTATTACAGCCCAAGTTTACCGCCGCGCTGTTTAGCGCCCCTCTGCGCATATTCGCGCAAAGGCTACACGGATTAGATTCTTTTTTGACGTCGAAAACCACTTCGCCGATTTGAGTTTTTTCAATATGATAGTAAACGCCGAGTTCTTCGCAAACTTTTTTTACGGCTAAAACTTCATTTTCGTCAAGCCCTAAGCCCATATCTACGGTTATTGCAACGAGTTCAAATTTTTTAGGATAAAAACGACGCAAGCCGGATAAGACGTATAAAAGAGCCATACTGTCCTTTCCGCCTGAAAGACCAACGGCAATTTTGTCCCCGTCTTCAATCATTTTATATTGTTCGAGAGCCCGTCTCGTTTTCGACATTAGTTGTTGTAAATTCATATTATCCCCGTTGACAAAGGTCGCGCGTTTTGTTATACTATACGATAGTTTAATATATATTTTATACGCGCAAGCGCTGACGATATATCCATTTTATACAAAAGCGGAAAATATTTCAAGCATAATAATACAAAATTTTTATTTTAACGGAGAAATTATGACTCAGGCATTAGGAAAATTTTTACTAAGCATATTCCAAAGCGAATACGTAGCGACGCTTTTCGTTTCAATGTTTCCTTTAATTGAATTAAAAGGGGCAATTCCCATCGGAACGGGGCTTTTTAATTTAGGGCTTTTCGAGACGGCGGGCGTTGCGTATTTGGGGTCTACTATAATTTCGATTTTAGTATTTTTCTTACTTATCCCCGTTTTCAATCTGCTTAAAAAGATAGGGTTTGTTAAGAAAATTATTGAAAAAATTGAAGCGATTTTCCACAAAAAAGCAATGGAAATTGCTAAAAAGACTGACGGCTCTGCAGAAAAAGAAGCCAAGAAGATAATGATGATAAGTCTGTTTATCTTCGTAGCCGTACCTTTCCCAGTAACGGGCGTATGGACGGGAACGGCAATCGCCGTATTTTTAGGGCTTAAATTTAGAGAGTCCGTACTTCCGATTGCGGTAGGAAATTTAATTGCGGGCGCAATAATAACTTTACTTACTTATCTTTTTGGCGAATACGTAGATATAATAATTTACGTTTTGTTTGCCATAGCAATCGTAATGTTAGTAGTATTCATAGTAAAAATCGTTAGGGCAAAGCCCATAGAAAGCGAAAAAGAAAATCCAACCGGAGAAAATCAAAATAAATAAATTTAGGAGAGGGATATGAAAAGCAAAATTAAAGGTATTTTACTACTCGTATTAACCGTGGTTTTTTCTCTTTGTCTATTTGCTTGTCAAAAGCCTGGAGAAAGCAGTTCAGAGAGCGGACATCAATGTCAATTTGAAAACTGGCAAGTAACCACTCAAGCGAGTTGTGAAACGGACGGAGAAGAGACTGCAACGTGTTCTTGTGGCGAAACTTCTACAAGAGTTATTCCTGCAATCGGGCACACTTTTGGCGAGTGGACTACAAAAAGTCAATCTACTTGTAGTGAAAAAGGGCTTGAAAAGTCAGTTTGCGAAACTTGTGGAAAGGAACGAGAAAGAGAACTTGCTCTTTTAGAGCACGACTTTGAAAAGTTTGAAAAAGAGCCAACTTGCGAAGAAGAAGGCTTGCTGTATGAAAAGTGTTCGGTTTGCGGAGAAGAGACGGACGGAACGCCTATTCCCAAACTTGCTCACGATTTGGTAGAAGAAGTTTCGGGAAGAACGTTGCGCTCGAATCAAACGTGTGAGAGCAAGGCGACGTACTGGAAAACTTGTGGCGTTTGCGGAGAAATTTCAAATACCGATTATTTTGCTTACGGTGAATTATCCGACCATATATTAAACAACGCCTACTCGTGCGCCGTTAATTTTTGTAGAGTTTGCGAAGACGAATTCCCTGCGACGAGCGAGCATAATTTTGGCGAGTGGATAGAAGTTGGAGCAAGTTCGTGCAGTTCAACCGTCGTTAAGTTCCACGTTTGTCAAGATTGTGGTTATGCGGAAGACGAACTCGGCTTACAAAACGCCGTTACTCATCACGATATAGTATTTACTGAAACAAAAGCCACCTGTGAACAGGACGGTTCGTTCGTCGTAAGTTGTGTAAATTGCGACTTTGAAACGGTAGTAACCTACGGAGCGATAGGGCACGTTTATAAGTGGGAAATCGACGAAAACGGACATAGACAAATTTGTTTGAGAGATAACTGCGATAGCGTTATAAATCAAGGCGAGCACCGCGCGTCTAACTCGGCGACTTGCGAACAAGACGAGATTTGCGTTGTATGTAACTATTTAATTTGCGCAAGGCATAATCACAGTTGGGTAAGTATTCCCGACAAAGCGCCAACTTGCGAGCAAGACGGTTATAAAAATGCAAAGCAATGCGAAAATTGCCAAAAAATAATAAAAATTACCGTAAAGGGCGGACACGATTTTGTTTTCGTTTCAGGTAAGCAAGCAACTTGCGAAGAAAACGGAACGATTGCCCATAATCATTGCGAAAACTGTCAGAAAGATTACGACTTACAAGGAAATTATTTAAGTAGCGTAGTTATTGACAAATTAGGACACGACTACTCAAACGCTTGGAGTTACGACGAAGAAACCCATTACAAAGAATGCTCGCGTTGCGACGATAAAAATTCTTTGGGAGAGCACGTTTCAAGCGGAAACGCAACCGAAACAAAAGCCGAAACTTGTACCGTTTGCGGATACGTTATTACGCCGAAACTCGGGCATACCCACAATTATAATACGGAAGTTATAGAGCCGACCTGTACGAAAGAAGGTTACACTCTTCATACTTGTTCTGGTTGTGGACATACCAAAAAGACCGATTTCGTTGAAAAAGTAGGACACTCGTTCGGCGCTGAAACCATAGAAACCGAACTTTCTTGCGAAAACGATGAAATTTTCAAGAAAGAGTGTTCGGTATGCCATAAAATAGAAAGAAGAGTAGGCAGAAAGGCGCTTTCGCACGACGAAGGCGGTTGGGAAACCCAAACCGAGCCGACTTGTACGGAAAATGGCGTTGCGTATAAACGTTGTCAAAGACAGGGTTGCGGAAAGGTTTTGGACGAAAAAGTTCTTGAGAAAAAAGGACACGTTTACAGAGAAATAGAAAGGGTAAAACCAACTTGCGAACAAGACGGATACGTCGTTTATAAATGTGATAACTGTACGGATAGCCACCGTTCAACCCTTGCTAAACTCGGACACGACGAGAGCGACTGGAAAGTAGAAACCGACGCAACTTGCGAAGAAAACGGCGTAAAATATACCGTTTGTCAAAGAGACGGTTGTGGAAAGAGAATTTCAACGGGCGTTATCTTAGCAAAGGGACACGACGAGAGCGACTGGAAAGTAGAAACCAACGCAACTTGTGAAGAAAACGGATTAAAAGTCAAATACTGCACCAAAGAAGAGTGTGGAAAGAAATTAGCCGAAGAAACTATCCCTGCGCTAAATCACGACGAGAGCGACTGGAAAGTGGAAACCGACGCAACTTGCGAAGAAAACGGCGTAAAATATACCGTTTGTCAAAGAGACGGTTGCGGAAAGAGAATTTCAACGGGCGTTATTCCTGCAAAAGGACATAGCGAGGCTTGGAGAGTTGATAGAAAGGCAACTTGCGAAGAAAGCGGTTTAAAAGTTAAATACTGTACCAAAGAAGAGTGTGGAAAGGAATTAGCCGAAGAAACCATCCCTGCGCTTGGACATAGTGAGGGCGAGTGGATAATTGATAAACACGCAACTTGTGAAGAAGACGGCGCAAAGCATACTGTATGTCAAAGAGAGAATTGTGGCATTACCATTTCTACTGGCGTTATCCCTGCGCTTGGACACGACGAGAGCGACTGGATAATTGATAAGCACGCAACTTGCGAAGAAGAAGGCGCAAAGCATACTGTATGTCAAAGAGAGAACTGTGGCATTACCATTTCTACTGACGTTATTCCTGCAAAAGGACACAGCGGAGAGTGGAGAGTTGAAAAAGACGCGACTTGCGAAGAAGACGGATTAAAAGGAAAATATTGTACCGTTAAAGGTTGTGAAAAGAGATATGAAGAAGAAGTTATCTCTGCGCTTGGCCACGACGAGAGCGAGTGGATAATTGATAAACACGCAACTTGCGAAGGAGAAGGCGCAAAACATACGGTATGTCAAAGAGAGAACTGTGGCATTACCATTTCTACTGGCGTTATTCCTGCAAAAGGACATAACGGAGAGTGGGAAGTTGTAAAGGACGCAACTTGTCAAAATGAAGGCTTAAAGGAAAAACGTTGTACAAGAGAAAACTGCGGTATTGAATTAGATAGTGAAGTTATTCCAATGCTTGAACACAATGGCGAGTGGGAAGTTGTAAAGGACGCAACTTGTCATGAAGAAGGTTTAAGAGTTGAACGTTGTACAAGAGAAAACTGCGGTATTGAACTAGATAGTGAAGTTATTCCAATGCTTGAGCACAGTGGCAAGTGGGAAGTTGTAAGAGAGGCGACTTGCAACAAAGAAGGATTAAAGATTGAATACTGCACGAGAGAAAATTGTAGAGAAGAATTAAATCGCGAAAAAATCCCTGCTCTTGGTCATAATGGCGAGTGGGAAGTCGTAAAGGACGCAACTTGTGAAGAAGACGGCTTTAAGGTTGAATACTGCACGAGAGAAAACTGTAGAGAAGAATTAAACCGCGAAAATATTCCAATGCTCGGTCACGATCATAGCGGAGAATATTGTTGGGACGACAATTATCATTACTTTGAATGTAATAATGGTTGTGGACAAAGACTTGAAGAAAATGCGCATAGTTACACTCAAATTTTACATGAAAACGTTATCGACGACGGTAAGCAAATAGTGTACGAAGCATATATTGAATTTGCTTGTGAGTGTGGTTATTCGTTTGATAGCGAAACTGTAACTAACACAACGCACCAGTCAATTGTGGCGATAGACCCCGTTGCTCCTACTTGCACGGAAGTAGGTTATACGGTGGGATTAAAGTGCGGTATCGAAGGTTGCGACGAAATTTTCTTAGAGCCAACCGAAATACCTGCGCTTGGACACGATATGGTAAACGGAAAATGTTTAAGATGTGGTGAAAATCAAACTCAAGATATGATTACCGTTTACGTAAGGATGGAATTTGCAAACGGAGAAGTTTGGGAAGACTTTGACGATACGGACGCAGGACATACCATTTACAGTTACTTTAAAACGTGGGGTATGTTTGATAGCGAAATAAATAATATTTGCTATCTTGAAATTGACGAAAAAGAAAGACCTGTTGAAGACCTTTATAGTTATGAATTGAAAAACGGAACGAAGATTTTTGTAAGGTTTGCAGATGAAACAGTTGAAGAAGAAGACAGAAAGAGTGTTTACGTTGCGCTTCTTTACAACGTTGAAACAAAAGAAGCTACTTCTATAGTTTACTTTGCAGAAACAGTGCTTACGCTCAAAGAGTTTTATGCTTATACCGGTATAGATTCTAAAAAGGTTACGTCAATAAGCGTTGGCAATGCTGAAATAACAGACGAAAATCACTCGCTTGGTCAATTTTCTCAAATAAATATACATTACAGCGAACAATTTATGCCAAATCGTTATGCCCTTGCTATAACTACAAAGGTTGACGAAAACGGCATGGAAATTGAAAGAAGTGTGTTCTATCTTTCTATGGACGTAGCGGAGTTTACTATCAATGACGTTGCGATTGTATTCGGTTACGCTTATGGAGACGACTTTATCGGTAGAGAAAACGTTACTGTAAACGGCGAAAAGATGGGTGCTGATTATCAACTTAAAGAAGGGGATAATTTGGTTACGGTTTTAAAGGTACAAGCCCCTGTTCCAGACGAAAAGTTTGTAAATATTTATTACGAATGTGTCTTTGCCGACGGAATAGTAGAAAATGGCAACGTAGAAATGAGAAAGGGTGCAAATCTTTATGATTTTGTAGACAAAATTTGCGATTACGCATCTTGGTCTTCAATGCTTTTTGCAGATATTAAATCGGTAAACTTTAACGATGAAGAAATCGTTGATTTCTATAATTTGATATTTGAAGAAGACGGCTCTATAAAGATTAAATTTTTAACTTTTAATTCCGAAATATCAACGATTTGGGTTAACGTTAAACTTGCTTACGCAGACGGTGGTAGCGATGGCCACGACGTAGAGATTGTAAAAGGCGCAACGTTTGAAGATCTTATTAAATGGATTTGTACTTATGACTCATGGCAAGAGATTTTCAACGACGTAGAAGAAATTTTTATAGACGGCATAAAACAAGATAAATACTCTTTCGTTTTTGAAGGTTCTTGCAGTATCGAAATTAAGTTTGCAACTTATGCTCCACCTGTTCAAACTACTTATATGGTAGAATTCTATCTGTATGATTTAAACGGTGTAGAACAAATTAAAGAAGTTTTTGAAACAGATGCTATTTACTTGATGGATTTACTTAACAACAAGGGTCTTACTGAAGTTATTCTATCAAATATTAAAGAAATAAGAGTTAACGGCAAAACGATAGACGATATTTACAGTTTCTTAATAGAAAGCAACTGTCTAATTGAAGTTTATATAGACGTAAATCAAGGCGGAAGCGACAAAAACGTTATAACCGTCGTAAGTTATAATCCTGATGGAACTCCTGTCGGTGGCATCGTTAGTTTTGAAATCGACGGAACGGAAATTACTTTAAGAGAACTTATCGAAAGGAATACGCCGTTTGGCTATGAAGAATTCATCGAACAAGAAAATGGTATTTTCTACTACTGCGGAGAAGAACTTTCAGCAGAAAGCGTAATTTACGTTAATACCACGATAGAGTTTAGATATAACGAATACGTAGCGCCTGAAAAAGTTCAAATTTATTTTGACAGCGATTTTTATAACGGTTATATATCAATTTCAAAAGGTTATCCGATAGGAAGACTTTTTGAAGAAAACCTACCGCATCCTTTCGTTTACGTTACTTTTGCACAGTTCGTTGAAAACGGAGACGTTTACGTTGACGGCGTAATAGTTTATAGTTCAGACTACGAATTAAACGGTGGGGAAACCGTAAGATACGATCATAGGGATAATAAATGCGACGAACACGTTTGGAACGAGTACGGCTACTGTGCAAACTGTGGCTATGAATGTCCGCACGATAATATACAAGACGGAAGCGCCTGCCCTGAATGTGGTTATTATCCAACTCATTACCGTGAGTATAGAGTAGTTTTGCTTATGGGCGACTACGTCGAAAACGATCCTTTCTACGATTGCGGATGTCAAGAAACTTGTGTAAAAGCAGAGACAAGGGCGTTAAAAGATTTCACTTTATCGCTTATTTTGCAGTCCGACGGCGGTTGGTTACAAGACAGAATAACCCAAGCGCAAGAATTTGGATATTATTACGTTTGGACGGTTGGCGGTAACGTAGTAAGCGATAGCGACGTAATTGACGAATACGCGATAATCGTAGGCGTTTTATCAAGGGTTACGATAGAGCCGTTTACAGTTACCGTAAATAGCGCAGACTACGGCGAAAGAGTTTATGAATATTCTTATCCCGTAAGTTTAGAAGTCGTATTTGAAAGATATAGGTGCGACTTAGGGCTTCACGTTGAATATTTCTATGCAAAGATGGAACAAGGGTTTGATGGAGATATTTTAACTGCGGACTGTTTAGTAGAATGCGTAGAGTACGTTCATTATATAAGTTATCAAATAATATCCGCAAATGATGAAGGCGAGTGGCAACAGTTCTCATACAAGGCAACCCAAACCCCGACGGTTGAACAAGTAATTGAAAAACTCGGCTTATCCTCGAGCGAGTATTCGGCGTACAGATACGGACGCAAGATTGAAGACCTTGACGAAAAAGTAAGCGACAATTTAACGCTTTTTGAAAACGCGCTCTTTAGCGACGAATTTACCGTTACTATAAAATACAAGCAATCTTCTAATAGCCAAATCGAAACTTATACAGTAATCGTTGATTGCCCGGCGTCAGTTAGCATAATTATAGAAGAGAAATTAAGGAAATTAAATCCAGACGTTGAAATTTGGTCTGATCCGTATAATTACGCGATTAGAGTTGACGGAGTTTTATTTGGATCGGGCAAAACCGACGCGTACTTTGATTACTACTATAATCTTATATACGATGATTGCATTATCGAAATTTCGAAAGCGATCAAGTACTATATAGGCGGAGACAACGTAAATTATGATAAGCCTGAGATAATAAGCGATAAAGCGCTAAACGGCGAAGAAATTTTACAAATGGCACACATTTTGGACGACTGGTCGAGTTTGTTGATTTTTATAAACGATATGCGCTATTCGTTAGAAGAGTTTAAATCTACCGTTTTCTCTGACGAAGATAAGGGTGAAATCCATATAAGCATTAGAAAAGGTATGGTTTACGTAAACGTAGAAGTTATCGACGAAAACGACTACTGCAATAGGTCGAATTACGAAAGCTATGAAGAAATAGATTTAAACTATTTTGGAATTTCGGGTAGTTTTTCAGACTACGAAATTACCGTAACTTTACCAAGCGGAGAAACGGTTACTCTTACCGATTACGACTATAAGTTTAAGTTTAATTCCGAGTTTGCGCAAGAATACGGCGACCGTAACTATCGTACCGAATATTATGTTAAATTTGCGGCAAAGACGTTTAGAGTTACTCTTAACGTAGACGGCGTATGGCAAGGCGAAAAGTTCTTTGAAAAGGGAAACAGTTATTCTTTAAGCGAAATTTTAGCGCAATTTGGCGACTATCAAATTGAAAATTACAGTTGGAACGTCAGGACGAATAACGGCGACTGGTTAGACGTATCAAGCCCGATAGAAAGGGCGGTTGACATTGAAGCGTACGACGTGCGTCCGAGAATTTTCTTATCCGTAGAAGGTCAAGAATACGTTATCTATCATACCGAAGACGTGACGCTTGCAAGACTTTTAGAACTCGTCAAGAGCGAATACGGAGTAGAGATAAAATACGAAGATTTTTGTTGGAATTACGAACTTGACAGCGTAGTTGCATGGTCGCAAGATACCGTATACGTTTATGCAAGAATTTTAACCCAAGTAAGAGTAACCTTCTATTCTGAATACGGCTGGGTTGAAAACGGTTACGACGAGTTTGGCAATATGGGCTCTATTTACCAACAAGACTCCGAGTGGATTTATCCAACGGTTGACCTTGAGCCGTGTTACAATCTTATGCTTTTTACAGGTAAATGGGAATACCGCAGTGAAACTATGACTAAAGTAGTAACTTCCGTTCAAGATTTATTCGCTATCGGAAAAGAAGGCATCGAACTTTGGGCTGTATGCGAACTCGACTACGAAAAACTTATGGGAACGTATTTTGTAGAAGAAGAGAGAAGAGTTATCGTAATAGGCGAAAACAATTCGATTATCTATAACGATCAATGGGGTAATGATTTCACTTCTACTTTCCACGTTGTACCAAGCGGAATGGGCTTTGCGTTAGAAGTTTGGGACTATGGATGTATTGACGCAATGTGGCTTCAAGACTGCTATAAACTTAGCCAAGACGCGTTTGTGTATTTAGTATTAGATCCGTTTGGCACGTGGAATACTTTTACTTCTTACGACGAATACGTTTCTTACGTAGAAAATTATGAAGTAAGCGAGATAAAAAACGTTTACGGCGAAAATTCAGAAGAAGTTGGTCAAAGCGGAATATACTACGTATATTTACTTGAAAAAACTTATGAATAATTAGTAAAAAAAGAAAAGTGTAGAAAACCTTATCTTTTCACGAAGTTGGGTTTTCTGCGCTTTTTACTTATTCTTAAAATTTGCCCAAAACTCTTAAAATTTTGTCAAAATTTTTAACTCTTTATTGACAAAGCGCTCTTTATATATTAAAATATATTTAATTTAAACAATAGTGTTTTACACTCGGAGGGTTTTATGGAAAAAGATAACAAGACGTTTTACGTAACTATCAGTAGGCAGTTCGGTTCAGGCGGAGCGGAAATCGGCTCGAAAGTCGCAACTAAACTCGGCGTTCGCTGTTACGATAAATCTATTTCCGAAATGACCTCCGCCGTTACGGGCGTTGCTAAAAAAGTCGTGGTTTCTTCTGAAGAACAAGTTGCGAATACCTTTTGGTATTCAGGCTTTTTAGGCGGTGAATCGGCAACTTACGATAAGGTGAACGGAGCGCACGCAAAAGTCATTGAAAAACTTGCTAAAAAAGGCTCTTGCGTGTTCGTTGGAAGATGCGCGTCTCACGTTTTGAAAGACTATGAAAACGTAATTAGAATTTTCATTTGCGCGCCCATTGAAATAAGGAGAAAAAGGGTTTCCGAGGGTTATAAAATTACTCCGGTTGAAGCCGGCAAACTCATTGCTAAAAACGACAAGGCGCGTTCTGCTTATTACAAAAAATACACGGGTAAAGAGTGGGGCAAGGCTGAAAATTACGACCTTATCATAAACACGAGAATAGGCGTAAACAGGTCGGCTAAGGTAATTGCTGATTTTGTAAAGGAATTTTTAAAGAATAAATAGGATAAAATATAGACCATGAAAGAACTTTTTTCCCAAGCCATACAAAAAATGAAGAGAAAAGATTTTCTCGACGACGTTATAAGAGATAAGACGGCTGAAGGGAACGCTCTATCCCAAGAACTTTCAGTTCTTCGTAAGAAAAACGGGGTTAAAACGGGTGGTGAGTTAGATTTAAAAATATATCAAATAAACGCCAAACGCTCGGCAATAGACAAGATTATCGCAAAGTGTAAAGCCGAAGTCAAGGTTTTGAAAAAGGACATTTTAGACCTTTTGACCGATTGTTACGCAAGGGCAAACGCCCCTGAACTTTTAGCAAAAGTCGAGTCGTGCGCGCGCCACGCTTTCGAGGGAAAGGTAAACCTTTTGTCAGATAAAGACGCGGGCGGAGTAAAGGGCGATTGCCAAATCGTAGGCGTTATAATAACTCACGATAAAAAGAAGAAATTTACTACTGCAAAACTCGTAAAAGCAGGAGCGAAAAACTCGCAGGGTGTATTTTTACACCGTCCGCAAATTATCGTTTACGAATACGATAAAAAGCAAGAAGAAGGCATTTTCCGCGCTGAAACGGATGATTATAAGCGCAGGATAAAAGAGAGAAAAAAGAGCAAGACGCTCGCTTTATTAAAAGGCGTTTATGCAAATAAAAACACCTTTTATTGCCTTGCTTTTGCGCTCGTTTACGCGCTTTTCTCGGTATGGGCAACTCTCGGCGGTTTTGCCGACGGGTGCTACTTAAAGTTAAGCCTAAGATATACCGCGGTGATTTTTGGCGCGCTGTCTATAATTACTTTGGCAACGGTAAAAACTGCGAAAAGGGGTGGACTTATGGATATGATTCCGCTCACGGCGATTTTGGTGTCAATCGTAGGTTTTGCGTGCTCGGCAG
The DNA here is from genome assembly GCA_017396365.1 of Clostridia bacterium. Classification (GTDB taxonomy): domain Bacteria; phylum Bacillota; class Clostridia; order Christensenellales; family Borkfalkiaceae; genus UBA10281. Next base: position 3,619 of record JAFQMD010000008.1, on the reverse strand, counting down.
GTAGTGGAGATTTGTTTAGGGCGTTGGTTTTTCCGTCGGCTATGCTAATTTACGGCGTCGGCGCTATTATCTTAAGGGCAAAATTTGCAAACGGAAAGCAAAATTCGGACAAGTTCTACTTGCCCGTTTCAATACTTTTAGGCGTTATAGTGGGCTTTGTTTTTAGTAGAATGGCAAAAGGGCCTTACGCTTACTGGATAACGGCTTTATCCGTATTCGGCGTAATATTTGTTTTGTCGGCGGTTTTGGCAATAGTCAAAAAGAATACTGAACTTGGCAAAGTTTGCTTGTATATATCTATCGTGGGTAGCGTTTTTTGCGCGGTAAGGCTTTTGTTTATTCCCAACGTCTTAGTAACCGTAATATTTGCGGTAGTAGGCGCTTTTTTAGGGCTTTGCCCAACGATTTTAAAACTGGTTGAAAAAGATGTATAAAGCAATAGTTTGCGATTTTGACGGAACGCTTGCAAATTCCGACAAAACGGTATCAGAAGAAAATTTAAAAGCAATCGACGAACTTTTTTCCGCTGGAAAAAAGTTCGCTCTTTGTACGGGCAGAATGACTACTTCGGCAAAGATGCTCGCCGAAAAATTGCCGTTTAAACCGCTTATAGGCGCGTATAACGGCGGTGAGATATTCGATAGTAGCACGGGCGAAGTTTTAATTCGCCACGAGTTAAAGCCCGAACTTATTTTAAGGCTCGTTGAATACGGTAGGTCACGGGGGCTTTATTTTCAGGTTTTTACGGATGAAGTTATCGTTGAAAAAATCACCGAAGTAACCGAATTTTACTGTTCGATTTGTAGGGTAAAAGCAAGGGAAGTCGGCGATATATATTCTTTCGTTAAAGAGAATAGGCTCGGCTCGCCCAAAATGATGTTTATCAATTTTAAAGGCGAAGTTGAAAGTTATATACAAGAGATTTTATCCATTTTCGGCGACGAAGTTGAGGCGGTTAGATGCTACGAAGGAATGATAGATATCAATCCAAAAGGTATAAACAAAGGCTCGGCTGTCAAAGATTTTTGTAAGATTTGGGGAATAAGCGAGAGAGATTGCGTTGCTGTTGGCGACGAGGGTAACGACGTTGCAATGTTTGAAGTTGCAGGCGTTGGCGCGTGTATGATAAACGCAAGGGACGAAGTAAAACCCTACGCCGATTACGTTACTCAAAAAACCAACGACCAAGGTGGAGTTGCCGAAGTTATACGCAGGTTTTTGTTAAAATAACGCTTATATACTGCGCAATACGGCGTTTCTATTTTATTGCCAAGATTTCGGTGACCAAAAAGGTCTACCAAACCCTTGTCAGCAAAATGAGCCTTGTCTTGCTTGTATCTAAACGCTATTTTCTAACGCTTATATACTGCGAACACGACTTTTCTTAAAAAATAAAATAAAGCCTTCCCCTCGAGGGGAAGGGGGACCGCTTGCGGTGGATGAGGTGTTAAAATGAGAATTACTTTAAACAAAGACGAAAAAGTAGTTGCAACCGTTAGAGAAGGGTTGATTGCAAAGGGCGGATTTTGCCCTTGTAGAGTGGGTAAAAAGCCGGAATATAAATGTATGTGCGAAGAGTTTAAAAGCCAAATTAAAGATCCAAATTTCGAGGGCTTTTGCCATTGTCAGTTGTTTTATAAACACAAATAAAAATGAAAAAAGCAGTAAATCACGGGGGATTTATGGCTAAAAAGGTTATTATAATAGGCGGTGGGGTAGCAGGGCTTTCTTCGGCAATATATTTGCAAAAGAACGGCTACCAAACTATCGTTTTGGAAAAAAATTCCACGCTCGGCGGAGCGTGTATCGGTTGGGAGAGAAAAGGGTGCTATATCGACGGGTGTATTCACTGGCTCGTCGGCGCAAACCCAAAATCGCCGACCTATAAACTGTGGGAAGAAGTAGGCGCTCTCTCTAACGACGTTGAAATTTTTAATCAAGAAGATTTTTGCGTTTTGGACTTTGCCGACGGAAAAAAGTTCACTATGTGGACAGACCTTGAAAGGCTTGAAAAGGATTTGATTGCTTTTGCTCCCGAAGACCAAAAACAAATTAAAAAGTTTTGTCGTCTCGTTAAAAGATTTGAAAAAATAAACGCTCCTACGGAAAAACCGACTGATTTAATGAACTTGTGGGATTTTTTAAAAATCGGTTTTACTATGGCTGGCGATTATTACCACTACGGCAAGGCTTGTAAGGTCAGTTGTCAAGATTACTCGAAAAAATTCAAAAACCCGTATCTTAGAAAGTGGATTGCAGAGCACATGTCTGCAAACTACAATCTTATGAGTTTTTTATATATGTACGCGCACGTAACGTCAAAAGACGGCGGTATTCCTATCGGCGGTTCGGTTGGGCTTGTTGAAAGGATAAAAGAAAAGGCGGTTTCGCTCGGCGCTGAAATTCGCGTTTTAGCCGAGGTTGAAAAAATAGATATCGAAAACGGCGTTGCAAAGGGCGTAACTTTAAAAAACGGCGAGAGTTTACAATCCGACTGGATTATATCTACCGCGCCGATTGAATACACTCTTAAAAATTTATTAAATAGTAAATATTCTTTTAAAAACTTTGAATTTATGTTCGAAGATAGAAAGAATTATCCTATTTACACCTTTACTACTGCCGTTTTTAAGGTGCAAGGCGACGGGGCTAAATATCCGTTATCGCACAGAGTTTTCCTTTCCGACGCCATAAAACTTGAGAAAGAACACGGCTCGGTAACTTTCCGCAACTATTCTTACGATAAAACGTTAAAAACGCCGGACGGTCATTTTGTCGTTCAAGCGACGCTCAGTGGCGACGACGAAATGTATTTTTGGTGGAAAGATATAAAAGAAAAGGGCGATTATAGAGCAAAAAAACAAGAAATTGCCCAAAAACTTCTTGAAATTTATCTTGCAAAATATCCCGAATTAGACGGAAAGGTGGAGATAATAGATACGATAACGCCTATGACGTACGAGCGTTATTTAAACGGACGAAACGGCTCTTTCCAAGCGTTCGTGCACACGTCAACGGGCAAGGCGATAAACAAAAAAGGAGTTATAAAAGGGCTTAAAAACTTCCATTTAGCAGGGCAATGGCTTTTGGCAGGCGGTGGACTTCCGCCTGCGGTTATAACGTCAAGGTTTACCGCTCAAAGAATTTGCAAAGCCGATAAAATAAAATTTAAAAGTAAATAATATATAAAGCCTGTAAAATTTGCAGGCTTTTGTTATTGTAAAAATTTCTTATATAATTATATAATAATGAAACAATATTTTGTGGTGGGTATTTTCATAAAACACATTATTTAGTAAAGGTAAAAATTTAGTGAAAAATTTTAAAAATATTTGCTAAAAAATGTTTGACAAAGGAAAATTAAAGTGGTAATATATGCAAGCACTCGCAAGGAGAGGCTACTTAGAAAAGCGTAAGAAAATACTGAAAAAACATTTAAAAAACTTTTTAAAAAGGTGGAAAAAATGCTTGACAGTGGAAAGAAATTATGTTAAGATAGGTAGGCTATCGCGAGATGGCACTCAGGTAAACGGTAGTTTACCAACGCAGATTAAAAATTGAATAGAAGGAAATGAATTGAAACAAAATATCTTTAAGATATTAACGTTCTTGTCAATTT
>JAFQMD010000007.1 GCA_017396365.1 Clostridia bacterium | reverse complement strand
TTCGGTATAAACAGGGTTTCCTTCGTCGTTAAAGTTGGTAATTGCGTATTTTTCGTAAGGGTTTTGTTCAGTGCCGTCTGCAAATTCAAGTTGGCTCTCGTCTTTATAAAGGCTATCCTTTTTTGCATAGTGAACTAACTTTGACGGATATAAAACCCCTTCTTCTTCGTAGATTATTACTCTATACGCCTCGGTTACGACTCCGCCTACTAATACCGTTTTTGACACTATCTCGTCGTGACTTAAAGCGTATTTAGTTACGGTTTTGTCAAAGTCGGTTATAGACACTTGATCGCCAGATTTTGCAAATGAAAACTCGTCGATATTTTGTTCGGCTTGACTTCTAATTATTTTAGTAATTACGCCGTCTAAATATTCAAAGGTAGCCGTAAGCCCGTTGATTTGCGCTTTAGTTATCTTATTTTCAGTTTGAGTTAAAGTTAAAACTTGCCCGTTGGGATAAGTAATAGTAATTTTTTCGTCTAAATAAGATATTTCGGTTATTCTTCCACGCGCGTCAAAAACGTGTTGTAGCCTACCTTTTGAATCGTATTTAAAGCCTACCTTTTTACCTTTTTCGTCGGTTAAACTTATTATTTTGCCATCCTTATCCCTATCTACCGTTACGTAAGAATTTTCGTTTTCAAAGATTACAATTAACTCGCCGTCTTGATTGAAACCTTTTATTCTTTCGCCGTTTGAAATAAAGTTTATAGGGGTATTCTTTATTAAGGACGACAACTTTTCTTTGCATAAAAGATATTCTTTATACGCTTTTTCAAGTTCAATTACTACGCTATTTTTAAGCGAATACAAGTATTCTTGAATTTTTGTTTTTTTGTAATACGACACGCTTCCGTCAATTATAACCGCTTCGCCTTGCGAGTCGAGTAGATTTATCAAATTAGATTGTGGCAACAAAACTCGCATCGTGTCCGTTCCGTCCTTAATGATATTTATTATTTCTAATATCCTTTCGCCGTTTTGAATATCAAGACTTTCTTCATCAAAACATGAATACTTACCCGTCACGCTACCATAACTAACTTCAGCAAAGCGCAAATCTTCTATGTATTTTTTACAGTTTTTGCTCTGCTCGTCAAGTTGTTTATACTCGTCGTTTTTAACGTTGAAAAACTGTGAGTTTTTTACACCCTGTACGCTCGTTTGCGCAATTAGTCCGCCTGCTATAATTTGCTCGCGTTTTACGGTATAATTAGTTGTATCGTCTTTCTGATAAGAGAACGTGCCGTCGTAATGCGCGGTAACTTGCGATACGTCTAAAAATACCTTTTTGCCGTTTTCGTCAAAATAATAATATTTTTCGTAAACGTATTCTTTTTCGCCACCTGCCGTTTTAAATTCTACGCCGTTAAAAGTTTGGTCTAAACTAATTTTTAACCCGTCTTTGCCAAACGTAAAATCAACGCCAACGCCTTTTAAAGAACTTTCTTTTTTAACAAGTTCGCTTTCTACGACAAAGTCGCTTTTTGCTAAATTTAAACTGCCGTGAACTTTGTCCATAATAGCCATTTGTTTGCGTGGCTCTAAATTAACCTTTGGCTGAATAGAAACGTACGGGGCTAATTCACCCGTTTTGTAATAGTCAATAATCGTAGCTCCCGAATTAATCGTATAAGTTTTTGAAATTCCACCGTTTTTAATATCGTCGGTAATATCAATGCAAAAACGATTGCCTTCTACTGAGTATTTTCCACCACAAGTAACTTTGGATAAATCTGCACTTGCGCTTACGGTTGTTAATATAACTTTTATCGTTTTAAGCTCTTTTAAGTCAGTTGCTTTTGATAAGTTTAAATTGATTTCGGTTATATAGCCACTGCCTGTCTTTAAATAGTTTCCGTTATACGTTACGTACGCGCCCAACGAAGTTATTCCACCTGGTAAAACCAACGCTGGAGCATCTGGATCCCAGACCTTATTTGTTACTGTCATAAAATTTTCTTCTATTCTCATAATAGAAACCTCCTATTAAAATAATTTATTTTTTTTGTGGCGGAGAATTTTAAAAAATTCTCCGCCAAAACGTTTTCGCTATAATCGTCAATTTGCTAAATTTGTATTATCTTTGCCATAAATATTCGCTTTTTGCGACTTTTATCCACTTGCTTTTTACCATTAATCGACTTATAGCGTGGTTTTTGCCTAATTTTAGATTATTTAGTTTTTATTTGTCAAAATAACGCTTTAAGGCTTGATAGCCCCTTTCACCGATTTGCTCTTCTACGTATTGCCTATCCTTTTTAAGTTCGCTCATTGCATTTTCGCCAAGCGAGTAATAGTAACTGTAAAACGCCGAAGTTTTATCGGATATCATTTTTACGTATTCTTCGGAATTGCTCTCCGTAGCGTCAATGCCCGCCTCTTTTAACTTGGCTATAGTGTCGGCTTTTTCCTTACGAATTTTGTTGTTATACTCAAAAACGTCGTCTTGCTCTTTTTTATACTTTTGGACGAGTTCTTCAACTCTCTCGTTGATTTTTTTAACTTTCTCTTCGGTTAAAACGTTTAATTCACCGTCGATTTCAAGTTTAAGTTTTTCTACTTCGTCCATAAATTCGGCGATATTTTTATCCCTTTCAGATAAAATTTCGCCCGTTGCGTTTACCCTGCCGTTTTCAAGATTTCCCAACTGATTTAAAATAATCGACGACCTTGCAAGCCCCCTTTTTAAAGCCTCGTTCGACGCGCTGTCCTTTGCCTTATCGTACGACGTGTTTAAGGTTTTTAAGGAGTCTTCAACCGCTTTTAAAAGTTCGTCTTTTTCGTCTTCAAGCGCTTGATTTTTAATTTCGCCTTTTGAAATTACCGCGTCCTTTTTCGCCTCGTACAAAGGCTCGATTTCGCCCGTTGCTTTTTGGGTGGTTTGCTCTAACGACGGCATTTCGTAATCTTTTTCAATCGCAACGGGAACTTCAATTCCGTTGTAAGTTCTCGTCGTGGTTTTTTCATACTCGTCGTTTATCTTTTCGATTTTTTCTTTTAAATCAATTTTTTCTTGACTTTCTTCTTCGCCGTCATTATTTTCTTTTAACGGCTCGTTTACCTTTTCAATTTCGTCTAAATTTTCAAAATCTTTTATTGATATTTTAAATTTCTTCATATACCCTCCTATATCAATTTGATTTGGTCGGCTTGGCGAATTACGGTGTTTCCGTTAACTTTTACCCCCTCGTCGCCAACGCCTACTACTAAAAAACTTCCTTGCTCGGCAATCTTTCTTTCGACTACCAACTGTCCGCACTTATACGACAAATAGCAAGAAGAATCAACTTCGTATATCCTTGGATTTTTAATTTTTCCAAAGGTGAAACTTTCAATCTTTTTAAATGGCTCGTCCTTTTTTATAACGCTTATAACAAAGTTATCGTTTAAGTCCGTATATGTCAAATAATCGTTTTCATTGCCCGAAATAACACTTATCTTTTTTGCCTTAAACGGTAATTTAGTCTGGCTATAAGTCGATTCTGCGGTATAATACCGCTCGTAAACGTAATTTCCCTTTAAAAAATATAACGTGTAAAAATCGCCCGTTTTTCTTATCGCGCTACTTGAATATTTTTCACTTAAAATTTTATTTGACTCTAAGTCAAAAGTATCTTTTGAATAAATCATTAAATGACACTCGTCGTCAAAAGTCTTTTTTAAAACCGCCACTTTATCGTCTTTTATAAGAGCGCACCTAAACTCTTTGGCGCTCAAAAACCCTATTACTCTTTCGAGCGTTTGGGCGTCATACAAAGCGACCGAGTCGGCGTAATAATGCGCTAAATATTTTTGACCTAATAAGGCAATTTCGTTTTGCTGTTCTTTTAGCGAAAACTCCCCTACGACCTTTAATGTACAGGTGTAGTTCAATTTTTCTTCGCCCGTGGCGAACGAACTTTGAATTTTGATTAAGTTTTTGCCCGAATTTGCAATGAATAAAATTTCTTCGTCAAGCGACGTTACCGACTTGTAAATTGCAGTACGTTTTTTATTAAAACTAACTACGACTTGTTTCATTGTAAGCGTCCCCGTTGACAATTGTAGCCTTAAAATTACGCCAGTTTGCTCTTTACAGTAAATTTCTAAATTCTTTTGTAAAGTGTTTTGGTCACCGATTTTGATAGTTATCGTTTCGCTAAATTCGCGCACCTTTTCTATTTTTGAAGACGCACTCTCTAAACTTCTAACTCTTTTTTCGGTTTCTTCGGCTAAATTTTCAGTTTTTATAAGTTTTATTCTGTCTATCATTGATAATAACTAAAGTCGAGCGACAAGCCCGAAACTTCAGCCTCCACCTCCTGCATAAAAATCATAATTTTAAACTTACTACCTATCAAATTAGGACGGACAAAACACCGCTTTTTATACTCGTTTACGCTATAAACGTGTTGTTCGCCGTCTGCCCAAATAGTTAGCGTTACGGGCGCAGTTGAGTAAAAACTAACCTTTTTTAGCATTTTATCCCTTGCTTTTATGCCAAAATCGGTTTCTTTACTTCTCCAAGCCATTGGCAAAGGATCTCCGCCCCAGCCACCGCCTTGACAAATTTCACCGATATTTCTCGACATTCGTTCAACGGAAAAAAGTTTGTAATAATTTTCTCCGTTAATAACCGAAATATCGGTTAGCGCCGCAACGTACATAAAGTGATAGTCCGTACCTGTCGGATTTATCCTAAACACGCCCCTAGTTTTTACTCCGTCTATGGTAAAGCGCAACAAATAATAAGCGTATCCGTTATAATAAACCCCTTTTACCCATTCGGGCGAAGTGTCAACGAGATCAAACCAAGGCTCTGAAATCTTGACTGCGTTATAACCGTCGAATCGGTACAACCCGTCGCTTGCAAAAAACAAAATACAGTCTCCGCATACGGTAATAGTGTTTTTTGCAATTTTGCCACACGATACCAATAGATGCGAAACTGAAAAATCGGTTTGGTCGCCGTATGCTGATACTCTCGAAACGCCGTAACTTCTAAATACGTAAACGTAACCGCCGAACGCTACCGCGCAGAGCATTTCTCCCCTTTCGTCGCTCATATCGATAAAACCTGCCTCGCTTAGTGAAACGTTCCAGTTGGTCGGGTCAAAGTCGTCCGAAAACCAAAGCGCGCCGTCAACTCCACCGCTAGTTATAAAAAGCCTTTCCGAGTGAATGCACATACTCGTTACCGACGGGGCGTCGGACACGACCGTTACCGTATTTCCGTCGTAGATTTTTATACCTTCTCCCTCAGCGGAAAATATTATTACGTCGGTGCTATTATAGTTATAACATACGCCTATAGGTTGATTATTAAAGGTTAAGCCTTGAATTAAGGCAAACGTTCCACCGTCTAGTGACACCTCGTACATATTGCCGCTATCGGTGTACGCTATAATTTTATCGTCTCTTAGTCCCGTATTGTAATCGCTATGGCGAAAGTAGTAAACCGACGATATTAAATCTTCGTTTGGACATATATATTTATCGTTTAAAGACTTCAGCCCGTATGAAGTTTTAATCGAACCGTCCAAAAACGAACAGTTATAACTCATCTCCGCGCGGTTAAATCCGCTAACTTCGCCGTCGGCTCTTAAATCAACGCCGTAAAATCTACCAAAATCAACCCTTGCAGATTTGGGACTTTTTAATTTTAGTCTTTTTACAATCCCCATTTTAAACCTACCTTTAACCTTCTTGATTTAAAGTCGATTTTAGTTTCTACCGCTTGTCTATACTTGTTTTCCCAGTTTTGAGCCTCTTCGTATCTCGAACAAAACAGACAATATTCGGCGCATATTCCATAGCAAAACGCCCTTGACGATATGGGTTTTTGCTCATATTCAAACACGTCGTCAATCGCCGTTTTTTGCGGAATATACTCATAAGTAATTTCGGCGTTTTCATTGCTCGTTACAATTTTATCTCCGCTAATTTTATGACCTATTTCGTTTCCCTTACCGTCCGTTACGGACACGATTTTTTTAAACTGCTTGGATAAATTGCTAATATTAAAAATTTTGCCCGCAACTTTTTCAGTAAAAGTCGGGGCAAGGTAGTTTAATGAAACGTCGCTCAAAACGAGATTGTAAGCATAAAGCAACCTATCCGCTTTAACCTTAAACTCTTGTTTTTGATTTTCGGTAGAAGTTTCTATAGCGATAGCTAAATCTTCATCTTCTAAAATTTTGGCGACGCCTACAAGTAATTCTCTTATTTTCATTTTCCCTCCATAAGCGACGGCGTAAAACGCCGTCGCGCAAGTTTATTTTTTGGGAATTTACCTTATTCTTCGGTAATTCCACTAAGCATTGCCTGACCGCATGGTCTTGTACAAATAAGGTCTGCATATTTAACTAAAGTTGCCGTATAAGTCGGTTTTCCCGCTTTTTGACGAAGAACTTTACCGTCTTCGCTTTCAAGCCATTTCCAGTCGCAAAGTTGATGGAGAGCAAAATCGTCGGTGTTTAAAAGGAACATAGTTCCATCGGGACAAAATCTGTCGGAAACGATAGGAATGCCGTTATATGAAAGCGCCTTATATCCGCCTTTAAGTTCCATAACGTCGAGATTTCTCTTATAAGATGAGAGATATTTTTGAAACGCTCTCTTTACGCCTGACGAACAAACGATAAAGTTTACTTTACTGCCGTAATTATCGTCGAGTTCGTCGATAGCCTTTTGGATAACGGTTTCGGAAATTTCACCCACGTCGTTTTGAATATAAGGCTTGAGCCACTTATTTTCTTCTCTATTCAAACCGTACAAAGTTTCGCTATTTCCAAAAATCGCTCCAAGACCGGTGATTTCTTTATCGCACGAACCTTGAACGGTTATAATACAACCTGCGAGCACATCACTTGACGTAAGAGCTGCTCCGTCAACAAAAATTGCCTTTACTTCTCTATCTACGGAAACTATTCTTCTTTTAGTCAAAGTCGTAGTTAAATCGTGCGATTTAATATCTATCATCATTCCTTCATATAAATTTTTGACGTTGTCGCATAATATCTTGTTTCCCGTATAACTTATCGCAATAGCAAGTTTACCCGTGCCGTCGCCGTAAAGCATTCTTCCAAAGTTAAACGTCGATGCTTTTACAAGACCTTCCATTTCGGCGTTAAGTAAATTCACAAACGCGCCCACGTCTTTTTCGCTCGCTCTAATTGCCTTGTCGGAAATTTCAATAGTTCCGTAAAGGTTTTTAAGCGTTGATACGATTTGTTGATAGTTGTTGCCCGACGCTGACGGGAGATCGCCGTCTTCGTCACCTGCGCCAATACCTCCGTTTATGCCGTATTTTACTACTCTTCTTACTTCTTTACCCCAAACGTCAGTCGTCGTTTGCTTGATTGCCGTCAAAAGTGGATTGACGTCCGTGTTAAGTTGTTCTGCTACTGCTCCTAAATAGAGCGTTTTAAGCGCCTTATCCGCGCTGGTCATTGTTACCATAAATTATTATTCTCCTTTTAATTTGATATAGTTTTTTGCGATAACCGACGCTTCGGCTATCGTCTGTGGTTTTTTCGGCGGAGCGACTAACGCTACGCCGCCAAAAAGTTTTGCCGTCGGCTTTGCCTGCACGATTTTTTTAAGATACTCTTTTATAACACGCTCTGAAAATTCTTCGCCGAAACCTTGATTTTGGTCAGGTTTTTGTTCGGAAAGTTTGTTTTCGGCTTGCCCGAGTTTTCTTTCTAAAACTTTAATGTAGGCTTGCGCCGTATCCGTTTTGTTTTCCCCCTTTTCAATTTCTTCACGGATTTCTTCGGCGTATTTGTCAAAAAGGATATATTGCCCGTTTTCTATACCCTTACTCGACTGATTTTCCTCTACTTTTAACTGCGTTTTATCCTTTTCGGAACGCGCTAAAAGTTCCCCTTCGATCGCTTTGAGTCTTTGACTGCGCCGTGTAAATTCAGACTCCAAACTCTCGTAAGCCTTTAAAAGAGATTCCGCATCTTTGAACTTGCCAAACGGTTTTTCAGCCCTTTCGCCCAAAAAATTTTCTGCCTCCGCAGGTTGCGATGCCACCGATTCAAGTTCTACGTTTTCACTCTTCATAACCGCCCTCCTATATTATAGAGCCGAGCCTATAAGAGCCTTTTTGTGCTGTCTTAAATGCTCGATTGCCCTTTGATTTTTTTGCGGGTCTTTTCTTACCCCTTCGCTCTCTACCGACAAAAGATATCTCGTATGCTCGGCAACGTGTATTTCGTGATCGTCATACTCGTCAACCGCTACGCTTTCGTCGAAGTTAGAAACGTTTTCTTTTTCGGCTTTACCGACGTGCAAACTTTCAATATCTAAAGCGTTGTCAATCGAGCCGAAACCGAGAATTTCAAGCACTTTCGCCTTTGTTCTCTTATTGATTTTTCCGCTGTCGTCATTTAAAATTCCTGCGCCTATAAGTTCATAAACAGCGTTTTTCTTTTGCGCAGGCGTGTAAGATAATCCGTTTTCAGTGTCAAATTCTACGTCGTCGGACGAAAGGTCGGAAGAATTAAAATAATAAAGTTCAACCTTTCCCGACTCTCCTGCAACTCTTAATAGTCTAGTATCGTTTGCAAACTGTTTAAACACCCTGATTATCTGCTTTGCAATCTCTTTGATTGCCCTTTTTAAGTTTTCCCCCGTAGCGCTCATTCTCGCTTCTTCTTGTTCTATCAAAAGTTGGAGCGCAACTCCAGACGAAACGTTTGAATCTACGTTTGAAGTTCTTGAAAATTCACTTACTCCACTTATTAAAATAAACTCGTTCAAAAGCCTTTCCTCTTCGTAGATGAGTTCGCTTGGAATATTGCCCGTTCCGATAACCGACGGTGGACGAGTCCCTTGTCTATACACTACGATTTTACCCGGTGAAAGACCGTCTTCCGCTAAATCGTCAACGTCAACCGAGCCGTCTTCTACCGACATCACGCCCATAGTAAGCCTATTTAAAAACTCTTGTTTTCTGTTTTTTACAGCGTTGTACGCTCTTTGGACGGGAATTACCCTTTCAATAATTGAAGTTGCAAAAAAACAACCTGCTTTTTCAATCGAATTTTGCTGTACGAAAGGAAAATCTCTTCTTCCTTCAACGCCGTTGAAATACGGTAATTGTCCATAATGGAGTATTTTCCCACCAGCAACTGCGATATATCGACCGTCGGGAAACTCTGCGCTCGGTCTTTCGTACTTTTCAATCAATATAACGGCGTCGTGAAGAACGTTACTGTTTTCCCCTATATTTAACGTTGAACTGTTTGAGAGAGCAAAAACGTCCACGTCCATACCGTCTAACGACACTCCGTAACGATTGTAAACGTCCGCAACCCTAACCGCTCTCGCCCTTATAACGCTTGAGCATTCAGTAATATTTTCCGCGCAAATTGAATCGGGAAAAATCTCGAAAGGAGAAACTGCCTCTACCCTTATATCCCCCTCGTAAACCTTTTGACCGTCGTATTCGCCCAAGTATTTACCAGCGTTTTCGTCCCAGCCGACGAAATAAAACGACGTTCCGCAAACTTCGCTCCATTTGATAGCCTTTTGAATTGTTTCTGTCAAGTTAATGCGACTATAGGCGGACTTAAGTAGCGCAGTGGTCAGTTTTGCCGTCTTGATATCTCGCTCTTCTTCCCCTTGCGCTCTAACGCTCATAACGGGAATATTTCGAGAGAGTTTCGACACTCTCGTATCGACGATAGGAGCAATGTGATTATAGGCGTTTCTACTCTGCCAAAAATAATATTTTTCAGTTTCTTCAACTTCTCCGCTCGCCGATATTTCGCAGTATTGATTTCCCGAAAGATAGTTTAAATTTAGTTGCCATTGCCTTTCGACTGCGCGTCGTTCGTTTTGCCTTTTTAAAAAATCTTCGGTAACGCTCTTTACAACGTCTTCGTAAAATTTGTCGGCGCTATCTCTTTTTGCTTTTTGACTCAACTTCTTTTCCCCCTTTGACCTTTTCAATTTGCTTTGCAAGTTTATCAAGACACTCGTCGCATAGATTAAACTGGTTGGTAACGCCGTCAAAACTTATCGCCTTATCAGCCATATTACGGCAACCACCTACGTCGCACTTGATTTTAATTTTGCATTTTTCGATTTTCATTTTTTAATTTTCCCTCCAAAAATTTAATAAGTTTTGCCCTTTCATTTTCAAGTTCTTCATCCGATAACGAACTTATAGGCGAACTTTCGCCCTCGATATCGAGAAGAAGTTTTACCGCTGACACGTCGGGCGGTACGGTCTTTTTTGTAACTTTACGCTTGACGAGTTTTATCTCGCCGTCGCTTTCGGTAAATTCTTCAACCGTTTCAAAAGTATCAAACCCCACCGCCTTTTTTTTAAGCGCTTCGGTAATTTCTTTTTTCGTTTTTGAATTCACTTAAGTTTTTAAGTTTGATTTACAAACCTTTCGACCTCCTAAGCCTTTTTGCAAGCCTTTGTTTGTCTTTGGCAATTTCAGACTGCTTTTCTTTCGGCTTTTCTCCCGAAGGTCTCGTCATGATAAAATATCTCAACTCGTCCACGCAATGGTCGTCTCTTTTTATAGGCAAATCTCCCTTACCCCACCTATAAGTTTTAAGTTCGCGAATTAGATTTACGCACGTTTTAAAGATAAAAATTTTATCGTTTTTAAAGTATTCTTTTACTCTTGCAATCCCTGAAAACAAGTCTTTATTTACGTTTGGATTCGCCATTATTCCGTGTTCGTAAAAAAGTTCCGTTACGCTTTTAACCGAAGCGAGCGTCTTTTGATTTGCAGCCGAGTCGATTATTGCGGTCAGTCGCCCTTTCCCGTCCTTTCTCCAACCGATTTGTTCGCTTATATCTTTAATCCGTTGACTGTGCCAAGAGACGTCTTTTTTTGCGGTGAAATGCTCGGCAACGACGTAAACGACGTCGTCGTAGTCAACGCAATACCAGTGGCAAGCCAAAGGATTGTTAAGACCGGGGTCTATTGAAATGCAGTTTTGCCAGTCAAACGGAAAAGAAAACGGCTCGATTACGTGTTTGTTTTCGTCAAATTCAGGATAGACGAGCCCCGACTCGTCCGAAAATTTACCAAATCGCCTTGCGTCGAGTTCTTTTTCTGAAAGTGTTGCGCTAAGCCCGTCTATTTCGTCTTTTGCAAGATAAGGGTTGTCCGACCACTCCATAAACTCGTACCAAACGTCTGGCGAATTAGCCCTATTTAAGTAGATTTCGTCATAGACGAAAGTCAATCCTTTAAGCGGTGTCATAGTGCCGAAAATATCACCGCGCTTATCGATAACTCTCATCTTACACTCTCTGTACACGTCCTCGGGCGGTTCTTCGTCAAACCACACGAAGTCGAGCGAACTACCTTGAAATTTCTCCCTACCTTGATCGCAACTTTTAAAACCTATCGTAGAAATTCCGCCAAAGACGTTTTTTATCTTTATTTGGTCGATAATTCCACTTTCCGGACTATCTTTTCGCCCCGAACTCATAATAATTTCAACTATCCACTCTTTAGGCAAATATTTTAGAATTTTGCTTTGCGCAACGTCGCGCTGAACTTCACGAGATAGCGAAACTACCCAACCGAAAACGTCTTTTCTGTTTTGTCTAAACGGATGATTCCCCCTTGCCATATAGATAGACTCGACTGCTCCACACTCGGTTTTCCCACTTCGGTTACCGCCGAAAACCCAGCGATTTCGCTTTTGGCATTTATGAAACGCCACTTGCTTTTTGTGAATTATTTCGCCCGTATTATATAGATTTAAAGGGCTATTTTTTCGTCGCGCAATCTCTTTTTCTATTTCAGCAAGTCTGATTAGTCCTTCCTTCTCGGTCATAATCGACAAACACTCCTTTTTTTCTACTTATTCTTTAAGTTTTAGATTTTTTCACGGTTGTATAATTTGCGATATGAAAAAATATTTTTTATTATTAGTTTTATTTTTAGCGCTCGTTACGCCAACCCTTTCGGCAAGGGCGGACAACGTAAGATATTCGCAAATTACAACGGAAGGCGTATCCCTTTACATAGATTCAACTTTAACTATTAAGTGGTTTGACCTTCCCGTCGGCTACTGCGTAAAAGTGCTTAGCGTAAGTCATTTTTCAGCAAAAGTTGAGTATAAAAGCGACGACCCAAAACTTCCATCCGCAAAGGGCTACGTATCAACCGAGCATTTAAACGTTTTAACCGAAACTCCGCAAGTTCTATTTCCGTCGGTAACCTTTACCGTAAATCAAAATTGTCTTTTATATAAAGACACAGACTTTACGATATCCGAAACGATAACTCAAGGTAGCACGGTTGACTATTACGGAACTATCCAAAAAGACGACGGAAAACTCTACGTTTACGGCTTTGTTAAAACCCTTTCGGGCGACGAGTACGTCGGCTACGTGCCGTCGCCTGCTTTAAGCAATTTTGAAATTCCGTTTTTGCCCATAGAAAAGGAAGAAGAAATAGTAGAATCTTCCTCCGAATCAACGAGCGACGCGCCTTCTTCAGTTTCCGGACACGGAAACACTTTGCAATTAGTCGTGATAATAGCGGTTTCTATCGTTGCAATAAGTATCGTTTATCTTTTGTTTAAGCCTTCGCAGAAAAAAGCCAAAGACGAAGTGGTAACCGAAAGCGAGTGGGATGACGAATAATCGTTTTTAGTTAAACGCAGTATTTATCCCCTATCAATCGACCTTTTTAAATCCGTTGGAAATCTTTTTATTTTTAAGACTTGCTCCCCTATTTTTAAGATTTCCTTGACTTTTAACTTTGGTTTCAAAATCGGATATTTTGTTATACGCGCTTTCAAGGTACGGGTAAGACGCGAAAAGTTTCCTAAACGCCTCGCCCGTAAAACCCCTACTTCTCATTTGCGCAACGAATTTTCCAAGAGCGTATGCAACTACCCTATAATAATGAGCGTCCTTTTCAACTTGAACGTCTTTCCCGTCCCCGATTTGATATCTCGTTTTTAAATAGTAAGCATAGCAAGGTTTAAGACTAAAAAGCGACTCGTCTATTGCGTTTTTAAACTCTTCAATCTCTTCAAGTTGAAGATTTAACTCAATAATGTCCTCCGCTATTTGCGTGGCAGGTTTACGGGAATAATAACTTGCCCTAACTCCCCTTTTGATTGCTAAACGAGTACTTTTTATAAAAGCCTCCGTTTGACTATACGTACTTAACGCGGTTTTTTCATAAGCATACATAATTTTTGCACCTCCTTTTTTTACGCCAAAGTCAATATTTTTCTAAAAGCGAAAACCGTCCGTTTGCCAAAGACGTCCGCATTGTAAACCCGAAATTTTCAAAAATCAAGGGTTTCTATACCAACTTTTTTTGATTTTTTTGAAAAAATTTTTTTACGCTTTCTTATTTTTAAAAATTTGCAAACATTTGTTCGTTTTTATTGTATAAAATTATATACGACAAACGCCTGCCTTGAAAACTAAGGCAGGCGTAAATTATTTTGTTTTAATTTGTCAAATAACTTGTAATTTTGTCGGATTATATGTTATAATAAATAAAGTTATAAATATAATAAGTAATTTTGTTTAAAAAGGAGGTTTTATGAAAAAATTTGGCGCGCTACTGCTTTGCATTTTGGCAACTTGTTTTATTATTCCGTGTTTTTTAAAAATTGACGCTAAAGCCTCCCATAAAAACGGCGATACCGTTCAAACGGATATTTTCTTGCCGACGAGTTACCTTCAATATTACAATTTGGTCAACCCGTATGCAATTTGCAGGTACAAAGACCAAAACGAAGAATTCGTTGCAATCTCGCAAGAAAATTCTATCGTCATTTATAAAAACGAAAAATTTTCTAAAATTGACCTTTTAAACGTTGACGACACTCAAGTTACCACCTTACAAAGATATGAAAATTACCTTTTGTACCTTTACGACTCTGTAATTTGGGCGCTTGACATAACCGACTTTGACACGGTTGGATGGACTCCGCCGACTGCCGAAAAAATTGCAAACCCAAACGGAAACGTGAGCGAACTTACGAGCAATTCTTCATTTTCAGTATGTGGCGATAAAATAGTGTGTTCAACGAACACTTACGTCTATTTATACCAACTTTCAAAAGATTCGTTTGGAAAACTGACTGTTAGCGAAATTGATAAAGTTAAGCCAAACTGCGAAGTTTCTAAACTTTTACTTTCGCAAAGCGGTAACGTTTATTTTTCTAAAACTGAAGGCGGTATTTCAATTTGGAACGGAACTGAAGTTTTAGAATTCGACGGAGAGGCAAGCAACGTAAGAACGCTCGTTGAATCTGAAAACGGCAACGCGATTTACTATTCTTGTTCAAGCGGAATTTACAGCATAAACACTATTACGAAAACTAAAACTACGGTAAAAACCATCTCGGCAAACGACGCCAACGCCGATTTAGGCGCAATTTACGAACCGCAAGGCATTTGCCTATACGGCGATAAACTGTGGGTTGTCGATAGCAAGATTATGGCAGTTCAAGAAATCGACCTTACAAACGGCAACGAGTTTACCGAATTTGCAATAACCACTAACTCATACGCCGTCAACAGACTTACTTCAAACGCAAGAGATATCGTTATAGATAGAGATAAAATTTACGCGTTAGACCAAGGAAGAATCGTCGTAATAGGCAACGTTTCAGATAAGGAACAATCGTATAGCAGAATAAATTTAACTACTTCTCAAATAGACGCTTTTTCGGCTGGAAACGGTTTCGTTTGTTTTGCAAACGACAACGTGATAAGCATTTGTAAAATAGTTCAATCGGATAGTCAAGGCGTTGAATATCAAGTAGAAAACGTTTACTCACGCTCTCTTTCAAACGAAGACAAAGTAGTTGACGTTGCCTTTTCCGAAGGTGTTTTCTACGCAATCTATAATAAAACTTACGAAAGTCAAACTCATCCGTACGTTTGCAAAATAAACGTAAAACAAAGTGAATACACCCTTGAAAAAGTCGTTTTTGAAGACACAGAAATCGGCTCTGCCGTTCAAATAGTAGCGGACGTTTTTGGAACTGTATATTACTGCTCTGAAAACGGTGGTAATTACAATTTCTACTCTTACGACGGAAATAGCGTAAAACTCATCAACTCAAAGCCGACTACTTCAAAAATATTAAATCTTCAAACGGATTTTGACGGCAAACTCTACGCCCTTTACGAAAACAACGTTATAGACGTTATCGAAGAGAACTCAATAACTACGAAAACGCTTGAAACTTCTTCAAATTTGGGAGCGATAAACCCTGCGAAATCAATGTGTTTATCTTGCAATTCTAAAACTGCTTACTTTATTTTTGAAGGGCTTATTTTAAATTCGGCAGTTACTACTGAACTCAATATTTCAACGCCTTATTCAATAGAAATTCCAAGCGGTTTCAGTTTTGATTTTAACGAGAATCAAACTTTTGTAAAAGTAAAGCAAGGCGCAAAACTTTTCAAAGTTAACGCTAAAAAAACAGGCGGAAAACATTTTGATTTTATAGGATATTCAGAGGCAAAATCGTCCGACACCGACTACGCGGTAATTTCTTTAAACGATAAATTTTCGCTTTTAATTAAAGAAAACACGGTTGCAGTCGCAAGAAATTCAGACCTTTTAACCCCGTTGAAAACGGTTGAAAAAACTCAAAGTTCAGGCTATGCGATAGTTGACTTTAAAATTTATTCATTGCCCGTTTTGCAAGAAGAATTTTTAATTTCTTCTTCAAATATTACGTTTGGTACTAAGGTCGAAACGGTTGGTTTTTTAACCTTTAACGACACGGAATTTTTAGTTGTTACCGACGGGGAAAATACGGGATATATCCCTAAAACTTTCCTTGTTGATAATATCGTAACCGACGACGGAACAACTGAAATTAGCGACGTTTACGTTTATAAAAAGGGCGGTATTACCGTTTACGACGCGGACGGAAACTCTATCGGCTCTATAAATAAAAAGACGAAAGTAACCGTGTTAAAACGCGGAAACACGCTTGCCATTATTTACGGAGACGACGTTGGATATATCGATAGCGACTGTATCGTTTCGTCAAGTAGCGCCGACGTTTTAAAGGCGGTCGCTGTAATTATTGCGTCGCTTTCGGCTCTCGTTACCATACTGTATTTTGAATTTAGATATCTTTTTAGAAAAAATTAACGTTACACTTTAATGCGTGCGCAACCGTGCACGCATTGATTTTAGGAAAAATATGACTACTCTATTTAAAAAACTATTTATTAAAAATTACAAGGATACTACAAACCCGACAGTTAGGTCGGCTTACGGAACGGCGTCGGGTGTTTTAGGAATTGTCGGCAACGCGTTTTTAGTAATCATTAAACTTATAGCAGCCTTTTTATCCGGTTCTATTTCAATTATCGCCGACGCAATCAATAACTTAACCGATTTTATGACTTCGATTATAACCTTAATCGGCTTTAAAATTTCGGGAAAATCCGCAGACAAAGAACACCCTTTCGGACACGCGAGATTTGAATACGTAACCGCTCTACTCGTTGTGTGCGTTATATTTTTTATCGGCTTTGAAACGGGACGAAGCGCTCTTGAAAAGATTTTTTCAGCAAGCGAAACGAATTTTTCACTAATAACTTGCATTATTTTAGGCGTTTCAATTTTAACCAAAATATTGCTCTCGATTGTTTTTCACGGGCTTGGCAAAGACGTTGAGTCCGACGCAATAAAAGCCATGAGCACGGACTGTAGAAACGACGCAATTTCAACGACAGCCGTTTTAATTTGCTCTATCATTTCAATTTTTACAAGCGTCCAACTCGACGGCTACGTAGGAATTGCTGTTTCACTTTTAGTTCTTTTCTCGGCAATTATGCTTATAAAAGATACTATAAACCCACTACTTGGCGAAAAACCAAACGTCGAACTTTTTAATAAAATCAAAAACCTAATTCTTTCGCATAAGGGAGTTTTAGACGTCCACGAACTTATCGTTCACTGCTACGGACCTACGCAATTTTTTGCAACCGTTCACATTGAAGTCGACGCTAAAGTTGACGTTATGATTTCTCACGAACTCGCCGACGAGATTGAAAGGGACTGTTTAAAAACTTTAAACGTAAATTTAGTTTGTCACTTAGACCCGATAAACCTTTCCGATCCCGAAATTTTAAAACTAACTACGCTTCTCGGCGACTTTTTAAAAACAAATCACCCTTACGCATCTTTCCACGATTTGAGAATCGTAAAAGGTCCTTCGTTTACAAACGTAATTTTCGATTTGGTTTTGCCGTTCGATAAAGACGGCGAGCAGTCGAAAATAAAAACGGAGATAGACGAACTCCTTAAACAAGAAGAAAATAAATACTACGCAGTAATTGAATTTGAAAAAAGTTTTGATTAAAAAACGCTTGGCTTTTCCATATGGGAACGCCAAGCGTTAATTATTTAGTTTAAAAACCGTATTGTTTAATAAGTTCATTCGGCAACGTAAATTGCCTTTCGTTTAAATAGTAAAGCGAACTTTTTTCTTCAAAACAAAGAATAGTTTTATACGCTGTAAGTCGCTGTTTTTTTGCATGAAATTTGCGGTTTATAACTTCTCTGCCGTACTTTCCGTCGCCGATTATAAAATGCCCTACACTTGCCAAATGCGCCCTAATTTGATGGGTTTTTCCCGTTACTAATTCAACTTCTAAAACGGACGTTTCGCCTCCGCTTTTTAAAACTGAATATCTCGTAACAATCTTCTCAGAGCCTTCAACTTGTTTGTTAAATATCTTAACTTCGGATTTTTTAGCGTCTTTTAAAAGATACGCGCGCAATTCGTCGGACGGCTTTGACATTACGCCGTACACTTCCGCAAGGTAAAACTTTTTAAACGCCCTATTCTTAAAACCTTGTAAAAGTTGAATTTCGGCATCTTCATTGAGTGAAAAAAGCATTATGCCGTCGGTATTTTGGTCAAGCCTGTGAATAAACCCTACGCCACTATGCTTGCTTTTAATAAGAGCGTAAAAATCTTCACTTGAAATGCCGTCGGGCTTATATGCCACGAGCAAATTTTCGTCCTTATATAAAACTGTGTCAGCCCGTTTATCTTCGCCGTCGTAATAAACTTCGATTTTGTCGCCAAAAAAAGTCTTTTGGTCTGTTTTTACCCTAACACCGTTTAACTTAACTTCTTTTTTTCTAATGAGTTTGTTAGCAAAAGAATAGGAAACTACACCTTTAAAATATTCAGTTATTTCTTCGGAAAGTTTCTTTCCATTAGCATAAAAAGTTTTCATAAATTCAAAATAAAATAAGTTAAGTAGGATAATAAAAACCCGCCTATAAGCCAATAAACAGCGCAAATAAGCGAAAATTTTAAACCGAATTCTCTCCTGTAAACTGCAAGCGCAGTAACGCATGGAGTGTATGCGTAACAAAAAACTATAAACGCAAGTTTACTTGAAAAAGAAAGCAGTTTAGTATCAGCGCCCAAAAGCGCGAGCGACGATACGACGCCTTCTTTTGCAAACAACCCTACGACAGCGCCTACCGTATATTTCCAGTCGGAAATTCCTATGGGTTTAAATACAAAAGACAACGCTTTACCAACAGCGCAAAGAATTGATTTTTCCGTCTGACTTTCATTTAAAAACTTAAAGTCAAACGATACGCTCTTTAATATCCAAACGAAAGCGGACGACAGTAAAATTACAGTTCCTATTTTTATTATAAACCCTATCGCAGTTTTTTGCAAGGATTTTAAAAGGGGTTTAAATGCAGGTATGCGCATATCGGCAATTTCAGATACGTAATTTTCGACTTTACCTTTTAAAACGCATTTATTTAAAATATAACTATGCAAAAGCGGAAATAAAATTGAAGCGAAATATATAACCGATATTATTAAAAACGAATAGCCGTTGAAAAGTTCCTTACACAAAAACGTATAAACGGGCGTTTTTGCCGAGCAACTGACGAGAGGCAACGAAAGAGCCACTCTTTTTTTAGTCTTTTTATTTTCTATTCCGCTTAGTGATGAAACGGCAACTGCCGTACACCCAAAACCGCATATAAGAGAATAAAGCGACCTACCACTTAGCCCAAATTTAGATAAAAAATCGTCCGCTACTGCTGAAAATCTCGAAAAAAAGCCAGACTGATTTAAAAAGTTCATACACGTAGAAAGAGCGCAAATTTGCGGTAAAAACTCCAACACGGAAATTACGCCTACGCAAATCCCGTCGAAAATTAGCCCCGTTAAAAATGGCGAAAGAAGCATATTGAACGACTTTTTTAGCAAATTCAACAGTAAATAGTCGAATAATCGACTTATAGCGTCACTTATTATCGAAATAGGACTAAATTTGCCAAAACACAACCAAAAGATGAATACCATTGAAATGATAAATACGGGAAAGGCAAAGTACTTATTTAAAAAGATGTCTTGAAACTTGTTTTTTCTTTGTTGCGGTAAAAAATACTCTTCTTTTCTGTTTGTAAAAACCGTAGTTTTATCGTTTTGCAAAACTTGTAATAATTTGCCGACGTGAAATTTGTCGAAAGCGTTACCAAAAACAACTTCCACGCCAAAGTAATTTTTCATTTTATTAAAGTCAATTTTACCACCGTTTTTTTCAAAGTCAGAATACGCGTTTACAAAAACTACCGTTTTTTTGTTTAGTTTTTTTAATTCTAAAATAAGTTTTTCAGCGCGTTTAACTTTTTTTGCCTCAACTACGAAAATTATAGTATCGTATTTTTTTGAATATAAATAATTTTGCGTTATCTTCTCTTCTTCGTCTGCGCACGATAAACTGTAAAATCCAGGGAGATCTATAACTTCAACGTTGCTTTCCCCAATTTTAATTTTTGCAGTTTCTTCTTTTAAGGTTACGCCGTGCCAGTTGCCAACCGTAGCGTTTTTACCTGTAAGCGTATTAAAAAGCGTAGTTTTACCTGCGTTTGGATGCCCAACAATAACACACTTTAGCATTGACTAACCTCGATTTTTTCAGCAACTTTTTTACCTATTATAATATCCGAACCACTAACCGACACAATCACTCCCCCACCTGCAATTTTTTCAACTAAATAAATCTTAACTTTTTTAAACACTCCAAGTTTATACAGTTTTCTTTTGTCTTTTTCGAGCGCAGTAATTTTATTTACTATATAACTACGTTTTGTTTTTGCCCTAGATAATATCATAGTAAAATATATGTAAGGGCTTAATTTCGCTTGACAAATTTATTCAAAAAATATATATTGTAATTACAATTTCGCCTAGGGGTGCTTTTAGCCGAACGGCTTAAGCTGAGATTATACCCTTTGAACCTGACAAGATAATGCTTGACTGGGAAGAAGATGAAATAATTGGCAGTTACTCCTATGCGTTTTGCGTGGGGGTTTTATTTTTTGACTGTCGACAAAACAAAAATAGCCCTATAAGTCGATTATTGTAAAAAAATGCGCGTTTTATAATTCGACTTTTTATGCAAACCGTGTTGAGATAAGCAAATATTTCCTTGGCGGAATAAAGGAGAACAATGCAAAATTTATTAAACCTTTTTACTGACGTTGCGGGCTTTTTTAAAGATGAACCGCTCGTCGCTTGGATTTCGGTTGGAACTATTGTCGTTTTAATCGGCATTTTATTTCTAATTTGTCTTAAATCAAAAAACGACGGCTTTGACACTAAGAAAATGGCTTACGCAGGCATTTGCATAGCAACGTCGTTTGCGCTTAGTTTCGTTAAGTTTAAGTTTATACCAAGCGGTTCGATTACCGTTGCAAGTTTAGTTCCTATAATGCTCTACGCATACTTTTTTGGAACGATTAGCGGACTACTCGTAGGAATTATTCACGGATTACTTCAATTTATCGAATCTGCTTGGCTTTACAATGCTACGACTTTTTTACTCGACTACCCTATCGCGTTCGCATCAATCGCAATGATGGGCTTAGCAAGAAAATTTATTAAAAAAGAACTGCCCGCTTTAACTGTTGGCGTTTTACTCACCTATCTTTGTAGGTTTTTAGCGCATTTGATTTCTGGTTTTATCTATTTCGGCGGTGGTATTATTGAAACGAGCATACCGCATAGCAATATGTTTTTATACTCGTTTATCTACCAAATTTCTTACGTTGGACCTGATATGATTATTGCCCTTGTAGTAACTATTACTCTTTCGGCAACGAAAACTATTCAAACGCTTGAAAAACTTATAAATAAGAATAGGGCTACAAACTAATTTTATAATTTTACACGCTCCGAAAAAGCAATTTTTTTCGGAGCGCTTTTTGTTTTTTTCTTGCAAATTTTAGTTGTTTATGATAAAATAATCGCGTTATGATACTGTTTTTTGACACCGAAACTACAGGGCTCTACCCCGGTAGAATAATACAACTTTCATACGTTATGTGCGACGGCGAAAACACGACTGCAAAAAATTTCTTTTTTGGCGTTGAATACATTGAGCCATCCGCAACTGCTGTACACGGGTTTACCGTTGAGAAAATAGCCCAACTTTCGCAAGGTAGAACTTTTTCTTTTTACGCCGACGAAATTTACGACGATTTTCTTTCGGCGGACTTAATCGTTGCCCACAACGCAAAATTTGATATCGGTTTTTTAATTGCAGAATTTAACTATTTAGACCGAATTTTTAGGTATAGAGAAAGTTTTGACACAATGAAAGCCTTTACTCCTATTATGAAGATGGAAAGGGCAAACCACAGGGGTTATAAATACCCAAAACTTAGTGAAATGTGCGAGTTTTTGGACATATATCCGTATGATATTACGCGAAAGTCTGCGCAACTTTTTAATTCGTTAGAAGTTAGCGGACACGACGCGAGATACGATACGACCGCCTTATATTTAAGTTTTTTTGAGGGTTGTAAAAAATTTGACCTTTTAAAAGAAACGGCGTTAAAATACTTGCAAAATCAAAGTGATATGTAGTATAATTATTTGGCTTAAAGGGCGTTTAAGCCTAAATAGTGGGGATTCGCCAAGCGGTAAGGCTACGGACTCTGACTCCGTCACTCGGGGGTTCAAATCCCTCATCCCCAGCCAAAAAGTACCAAGACACTTTTGTGTTTTGGTACTTTTTTTGTATGTAGACTTAAAGAGGGATTTGAACCAAGAGCGACCCGCAGGGGAAAAACGATTGAGTATCGTTTTTAGCGATGACCGAAGTTTTTTTACGAGCACTACTCCTTTTTATTTTTAATGCGAGTAAAAAAACAAGAGGAAAATCCCTCATCCCCAGCCAAAAATATCCAAG
>JAFQMD010000006.1 GCA_017396365.1 Clostridia bacterium | reverse complement strand
TAAGTCGCTTTCGTCAATATATCTCTCTTAGCGTCCTTAAAAATTCATTAGACTTTCTCTTTATTAGCAAAATTATGATATACTTTTTTGTATTAACCAATTTTTCTTTATTAAAGATATTTAAAGTCTTTTTTTGCCTTTCTGTACTTTTTAAAAAAGTTATTTTAAACTCGTTACTTGACTAATCTCTATTTTTAATAGATATTTTTCATTTAACTTTAATTCTATGCAGTTGTCAATCTTCGTACTCGGGTAAAATCACCCGTATTTGCTCGCAAAAACGATTGCGACAATATATAAACTCTCAAGTGAGAGCCTACATATAATACCACACCCCAAAAGGTATGTCAAGCAAAATTTCGCATTTTTACAAAACTTTTTTTAAAAATTTTTTACAACTATTTTTACTCGGTAAGCATAGCCGAAAAGTTCTCTTTAAGTTCTGCAAGAGCCTTTTCTGCGTGCGCTTTATCCTTTGCTTTGATTGAATAATAAACTTTAAGTTTTGGTTCTGTTCCGCTCGGTCTTAAGCAAATAAATCCACCGTTTAAAAGTTCGTAATAAACGCAATTTATTCCTTTAATTGCAAGTTCGGTTTGTTCGCCATCGCTCTTTCTTACGCCTGCAAGATAATCTCTTACCCCACTTACCGTGTAAATACCGATAGTATCAATTTGTTTTTCCCTCATTTTTGCAACGGCGCTATTCATATCGTCCATTGCTTTAAGTCCTGAATATTTAATGCTGTCAGTAGCGTCTAAAACGTAACCGTATTTATCGTAAATTTCGCAAAGCCTACTGTAAACACCCTTGCCAACGAATTGATAATAACAAACCATTTCTGCAAAGAGCATACTTGCAACGACAGCGTCTTTATCTCTTGCGTGAGTTCCGCGAAGATAACCGCAACTTTCTTCAAAGCCGAAAAGATACGTCTTTGACTTATCTTGCTCGTACTGTTTAATCTTTTCGCCGATAAACTTAAAGCCAACGGGTGTTTCTATAAGTTCTACGCCGTAATTTGCGCAAATGAGTTTTGCCATACCCGTAGAAACGAAACTTTTAACGACTACGCCGTTTTCAGGAAGTTTTCCGTCGCTCTTTAACCTTAATAATATATAATCTAGGAGCAATATACCTGCTTGGTTGCCCGAAAGAGCAACGAATTCACCCTTATCGTCGCGAATAGCAACGCCGAGTCTATCACAGTCCGGGTCAGTGCCGAAAACGACGTCCGCCTTTATCTTGTTTGCGAGTTCGATACCCATAGAAAGAGTTTCTTTAAACTCTGGATTTGGAACTTCAACGGTAGAAAATTCGGTGTCGGGCTTTGCTTGTTCTTCAACTATCGTTGCATTGATTTTTAATTTTTTCAAAATGCTCGTTACGGGAACGAAACCGCTACCGTGAACGGGCGTATAAACGATTTTTATCTTTTTGCCAACCGCCTTTACAGCCTTTTTTGAAAGAGTAAGTTTAACGAGTTCTTTATAATAACTCTTTTCAAGACCTTTTCCGATAACCGCCAAATGCTTTGGCTTTTTTCCGCCTTTTAAACTTACCACTTCGATTTCTTTAACTGAGAAATAGTCGGTAATTTGATTTATGTATTTTACAACTTCGTCGGTTGCTTCGGGCGACATTTGCGCGCCGTCTTCGCCATAGACTTTGTATCCGTTGTATTCCTTTGGATTGTGGCTTGCGGTAATCATAATACCTGCAAAACAATTTAATTTTCTTACTGCGTAAGAAAGCATAGGAACAGGGCGCGGTTCGGGATAAATATGAACCTTGATATCGTTCTTTAACAAAACGCCTGCGGCGGTTTTTGCAAAGAGTTCGGAATTTCTTCTCGTGTCGTACGAGATTGCAACGCCTCTTTTCATTGCGCCTGCGCCGTTAGCCTTTATAAATTCAGCCAACCCTTGAGTTGCCCTTCTAACCGTGTAAACGTTCATTTTATTAGTGCCGTAACCGATAATTCCACGCATACCTGCCGTGCCGAATTCGAGTTCTGCGCCAAAAGAATATTCTATTTCTTTTTCGTCGTTTGCAATAGCGTTGAGTTCGCTAAGAGCGTCCGCGCGAAGATAGGGGCTCGTTACCCAATTTTCATAATTGACTTTGTAATCCATTTTTCCCTCCGTAAAGGATACTGTTTTTTGAGAAGTCTCTCAACCATTATATAATATTAAGAAAATTTTGTCAAAATATATTTAATATTTGCCAAAAAATTAAAATTTATGTTTACTTTATAGCAAAAAAATGATAAAATATGTTCACTAAATCGTTTTGGGAGCGAAAATGAAACCTATTATAAGTATAATTACCCCCGTTTACAACGAGCAAGCCTGCTTACCTACCTTTTTCAAAAGAGTAATTCCTATTATGGAAGATTTGGGTTTGCCGTTTGAAATAATCGCCGTAAACGACGGAAGTAAGGACGACAGCGAAAAAATCTTAATTGAAGAGTGTAAAAAAGACAGTCGCGTAAAAGCCGTAAACTTTTCGAGAAATTTTGGTCAACAAGCGGCTTTTTTATGCGGACTTAAAAACTGCTCGGGCGACTGCGCTATTTTAATCGACGCTGATCTTCAAGACCCACCCGAACTTTTTAAAGAAATGATTGAAAAATGGAAAGAAGGGTACGACGTCGTACACGGCGTTAGAAGGGTTAGAAAAGGAGAATCTTTCTTTAAAAAATTCACTTCTTCACTTTTTATCAACTTGCTTTCTAAAAAATCGGGGCTTGACATACCTAAAAATTCGGGCGAATTTAAACTCTACGACAGAAAGGTTATAGACGCGATATGTTCTCTCCCCGAAAGAAGTAGATATTTAAGAGTTCAGGTTGCTTGGGCTGGTTTTAGGCAAACTGCCGTTGAATTCGACCGTGAAGAAAGAACTGAGGGCGAAACAAAGTTTACCCTTAAAAAAATGTTGAAAACCGCTGAGGCTGGAATCGTGCCTTATAGTCCTAAAACGCTTAAAACTTCGGGAAAGATAGGAATAATAGGCTTAATTTTATCTCTACTCGCCTTTGCAACGTTTATCGTTTTAACTTGCCTTTCTAACGTGATTGGTTTTACTCTTCCGCTTACGGCGTGGCTATTCCCGACGATTGCGCTTGCAACTTCAATAATTTTAATTTCTAACGGAATAACCGACCTATATTTGAGTTATCTTTACGAAGACGTAAAAGCGCGCCCCGTTTACATTGAGCGCGACAAGATAAATTTTGGTGAATAATATGGTAAATATCGGAAACGATTGGGACGAAATTTTAGCGCCTTTATTAAATAGCGAAAACTACCTTGCAATACGCAAATTTTTAATAAAGGAATATAGCGAAAGGGAAATTTATCCCCCTATGCACGACATATACAACGCTTTTAAAATAACCCCCTATAAGTCGGTTAAAGCCGTAATTTTAGGTCAAGACCCCTACCACGAACCCAACCAAGCGCACGGGCTTTGCTTTTCGGTTAAAGACGGGGTAAAACTCCCACCGTCTCTTGTAAATATTTATAAAGAACTAAAGAGTGATTTGGGAATTACACAGTGCCAAAAGGGCGACCTAACTAAATGGGCTAAAGAAGGCATATTACTTCTTAACACTACCCTAACCGTAAGAAGAGCGCAAGCAAATTCTCATAGTAAATGCGGTTGGACTTGGTTTACCGACGAAGTTATTAAACTGCTTTCAAAAAGAGACGAGCCTATCGTTTTTATTCTTTGGGGTGGAAACGCAAGGAGCAAAAAATCGCTTATAGACAAAAGTAAACACTTTATAATAGAGAGCGCGCACCCAAGTCCACTCTCTGCCTACAACGGATTTTTCGGCAGTAAGCCGTTTTCAAAAACCAACGAATTTTTGAAATCTATAGGAAAAACCCCTATAAACTGGGATTTAAACGAATAATTAAATATTTAACGGGCGGTATGGCAAATGTTCCATACCGCCCGTTTCTATCTTAAAACAAATTTACAATCTCGTCGATTTTAACTTCCGTCTTTTCACCGTCGGACATTCGTTTTACTACGCAAAGTCCGCTTATAAGTTCATTATCGCCCAAAGTGATAACGTTTTCAGCGCCGATTTTATCAGCGTATTTAAACTGAGCCTTAATACCCCTGCCTGCGTGATCAACTTCGGCTTTAACGCCTTTTTTGCGAAGAGCCGTAACTATTTCGTACGCCTTTTTATACGCCTTATCGCCCATTGACGCAACGTAAAGTTTTACGGGGTTTGCGTTTGGAATAGGCGCGTTTACGGCTTCCATAAGCATTAAAATTCGCTCTAAGCCCATACCGAAACCAACACCGCAAGTTGGATTTCCGCCAAGTTGAGCAATTAAATTATCGTATCTTCCGCCACCGCAAACAGTTCCTTGCGAGCCGAGCGCCGTAGTAACGAACTCAAACACCGTTTTAGTATAATAGTCAAGTCCCCTTACGATAAACGGATTTACTTCAAAATCTATTCCGCTTGCAATAAGCAAATCTTTAAGTTTTTCAAAGTGGGTTTTACAGTCGTCGCAAAGATATTCGGTAATCTTTGGAGCGTCTTGACAAAGACTTTTACACCTTTGCTCTTTGCAATCGAGAATTCTAAGTGGGTTTTTAGAATATCTTTCTTTGCAGGTTGGGCAAAGTCCGTCAAGTTTGTCAGCAAAATAACTCTTTAAGGCGTTGTTATACTCCCCTCTGCACTCCTTACAACCCATGCTGTTGATAAAAAGTTTTACGCTTAAGCCGAGTTTTGTTAAAAGTTCGTGCGCGAGAGAAATAACTTCGGCATCCGTATCCGCCCCTGCTCCGCCGTAAATTTCCACGCCGAACTGGTGATGCTCTCTAAGTCTTCCTTTTTGTGGGTTTTCATAACGGAAAACGGGGGTAATATAGTACATTTTGAGTGGCATTGCGCCGTTAAAAAGTCCGTTTTCAATAAAACTTCTCGCAACGCCTGCCGTTCCCTCAGGCTTTAACGTCATACTCCTGTCGCCCTTGTCTATAAAGGTGTACATCTCTTTATTTACGACGTCGGTTGTTTCGCCAACTCCCCTTAAAAAGAGTTCGGTATGCTCGAAAGTAGGAGTTCTAATTTCGTTTAAACAATAAAGGTCGGCAATATCTCTCGCCGTTTTTTCAACGTAGTGCCACTTATAACTTTCTTGTGGTAAAACGTCCTTCGTTCCCTTTGGTATATTTATCATAATTCACCTTATAAAATGTATTTTTTAACGTTTTGGTCTTTCGTAACCGAAGAAAGATGATCGTCAACGTATTTTGCATCTACGACGACTTTTGTAAACGGAATATCTCCGCCTGCGTTAAAGGAAATGTCTTCGATAAGATTTTCCATAACGGTATGAAGTCTTCTCGCGCCGATATCTTCGCTGGTAGTGTTTAAAAGCACGGAAATTTCAGCAATTTTTTCAATGGCGTCGCGAGTAAATTGCAAGTCGATATTATCAACTGCTAAAAGAGTTGAATATTGAGTAGTTATAGCGTTTTGCGGAATAGTTAAAATATTTACAAAATCTTGTTTTGTCAAACTTGCAAGTTCTACTCTAATAGGAAATCTACCTTGAAGTTCGGGGATAAGGTCGCCAACCGACGCAACGTGGAATGCGCCTGCCGCGATAAATAAAATATAATCGGTTTTTACTATTCCGTATTTGGTGTTTACAGTACAACCCTCGACGATAGGAAGAATATCCCTTTGAACGCCTTCTCTCGAAACGTCTTGACCTTGACGAGAACCTTTAGCGGCTATTTTATCAATTTCGTCTATAAAGATAATACCTTCTTCTTCGGCTCTTCTTACGCCCTCGGTTTTAACCGCGTCTTCGTCAATCAACTTGTTGCTTTCTTCCGCAATGATGAGTTTAAGGGCTTCTTTAACTGTAATTTTTCTGTTTTTTCTTCTTTTCGGGAGCATATCGCCGAAAATCGAACCGATAGAAATTTCCGCGCCCATGCCCGGGATAATTTCCACGGGTTTTTGCTCGTCAACCACGTCGATTTCGATAGTGAAATTATCGTATTTTCCGTCGTGGAAATCTCTAACTAAATTCTCTTCCCAAATTTCCTTTGGCGTTTCGCCCTTGTTTTTAGACAAAGCGTCAAACAGTACCGTCAACACCTTTTTCTCGGCAACAGCCGTAGCCTTTGCAGAAACGGTTGCAAAATGTTCTTCCTTTACGAGTCTTACGCTTGCCTCAACCAAGTCTTTTACCATAGATTCAACGTCTCTACCAACGTATCCGACCTCGGTATATTTGGTCGCCTCAACCTTAATAAACGGAGCGTTTACAAGTTTTGCAAGACGCCTTGCAATCTCAGTTTTACCAACGCCCGTAGGTCCTTTCATAATTATGTTTTTAGGGGTGATTTCTTCCCTTAATTCAGGCGAAAGTTGACTTCTTCTATAACGGTTTCTAAGAGCGATTGCCACCGCTCTTTTTGCATTGTCTTGACCTATAATGTATCTGTCGAGTTCTTTTACTATTTCCCTTGGAGTAAGATTCATTTACGTTTCCTCCTTAAATAGTTTCACAACGAATATTATCGTTGGTAAATATGCAAATTCTACTTGCAATTTTTAAAGCCTTAGTCGCTATTTGTTCGGCAGAATAGTCGGTTTCTTCAGCGAGCGCTCTTGCCGCCGCCAAAGCGTAATTTCCACCGCTACCGATTGCGCAAATTCCCTCTTCGGGCTCGATAACTTCACCCGTACCCGAAATGATTAAAAGGCTGTTTTTATCGGCAACTATCATAAGCGCGTCGAGTTTTCTACCTACTTGATCTCTTCTCCATTGC
Source organism: Clostridia bacterium (assembly GCA_017396365.1). GTDB lineage: Bacteria > Bacillota > Clostridia > Christensenellales > Borkfalkiaceae > UBA10281. Next base: position 35,108 of record JAFQMD010000006.1, on the reverse strand, counting down.
TCTGCAAGTTCAACCGCGCTCCTTTCTAAATTACCAGCGAACTTTGAAAGCATTGCTTCAAATCTTTCGCAAAGCGAAAAAGCGTCTGAAACCGAGCCTGCAAAACCCAAAATAACTTCTCCGTTCCAAATTCTTCTAACCTTTACGGCATTGTTTTTAAAAACAATCGATTCACCCATAGTAACTTGACCGTCGCCGGCGATTGCCGTTACGCCGTTTCTCTTTACGGCGCAAATGGTCGTACCTCTAAATTCTACGCTCATAATATCTCCTTTATCTCTTTTATTTTTTGTAAAGCGCGAGTTGCCATAAGTTGCTTTTTCTCGGCTTTTTTTCTCGGATTGTATTCAATAGGACTAATAATGCCGAAGTTGGCGTTCATAGGCTGAAAATCGGGGTTTGGCGTAGCCACGTAACAAGAAAGCGCGCCTATAACCGTCGTTTGGTCGAGTTTTAAACTCTCTTTTCCCGACAATTTTCTATCCATATTTATAGCGGATAAAAGTCCGCTCGCCGTACTTTCGACGTATCCCTCAACCCCCGTAATTTGCCCTGCAAAAAACACGGTTGGATGCTCTTTCATAGAAAAATCTGAGTTGAGCACGGTTGGGGCGTTGATGTAAGTATTTCTGTGCATTACTCCGTAACGCAAAAACTCGGCGTTTTTAAGGGCTGGAAACATTGAAAATACTCGTTTTTGTTCGGGGAATAAAAGGTTGGTTTGAAAACCTACGATATTGTATCTTCTACCCTCTTCGTCTTCCTTTCTAAGTTGCATACAAGCATACGGCCACCTACCCGTTTTAGGATCAGTAAGCCCTGCAGGTTTAAGCGGTCCAAATCGGAGAGTATCTTCTCCCCTTGACGCCATTACTTCAACGGGCATACACCCCTCGAAAACCTTTACGTTTTCAAATTCGTGAAGTGGCGCTCTCTTTGCCGAAATAAGTTCTTTATAAAAAGCCAAATAACCCTCTTTATCTATCGGACAGTTGACGTAATCGCCCTTACCTATCTCGCCGTAGCGGTCGGATATAAAAGCGTTTGAAAAGTCTATGCTATCCCCTGCGATAATCGGGGCGGCGGCGTCGTAAAAGTAAAATCCGCTACCCGTTATTTCGCCTATAAATTTACAAAGTTCACCCGTTGTAAGCGGACCTGTCGCAATGATGACGTTGTCGTCTAAATCTACCCTTTCAACGTTTTCGGAAATAAATTCTATATTGCTAAAAGAACGGAGTTTGTCCGTTATCGCTTGGGCAAACTTATCTCTATCAACAGCGAGAGCCGCGCCTGCTGGGACTGAACACTCGTCCGCAACGGAAATTACCATTGAGCCCAAAATACGCATTTCTTCTTTGAGCAGTCCGCAAGCGTTACCGTAAACGTCGTTGCTTTTTAATGAGTTTGAACATACGAGTTCGCCATAATTAGGATTTTTATGCGCTGGGGTGTAGGCGTTTGGCTTAATATCGTAAAGTTTTACGCTATAACCTTTTTTTGCAAGGTAATACGCCGCCTCGCTACCTGCAAGCCCTGCGCCGATTATTTTAACCGTTTTTTTCATCTTTTTTCTTTTTCGACGGCTTTTCTACAAAGTCGCACTCTTTACTTGAACACTTCTTCGTCTTTCCGTCTTTCGCTAGAACTATATAACTGTTACACTTAGGACAATATTCGCCGTTTGGCATATCCCAACTCATAAAGTTACAAGTCGGATACCCCGAACAACCGTAGAAAGTTTTTCCACTTCTTGAAGTCATCTTTTGAGTAGGTTTTCCACATTGCGGGCAAACACCTGCCTTTTCGGTAAGACTAACGGTTTCTTTGCAAGTAAGACATTGCATATAGTTGCCGAATCTTCCTTTTTTAACAACCATTACGCCACCGCATTTTTCACACTTTTGCTCGGCGATTTTTTCGTCGATAGGCTTAACGAACGAACACTCCGGATAATTAGGACAAGCCAAAAACTTACCGAATTTACCCGTTTTATAAACCATAAGCGAACCGCATTTATCGCATTTTACGTCTGAAACTTCTTCTTTTTCAGATTTTACGTTTGAACACTCGGGATATTTTGAACAAGCCAAAAACTTGCCGTAGCGACCGTTTTTACGAATCATAGGCGCACCGCATTTTTCACACAAAATATCGGTGATTTCGTCGCCGTCGGTCGTAGCCTTTGCAAGTCTTTCGGCAAACGACGGATAAAACTCTTTTACGATATCCGTCCAGTTTTCGCCACCGTTTTCAACGTCGTCGAGCCTATCTTCCATATTAGCCGTAAACGAAACGTCCATAATATCGGGGAAATACTTGACCAAAATATCGGTAATTGCAAACGCAACGTCGGTAGGAACTATATTTTTGCCCTCTTTAGTCGTATATTTACGCTTTGAAAGAACTGAAATAATAGTCGCGTAAGTTGACGGTCTGCCTATTCCCTTTTCTTCCATTACCCTAATTAAACTTGCGTCGGTAAATCTAACGGGTGGCTTGGTGAATTTTTGTTCTTTGTTTAAGTTTAACAAAGTCAATTCTTCGCCTTCTAAGACTTCGGGAATAACCTTAATCTTTTCGCTTTCGTCTTCTTCGTTTGCGCGATAATCGTCATATACGGCGGTATATCCCTTAAATTTTACAGTTCTTCCAAAAGTTTTTAAGGTGTAACCGTCAACGCTTGACGTTATTTGAACGGAGTTATATTCAACGTCTTTCATTTGCGACGCAACGAATCTTTCGTATATGAGTTTATATAAATTGTAATGATTTCTATCTAAGAGTTTTTTAGCCTTTTCGGGAGTCAACGAAAGGTCGATAGGACGAATTGCCTCGTGCGCGTCTTGAGCGTTTTTCTTAGACTTATAAAAGTTTGGTTTCGATGGCAAATATTCCTTTCCGTATTTCTCTTCAATATGCGCCCTAACCGACGCTAAAGCCGATTGCGAAACTCTTACGGAATCCGTTCTTATATAGGTTACGAGAGCAAGGTGTCCGTCCGCCGTTTCAATACCTTCGTAAAGGTGCTGAGCAACTTGCATACAAGTTGGCGACGACATATTTAGTTTTGCGGACGCGTCCTGTTGCATAGTTGAAGTCGTAAACGGTGGAAGAGCGTGGCTTTTTGTAACGCTCTTTTTGACTTCTTTTACGATTATCTTTCCGTTTTTTATAGCGTTTTCAGCAACGTTGGCGTCGTCTTGATTCTTCGGCTTGTATTTCTTGCCGTTTTTCTCTTCTAAAACCGCAGTAAACGCAACCGAACTTTGACCTTTTACTTCAGCGGTTAAATTCCAGTATTCGCTCGGAACGAACGCCCTTATTTCCTTTTCTTTATCTACGATAATTCTAAGGGCAACCGACTGAACTCTACCGCCTGAAAGCCCCGTTTGTATGCGCTTGCATAAAAACGGACTGATTTTATAGCCTACGAGTCTATCCATAACCCTTCTTGCTTGTTGAGAATCAACTAAGTTATAATTGATTTCCCTTGGGTTTTTAATAGCCTCTTTTACTGCGTTTTCGCTTATTTCGTTAAAGACTATTCTCTGAGCCTTTTTATCGTCAAGCCCTAAAACTTCCTTTAAGTGCCAACTGATTGCCTCGCCCTCTCTATCTGGGTCGGTTGCGAGATAGATTTTATCCGCTTTGTCAGTCTTTTCTTTAAGTCTTTTTATAACCGCTTTTTTGTCCGCGGTGATTACGTAGTTAGGCGTAAAATTATCTTGAACGTTGACGCCGAGTCTTTTTTCAGGCAAATCTCTAACGTGTCCGCCACTCGCATCTACTTTGTACTTTCCGCCAAGATATTTTTCAATCGTCTTTGCCTTTGACGGCGATTCTACTATTATAAGTTGCATAAACCCTCCGTTTTATTTGAGCGCGCCGTAGTTTCCGCTGAAATCCTTAACTATAAGACCTTTCAACTCCAACATTCCGAGCGCGGATATTATTTGATAAATTGCAATTTGGGACTTTTCCGCCAACTCGTCCGCGCTAGATACTCCTTGTTTTATCAAAGCGTATATAGCCCTTTCGTTTTCGTCCAAGTCCAAATCTAAAGTAGTTTCTTGCTTTAAAGCAAGGTTTAAGCAGTCGGCAATTTCTCTTGCGCTTTCAACCATCACCGCTCCGCTCTTTATTAAATTTTTACAAAGCGCGCCGTTTTGCCCTATGCCGTACGGTAAACAAAAAACTTCTCTTCCGTAGTCTATTGCATAACCTGCGGTATATCTCGCTCCGCTATTTTCTTCTCCGCTTACGATAAGCGCGCCTTTTGAAAGCCCTGCTATAATTCTGTTCCTTGCGGGATAAGAATAAACTCTCGGAACTCTTCCGCATGGATATTCGGACAAAATAAGTCCGCCGTTTTCTATAATTTTATTCGCCAAGTCGTTTGCCGTAGTCGGATAAACTTTACCAACTTCGCCTGCAAACACAGATATTACCTTTCCGCTTTCAAGTCCGCCTTTTATCGCGTAGGTATCCGCGCCTAAGGCAATGCCCGTTACGATAACTATATCTGAATTTGCCAACTCGTTAGAAATTTCTTCGGTCTTTTTTAGGTATAGCGGTTGAGTTTTTCTCGAGCCGACTATCGCCACCTTATTCTTTTTAAGCAAAGATAAATTTCCCCTTGCGTATAAGACGATAGGTGGGGTTGGAATATGCTTTAATTCTTCGGGATAGTCGTCGCTAAAAAGAGTAACTACGTCGTCCGCTCCCTTTAAAGCGTTTAAAACGGCGCAGTCGAAATACCCTTCTTCGTTAAGCGCGAGCAAAAGTTGTTTTTCTAACTGCGGTTTTTGTACGCTTTGAAAATACTTGCTGATTATCGCCCCGTCTTTTCTTATCAAAGACGGCTTTTTATACAGTTCAATCAAAGCCTTTTTGTGCTTGTATTCTATATTTTCAAAAGAATCGAGAAAAATAAGCGCTCTTTCGTCTTCGTTTAAAATTCTCATAATTCCTCGCTTCTATACCCTATCGCCTCTAAAAGATGCTTAGGCTCGATATCTTGGCTAAGTTCCATATCGGCAATCGTCCTTGCGACTTTCAATATTCTACTTCTCGCCCTTGCCGAAAGTTTTAAACTGTCAAACGCCTTTCTTAAAATATCTTCGCATTCTTTTGAAAGTTTACAATAGACGTTTAAGTGCCTTTCGCCCATTTCGGCGTTGCTGTTTATATCTTCGCCCAAAAATCTTTCTCTTTGGATAAGTCTCGTTCTGTTTACTCTTTTTCTAACGTCTTCACTGCTTTCGCCGTTAGTTTTATCCGTAAGGTCGTCGTATTTTACGCTTTCGACGTTTATGCGAATGTCCATTCTGTCCATAAGCGGACCTGAAACTTTAGACTTGTACTTTATTATTTGCGAAGAAGAACACTTGCACTCGCCTTGTTTCGTACCGTAATATCCGCATGGACAAGGGTTCATACTGCCAACCAACATAAAACTTGCAGGATACTCAACGCTTGCCTTTGCTCTCGATACGGTAATAACCCTATCTTCAAGCGGTTGACGTAAACTTTCAAGCACCGAACGCGGATACTCTGCCATTTCGTCTAAATACAAAACGCCGTTATGCGCAAGACTTATAATGCCCGGTTTCGACGAATTTCCTCCGCCGATTATAGCAACCCTTGACGCCGTGTGATGAGGGGTAACGTAAGGACGACGATAGACTATTCCGTCCTCCGTCGAAAGTTTACCTGCCGCGCTGTGAATTTTGGTCGTTTCGAGCGCCTCTTCAAAAGACATATCGGGCATTATAGACGGAATACACTTTGCAAGCATTGTTTTTCCTGCGCCCGGCGGTCCTACCAAAATAATATTGTGATTACCGCTTACGGCAACTTCCATAGCCCTTTTTGCAACGTACTGCCCTTTGACAAACTGTACGTCGTCGATATACTTTACGCTCTCGGAAATGACGTTATAACTTAATTTTTCAACGGTTTTTAATTCGCCCGTTCCTTCAGCGTATTCTATTATCTGTTTTAAATTGTCGGCAATTTTTATTTCAACGCCGTCAATGTATTCGCCTTCTTTTGCGTTTACTGACGGAATTATTGCCTTTTTGAAACCTTTTTCCCTTGCGGAAATAAGCATCGGCAAAATACCCGAAACGCCCCTTAAAGCGCCGTCTAAGGAAAGTTCGCCGATAAACGCGGTGTCGGACAAGTCTTTATCCCCCAACTGCGAAGACGCCTTAACTATTCCCATAGCGATAGGCAAATCTAAACCAGCGCCCTCTTTTTTTAAATCGGCAGGAGCAAGATTTACGGTGATTTTATGGTTTGGAAATCTCTTTCCGCTATTTTTTATAGCCGATCTTACCCTCTCTTTGGATTCTTTTACCGACGCGTCGGGTAGCCCTACGATATCAAACGACGGCAATCCGTTGTTAGTATCGACTTCAACTTCTACGACTTCGCCGTCAAGCCCTATAAGAGTAAAACCAAAATATTTTGCAAGCATATTAAATCACCTGCCAAAGATAGAGAATTTTACTTACTATTTCGGGAAGTTGAACGCCCACGTAGCCCAAATACGCAAGGCAGAACACCGCGAGTGAAACCCCTGCTAAAATATTCATAATCAACTTAACTTTCTTTGAATTAAAACATTTTACCAAAATACTCTCGGCAAAAACTATATAAACAGCGTAAAATACCGACGCTCCTGCAAATCCGCTTGGACTTGAAGTAAGCCCAAAAAGAACGGGAAGTAACGTTGATACGAAAGCAGTCGTTACCATTTTATATTTGTTTGAAATTACGCCGACGTTTTTGAAAAAGTCAACTTTCTTTCTAAAATAAAGAGTTACCGTAACGAAAATCAAACTCAAAAGGGCTAAAATAGTTGGCAAATAAGTTAAGAAACTGTGATATCCGTTTTCCGTCACTCCGCCAAAACCTACTAAAAGAGCGAGTGGGAAAGATTGATAATTTGGAGTAAAGCAAGCGACTAAATGTTTTACCGCGCTCTGCAAAAAGCCAACGCCGTAAAAGGCTTGATAAACGCTTGCAATCGCCCAGTATGAAATCGTGAATAAAATAGTAGGCAAAACTACGAGCGCGCCGAGAGCCGAGAAAACGAGAATTATCTTTTTCTTCCTATAAGCAAGGAAAAGGTCTTCCTTTTCAAGACCGACGGCCTTTTTATCATCTTCTTTATACCTTTTGTACGATCTTCTAAACGCCATTATAAGCATTGCTAAATGACCGAGAGAAATAAGAGCGTAAGCCATATTGCAAGAAATGGCAAGCCCCAAAGAAACTCCCGAACCTAAAAGGCATAAAACCGCGTCGGCAACGTCTTCTAAATAGTAGTGCTTAATGAAAAATCTCATAGTAAAGTAGAGCGAAAGCACGGCGAAAAACGCCCCTACGCCTGCGAAAGCGAAATTCGACGCCGTAAACACACCGCCCATTGCCAAACAAAACACGAGTGATAAAACCGAATACCTTGGATTGTCGAAAAGTCTGCTTACAAACATAAACGCCATTAGTAGCAAGCCAAGACCTGCCAAACAGTCGAAAAATCTCATTGCAAAGGTATTCGCGCCAAAAATCGAAGTTGAAATAAGGTTAAATACGGTTGAAAGCGGGCCGTTTGAAACGACTGCTCTACCGCCCTTTAACGCCTCAACCGACGCTAAATTTTTAAGTTCGGCGTCCGTTAAAACGTACTTTTTAGAATTTGATTCTGTAAAGAACTCTCTCTCGTCAACTAAAAGCCTTGCCATTTGCTTTTGTTCGTCAGTTCCAGCGTTTATCTGAGTATCTAAAACGTAGCCCGTAGAATCGGTAAACACTACTTCGTGGAAATCGAACTTGTCGGGAGTGTTAATCTTAACGCGGTTAAGCGAAATTTCTCCCTTTTCCTTGCCCGTTTTCTCGTCTATATCCTTACTGTCATAGACCTTTATCCATTTATATCCGCCCGTGCCGTAAACGACGGGGAGCGAATAGGTAAAACTTTGCAAGTAAGACGTATTCGTATTGTCGCTCTTAGTTTTGAAATGGAAAACGATATCGACGTATTCGTTTCCGCTTTCGTCGGTTGCAAACGAATATACGTTACCTACGAAAACGTAAATCTTTGCGATATTTGCAGTAACCGTATCCCCTTCTTTTTCAGGGTTCGGTTTAGTGGTTTTTATATCGACGTTTACAAACGCATTTTGATAGGTGTTGTTCCTATCGGGATTTTGCGTTTTGATTTGCCACGCTGTTGACGGCGTAAATACCGTGCCGAGCGTGATAATCGCGGATGCAACGTAAAAAACTACTAATATTATTGCCGTTATTAAAAAAGTTCTATTACTTTTATTCATAACTCCTCCAAAACAAAACTAATCTATTAAAAAACTATTTTATATACTTATACCTAAATACTATACACCATAATTTTTGATTTGTAAAACGTTTTTTATAAATTTTAACGCACTTTTCATTATATATATATTATGAAAAGACAAAAAACGCAAAAAAAGACCGACGAACAACTCGTCGGTCTTAATTTGTTTTGCTGATTAAAGGATTTCTTCAACCTTAGCCGCTTTACCGGTAAGATTTCTAAGATAGTAGAGTTTTGCTCTTCTAACTTTACCTCTCTTGATAACGTCGATTCTCGCTACCTTTGGAGAGTGAACTGGGAAAGTTCTTTCAACGCCTACGCCGTAAGAAATTCTTCTAACGGTGAAAGTTTCTCTAATACCGCCGTTTCTCTTAGCGATAACGATACCTTCGAAAGCTTGAATTCTTTCCTTCGCGCCTTCAATAACCTTTACTGATACCTTAACGGTATCACCAACTGAAAACACGGGAACTTCGCTTTTTAAGTTCTCTTTTTCAATCTGTTCGATAATATTCATGACTTATACCTCCTATTATCCGAAACGTTCATGCGCAATTTTGCCAGAGGACCGTCCGAAGTCTTGAACTATTTTACCATATCAAAATTCTTTATGCAAGCGTTTTAACGGGGTAAAATGAAAAAATTTTTGATTTTTTATTATATTATTTATATTTTTTAATTTTTCGTTTATCTCTGTCTTTTTGGTGGCTCTGCCAAATGAGAAAAAAGATTACACTCCAACTTTCCGTTGTAAAGTTTTCTCTTTTTATCGGCTTTTCTGCCAAATAACCTTTCAAAATCAGTTACGCTCGTAAGCGTGTACGCGCACCAATTATCTAACGATTTTATCATCTTTCCGTAATCTTTGTACAACGTTTCAATCTCTCGCCTTTCTAAAAGCCTTTCGCCGTAAGGGGGGTTGCTTATTATTACGCCGTGCGAAAACCTTGAAGAAAAGTCGCGCATATCAGCCCTTTGAAAATGTATGTACTTTTCAACGCCCGCTTCTTTAGCGTGTTTTCTCGCAAGTTTTAACTGACCTTCGTCTATATCGAAACCGCTTATTCTAACTTCTTGGTCTAAACGCTCGTTTGCAATCGCTTGGCTTTTTACCCTTTCAAAAATACTGCCGTCAAAACATTTCCAGTTGACGAAATCAAAAGTTCTGTTTTTACCACTTGCAATATTTAGGGCAATTAAAGTAGCCTCTATGGGAATAGTTCCGCTACCGCAAAAAACGTCGGCAAGCGGGCGACTCGGATTCCAAACGGAAAGTTGAATTATAGCAGACGCCAAAGTTTCTTTTAAGGGCGCTTCGCCAACGAGCCCACGATATCCCCTTCTGTGCAAACCCTCGCCCGAAGTGTCTAAAGTTACGGTTACGTGGTCTTTTAAAATTGCTACTTCTATCTTATATCTCTCCCCCGTTTCAGGAAGCGTAGTAATTTTGTATTTTTCAAAAAGTCTTTGACATATCGCCTTTTTAGAAATCGACTGGGTTGCGCTTGTTGCAAAAATTTTACTCATAACGTTTTTCGCCGTAACGACGATTTTACCGTCTTTTGAAACGAATTCTTCAAAGGCTATATTTTTTATACCGTCGAAAAGTTCGTCAAAAGTCTCGGCGTTAAACTCCCCGAGTATTATGCCAACCCTGTTTGCCGTGCGAAGATACATATTGCATTTGGCAATATCTTCCCAATCGCCTTCAAACGAAAGCCTACCGCTTATGGCAGGAGCGTCAACTTGCAAAAGTTTATATATTTCCCGTTTTGTAACCGCCTCAACACCCGAAGCAGAAGTAACGCAAATCTTCATTGTTTTTACCTTAATTTTTATAGTTAAATCGACCTATAAGGCGTTTATCCACAAGTTATCCATATTAAAAAGCGTCGAAAATTAGGTTTACGGTTTCTCCTAATACCTCTGCAACGACAAAACTAATTTGGCTTTCGCCGTACTTTTGCATATAGTAACTTGCTATCTTTCTATACTTTTCTTGCTTTTTATAGCCTACGGCATCCTTTGGTTCGCCAAACGCCGTACCTTTTCTCGCTTTTACTTCGATAAAATACGTTATTCCGCCTTTTTCCGCTATTATATCAGCCTCGCCATACGGAGTGATAAAATTGCGTTTTATCGACTTATAGCCTAACTTTTTTAAATATTTTTCTACTAAACTCTCGCCTATTTTGCCGTAAAGTTTTTTATAAAGGTCTTTCTGTGTATCGGGCATGAACCTATCTCCTTTAAGGCGGTTATATGGTCTTTCGTTCCGTATCCTTTATTTTTTGCAAAGGCGTATTCGGGGTAAATTTTATCGTATTCAACCATAAGCCTATCCCTATATACCTTAGCAATAATAGACGCTGCGCCGATAGCGTAACTTTGCGCGTCGCCTTTAACAATTATTTCCTTTCTACTGTCAACTGCGATATTCATCGCGTCAACTAAAACTACGTCAAACGGTTTTTTAAGCCCGTCAACGCAATTTTTCATACAAAGTTTCGTCGCCTCTAAAATGTTTATCTCGTCTATTTTTTCAGGTGAAATTTCGCATATACAGTAGTCAACTACGCTTTCTCTCAGTCCGTCGTATAACCCTTCTCTTTTCTTTTCGCTGACCTTTTTACTGTCGTCAACTCCGTCTAAAATATTTTCGCCAAAACAGTCTATTACAACTGCGCAACAAACGACCGGCCCTGCAAGCGGACCTCTGCCGACTTCGTCAACGCCAACGACGAACCTTTCGCCGTCATATAAAAACTGTTTATCAAATTCTATCTTTTGTATGGTTTTTTCGGTCACGGCTTTATCTCCAAACAAATTTTACCTATTCTCTGCTTTCTAAAATCGTCTATAATTGCCCTTGCGCATCTCGTGTAATCACTCTCTCCACCGCGTAGCAAGAAACCACGTTTTTTGCAAATGTCGTCAAAAAGGTCAAGCCCTTCCTTTTGCATATCGTCGAGTTTGTATTTTTCCTTTAATAGAGTCGGGGCAATATTTTTTAAATCTTTGATAAGTTCGAGAGCAAGCCCTTCCATATCCAAAATATCGTCGTTTATCGCGCCGATATACGCAAGGTGTCTTGCATAAGTTTGGTTTTCAAAACTCGGTGGCATAGTGCCGGGAGTATCTAAAAGGTCAAAACTACCAAGCCTTATCCATTTGTTAGAACGCGTTACGCCCGCTTTATCTCCCGTCTCGGCTTTTTTGCCTCCGCTTATGGTGTTTATAATCGTTGACTTGCCTGTGTTTGGAATACCTGCGACCATAAAACGCAAAGTTCTCTTTATTCCCTTTGCCTTATCCCTTTCGATTTTTTCCTTCATAACACGCTCGCACGACGAACGCAATTTTTCGGTATCTCGTTTAGAAAGTCCGTCTATAAGTTCATAAACAAACCCTTGAGCCTTTAACTCGTCGCCTATTTTTTTTGCGTCTTGAGAAGATATCGTATCGCACTTGTTCACGCAAAACACCACGGGTTTATTTTTAAACAACCCCATAAGTTTTTTGTTTATACAAGCAAAAGGCGCTCTTGCGTCAACGACGTAAATTACGCCGTCGCACAGTTTAAGGTCTTCTTCAGTTTTGCGCATTGCCTTGGTCATATGACCTGGAAACCATTGTATCAGTTGCATAACTCACCTTAAATAAAAGTAACGACTACTTTTTTGTTATTTATCTTCTATAAGGATTTATCGTCTATAAGGTCGGGACGAAGTTTTTTGGTTAATTTTAAGGCTTCGTTCCTTCTCCATTTATCTACTTCTTTATGATTGCCCGACACCAAAACTTCGGGCACTTGCATTCCCATAAACACTTGCGGACGAGTAAACTGCGGATATTCAAGCAAGTTCCCCGTGAAACTCTCTTCCGATAAACTCTCGTCTGATATAACACCGCCTATATAACGGCAAATACTATCGGTAATTGCCATTGCAGGAATTTCACCGCCCGTCAAAACAAAATCCCCGAGCGAAATTTCTTCGTCAATGCAAAGGTCTAAAACCCTTTGGTCAACACCTTCGTAATGACCGCAAAGGAGCAAAATTCTTTGATAAGATAAAAGTTCCTTTACCATAGGTTGACAAAATGTTCTTCCCTTTGGCGACATAAAAATCCTTCTCGCCTCGTGATTTGGATCAACTGCGTTTATTGCGGAATATATGGGTTGCGGAGTCATTACCATGCCTGCGCCACCGCCAAAAGGATAGTCGTCGCACTTTTTGTGTTTATTTTCGGTGTACTCTCTTATATCCGTAACTACGATTTCAACCTTTCCAGATTTTACCGCTCTACCTATTATGCTTTCGGTAAGCGGAGTAAACATCTCGGGGAAAAGAGTTAAAATATCAATTCTCATACAAGACTACCTCCGTAAATTTTTTAGCGCTTACGGTTACCTTTTTGTTTTCAATATCAATTTGGGCATTGAGTTCTTTAATGAGCGGAAAAACAGCCTTTCCTTCATAAGTGTCAACGTAATAATAATCGACGTTTCCATTTATTATATCTTTTATTTCACCGATTTCTTTACCGCTGTCTAAGTAGAGTTTCGAGCCTATCACGTCGGATATAAAATACCTTCCTTTAGGAACGGAAATTTCACTTCTATCCGCGTAGACTTCACATCTTCTTAAAGTTTCAACGAAATTTCTGTCGTCAACGCCTTTGAGTTTTAAAATGGCTTCTTCTGCGCCAAAAGGTTTAAAACTCTCTACTTTATATAAAACCGAATTTATTTCAACTTCAGTTATTTTTTTTACAGAATTAAAGTCGTCTGCAAAAAGTTTTATTTTCAGTTCGCCTTTAATTCCCTGCGGTTTTGCAACCGCTCCTATTTCAATTTTGTTCATAAAATACCGTTTAATCAACTTATATAAGGGTTTTTAATATTAAAATAAAAAAGGCTGTGTCGCAATTACGATACAGCCTTAATACTTATACGAGCCAAAATCGTAAAGGTAAAACGAATAAATTACTCTTCGTCTTTACCTTTAATTTCGATATTGTATCTCTTTCCGCTCTTTTTAGATGCGGCGCTTACGATAGTACGGAGAGATTTTGCAATCTTACCTTGCCTACCGATAACTTTACCCATATCGCTTTCTTTTAAAAGAACCGTTACGTCAACGTTGTTGCCGTTTTCAACTACTTTGTATTCAACTTCGTCTGCATTTTCGGCGAACTGATTTACGATATATTTAATAAGGTCTAACATTTTTTCTCCTTAATTACTTCTTTTTCTTCTTTGGGTTAGTCTTAGAAGGTGACAATTTGTCAGACTTTTCGATAACGCCAGCGTTTAAAAGAAGAGATCTTACAGTTTCAGTTGGTTGAACGCCTTTTGCAAGCCAGTCTTTAGCCTTTTCGACGTTGATAACAACTTCTGCTGGGTTAGCCGTTGGGTTGTAGTGACCTACTTTGTCAATATATTCGCCGTCTCTTGCCTTTCTGCTGTCAACAACTACGATTCTGTAAGTAGGAGACTTCTTGTCACCCATTCTGGTCAATCTCATTTTTACTGCCATTTTTATTTCCTCCGTTAAAAAACTTTTATTTTTTTATTTAAAAACATACGTTGTTTTTACTGAATTTTATTAAATAATCGACTTATAGTCTAATTTTTAAAAAGGTAATCTAAATCCGCGCTTACCCTTCATCATCTTCATCATTTGTTTAGTTTGTTCGAACTGCTTTAAAAGTTGGTTTACTTCTTGAATAGTCGTTCCGCTACCTTTTGCTATTCTCATCTTTCTTGAATAGTTTAAAATCGACGGTTCACGCCTTTCCTTTTTAGTCATTGAAAAAATGATTGCTTTCGTCCTTTCAATCTTATTTTCGTCAATATCGGCGTCGCTAACTTTAAGTTTAGTACCCATACCGGGGAGCATTTCTAAAAGTCCTTTTGCGCCACCCATCTTTTTAAGCATTGCAAATTGCTCGATATAATCTTCTAAAGTAAAAGAGTTTTCTTTAAATTTCTTTTCAATTTTAAGAGCCTCTTCTTCGGTAACGGCTTGTTGCGCTTTTTCAATGAGTGATAAAACGTCGCCCATACCGAGAATTCTACTCGCCATTCTATCGGGATAGAACGGCTCTAAATCGGTGAGTTTTTCACCAACCGACGAGAACTTAATCGGCTTTCCCGTAACCGCCTTAATTGAAAGACATGCGCCACCACGCGTATCGCCGTCAAGTTTTGTTAAAACTACGCCCGTTACTTCTAATCTTTCGTTAAACGTCTTGGCAACGTTTACGGCGTCTTGTCCCGTCATTGAGTCAACGGTAAGTAAGATTTCGTCAACTCTAACCGTTTTAGTAATATTTTCAAGTTCTTGCATAAGGGCTTCGTCAATATGCAAACGACCTGCAGTATCGACGATAACGGTATCAAAACCAAACTTTTTAGCGTGTTCTATGCCACTTTCCGCAATTTTTACAGGGTTTCCTTGCCCTTTTTCAAAAACTTCAACGCCTGCTTTTTCGCCAACGATTTTAAGTTGACCGATAGCCGCGGGACGATACACGTCACAAGCAACTAAAAGAGGCTTTTTACCTTGTTTTTTAAGATGAAGAGCGAGTTTACCGCAAAGCGTCGTTTTACCTGCGCCTTGAAGACCGCACATCATTATAACCGTAGGCGGAGTTGAACTCACGTTTAACTTACTGTTTGTCGAACCCATAAGGGCGGTAAGTTCTTCATTTACAATTTTAATAACCTGTTGGGCAGGGCTTAAACTCTTTAAAATCTCTTGTCCAACGGCTTTTTCACTTACCTTGCTTATAAAATCTTTTGCAACTGAAAGGTTTACGTCGGCTTCTAAAAGCGCGATTCTTACTTCTCTCATCGCTTGTTTTATTTCAAGTTCTGTAAGTTTACCCCTTTTGGTTATTTTTGAAAATATATGATTGAGTTTTTCTGATAAACCTGCAAATAAAGCCATCAGTTATCTCCTAATACGTTCTTGATTTTTTCGCCAACTTCAACGGCGTTTTTATCATTAAGTTTGGCTATAAGCGCGTAAATCGCCTTTTTCTTTGCCAAAATGCCGAGTTTTTGTTCGGTTTCGTCAAGCACCTTTTTAGTTTTTACAACGCTATCGGAAACACTTTGGCGAGATACGCCTTTAATTTCTGCAATCTCCCCAAGCGACAAATCGCACATACAATACATCTCGAAAACCGAGCGTTGATTTTCGGTTAAAAGCGCGGAATATTCGCTATAGAGTTCTGCGTAATAAATACCGTCTTTTATAGACATTTCCGCTACCTACCTTTTGTTACTGTCAAGCACTTTGACTTTACAGTATGCTATTATACACTATAAAAACAAAGGTGTCAAGCATTTTAACCTGACACCTAAAATTTTTTATAAACAATATTATATAATATTATTCGCCAAAAATACCTTCGATGAACTCGTCTTTATCAAAAAGTTCAATGTCTTCAAGTTTTTCACCCGTGCCGACGAACGCAACGGGAACTTGTAATTCGTTACAAAGCGAGATTACAAAACCGCCCTTTGCCGTACCGTCGAGTTTTGTCAAAATTATACCGTCGATACCAACAGCCTCGTCAAAGACTTCAACTTGGGAAAGAGCGTTTTGTCCAGTCGTAGCGTCCAAAGCGATAAACTTATAAAAGTTTGCGTTAGGATGCTCTCTTTCAACAACTCTCGACATCTTTTTAAGTTCTTCCATAAGGTTAGATTTGGTATGAAGCCTACCCGCCGTGTCTATGATAAGCACGTCCGTTCCCTTAGCCTTAACCGAAGATATAGCGTCGAAAACTACCGCCGACGGGTCGCTACCTTCCGAACTTTTAACAATTCTTACCTTTGCTCTATCCGCCCAAATTTCGAGTTGGTCGGACGCGGCTGCTCTAAACGTGTCTGCAGCGGCAATAGTTACCGACTTTTTATTAGCGGTAAGGTATCTTGCAAGTTTACCGATTGAAGTAGTTTTTCCAACGCCGTTTACCCCGATTACCATAATAACCGCAGGCGTTTCAAGTTCAAAATCGTCAGCCATATCAAGACAAGCCTTTAATTCTTCTTTAAGTTCGGACAAAACGTAGTCTTTGTCCTTAACTTTTTCTGAAATCATCCTATCTCTTAAATTTTCAACGATTTCGTCGGCAGTTGAAACGGAAATATCCGAAGAAATTAAAATATCCAAAAGGTCGTCGTAAAAATCTTCGCCTATTTTATCCCTTGCGAACAATCCGCGAAGTTTCTCGGCAATGCCGTCTTTAGTCTTTTTAAGAGCGGCAAAAAGTTTACTAAAAAAGCCCATTATACACCATAAGTATCCACAGCATCGGAAAGTTTAACGGAAATAATCTTAGAAACGCCCTTTTCTTGCATTGTAACGCCGTAGAGCGAATCTCCCCTTTCCATAGTAACTTTTTTGTGGGTAATAACAATAAATTGAGTATCTTCGGAGAAGTTTTTAAGATATTTTGCAAATCTTTCAACGTTAGCGTCGTCAAGCGCCGCTTCAATTTCGTCTAATACAACGAACGGCATAGGACGAAGTTTAAGTATTGCAAAGAGTATAGCGATTGCAGTAAGAGCCATTTCGCCACCTGATAAAAGTGAAATCTTTTGAAGTTTCTTTCCCGGTGGCTCGGCTACTATTTCTATGCCCTGTTCAAGCGGATCGTCGGACTCGTTCTTCTCCAAAACGAGATCTGCCGTACCACCGCCGAAAAGTTCTTTGAATATTCTCGTAAAGTTGGTTCTAATTTTTGCAAAGCCCTCGGCAAAAGTCGCGCTCATTTCGTCAGTTAATTTTTTAATAACCGTAAGCAAGTCTTCTTCTGCTTTTTCAAGGTCTTCTTTTTGAGTTACCATATCTTGATAACGCGCGTCTAACTCTTCAAACTCTTCGATAGCGTTGTAGTTTATGTTTCCAAGCGCCGTAATCTTTCTCTTTAAAGACGCAATTTCGCTGTTCGACGTCATAATATCGTAATTGTCGTCTTTAAGCGGAATAGCCGTTTCGTAAGTTATTTGATATTCTTCCCAAACTCTCTCTTGTAAATACTCGAGTTCAGTGTCGATTTTAGCAAGCGACGCTTCTTCTTTATACTTGCTCTCACCGAGTTTATTTATCTCGGCTTGAATCATCTCTCTCTTTAAATTATCCTGCTTAACGTCCTCGTTAAGAGTCGATTTGCGAGCCATAATCGAGTCTCTCTTTGCCCTTATCGTATCGAGATATTCCTTTTCGGTATCGGTAAGAGAAACCTTTGCAACGTCGTCTAAAAGCGTGGAAACGTCTCCGTTTAATGCGGTTATCTTGTCCGAATTATCGTTTACCAAACCGTCTTTTTGCGACCTTTCTTCTCTCATCTTTCCTATTTCGACTTCGGTTGCTTTTATTTCGCCTTTAAGGAAAAGTATTCTATTTTTAGCGTTGGTAAGGTCTTGAGAAAGTTTTTCTTTTTGAGCGTTTAAGTCTTCATAATTAGTTTGATGTTTTTCAGCAGACGACGACGCCGACTCTTTCTTTCTTAAAAGTTCTTCGTTACCCTCTTCAATTTGAGAATACTGTTTTCCGATTTCGCTAAGTCTAAGCCCGATAAGAGCGACTTCGTTTTTAGCGTCTTCAAGTTGCCTATTCGTCTCGCCGATAGCAATTTCCAAAGATGCAATTTTTTCTTTAAGGATAGTAATTTGCTCTTTGTTTTCTTGAAGTTCGACTTGGACTTTTTCGCACTCTTGTTGTTGCTGGCTAACTTGCTTTAAAAGTTGTTCTTTTCTGCTTTCAAATTTTTGCATTTCGGCTCTCTTTTGAGCAAGAGCCTTGTTATAATCTTCGACTTTTCTTTCCATAGAAAGAAGATTTGTGTTGTTTTGTCTTCTCGAACCACCCGTCATTGAACCTGCCGTTGATAAGATATCCCCGTCCAAAGTTGCAATTTTAAAACCGAAACGGTATTTATTCGCTATTTGAACGGCATTGTCAAGGTTATCTACAATCAAGGTGTTTCCAAGCAAAAACCTAATTACGTTGTCGTAATAAGGATCGTAAGTTACGATTTCGTTTGCAAGGCCTATCGCGCCCCTTTCGGACAGCGCCTGCTTGGTATCAAGCCCCTCAGGTCTTACTTTTACGCTCTTTACGGGAAGGAAAGTCGCCGTGCCAGCCTCGTTTTTACGCAAAAAATTGATGAGATATTTTGCGTCTTCAGGAGTATCGGTTACCATGTGTTGAACTGCAACGCCAAGGCAAGCGGTTATCGCAACTTCATACTTTTGCTCGGTTTTAATAATATTTGAAACTACGCCTTTTACTCTCTTTCCCACTTCGGGATTGCGCTTTGCCTCGGTCATAATAGTTTTTACCGAGTACTGAAATCCCTCGTAGTTATCTTTCAAGTTAGAATAAACCTTTGCGTTTGCTTCTAACGCAGAAATTTCGGAGTTGAGCGCAAAAATTCTCTTTTCTATATCCCCTACGTATTCTTTAGTTGACGCAACGTCGCCCTCACGCTCTTTTATGTCTTCTTTAAGGAGCGCCGATTTTTTCTCTAAAGCCGAAAGGTCGGCTGTCTTTAAAGAACTGTCGGTAATTTGTTCGCTTAACTTTCTCGTAAGAGTTTCCACTCTCGTCTTAGCGCCCTCGTATCTCTCTTCGTAAGCGCCCTTTTCCGCTGAAAGCGAACCTATATTTTGCTTTATATCTGCAAGGGATTCAACGCTTTCTAAAATTTCCTTTTGAGCAGTTCTACTCAAAGCGTCGCCCTCGGCAATTCTATCGACTATTTTTATAAGTTGCTCGTTTAAAGAAATAACCTTTTCTTCTAACGCGTCGATTTCTTTTTCGCAATCTAAAGAATATGAAGTCTTATCTTTAATTCTTCTGTCGAGTTCTTCAATTCTACGTCTTGCCTCGTTAGATTCTTCGGTCAAACGGTTGATTTCTCCCCTTAGAGACGAAATTTTTTCATTGTAGAGTTTTGCCTCGCCCGACTGCCGTTCGAACTCCTTGGTCTTTTCAATGAGTTCTTCGTTTAAACTGCTGATATGCTCGTCCGCTTCGCCTATTTCGCGTTGGTGCTGATTGTACGCTTTTACGGTAGCGATAAGTTCCTCGTCTCTTAAACGGAGTTGTTCTTCAATACCGCTTATTCTAAGACTTATCTTCTCTTTCGCGCTTTCGGCGTTATCGTACTTATAAAGGTAAGCGTTGACTTCGTGATATTTGAGTTCTTCGCCAAGCGCTCTTGCCGCTCTCGTCTTTTCCGACGCTTTTCTGAGCGGTTCTCTCTGTCTTTCAAGTTCGGTTGTAATATCTACGATACGGGTAATATTATCCCTTACCCTATCGAGTTTACGCATCGTTTCAAGCCTTTGCGTCTTAGTTTTTGCAATGCCTACGGCTTCTTCAAAAATCGTTCTTCTGTCTTCGGGTTTTGAAGAGAGAATTTCAGACACCTTGCCCTGTCCTATTACGGTATAACCTTCTTTACTTACACCGCATTCGTGAAGGTGGTTTACTATGTCGCGAAGCCTTGCTTGTTTTTTATTGATAAAATATTCGCTTTCGCCCGAACGGAAAAGCTTTCTCGTAAATACGACTTCGTCGTACTCTAAAGAACTGAAAATTCTTTTAGTGTTGTCGAAAGTTAAAGAAACTTCGCAATACGAAAGCGATTTTCTATTTTGCGTACCGTTAAAGATGACGTCTTGCATAGACGAACCACGGAGCGTTTTTGCCGACTGCTCGCCAAGCACCCATCTTACAGCGTCGGAAACGTTACTCTTTCCGCAACCGTTAGGACCAACGATACACGTTACGCCGTTTTCAAATTGTATTTCTTGCCTATCGGCGAACGATTTAAAACCGATAAGTTCAATCTTTTTGAAATTCACTTTGCGTTTCTCCTTTTTTGTTTTTGTCCATTACTTTTTGTAGGTTTTTTCTTTGTCTTGTTCTTTTCCAAAACAACTAAAGCCTTTTGCGCCGCTAATTTTTCAGCGTCGGATTTCTTCCTACCCGTCGCTAAGGCAATTTCTTTGCCGTCGATTGTTACAGCCATAGTAAACGTCGGCTCGTGATCAGGACCTTTTCTCTCTTTTACTTTGTAAAGTAAAGTGCCGAGTTTGCGCTTTTGAACCAAATCTTGCAATCTACCTTTATAATCGACTGAAACCCCGTCGCATTTTACGTTTTGCTTTCTTTGACAAACGGGAATTACGTTAAATAAAAACTTTTTAACGAACTTTTTACACTCTTCAAGTCCGCCGTCTAAATATATACCTGCAACGATAGCCTCGAATAAGTTTTCCATTGCCGAACGATGATGTTCGGGGGAATTTTTCTTTTCTCCCTCGCCAAACATCAAAAACTCGCCGAGCCCACTTTTGTCTATTGCCTTAGAAAGAGGTTCGCTTGAAACGAGTTGTTGTTTATATTCGGTCAATACCCCTTCGTCAACTTTTGGATATTTATCCATTAAATATTCGGCGGTAATAAAACCTAATATCGAGTCGCCGAAAAATTCCAACCTCTCGTTATTTTTAACCCCACCGTGTTCGTGAGCGTAAGAAGAGTGGGTAAAACAAAGCCTTAAAAGCGTTTTATTTTTAAATGAATACCCTAATTTCTCTTCGCACTCGTGCATATAGAAAATCATTCTTCACCGCCCGATAAGGCAAGAGCCTGAGAAATTTTATCGCTAAGGCTAAGCGCCGAATTATTGTACGCTTGCAATACCGCGCACTTAAACGCCTCGGCTTTAGACGAGCCGTGAGCCTTTACCACCGTCTTTTCCATACCGAGAAGAACTGCGCCTCCGCGCTTATTGTAATCGAGTTTGTTTTTTAAACTACTAAAAGTCTTTTTCATAAAGAGCGCGCCGACTTTAGCCATAAAAGAATTCATTATTTCAGTCTTTAAAGTCTTTAAAATAACCTTTACCGCGCCTTCGGTTGCTTTTAAAGCGACGTTTCCGCTAAATCCGTCTGCAACTACGACGTCGTAATCGCCCGACAAAATCTCTCTCGCTTCCATATTCCCAACGAAGTTGATGCTCTTTTCTTTCTTCAAAAGTTCAAACGCCTCCAAGGTCAAAGCGCAACCCTTTTCGTCTTCCGTTCCGTTTGAAAGCAACGCAACTCTCGGGTTTTTAACACCTTTAACTTCTCTCATATAAACGCTACCCATAATAGCGAATTGAACGAGCCAGTTCGCCTTGCAATCTACGTTTGCCCCACAGTCTAAAAGCATGGTTTCGCCGTCTTTCATATTAGGCAAACACGGAGCGAGCGCAGGGCGGAAAACTCCCTTTATTCTCCTTGACAAAATAACCGACGCCGATAAAACCGCGCCCGTAGAACCAGCCGAAACGAGAGCCTTTGCGTTTTCGTCTTCTTTTAAAATCTTAACCGCTCTTACGATTGACGAATCTTTTTTTACCCTTATCGCCTCGGTTGGAGATTCTTCACAAGTTATAACTTCGGTTGCGTTTTCAACCATAACTCTAGTTTTATCATAGGTTTCGTTTTGTAAAATAGAGTTGATTTCGCCCTCTTTGCCAACCAAAACTATATCAAACCCTTCTTTTTCGTTTATTGCCTCTATCGCGCCTTTTACCATTTCGTGCGGAGAATGATCTCCGCCGTAAACGTCAATTATTATTTTCATACTACGTATCCCCCAACGCTTAATATAACAAGTTTTCAACCGTTCTTGGGAACGGAATTACGTCTCTAATATTTGAAATGCCCGTCAAATACATTATCATACGTTCAAAGCCAAGCCCAAATCCCGAGTGAGTCGTTCCGCCGAACTTGCGAAGATTTAAATACCAGTCGTAATCTTCGGGTTTAAGACCGAGTTCTTGCATACGGTCAAGCAATACGTCTAATCTGTCTTCTCTTTGGCTACCGCCGATAAGTTCGCCTACGCCCGGCACTAAAAGGTCGGCTGCGGCAACGGTTTTGCCATCGTCGTTTAAACGCATGTAAAACGCCTTGATTTCCTTTGGATAATCAGTTAAAAATACCGGCTTTTTGTAAATTTGTTCGGTTATGTATCTCTCGTGTTCGCTTTGAAGGTCGCAACCCCAGTAAACGGGGAATTCAAACTCGTCCTTACGTGGCTCTAAAAGTTTAATAGCCTCGGTGTAAGGCAAGCGAACGAACTCGTTATCTCTTACGTTTTTAAGCCTGTCTAAAAGCCCTTTATCAACGAAGTTGTTGAAGAATTCAAGTTCGCTTTTACACGTTTCCATAACGTGTGAAATTACGAATTTAACCATATCTTCGGCAACGTCCATATCGTCTGAAAGGTCGGCAAATGCCATTTCGGGCTCTATCATCCAAAATTCAGCGGCGTGTCTTGCCGTGTTTGACCTTTCGGCTCTAAACGTAGGACCGAAAGTATATACGTTTCCAAACGCCATTGCGTACGCCTCGCCCGAAAGTTGACCGGATACCGTAAGGCTAGCAGGTTTTCCGAAAAAGTCCTTTTTATAATCAACTTTTCCGTCTTCTCCCTTAGGTACGTTTTCAAGTGGCAACGTGGTAACTTGGAACATTGCGCCTGCGCCCTCGCAGTCGCTACCCGTGATAAGCGGAGTGTGAACGTAAACAAAACCCCTTTCGTTAAAGAATTTATGTATAGCGAAAGCCGCTTCGCTTCTCACTCTAAATACCGCGCTAAAAGTGTTGGTTCTCGGACGGAGATAAGCAATCTCACGGAGATACTCAAACGAGTGGCGCTTTTTTTGAAGTGGATAATCGGGCGTTGACGAGCCTTCAACTTCTACTTTTTCAGCCTTTATTTCAAAGGGCTGTTTTGCTTCGGGAGTCAATACTAAAACGCCTTCGACAATCAAAGAACAACCTACGTTTTGACGAGCAATTTCGTCGTAATTATCTATTTTTTCTCTTTCAAAAACTACTTGAACGTTTTTAAAGCAACTGCCGTCGTTAAGTTCGATAAAGCCAAACGCTTTAGAATCTCTTATCGTCCTTGCCCAGCCCATTACCGTTACTTTTTTATCGGCAAAACTCTCAGCCGACATATAAATATCTTTTAAAAGAACCCGTTTTTTCATAACATAGCACCTACTTTTAAAATATGATATTATAATAATATCATAAACGGTAAAAAATTACAACAAAAAAACAAAGCCCTTTGGCATAAATTTTGCCAAAGAGCCTAAATTTTTCAATTTTTACGACTTAAAACTAAACGGACTTACAAACTATTTCCTTTCGTCTTTTTTTTGACCGTCGCTAACGGGCATTAAAATCGGACTTTCGTCTTTTAACGCCATAATATAATTAGCGTAATCTTGCTCCGACATTTTCCTAACTGGATGCTTTTTCTTTTTACTCATAAAACTCTCCTTTACGGCATCTGCCTTTTTAAAAAATTATGCCACAAAAGAGAGTTTCTTATTCAGTTTAATTTATTTTTTGGACAGACTTTAATACAAATTCCGCAAACTGCTCCACGCCCTATATCTTTATAATTTTTCATATTAGAAGAACATTTTTCAGCGTCGAAGAAATCTTCTCTTTTCATACCGACTTCAAAATTTATTCCCGATATAGCGCCTGCGGGGCAAGCCTTTTTACAAACTTGACAATCTCCGCAACCACCCTTTATAATTTCTCTTTGTCTTTCAAGTGGCATATCGGTCAAAACGGTTGCAAGTCTTACCTTACTTCCAAACTCTTTCGTATAGAGTAAAGCGTTCTTTCCTATATACCCAACCCCCGAAAGACAAGCGGGGGTTTTATGTGGGAAAATGCCCCTATAAGCCGATTTATCGCTATTTGTCGATTGCGACGCCGCAATCGGAAAGGCGTTAAAACCCTGTTTTTCAATAAAGGAAACTACGTCTAAACAAAGCCCGTCGAGTTTTGCGTTTACCGCTCTATAATGCTGAAAATACGCCATACTCGGTCTATCTTCAATAGTCTTTAACACCGCGTCGGAGAGTTTATAAACAATCGTTACGGCATATTTTAGGTCGGGTTGATTTTGAATAGGACTCTGGTCAATTTGGCAAAAACCGACTAAACTCGCGCCCCTGTCTAATAAAAGTTTTTCTATCTCTAACTCTTTCAAATTACACCTCGTAAATTATGGTAACAGGACCGTGATTGACTTGTTCTATAACCATATCCGCGCCAAATACGCCGAGTTTTACTTCTATTCCGTATTCTCTTATTTTTTCGGCGCAATAAAGATAAATTTCGTTTGCTTTTTCAGGGCGCATCGCCTCAGAAAAACTCGGTCTGTTACCCCTTGAAACGTCGGCAATTAGCGTAAACTGCGAAACGAATAAAATACTTCCGCCCGTGTCAGATAAAGACAAATTCATCTTTCCGTTCTCATCTTCAAAAACTCTAAGTCCAGAAATCTTTTTAGCCAAGTAATCCGCCTTGTCTTTTCCGTCGCCTTCCTTTACGCCAAAGTAAACGACAAAACCTTTTTCTATTTCGGAAATTACTTTCCCGTCAACTGAAAGTCTTGCTCTATCAACTCTTTGCACTACCGCTTTCATCTTTAATCTCCGTATCTTCTATTTCCAAAATGTTCAAACGGGAGTATATCCCCGAAAAATCTTTTTTAACAAAAATTAAAACTATAACTACGCAAAAAATTACCGAAGTAACCGCCGTCCAAACGATATTGTCCACCGTCCATAAAACACCGCTTGCAAGCCCTTCGCCATGTAGCATTCCGCCGAAGTTAAACACCGCGTGGAAAATTATAGGCAAATAAATATTTCCGCAAACGACGAGTGTAAATCCACACGTAGCGCCTATTAAAAACGAATATCCCATTTGCAAAAATACTGCAGGTGAAAAACCGTTTAAAAGGTTTAAAAGATGCACCGCTCCAAAAATAAGCGAACTTACAACGACCGACCAAAAAACACCCTTTTTGTCTTTTGAAAACTTTATCAAAAACAAAGGCAGAATACAACCCCTATAAGCCGTTTCTTCTAAAATTCCTATCGAAAGACAAAATAGCGCGTACAAAAAAGTTTGCAAAAAAGTGCCGTTAATCGACATATTGCCCGACATTAGTGGTAAAAACGGAAAATTGTTCACCATAACTAAAAACGCAGGCAAAACCAAAATTAAGATTTTTACGCTGATGCCTTTTAATGAAAACAATTTTTTAAACCCAAAGTTTACGATTAGGTAAACGAGTAAAATCGAAGCGATAGTTTTTGCTAAAAAACCAAAAAACCACTCCCACTCTTTAGCGCCACCTAAAAGGTTAGAAACCCAAATATACGGGATAGACGCCGCGCCTATCGAATATAATAAAACGGTTATTATCATTGAAACCGTTTCTTTTTTTGCGCTTTGCATAAGTCCGTTCATATCTTTAAACCACTCTTATACCAAAGTAGCGCAACCAAAGTTTTACCGTCTTTAATATCGCCGTTTTCTATCATTTTAAAAACTTTTTCTTGCTCTACCCATTCAAAAGTTAAAAATTCGGTTTCGTCAAAGTGAACTTCGCCTTGTTCAAACTCGTCGGCGTAAAAAATTGCAATCACTTCATCCGTATAACCGGGCGTCGGATAAATTTCTGTTATCTTTTTTAAATTCAACGGAATAAGCCCCGTTTCTTCTTCAAGTTCCCTTTTTGCCGTCAGATAAAAATCTTCACCCAAATCTCTCTTTCCAGCAGGGATTTCGTATATCTCTTCGCCGTATGCGTAGCGAAACTGTTTTTCAAGCAAAATTTTTCCGTCTTTCACAGCGAGAATACAAGCCCCACCGCCGTGAGAAATAATTTCCCTATAAGTTTCTACGCCGTTTTCAAGAACGATTTTATCTTTGCGAAGTTTTACGACCACTCCGTCGTAAATCTTTTCCGTGGATAATTTCTTCTCTATCATCAAACCACCTCGGCAATTAAATTCGCAAGTCGTTTAAGGTCAATTTCGATATCGCTAAACTTTTCGGAAAGGTATTTAAGAGCCGTAAAAGCAAGCGTTACCCCACGCAAATTGTTTGCGCTTAGGTAATCTTCAAGTTCTTCCAAGACGAAAATCAATTCGTCGTAGTCTTCGCCCGTTTTACTTGCGTTTGCTTTCCTTTGAGCAGTCGCTCTCAAATCTCCAACGTATTTTTCAGCCAAAGACTTCTGTTTTTCTTGACGATTTTGCCCGTTTGTATTTTCTTCGATAGGGTTTTTTACCGCGTTGGGTTTTTCTTCTCCTTTCGCGTCTAAAACTGCGTACGCAACGTTTAGCGTGGCGTTTTTAAAAGGAACTAAAAGTTGAATAGCAAATAGATTAAAACTCTTTTGCCTACCGTCCTCAGATGAAAAATACTCGTCGCAAAGTTTTAAAAGGTCAACTTTTCCTGCGTCGATTTCCAAAAGTAACGAAAAACAAAAGGCAATTACGTCCGCCTCGTTTTTAGGTAGGCGGAAACAGCCTTTTCCTTGTGACGTGGAAAAACACACGCCCTTAAACGGCGCGTAATCAAAATTTTGAGTAACGTGCTCAAATAACTCGTACAAAAGAACGGAGTCGGCAATAGTTACCAACACTTCTTCAATCTTTTTTTCGGCAAGTAAAAATTTACAGTTTATAAGTTCAGACGTTTTTTGGTCAAATTTTTCAATTGATTCTCTTGCTGTAATCATACCGTTCCACCCGTTGCAAAATTTTGCCTTTTATCATTTTTATTGCCAACATTATACCATATTTAAAATTTTAGTACAATATATTTTGGGTAAAACTATTGATTTTTTAAAAAGAGTTATGTATAATAGCATATATAATTATAATCAGGAGGTTTTATATATGAAAACTGTACAAATATCACTTCAAATGGCAAGCCAAGTTAAAACTTTTGTTTCTATCGTTCAAAAGTATTCTTACGACATAGATCTTCGTAGCGAAAGATACGTTGTTGACGCAAAGTCAATTCTCGGAATTTTCAGCCTTGACCTTTCTAAACCTATCAACGTTGAAATTCACTCGAGCGAATGCGACGACCTTTTAGAAGATCTTAAGCAATTTACAAAATAATTTTTTACGGTAATTTTACAAACGAAAAAAGGTTTTCCAACCTTTAAAAAGGGGGCATGATGCAGTTTAAAGGCGACGCATTCCAAAATAAGTTAATATTATTGTTCGTCTTTGACAAGATGGAAGTTCCCCTTTCGGAAAACACCATTTTAGACATGTGCAGTTCTTCTAACTCGTGGATAAATTATATGGACTGTAAGCCGTTACTTTCAACGCTTCTCGACCACTCTTTTATCTACAACGTGTCAACGCAAGGCGAACCGCTTTATAGCATTACGCCCGACGGAAGAATTTGCCTTGCAGACTTTTACGTGCAAATTCCGTCTTCACTCCGTGAAGAAATTTCGATTTTCGTAAAAAATAACCGCAACAGATATCGTAAAAAGCAAGAATGTGTCGCCGATTATTATATGAATAAAGAC
Organism: Clostridia bacterium; assembly: GCA_017396365.1. Taxonomy (GTDB): domain Bacteria; phylum Bacillota; class Clostridia; order Christensenellales; family Borkfalkiaceae; genus UBA10281. The sequence continues at coordinate 7,274 of JAFQMD010000006.1, read as the reverse complement.
GGCACTTATACCGTTTATTTGAAGATTTTAGAGCCTTCGCAACCCATTTTGGAATTAAAACTCGTCGTAGCCGATAGGCGCACGGCTAAAAACATTTACAAAAAATGGGAAGAGAAAGCGAGCACCGTTCACTCAACGCTTTACGACGTTTTGGTGGATTGATTTTATTACGCCGTTTTGGCAAAAGGAGAATTATGTTAACATATATTACTAAAGGAACTTGTAGCAGACAAATTTTGTTTAACGTTACCGAAGACGATAAAGTCGTTGACGTAAAATTTATAGGCGGATGTAGCGGAAATTTGCAAGGCATTGCAAAACTCGTTCAAGGAAGACCTGTTGACGAAGTAATCTCACTTCTCTCGGGTATTAAATGTAGGTCGAACACTTCTTGCCCAGACCAACTTGCAACCGCTCTTTCTGAGTATAAAGCAAAAAACGCTGAAAAATAAAACTTAACGGCGAAGCAGCGCTTCGCCGTATATTTTTATATAAAATTCATACTAAATACCCTTATATAAGTCGATTATCTACTACTATGGCTACTTTACTTTTACTCGTTATTTTTACGGCTTACGTCGGTCTTGGCGTTCCAGACTCGCTCTTTGGCTCGGCTTGGCCCGCCATTTGCGAAAGTTTTGGAATAAGTCAATCTTCTGCTTGGATGATTACAACGCCTATTTCTTGTTGCACGCTTTTTTCAAGTATCATAAGCGCAAAACTCATTGAAAAATTCGGCACTAAATGGGTTGCTATTATCTCTACGTTTATAACTGCGGTTGCTCTTTTGGGCATGTCGTTTGCGCCAAACCCGTGGATTATGGTGCTTTTCGGCGTTCCGCTTGGTTTTGGCGGAGGCGCTATTGACAGCGGACTTAACAACTACGTCGCCCTTCATTACAAAGCCTCTCACATGAACTATCTACACTGTTTTTACGGAGTAGGCGTTGCTATAAGCCCGTATATTATGTCCCTTGCGCTATCTTTTACTACTTGGCGAAACGGATACAGATACGCGTCCTATCTTCAACTTGTAATAGCGCTCGTCGCCTTACTTTCTATTCCGCTTTGGAAAGTCCATCAAAATGACCCAACGGGGAATTTGATAAAAGAAGAAAATTACGCCTCTTATAAAGACCTTTTAAAAAACAAGATGCTTTTCCCCGTATGTCTGATACTTTTACTCGCATGCGCAATAGAAGTTACTGCAGGAACTTGGGCTACCACATATTTCGTTTCGGTAAAAGGGGCAACGAAAAGTCAAGGCGCGTTTTTACTTATGTTTTACTACGCAGGGCTTGCGCTCGGCAGGTTTTTTTCGGGGCTACTCTCTTCAAAACTCTCTCTAAACGCATTAAACGGATTAGGTATGACGATAGTTGGAGTCGGCGTAGTCGCAGTAATTATCCCCGTAAATTTTATTTATCTTTCAGTTATCGGTCTGTTTTTTATAGGACTTGGAATAGGACCTATTTACCCAAACTTCAGTTTTTTAACCCCAAGGCTCTTCGGCGAAAACGCATCGCAAAAGGCAATGGGACTTCAAATGACCGGCGCTTTTATAGGAATTTTGATTGCTCCAACGCTCATGGGCGCGTTTTCAAGCGTTTGGGGAATGGAAATATTTCCTTTATTTAACGCAGTTTTATTAGGACTTTTAGTCCTTTCGTATATTATATATTTAAGGATTTTTCATAAAAATGGACAAATTCAGTAGAACTGCCCTTTTAATAGGAAAAGAAGGGCTTGAAAAACTTAAAATTTCAAAGGTAATCGTCTTTGGAGTAGGCGGAGTGGGCGGATACGTCGTTGAAGGCTTAGCGCGAAGTGGCATTGGGCAAATTGACGTCGTTGACGACGACCAAGTGTCTATAACTAATATCAACCGCCAAATAATCGCAACCGTTGATACCGTCGGCAAAGACAAGGTTGACGTATGTAAAGACCGCATTTTATCAATCAACCCCGACTGCAAGGTTACGGCTATAAAAAAGTTTTATTCGCCCCAAAATTCAAGCGAATTTAACCTTTCTTCTTACGATTATATAATTGACGCTATCGACACTATAACAAGCAAGATCGACTTATGCGTAAAAGCGAGCGAGAGCCTTACGCCGATAATAAGTTCTATGGGCGCAGGAAATAAGTTGGACGCGACCGCGTTTGAAGTTGCCGACTTGTACGAAACTTCTGTTTGTCCGCTTGCAAAAGTTATGCGCAGAGAGTTAAAAGCAAGGGGCGTTAAAAAACTCAAAGTCGTATATTCAAAAGAAGAACCTAAAAAGCCTATTTTAGACGGAGAAACTCAACTCCCTGACGGAAAAAGACAAATTCCTGCAAGTATTTCTTTCGTTCCGTCGGTAGTAGGACTTATAATAGCAGGCGAAGTTATCAAAGACCTTATAAAATAGCATTTTAAGACTATAACTATTTGTTAATAAAGTGTTTGTGCATTAAAAAAGCGTGGAAATTTCCACGCTTTTATTTTAGCCGTAATAATTGCCGAAATCTACGTTTTGACCTGCATTTTCGCAGTAGTAAATATACGCGTCTTTTATCGCTCCGTCATTTTTAGATAAAACGACTACGCTTCCACCTACTATCGGAGTCTTATTACCTATTTCATATAAAAAAGTCGCAGATATTTTACCCGTAGCGTCGGCGCAGTTATATCTGTCATACGCGCTCGATTTTTGTCCGTACTGTAAACGAACGCCTTCGTAAACCACGCTTGCGCTATTGCAATGTTCGTGCCCGACAAAAATAGAATCTACGCCCAACTCTTTCATTGAATTGAACACCTTGTTATCAACATCCCAAGGGGTTTTCATTTGTCTGCCGATATACCCAAAATCACCATTTGCCTTATTTTGCAAGTAATCTATAAAAATATCTTGATACTTTTTACTTTGGTCAAAACCGTACTTTGAATAAGCGTCCGCAAAAACCGCTTGTTGAATATGATATGCAAAAGAAATTTTAGTAGTTGGCGACAACTCCTTCAAAAAAGTTATTTGATTTGTATACCACTTTATTTGATCGTCACCAAAACCAACCATTCCAGTCGTGTGTCCATTTGCGCGCGACGCGGCGCTCATATCCGAACATCCGTTAGAGTCAAGCATATAAAATATTCTCTTCAATTGCCCGTCTTGTCTTATCGCAACCGAATAGTTGCCGTTACCAGTCAACTGTCTTTGCTTAAACATACAATAATAAGCATTCTCAAGTTGTTGACTCTGCCAGTCCGAACCCTTTGCGCTCTCGTTTTCGTGATTACCAAACACGGGGGCCCAAGGAATTTTAAAACTTTCCATAAAACTTATAAACGCTTGCCATAAAGTTCCGTTATCGTCGTATTTTCCATAAATCAAATCGCCGGTTATCAAAATCAAATGTGGTTTTGTCTCTTGAATAATTTCAGTTAGATAATCGTAACAATAATTAGGAATTAATTCCGGAGCGTAGGTTATCCTATCTCCTTCAGACGAAGATGGTGGAGTTTGTGATCCATCAATAATTTGAGTGTCAGTAAGTTGTAAAACAATAGGATCTACTCCGCTTGGCACGTCAACGATAAAATCAGGGATTTTCATAAGCGAATAAATTATTAAATCGTCAAATTTTGTTGTAATTTGAGCGCTTTCATCTAAAAATAGCGTGTTGCAATCATTACATTTCCAGTGCGCTTTTTGACCGTTTTCGGTGTCTGAAACAGGTATTTCAGCAACGTAACATAAGTCGTGGTTAAGCGGTGAAATATTAAGATTTTCCCCAACCAAATATTGCGTACACTCTTCGTCTGCAAAAGTATTCCCACAAGCCTTACATTTAAAATGGTCTTTAACTCCTGCAAGACTACAAGTAGGCGGTGTTCCAGCCACAAACTCTCCGTCGTGAGCGCTCTTTGCGACTTTTGTCTGTTCTGCGGTAATTTCTTGCGAGCCTAGGTCATCTAAATAATATTTTTTGCATTTTTTACAGTAAAAATATTCAATATTTCCTTCTTTAGAACAAGTTGGCTTTTTTTCAATTATTTTTGCAAAATCGTGAACGTGTTCAACAGCCGACGACGTGCTTTCGCTTTGAGAAACACTGTCTGGTTTTTTTGTTTTACACGCAAAAAATAACGAAATACATAATATTAACAGTAAAATATAGGTTAATTTTTTCATTCTTCCCCCTTTTCAATTATTATATCACCAATATACCTTAATATCTACCAAATTTTTTATATTAACTAATTGATTTTTAATCTCTTCAAAATAGAAAAGTTTTATTTTATAATGATATGCGCAAATTTTAGGATAAGTATTGACATTTTGCGCAAAAAAGGTTAAAATAAAATCGTAATAAAAATAAAGGAGACTAAATATGAAAGTTATACTTTTGCAAGACGTGAAAGGTACGGGAAAAAAGGACGAAATTATTGAAGTTAGCGACGGTTTTGCAAGAAATTGCCTGTTTAAGAAAAAACTTGCAATCGAAGCGACTTCTACTGAAATAAACGCTATTAAAAATAAGCAAAACGCAAACGCTTACCACAAGCAAGAAGAAAAAAAGGCTTGGATGGACGTTGCTAACCAACTTCGCAATAAAGAAGTCGTATGCTCTGTAAAATGCGGTGAAAACGGAAAGGTTTTCGGCAGTATCAATTCTAAAGAAATTTCTGAAGAACTTAAAGAAATGGGCTTTGACGTAGATAAGAAAAAAATTCTTTTAAAAGACCCGTTAAAATCAGTCGGCGTTTACGAAGTGGAAATTAAATTTTTACCAGACGTAACTACTAAAATCAAAGTAAAAGTAATAAGCGCTTAAAACTAAAATATCAGGGGCGAAACCTTTCGGTTTCGCCCCATTTTTGTTTTTATTTTTAAGTAAATACGGCTCTATAAGTCGTTTATCAAGCGTTTAATACAAATTTCATAAGCACGGGGTTATGGTCGGAATACGCAAAATCTCCACCTATAACAGCGCAAGACGATACGCTTATATTGTTAGATATCAAAAAGCCGTCAACGGTTAAAACGAACTGGTTTTCGCTGTATGGTCCGTCAGCGTTTCTACACGACGGATACGGACTTTTTTCTTTATCGTACGAATTTACAAGCGACAAGTTTTTATCTTCTAAGTATTCAAGCGGAAAGGGTTGAGCCCAAGTTTGCCCTTCTCCGCTAACGCCGAAAATATCTTCGCTGTTTCCAAGCAAGTCTTTGTTAAAATCGCCACCACAAATTACGTAATTACCCTTTTCATACTCGGCTTGCATATCGCTCGTTAAAAGTTTAATTTGCTCGTTTGCAATAGTTCCGTCAGACGTATATGCAGAAAGATGCGCAGTAAAAAGCGCTAACTTTTTTTGACTTTCCGCTATAGTAACGTACATTTTTGAATAGCACCTGTCAAGGTCAAAAAACTTCATTAAACTGTTTTCAATCGGCAAACTTTTTCTTATTGCAGAATTATTTTCGATATTATATTTTGATAGCGTAAGCATACCTGCAAGCGACGCGCCGTGTGGCTCTAAAAAAGGATAAAATAAATATGAACTGTCGTAATTGACGGCAAACACGCTATCGTAAGAAGAAAATGCGTTTTCAACTATTTGCCTTTGGTTTACTTTATAACTTCTCGTCGCGCGTTCGTCAACTTCTTCAAGCATAATAAAATCGGGATTAAGTCCGCCTATAAGTTGATTTATTGAGTTTAGCGTATCCAAAACCGACTCTTTTGATTTTGCCCTTGACTCCGTTCCACCGTCCATAAAAAAGCCGAAATCGGGAAGATAAGCGCAAAAACCCACGTTGTAAGTAAGTATTGAATATTCTCGTTCGATTTTTATAGTGGTTTCAGTTTTATCTCTAACGGTTAGCGATAAATTGTCGTCAAAGCGCTTGTAGTCGGCTAAAAGATAGATTAAATAACCTATGACTATAAGTAATAACGCGCCTATTACTGCAACCACTGAAATTAACACTCTTTTTAATATCTTTTTTGTTTTTGCTTTCATTTTATTATTTTTTCAAATGCTTTCATCCACTCGTTTGCTATAAGCGTCGAGCCCGCTATCATAGGATGAACTCCGTCGTATAAGAGATTGCTATCGCCAACTTTCTTGCTCTCTTGGTCAAAGCGATCTTGCAAAGGAACAAAAGTAAGACAATACTTATCAGCGAGTTTTTTAACAACCTTTGCATACTCTTTAACTGCTAAAAACCTATCAAAACTCTCATCAGTTGCAGTTCCATGTAAAACGAAAGGCTCTAAAAGCATAATTTTCACGTTTGGAAGGACTTTTAAAGTGTCTTCAATAAGCATTGAATAGACTTTTTCATAACGTTCGACGTCAACGCCGTTTTCACTTTCTATTTCATGCCAAACGTCATTGACACCTATTAAAATACTAATAAGGTCCGGCTGTAAATTCCAGCAATCTTTTTTTATTCTCGCATAGACGTCAACTATTCTATTTCCGCTTATGCCACGATTGATTATTTCATATCCCAAAGGTTTTTTTTCATAGAGTTTTGAGTTTAGCACGAAAGGATATCCCATACCAAAAGAAAATGGTTGGGAGTCCGGCGTTTCCCTATTTCTGCACATATCGGTTATACTATCACCAAGCAAAACGATTTTCATAATTACTCCTTTTCTTTACGCATTTAAGCCTAATTATTCTATAAAATTATTATACTTTTTTCTTTTCCTTTTGTCCACAAAAAATAAAAAATTTTAGCCTTGGAAAAACCAAGGCTATTAAAACTTTATAATAAGTTTTTAATACTTATCGAATAACAAAACTCTCAAACCGTTTGTGATACAGTCCGTCGGCGAAAAAGGTTTTTAATACTTATAGAATAACAAAACTCTCAAACTTAAACCCACTACACGCGCTTATTAACGTGTTTTTAATACTTATAGAATAACAAAACTCTCAAACTTTACAAAGAGTATATCAACAGTTGTCAGAGTTTAAGACACTTATAGAATAACAAAACTCTCAAACTTATCTACAAACGCGAGTACGCTGTATTTGGTTTAAGACACTTATAGAATAACAAAACTCTCAAACTGCTTTTACTGTGTTAGGCTGTCGAGCCATGTTTAAGACACTTATAGAATAACAAAACTCTCAAACTGTTTGAGTGTTTGCCGTGCTCGTTAAATAGTTTAAGACACTTATAGAATAACAAAACTCTCAAACAACTATAAGATTGTTAAACCTATCGAGACAGTTTAAGACACTTATAGAATAACAAAACTCTCAAACTTAT
>JAFQMD010000005.1 GCA_017396365.1 Clostridia bacterium | reverse complement strand
TGATAGGTCGGGTGTGTAAGTGCAGTAATGTATTGAGCTGACCGATACTAATAGGTCGAGGGCTTATTCTCAATAAAATGAGACAATGAGCAATATATGTAAAACAAGCGTAAACGTTAAAAATTCAAAGATCTTTCTGATATAAACAATTCTATGTGGTTGTCAGTCTTCGGACTGTAAAAAAGTATATATCCTGCTAAAAGCAGTTATATAACCATTGTGGTGACGATAGCGCTGAGGATCCACCTGTTCTCATTCCGAACACAGAAGTTAAGCTCAGCTGCGCCTAAAGTACTTGGCGGGCAACCGCCCGGGAGGATTGGTTGTTGCCACATTCCACTAAAAACACTCTACTATCTTAGTAGAGTGCTTTTTCTTTTTACAGGCTTATATACTTCGCTATCCTGCGTTTACTGTTTCGCTTTCAAAACCTTGGTGACCGACAAGGTCTACCAAGTCTTTTTAAGCTCACGAGCCTTGGCTAGCTCGTATCTAATCCTTTAAACCTTTTAAAGCCTTATATACTTCGGTATGCGTCGTTACTGTCTTAAGTTTTCGACCACAATGACCAAAGAGGTCTATTGTGTCTTGTGTCACAAAGCGAGCCTTCTTTTGCTTGTATCTAATCCTTTAAATCTCACTTGATAAGGGTAAAGAAAAAAAGAAGAGCGCACGCTCTCAACGTCACGTTGCCCCGCATCTAAGCCGTTAAAATAAATTTTATTTGCAACAAAAGCGCACCTATAGGTTGATTGTTGCACGTTTTTAGTGTATAATGAGAGCATAGGGAGAGAGTTATGCATAAAATTATGTTCGTGTGCCACGGGAATATTTGCCGTAGTCCGATGGCGGAATTTATATTAAAAGACCTTGTTAAAAAATGCGGGAGAGAAAACGAGTTCATAATTTCTTCTTCTGCAACAAGCACTGAAGAAATCTGGCAAGGGGTAGGCAATCCCGTTTATCCGCCTGCAAAAAGAGAACTTTTAAAACACGGTATTACTTGCGACGGAAAACGCGCAGTGCAATTAAAAGCGCAAGACTATGAAAACTACGACTTGTTAATCTGTATGGATAGCGCAAACGTAAGAAACGCCACGCGCATTTTAAATGGCGACAAAAAGTGCAAAATAAAAAAATTGCTCTCTTTTGTAGGTAGTGAAGCCGACGTTGCAGACCCTTGGTTCACAAACGATTTTGAAACTACGTATTCAGATATTTACGCAGGTTGTTCGTCGTTGTTAAAAGCATTATAGTTATATTAAAGATATAGGAGTGATAGTATGCCATTTTTAATAGCAGGTATATTTTTAATTTTTATCATAATAGTCTTTCTACTAATAAGGACAAAATCTCCCGAATCACGAGGTGTTGTAGGGGAGAGTAGAGTAAAGACAATACTTGGTCAAACGATTGAAGGAAAAAAGTACGTTATCAATAATCTTGTTTTGAATAACGGCAGTACAACCTCTCAAATAGATCATGTTTTAATCAATCAAAAAGGCGTGTTTGTTTTAGAGACAAAAAACTATTCAGGAGAAATATTCGGGAGTTTAAATCAAAGAGAATGGACTCAAGTTTTAGCGTATGGTGGGGTAAAAAATAAAATATACAATCCGCTAAAACAAAATGCGACGCATGTGTATTGCGTCAAGAAAATTGTTGGGAGTTTGCCAGTTATCTCTGCAGTTGTATTCGTTCAAAATAATACTGAAAACGTGCAAGCGCCAAACGTTATAAAACTTATAGAGTTAAGGCAGTTTTTAGAAAGTGGACCGACAGTATTGACGGTAGAGCAAATGCAAGAAGCCTATCAAAAATTAATGAGTGCAAAAGTCGATATTTCCACAAGCGAACATGTAAACAACATTAAACAACAGCAAAAAGGCATTGAAAACGGAATTTGCCCCCGATGTGGCGCAAAATTGGTTCTTAGAGATGGAAAATATGGATCGTTTTGGGGCTGTTCAAAGTTTCCACGATGTAAGTTTATTAAAAAAGACCAAATTTAAAGAAAAGCCCGTCTATAAGTCGATTATCGGCGAAAACTAATTTTAAATTTCAAAAAGTCTATTTGCAAATATTATGCAGATTGACTTTTTTTGCTTTTTAAGGCTATTGCGATTGATTTTTGCGCGCGTTTGTAGTAAAATGTTAATGAGTTTACTTTTTTAAAAGTAAACTTAATAAAGAAAAAAGGCTTGATTATGGACACGGTTTCGGCACAACACAAAACAGCGATGCTTAATAAAATTTTACAAGTTCGCGATACTATAGAAAATTTTTGCAATAAGGAGAGTTTTCCGTTTATCGTCGTAGCGATTGCGTTTATTTTTCACGTTTTTGCTTTAGATTTGGTAGGCATTTTAGTATTTGGGCTTTTTTCTGCCTTTGCCGTATTGTTTTTTAAAGACACTAGGTCGGGGCTCGTTACGATTTGTTCGGCTGTTTTTATAGTTTCGATAAAAAACGGGCCTGGGTACACTTCGTTTGATAAATATTACGGACGGAAAGACGTTTTACTCCCGATAATTTGCGTTGCGGGTGTGGTTTTGCTTGCAATGGCAATAAGATGCGTAAAAAATCATAAAAATTATAAAGCGAGCAAAATGATTTTGCCAACGGCAATTTTGGCAGTCTCTTTCATTTTGTCCGGTATTGGCAGTAAGTATTATTCCGAAAGTGTTTGGTTCGGCGTTTTTGTCGGGGCGTCCTACATAGTGTTGTACGTCGTTTTTTCTGGTTGTTTGGATAATTGCGAAAATCTTTTTAATTATTTTGCGACAGTTTTTACAGCCATATGTCTTTTGATTGCCGTTCAAGTCGTAGAAGTTTATGCAACTCACCTTATAAAAGGTGGAACTTTTAACAAACAATGGAAAGACAAAATAATTTTCGGATGGGGCGTTAGTAATATCGCCGGCGAAATGATGGTGTTTTTTATTCCGTTCGTAATGTACAAAATTGAGCAAAGTAGAAAACATTACAACTTATACCATGCGATAGCGCTGTTTTGTATGACGATGGTTGCCTTTACCTTAAATAGAGCAGGTCTTTTATTTGGTGTTCCGATGTTTGTAGTTTTGTGGGTGCGTCTGTTGATAAAAACTCCACACAAAAATGCAATTTTACTAATGGTTGCGATATATTTCAGTCTTGCGCTTGTGTGTCTTATTGCGCTTACGTCTTTTACTGAAATATCAAAACTGTTTATGTATTTTAGAGAACTGTTAAGAAACATTGGCGAGGAAGGAGTGACAATGTCAAAGCGAGATCAACTTTGGGATCAGGCGTGGAAGTTCTTCTTAAAAAGCCCTATTTTTGGCGAAGGATACGCATCTGCTTTTCATGAGCCGATATCCCTTTCTCACGCCAATATGTTTCAAACTCTTACTCATAATTTCTTTATTCAAGCCGTTGGCTCGGGTGGTATTATGGGAACTTTAACGTCGATATTTTACGTATTTTGCGCAGTTAGGGCGTTTGCTAAAAAATACGAAGGCAAATTCCATATAGTTTGTTTTGGAATTTTATTCTTGGGCATTTCTCTTTTTGATACGACTTACTTTATTACGTATAGCGTAATGTTTTTCGTTTTTATTATTGCAATAATGGAAAAACTTATAAAAAATAAGGAGAGTAAGGATGAGAAAAATTAAAGTTTTATTTCCTTTTGTCGAGGCTGGGTTCGGGCACATAATGACCGAACGGTCTATCTGCGACGCTTTTGAAAAAAAATATGGGGAATATTGTGAGATAATCCGTAGTGATTTTTTCAAAGAGTCGGGAAGCGAAGCCATGAAAAAGTTCGAGGAAAGGCTTTGTAAAGAAGTAAGAATGTATAATGAAAATCATTTGTACGGGTATGCAAGCATTTTTGCTATGAACGTTTTCGGATCTAAGATTTCGAGTTGGTTCGTAATGAAAAAATTGATAAAAAACGCCTATAAAGACAGTATAAAGCATATGGAAAAAATTGCCCCCGACGTAGTTATAAGTACGCATTGGGCGACGAATTACTATGCTGAACAAATGGAAAACAAGCCCTACACGGTTATGTATATTCCCGACGCGCACGCAAACGCTCTTTTTAGATACAAATCGGACTTTTCACTTATTTCCATGAAAGAAGGGTATGAAAGAGCGAGAAAATTTAAAAGAAGATATAACGACGAAAACTTTAAACTTGCTCCTTTTGCAATTCGTGGTCAAGCGTTTGAAATTACACAATCAAAACAAGAACTTAGAAAAAAACTTGGTCACGACGATAAATTTACTCTTTACGTTACCGAAGGTGGATACGGTATCGGTATGGCTGAGGAACTGTGTAAAAGACTTATAGAGGAAGACCTTCCCATTAGCGTAATCGTCGTTTGCGGTAAGAATCCTGAACTCCATAACAGGCTTTTACAACTCAAGAGCAAGGGTAATTTGTCTTTTTATCCTTACGGTTTTTGCGATAACGTATTAGAACTTATCGCGTCATCCGACCTTTATTTAGGAAAAAGCGGAAACGGACTTGCAGAAGCGGCTTTTTACGGCGTGCCGATAGTCGTTACTCATTCTTCAAACGATATTGAAAAACTCATTGCGGAGCATTACGTAACGCACGTTAAAGACGCTGTGAGAATTTTTAAAGTCAACAAGTGCGTAGAGTTTATTAAAGACGCAATAAACGGCGGAGAAGTTTACAAACAGTTGAAAAAGAACGTAAAACCGCGCTCCGAATTTGGCGGAGAAGGAATTGCGGACGTTATTTTTGAAGAAATTAACAAGAAATTTCATATAAAAGATTGATAAAAACGGTTAAAGGTCAAACGGCTTTTAACCGCTTACACTAAACGGAAAAGGCTTATGTTAAGGATAAAAGAAGTTCAAAAAAACTCAATAGGCGAAGAATTAGGGCTTGAAAAAGGCGACGTAGTTCTTGCTTTCGACGGACACTCAGCCGTCGATATTTTGGACTACCTTTATTACGACGAAAAGGAGTTTTTTACGATTACCGTAAGGCAAAATAACGGCGACGAATCGTCTTGCGAGATTGAAAAATACGAAGACGAAAGTTTGGGGCTTATCTTTGAAGACGACAATTTAGGCATAAAAACCTGTCAAAACCATTGTATTTTTTGTTTTATCGACCAAATGCCGTGTGGAATGAGAGATAGCCTTTACGTAAAAGACGACGATTACCGTCAAAGTTTTTTGCACGGCAATTTCGTAACGTTAACTAATCTTACAAAAGAAGATGAAGAACGAATAGTAAGGCTTAATTTAAGCCCCCTTTACGTTTCCGTTCACACTATGAACGGCGAACTCCGTAAAAAAATGACGGGCAACCGTTTTGCAGACAAAATAGTTGGTCAAATAGATAAATTTGCCAAAAACGGAATAACCATGCACACCCAAGTCGTACTTGCAAGGGGATATAACGACGGGGAAGAACTCGAATACACCGCGCGAGAACTTTTTAAATACTATCCAAACGTAAAGACGATGGCGGTAGTTCCCGTCGGTATGACTAAATTCCGCGACGGGCTTACACCTATTCAAGATATAGATAAAGACTATGCAAGTAGCGTCATTGCCCTTGCGCGAAAGTTAAATAAAGAGTTCAAGGCAAACTTTATACAACTTGGCGACGAGTTCTATTTTAGGGCAGGGCTTGACGTTGAGCCGTACGAGTTTTACGGCGATTTCGCCCAGATAGAAAACGGCGTCGGCACGACTGCAAAGTTTTTAAAAGAAATTGACGAAAATCTTAAAAATAGGACGTTTAACAAAAAAATTCTTTTAATTTCAGGCACGTCGGCATCTGAATTTATAAAAAAACAAGCGCAAAAGGTCGAGCAAAAGACTAAGGGCGTTGAAATTAAAGTTTTAGCCGTAAAAAACGAGTTTTTTGGCGAGACGGTAAATTGCACGGGGCTTTTGACTGGGCAAGATATATTAAAAGCAATAAAAAATTGTGGCGACGGTTACGAAATTGCCGTTATGCCTCGGCACGTTTTAAGAGAAAATACTAACTTGTTTTTAGACGGTATGACCGTTGACGAATTAGCCGAAAAAACAGGTAAAAAAATACGGATAACCGACGGTACGGGTGAAAGTTTCGTAAAGGCGTTATCCATGCAAAATCTCGCGAAAGGAGAGTGATAAAATTGAGTAAACCGTTAGTAGCAATAGTAGGTAGACCAAACGTAGGTAAATCTACCTTTTTCAATAGAGTATCAGGTCAAAAATTGTCTATCGTAGAAGACACCCCCGGCGTTACGAGAGATAGGCTTTACGCCGACGCAGAGTGGTGCGGAAAGCCGTTTACACTTATAGATACGGGCGGTATAGAGATAAAATCGACCGACGAAATGTGGAAACATATTAAAAGTCAAGCGGAAATCGCAATTGAAACTGCTGACGTTATAATTTTCTTTTGCGACGCGAAAACGGGACTTACTGCGTCTGACTACGACGTGGCGGATATGCTTCGCCGTTCGGGCAAACCCATCGTTTTGGCGGTAAATAAACTCGACACTTATAAAGAAGAAATTTTATTCGACTTTTATGAACTCGGTCTTGGCGTGCCGTTCGGTATTTCTTCCGAGCAAGCAAAGGGGCTTGGCGACCTTTTAGACGAAGTTTGTTCTTATTTTGACCAAGTTGAAACGGAAGAAGACGCCGACAGACTTAAAATAGCCATAGTAGGTAAGCCGAACGCAGGCAAATCGCGCCTTACCAACAAACTTTTAGGATATGATAGAACTATAGTTTCTAACGTTGCTGGAACTACTCGCGACGCTATCGACACCCCCATAGAAGTAAACGGCAAAAAATACACGCTTATCGACACGGCGGGTATAAGAAAAAAAAGGTAGGTAGAAGACGGGGTTGAATATTATAGCGTGCTCCGTTCGCTCGGCGCAATTCGTAGGGCTGACGTGTGCTTAATAGTTATCGACGCGTCCGAAGGGCTTACCGAACAAGACGTAAAGATTGCAGGTTACGTTCACGAACAAGGCAAACCGTCTATAATAGTAATGAATAAATGGGATTTAATTGAAAAGGACACCCACACCATAAACGAATTTGAAAACAAATTAAAAGTTGACCTTGCGTTTATGGATTATTTTAAATCAATATATATATCCGCCGTAACGGGACAAAGAACGAATAAACTTTTCGACTTAGTGGGCGAAGTTTATCAAAACGCTTGCAAGCGCATAACGACGGGTATGCTTAACGACGTTGTTGGCGACGCGATAAGAGCGACCGAGCCACCGTCAAAAAATGGTAGAAGACTTAAAATTTATTATGCCGTTCAAGACGGAACGTGTCCGCCGGCGTTTGTATTTTTTGTAAATAATTCCGACCTTATGCACTTTTCGTATCTTAGATTTTTAGAGAACACTCTACGCCGTACTTTTGGCTTTGAAGGAACGCCTATAAGACTATTTACGAGAGAGCGTTCAGAAGACGAATAAAGTCTTATATACTTCGTTAGCCTGCGTTAACTGTAATCCTTTTCCGACTGGGATGACCGACAAGGTCTATCCCATCCGTAAAAGTCTTACGAGCCTTGGCTAACTCGCATCTAAGACTTTAAACACTTTAAAGGCTTATATACTTCGCTCCGCGTCGTTTACTGTTTCGCTCTCAAAACCTTGGTGACCAACAAGGTCAACCAAGTCTTTTCGAACTCACGAGCCTAGCGGTGCTCGCATCTAAGCCATTATTAAAGGCATATATCCTTCGCAATACTGTGTTTCTACTTTATGCCCCAAACCACAATGGACAAACAAGGTCTATCGTGCCTTGCGACGTAAAGTGAGACTTTGTGTGCTCGTATCTAAAATTTCATTGAATATTTCGCACTTTAAACAAAATAAGAATATTTGACAATTTCCTTCCGTATAATATATTGATTTATTTGCGGGAGGAAATTTTATCGTTATGCAAAAATTCGATATATACGGGGACGTTGCAAAAAGAACGGGCGGAGACGTTTACTTAGGCGTGGTAGGGCCCGTTAGAGTTGGCAAATCAACTTTTGTGAAAAGGTTTGCCGAAAAAATGATAATGCCGAACATTTCGGGCAAAAATAAAAAACAAGTTGCCCTTGACGAGTTGCCACAGTCAGGTACGGGGAAAACCGTTACCACTACCGAGCCAAAATTTATTCCGAGCGAAGCCGTAAAAGTTACGATTGGCAAAACGCACGTAAAAATGCGACTTATTGATTGCGTCGGCTTTATGGTTGACGGAGCAATAGGAAATGAAGAAGACGGCAAGCCGAGGCTCGTTCAAACGCCTTGGAGTAAAGATCCCATGCCCTTTGAAGACGCTGCCGAACTCGGCACGGAAAAAGTTATAAAAGAGCATTCGACAATCGGCGTTGTAATTACAACCGACGGCAGTTTTTCGGGGCTTGATAGAGGGGCGTACGTTTCTGCTGAAGAAAAGGCGGTTAAAAAGTTAAAAGAAATAGGAAAACCTTTCGTAATCGTCTTAAACTCTTCAGAGCCCGAGAGTAAAAAGTGTAAAATTCTTGCTGAAGAATTGACTAAAAAATACGGTGTAACCGTAACCGCCATAGACGTGCTAAATTGCGAAGAAGATGCGTTTAATCGTGTTATAGAGGGGGTTTTAAACGAATTTCCGCTCAGGTCGTTCGAGATTTATCTCCCCGATTGGCTACGCGCTCTCCCTTGTGAGAATAACACCGTTGCGCAAATTATCGAAAGGGTAAAATCAGCGTCTAAAAACGTTTGTAAAATGAAAGATTGCTATATTTTAGAAGAGTCGCTTGCAGGCGTTGACAAAATTATTCCGCAAAGCGTAGAACTCTTTGCTGGCGACGGTAGCGCAAAAATAACTTTAAATTGCGACAAGTCGCTATTTTACGACGTGCTTAGCGAAACGTGTGGCGAAACTATTGACGGCGAATACAAACTCATCAGTTTCGTAAGAGATTTATCGAGAGCAAAGTGGGAATATGAAAAGATAAAACAAGCCCTTTCCGACGCCGAAGCAAAGGGGTACGGAATCGTCTTGCCAACTGATAAAGACGTTGTATTAGGCGAGCCGACTCTCGTTAAAAACGGTGGGCGTTACAGCGTTTCGGTAAGCGCCGAAACGGAAAGCCTTCACGTAGTAAAAATAGGCGTAAAAGCCACCGTAAACCCCGTTTCCGGCACTAAAAAACAATGCGAAGATTTCATAGACTTTATCAGCGAACAGTCAAGCGACGGAGATTTGAAAAACGCGAGCGTATTTGGCAGACCGCTTGGAAAAGTCGTTTTGGACGAAGTTAGTCAAAAGACTGTTGCAATGCCAGACGAAACGAGAGCAAAACTACAAAGAGTCGTTGGTAAAATGGTCAACGACGGAAAATACAGAGTGCTATACATAGTATATTAAGTATAGTTTAATTGCGGATAAGAGTTAAAATTAAAAGGGCGAGGCTTTCAAGTGAAAGCCTCGCCCTTTTGACAATTTATCGACTTATACGCTGGTTTTTTGCTTTTTCAATTCTTTTTTTAAGGCTTTTCTACGAGCCGAATACAATATGCCGAACACAAATAAAACGACAGACAAAACGAAAGGAATAAGCGTGGAAGACGACGCGCTCAAACTTATCGCCTTACCGATAGTCGTAAGAGCGGAAAGCCCTTGTTCGCCTATTGCGCTTGTGAGCATTGACGGCGGATTTTTCAAAAGTATAGAAATCACGTTTGGAATAGCGAATAAAATTACGAACGGAATCCAACTCACCGATATCGGCGCTTTTAGTTTTATAAGTGGGTTTTTAGAGTGCATTTTGAAAAAGATTTTCAAAATCAAGTACGCCCAACAAAAAGCGACGATAGCAAGTAGTATTGATATTGCAAGGAAAACCGTTTTTGCAGTTTTTACAACTCCGCCAGTTATAAGCGCTCGCAATTCTTCTTTCAAAATTTGGTCAAGGCTCTTTTCTTCGGGTTTATTTTCGGTTTCAAAAAGCGGTTTTTTAATGGCGAACGTCGCCGAAGAATTAGGCAAAGCAGACGCTTGTTCTCCACTATCGGACAGTAGCCCTGAAAGTAACGACGAAATTAAAGAATCGCCGTCGATTTCGCCGTTTTCATCCGACAAGGACTGCACGAGTTCTGCGACCGAATCTCTAATTTCAGCCCTATTTTCTTCGGTAAGTTTATCTACTTCGTCTTTATATTCGCTACCTTGAAGTTTTTGGTCAACGTCGTCAACGATTGTCATAATACTGTCCGTAACCGAATCGACGTTTGCTCCGTCTGCTTTAATAGAGTCTAAAATCGACTGAGTTTTCGAGTTGACGTATTCTTCGTCAACGCCGATATTTTGCATTACTTCGTCGCTTTTTTCACCAAGAGTATCGGAAAGCGTGGATATTTGCATTTTTATAACCGTCGTAACGCTCGCTTTAGTAATTGCAATTTCAGCCTTTTCGATAACTTTTTCGTCAACGCTTTCGGCGATAGCGTCGGTAAAAGAATAAAGAATTTCTTTGGTTTTTTCAGTTCCGCCGTCTAAAGCGCAAGAAACGGTATCCATAGCCGAAAGTTTAATTTCAAAGCGCAAAGTAACCTTTTCTTTAACGAGTTCATCTACAACCAGTTGTATAATTTCGTCTTCGTCGGTCGTTTCTTGATTTTTAGGCAATAGAATTTCTGAAATTTCCTTTGTAAAAGTAACGCCTACTTTAAGGTTTAAAACAGGCAGGGCAATAAGAGAGATCACGGAAATTACCGAAAGGGCTATTACGATTAAATTTAGAATTGATGAAGTCAATTTTCCAAAAGTTTTAGATAAAAAATTTGCCATAAATTTTATCCCCCAAAGCAAAATATAAACTTTATACTATAATTATACGCTTAAAAACGAGTAAAGTCAACGGCAAATTTATAATAGGTAAAATTTTAAAGTTATTAAAATAAATCTTGCAAAAAGTCGTATAATATGTTACACTATATAAAGACTGTTTAAGGAGAAAGGTTTTGAACGAGCGCATTCTCAAAAGGGTTGAAAAACCGTCAAGGTACGTCGGCGGAGAGTACGGCGTGCCTAAAAAGGAAAAATCAAAATTAAATTACTGCATTTGCTTTCCCGACGTTTATGAAGTTGCAATGAGCAATATGAGTATAAGAATCGTTGCAAGCGCAATAGAAAGCGTTGACGGGGCTGTGTGCGACAGGTGTTTTGCGCCTTGGTCGGACATGGGCGACCTTTTGAAAAAAGAAGGCGTTTTGTTAGAGTCGCTCGACCTTAAAATGCCGTTAAAGGATTTCGATATGGTAGGATTTACCCTTCAATACGAAATGAGTTATACAACCATTTTGTATATGTTAGATTTGGGTGGAATACCTTTAAGGCGTGAAGAAAGGGGTGAAGAATTCCCTATAATTCAGGCGGGTGGTCCTTGCGCCGTAAACCCCGAACCGCTTGCGGATTTTATTGATATTTTCGTAATCGGCGACGGCGAAGAGAGTATGCAAGAACTTGTAAAACTCAAACTCCAAACGAAAACGAAAGCCGAATTTTTACAAAAAGCGAGTCTTATTCAAGGCGTTTACGTTCCGTCGCTCGTTGACGTAAATTATAAACCCGACGGAAAAATAGAGAGTTTTTCTATAAAAGAACCTATAAAAAAGGCTCTTTGCAAAGATTTAGACAGCGCGGTTTTCCCAACCGTTCAAGCCGTTCCTAACTGCGAATCGGTATTTGACAGAGCGGTTATCGAAGTTATGCGCGGATGTTATAGGGGTTGTCGTTTTTGTCAAGCAGGCTTTATTTACCGTCCCGTTAGGACGAAAAGCGTAAAGACGTTGACGGAGCAGGCTTGTTCGCTCGTTAAAAATTCTGGGTTTGACGAACTTGGGCTTAACAGTTTATCTACGGGCGATTATCCTCACCTTAAAGAACTTATAAAAAGTTTAAAAGAAAATTTGCCGGACGACGTGCATCTTGCTTTGCCGTCGCTTAGACTCGACAGTTTTGACGGGGAGTTCGTTCAAGAATCAAGGAAAAGTTCGCTTACGTTTGCGCCTGAAGCAGGCACGCAAAGACTTCGCGACGTAATAAATAAAGATATTACCGAAGAAGACGTTGAAAGGGGGCTTAACATGGCTTTCGACAACGGCTACACGGGTATAAAACTTTACTTTATGTTTGGTCTTCCTACCGAAACTGAAGAAGATATCATAGGAATTTGTAATATCGTAGATAGAATAAGGAAGATTTATTCTGCGTCTCCGCAAAGGGCGAGAAGGCTTAGAATAAGCGTTTCGGCATCTACGTTTATTCCAAAACCGTTCACGCCTTTCCAATGGGAAAGACAAATTTCCGAAGAAGAAGTAAAGCAAAAAGTCGCCCTTTTAAAAAGCAGGTTATATAGCAAGAACACTACGATTAGTTGGAACGATTTTGCCCTTTCCGAAATGGAAGCCGTGCTTGCAAGGGGAGATAGGCGAGTGGGCAAAGCAATTCAAAGGGCGTACGAAAAGGGGTGCTATTTAGACGGTTGGACGGATAAGTTCAACGCAAAACTTTGGAACGAAGCCTTTGAAGAAGTTGGAGTGGACAAGACTTTTTATACGAGAGAATGGGGAGAAGACGAGATTCTCCCGTGGGATTTTATAGACGTTTTCGTGGATAAGCAGTTTCTTTTAAAAGAGAGAAAGAAGGCTTATTCGTCCGAAGTTACGGGCAGTTGTAAAACGGGATGTAAAGGCTGTGGTATGCAAAAGGCGTACAGGTGCGACGTATGATAGTTTTAAAATATACTAAAACGGACGGCGCGCAATTTTTAGCGCATTTGGATATTCTTCGCCATATAGGAAGAACTATGCGAAGGGCGGGCATAAAAGTAGCGTTTTCGCAAGGTTTTAATCCGCATATGCTCGTATATCTCTCCGCTCCTATGGGGCTTGGAATTCCAAGTCTTGCCGAGTATTGCCAAATTGATACCGAGGAAAATCCCGAAGTGGTAATGCAAAAATTCAACGAGTTTGCTCCGAGCGGACTTAGGTGCGTAGGCGCGTGGAAAACTCAAGGCAAAGTAGGGATTGCGAGCGATATAGTAAAGGCGGAATATTTAGTTAAGGGAATAAACGCTTTTGACGAAAGCGAATTTTTGAAAAAAGAAGAATTTATAGTAATAAAAAAAGACGGAACTGAAAAGAACGTTCGAGACCTTATCTACAAAGTAGAGTGGGTTGGCGACAAGTTAAAGTGTGTTATCGGGTTTGGAAACGGACTGAGAATAGAAAAATTTACTGAGAATTTGATAGCAGAGTACGGTGGTGGGGAAATTGAAGTCGTAAAGACGCGCGCTCTTACGGCAGATGAAAAAGATTTTGAGGACGGGCTAAAATAATATGTCGGTAAATATTTTCGTAGATAGTCACGGTGGCAACGTAATAGGCGCTGTTGCCGACGGGAAAAAACTACTCGAATATAGAATTGAAAAAAAGAATAAAACGGTTACGATAGGCAGTATTTTTAAAGGTAGAGTAGAGAACGTTCTCCCCGGCATGCAAGCGGCGTTTGTAAACGTAGGACTTGCAAAAAACGGTTACCTTTCGGCAACGGATATGTTAATGGACAAAAACGAACTCGTCGGCAAGGTGGAAATTCCTTCTATTTTGCACCTTAAAGAAGGGGACGAGATTATGGTTCAAGCCGTAAAAGACCCTGCAGGTAGCAAGGGCGTAAGGCTTACTACCAACGTTTCGCTCGCGGCAAGATACGTGGTTTTTATGCCAACCATTGACTTTTTAGGCGTTTCAAGAAGAATAACTAATGAAAAAACGAGAGAAAAACTCACTCAAATTGCTGAAAGTTTAAAACCCGAAGGGCAAGGGCTTATTATTCGTACGGCGGCGGAACACGCAAGCAAATCCGAAATAAAAAAGGAAGTTGCATATCTTATAGAGCAGTATAAAAACGTTTTGCAAGATTTTGGAGCAAAACCTACTCCGTCTTGTATTTACGAAGAGGGAAACATTGCCGTAAGACTTATAAGGGACGTTTATAATTCGGATATAAGTAAGTTTATCGTTGCGGATAAAGAAACGTACGAAAAGGTTTTAGAGTATGCAAAAAAGTCGGATAACGGACTTAAACGCAAACTTAAATTATACAAAAAGAAAGAAGATATGTTCCAACATTACGGCTTAGACGAGGACGTGGCAACGCTACTTGGAAACACCGTGCCGATAGATAACGGCGGATATATCGTAATAGATAAAACCGAGGCTTTGACTGCAATCGACGTAAACACGGGTAAGTTTACGGGAAAAGACAATTTGGAAGATACCGTTTTTAAAACTAATTTGTCCGCTGCAAAAGAAATTGCAAGGCAACTCAGACTTAGAAATTTATCGGGTATAATTATCGTCGATTTTATTGATATGGAAAGTCAGGAGCACAAAGACGAAGTGTTAGACGTGCTACAAAAATATCTTGCGGAGGATAGAGAAAAGAGTAGCGTCGTAAGTATGACGGCTTTGGGGCTTGTGGAAATAACCAGAAAGAAAAAGCGTAGAGAAAGCGCGTCGATGCTCGTAAAACCGTGTCCGTATTGTCAAGGAACGGGAATCGTTCAGTCAAACGACTATATCGTTATGAGAATAAGAACGGCAATACTCGACTTGTTTGCCGACGGCTACGAAACGGCTATTATTGACTTAAACTTTGAAATTGCAGATTATATTCTTTCTAAAAAACTACTTAAAAAAGACGTAGAAGTGATTTGGAAAAACAAACGAATTTACGTAATTCCGCATAAGACTTATCATCAACATTTCTTTTTAATAAAGGGCGACAACGGCAAAGTGGTTGACGTGCCAGACAATGCGGTTTTATTATATTGATAGCAAAAATACAATTAAAGGGCGTGGTTTCGCTTTTGCGAAACCACGCCCTATTTTTATAAAAGGTAGCCTATAAGTTGATTATTTGCACTTAAAATAGTTTATCGAGTTATTATAACAAACGTCTTTAATTACTTTTCCAACTAATTCAAAGTCCGTCGTCATCTCGCCCTTTTCCATTTTTTCGCCTAAGAAAGAACAGAGAATTCTTCTAAAATAGTGGTGGCGTGGATAGGAAAGAAAAGATCTACTATCGGTTAACATTCCGACGAAAGTTGCTATGTGTCCCGTTGCAGTAAGGTCGTCTAAATGTTTTTCCATACCGACTTTGTTGTCTAAAAACCACCAAGCAGGGCCGTATTGAATTTTGCCTTTTGCCTGATTTGACTGAAAACAACCGAGAAGCGTCATAAGTTCGGCGTTCATCTTTGGGTTAAGGTTGAAAAGTATAGTTTTAGGCAATGAGTTTTCCATTTCAAGCCTGTCTAAAAGGCGTGAAAGATTTGCCGTAGAGTTATCCTCGGCAATACTGTCGTAACCCGTGTCAAGACCTAAGATAGAGAGCATTTTAGAGTTGTTGTTTCTCATTGCTCCCAAGTGGAGTTCGGTTGCGATATCGTATTTTGCATAGAGTTTGAATAAAAAGTAAGTCAAGTAGCCTTTAAAAACTTTCGCGTCGCAATCGGAAATACTCTCTCCGCAAAGCCTACGCTTTAGAACTTCGTCGGCGCATTTTGCGTCGCTTATTTTATAAACGCATTGAAGGGCGATATCAGACGCCGTCGTTCCTACTTTTATAAAGTCTTGAAGTCTTTGTTCAATCTTTTCTTCAAGGTCGGCAAGGCTATCTATTTTTCCGAGTTTTTGTAAAAATCCGAGATAGCCGTCGGCTTCGATATTCATAATTTTATCGGCTCTAAATGCAGGGATAACTTTAAATTTATAATCTTTTTTTGCAATTTCTTCAAAGGTCGAAAGGTCGTCGAAAATTTCGTTCGTCGTAAAAACGTGGGTTACGTTAGACTTTTCGATAAGGCTTTGCGGAGTTATATCGTTTATTTTTATAAACTCGTTGCACCAGTCCCAAATAAGATCGGCGTTTTTTTGGTTTATTTCAAGTTCGCAGTTAAAAAATTCTTTAAGTTCAACTTGCGACCAGTGATAAAGCGGGTTTCCAAACGCAGACTCTAAAGCCGTGCAGTAGCAAACGAACTTTTCCTTATTGCTTGCGTTTCCCGTTATGAATTTTTCGTCGATGCCAAAATTTCTCATAAGACGCCATTTGTAGTGGTCGCCTGCAAGCCACACTTCAAAAATATCGTTGAAAGGCTTATTTTCAAGAATTTGTTTTTCGGGCAAGTGGCAATGATAATCGAAAATCGGCATTTGTCTTGCGTAGTCTTCGTAAAGTTTTTTTGCAGTTTTCGTAGTTAATAAAAAATTTTCAGTTAAATAACTCATAAGGTAACCCCCGTTTTATAAAAAGCAATCTCTCTTACGTCTTCGCTTTTACATTTATAGTTTCCGTTTATAGTTTTAATGATTAAGTCAAAAAGACCTTTTTCGTCCATAGAGTAGGCGCTAAAGTCAATCCAGTTAGACTTAAAAGTTGAAAGATTATCGTTCGTTGCGATTTTCATAGTTGGTACGAAAGTTGAAAAAGGCGTGCCCCTGCCCGTTGTAAAAAGAACGATTTGGCAACCGCTCGCAGCGAGAGCAGTCGAGGCGATAAGGTCGTTTCCGGGCGCGTTCAGTAGGCTTACGCCCGATTTTTCAACTTGTTTAGCGTAAGGCAAAACGTCAACGATTTTAGTGTTTCCCGCCTTTTGAACGCAACCTAAAGATTTTTCTTCCAAAGTCGTTATGCCACCTTGCTTGTTGCCGGGGCTTGGGTTTTCGTAAACAGGGAAACCGTTTGACTTATAGAAGTTTTTAAAATCTTCAATCATCTTGACCAAATTGTCGAAAATCGACTTATCGGCGCACTTATTCATTAAAATTTGCTCTGCGCCGAACATTTCGGGAACTTCGGTAAGAATCGCGCTACCGCCTAAAGAAACTATTTTATCGGTAATTTTTCCAACGAGCGGATTTGCTGTTATTCCCGAAAAACCGTCGCTTCCACCGCACTTTAAGCCTATGCAAAGTTCGGAAAAATCTACTTCTTCGCGCTTTAAGTCCTTTGCTTTTTGGATAAAGTCTTTTAAAATAGAAAGCCCGTACTCGTGTTCGTCTTCAACGTCTTGGCAGTTAAAGTAAACGATATTGTCTTTGCCAAAAGGTTTAAGATAATCTTTAATCGCTTGCAGTTGATTGTTTTCGCAACCAAGTCCAACGAACAAAACGAAAGTCGCGTTTGGGTTTAGGGCAATCGAGCAGAGAAGTTTTTTAACGTTTTGATTGTCTTCGCCAAGTTGAGAGCATCCAAATTGATGGGTAAGAGCGTAAATTCCGTCGATACTGCCAGTTATTAGCGGGGCAACTGCTTTTTCAAGCCTTATGCACACGTCGTTTACGCAACCGACCGTTGGAATAATATAAATTTCATTTCTTATTCCAGCCCTACCGTTTTTTCGCTTATAACCTAAAAACGTTGCTTTTTGGCGAGGAACGGAAATTGCGTTAAAGTCGTAAAAGTAAGTCGCCTCTTCGTCGAGCGCAGATTTTAAATTGTGCGAGTGAACCCATTCTCCTGCCTTTATGTCCTTAGTCGCTCTACCTATCGGGTATCCGTATTTTTTTACTTTCTCTCCCTTTTTTATATCGTGAAGAGCAAATTTATGTCCTTTGGGAACGGCGTCGGTTTTTGTTAAACATACGCCTACGTCGTCGCGTTCGTCAATTATATAATTACTCATAAAAGGCAAATTCCTTTTTCAATTTTTTCAACGTTTTCAGCAACCGTTTTTACAAAGCCGTTATATGCGCTTAAGTCTTCTCCCCAAACGCTTTTATCGCTTAAAAAATCGGCTATAGGTTGATTATTAGCAAAATAGTCTAAATATTTCGCGTCGTCTTTAAGTTCTATCGTCCTATTTTCAACCTTTGCAAAATACTTGCCGTCTTTCTTTTCAACCCTTTTATAAAGGGCGATAAGGTAAGAAAAACCTATCGTAAGATAAGTCGGAATAACGCCGAATTTATTGTAATAATCTCTAAAAGACGGAAGATTTCTCGCCGACCATTTTGATATTGAGTTAAGAGCAATGCTCGTCAGTTGATGGTTTAAAAAAGGATTTAAAAATCTTTGTTTTACGCTAAGAGCAAAGTCGGTAGTTTGCGCCACGTCGTCGGAAACGAAAGGTATAATTTCTTCACGCAAG
This sequence comes from Clostridia bacterium, assembly GCA_017396365.1. Classification (GTDB taxonomy): domain Bacteria; phylum Bacillota; class Clostridia; order Christensenellales; family Borkfalkiaceae; genus UBA10281. Next base: position 86,210 of record JAFQMD010000005.1, on the reverse strand, counting down.
GTGTTTTCTAAAAACGCCGAGAGTTTATTATCGTTCATGCAATCGTCAACGGTACAAGCCCCTAAAATAAGCCCAACTGGTACGATATTCGTATGACTGCCGTTTAAAACTCTTACCTTTCTCTTCTTATAGTAGCCTATATCGTCGGTTAAAACGACGTCGATATTGTGCCTACCTTCTTTTAAAAGAGATTTAATTTCGCCCTTATTTTGTATTGCCCAAAGCCCGAACGGCTCGCCGATTGTGACGAGTTCGTCGTTTTTGCCGATTAAATTTAAAAGGTGTTTTAAAGTTTGGTCGTCTTTAGGATATCCCGAAACGATACGGTCAACTAAAGTATTGCAGTAGAAGTTTTGCTCGTCGTTCCACTTTTTAAACTCGCTTGGCAAATTCCAAAGTTTTATATATCCGTCAACGCATTTTTTCAAATTGTCGGCGTTGTCGTCTATAAGTTCAACGGGTAAAATATATAAGCCGCTAAGCCCCGATTTAAACCTTTCGTACAAAAACTGAGTGAGTTTTGCAGGATAAGTAACCTTTTCAAAACCGCCTAATTCGTCGCGCTCGTCAAAGCAAATTCCTGCCTCAGTGGTGTTTGAAACTATAATTTTAAGGTCAGCGTCTTTTGCGAGCGCAATATAGTCGGAAAAGTTTAAAAACGGGTCTATAGCGCGATTAACGCAGTTTACTTCATACGGTTTTTCTACTGATTTTCCGTTTTCGTAGCCCCTTAAAACAACGTGATACTTGCAGTTTTGCTTTTCAAATTTTTCCAAAGAGCCAAAAGGCGCGGGCTTTATAATCGTTACCGAATATTTTTCTTCACCTAAGCCGTTTAAAGTTTCAAAGTAAAGGTCAACGAACGCTCTTAAAAAGTTACCTTCGCCGTATTGCATAATTTTTATCATAATTTAAATTTCCTTTTTGCCTTGTTAACGTTTTGCCTTCATATAATAACATTTTAGCGATTGACTTTCAATATAAAATGTGATAATATTTAATAAAATTACATATTTATTTCAAAGGAGAAATATGCCTTTTATTGAATTTGAAAAGTCGGTTAAAGATCAAGACTGGTCAATGCTCGATTTGCACTCTCATAAATACTACGAAATATACTTTTTATCTAAGGGCGCAAGGTCGATATTTTTATCAAACAGGCTTTATAAGATAAACGCGCCGTCGCTTATAGTTTATCCGCCGAACGCCGTGCATAAAACTGAAGGCGGTTCGTTTGAGCGCCATATAATAAACGTTTCGCCAAATTATTTAAACGAGTTTCAATTAAGCGTTTTAGAAGAGAAAAAGTTAAAACTTTTAAAATTGACGTCGCAAGAGGCGAAAAAATTACTAAATTTGTTTGAAACTGCGTATAGAATTAAAGATGGCGACAAGTTTTATCATTTAAAACAAAACGCAGTTTTTACTTCGGTAATACTTGAAATTGATGCGTTAGGAGCGCTTATACAATCGCCACAGACCGAAGTGGCAAAACCTATTCCCACGAGCATATTAAAAATTTTAGATTTTTTAACGTCAAATTGTCAAAAGCCACTTACTTTAAAGCAAATTGCCGACGAGTTTTTTATTTCAAAAACAACGCTTATATACAATTTTAATAAGCACGTCGGGCGCTCGCCTATGGATTATCTTTTATCGGTAAGAATAAATAAGGCAAAGCAAATGCTCGTTGCAGGTAAAAAGAGCATAGGTGAAATTTCTGAAGAATGCGGTTTTTCGTCGGCAAATTATTTTGGACTTATTTTTAAAAAGAGAGAAAAAGTTTCGCCGATGCAGTACAGAAAACTACAAAGCAGCAAAAACTAAAAACGACCGTTTATTTTCTATATATTAAATATCGTTTTCTAACATAATTACCATAAAACTATTGAAAATAGTTTTCTTGCGTGGTAAAATGGTTGAAATAGGAGAAAACTTAAGTGGATAAGGAACAAGTTTGCGCAGAAAAGCCCCAAAATCAAACGTTAAAAAAGATAAAAAAGGGTTTTACAAGCGGAGTAAATTTTGTAAAAAATAAATACGGATATTTTATAATACCGCTTTTTATCGCGGTAATTTTTGGAGTTGCGTTATTTTCGTTCGGCATTTGGCCGTTTGGAAATACCGTTATGGCAAGTTACGATATGCTCGCCCAAGTATGCCCCATACTCGAACACTTTTTCGACGTTTTTTCGGGCGAGAGCGGACTTTTCCACACCTTTTATTTAGGTGGGGGAATGGATATGTTCGGCATACTCGCTTATTGCGCGGTAAGCCCGTTCACCTTTTTGTTTTTGCTTGCGGGAGAAGGCGGAGCAATCTATATGGTAAGCATAGTCTTGCCTATAAAACTCGTATGCATAGCCCTTTCCGCCTTTATTTTTTTAAGGGTTTATTTTAAAAGACTTCCGCAATACGTACAAGTTACGCTTGCTATTTTATACGCTTATTCGGGCTATACTTTCGTAGCCAACACCTATATAATTTGGCTCGACATTATGATGTATATGCCGATTCTCGGCGCTGGTTTTATTGAATTTGCTAAAAACAAGAAAATTCGCTTGCTTGTTTTAGGACTAACGCTTAATATTTACGCCTGTTTTTCTATAGTTTGTTTTTCGTTTTTTACTGTTTTTCCTATTTTTGTAATTTACGTTTTAATTTGCAAAGATAAGGCGGAGTGGAAAGAATATCTTTCAAAACTCGGTTTAGCGTTCGTTTTGGCGGTTGCCGTAAGTTTGCCGATTTTAATTCCGTCGCTTATGGCGTACTTAAAAGCGGGTAGAAACACGGGTATCTTTTCGGAGGTGTTTACGCCTAATAAAATTGACGAAATGGGCGTTCATCTTTACGAGAAGTTGACTTATATCTTTATGGACACGCCGTCGTTAGCGCTTGTTTTACTTTATTTTGCGCGTTCTAAAAAGAACGATAAATTTTCGTATTTTTTGGCTATAACTTTGGCGTATTTGCTTATTCCGTGTATCGTTGACGAGAGTATGTTGTTACTTAATATGGGCTCTTACAACAGTTACGCTTTAAGATTTGGCTTTTTAATAAGTTTTTATTTTCTTTTTGTCGGCGCTAAGGCGATAGACGAATATATAGAAAGCAAAGCCGACGATTTTGAGCCGACTAAGAAAAAGTCCGCCGTCTCTATGCTTTTTGTTTCGGCGCTGGTTATCGTAGCGGTTTTGTTTACTTTTAGATTTTTCAATTATATATTAAACGAAGAATTTAGGTCGAGTTCTTTTATAATGAACTTTTTCGGCGAAAAATCGGATATGTATCCGTTCCAAGATTTCTTTGCGTGTTTTGCGCACTCAGAAGGGGCGTTAGAAGGGGTTGGCGTTTTGCTTGTCGTTATGATAATAGCGCTCGTCCCAACGGTTCTTTTGATTAAATTTAAATGCGTACGTTTTAAAGACGTTGCGAGTTTTTTAGTGATTTTATGTCTTTCGCAAACGGTATTTTACAATTTCTCTCTCGTAAGGGGAAACCGTCAAGGCGGTAGCGGTGAAAAATTCGATTACTATGCGGAAATGCTTGACGAGATTGACGACGACGAAGTTTATAGATTAAAGAGTTTCGGCTATTATATCTCCGCCGACGCTCCGCTTGTTCTCGGCGAATATTCACACTCGTTTTTCAGTTCTATGGCAGACCAAAAAAACATAACTTTGCCTAAGTTTTTCGAGTACGACGGCTCTTATACCGTAAGCACGAGAAGTAATTGGGGAAACACATTTTCAGATGCTATGATGGGTTATAAATACGTCGTATACGAGGCGGTTAATTTCCCGTCGGCAAACGCTTACGTTCAAACGGAAAACACCAAAGATTTTGATAGATATTTCTTATCTCAAGTCGGTTCGGCGGTGTATAAATATCCGTCGGTAAAGGTTGCTTATTGCAAAAGCGGAGAATCAGACAAAGAAAAAATTTGGCGTAATCTTTCAAAGGAAGAACACGGCGTCAATAAGTGGTCGAGCCTAAAAATTGTTTTAGACGGCAAAAATTTTAAAGGATATTTAGGGGACGAACTTATCTATTCTCTCACTATGTCGTCGGATAAAATATCGGCTATATCGGCTATTACCAAAGATACTCTCGGCTCTTTTAGAAACTTAAAAGTTTTAGACGGTAGCGGAAAAGAAATAGACGGGGAGTGGACTTTTAGAAACGGTTGGAAACAAGAAAACGGCGTTTATACGACGGTAAAAGACGACAATGAAATGGATTTTTCTTACGGCGAAAACCAAACGGTAAAAACCTTTAAAGCAGACGTTCGTTTTACTGAAAGCGACCACGATTACGATTATATAGGCATAAGCGTTACCGACGCAAACGACGCTGAATATAAACTACTTATAGAGCCGAACGTCGGTTATAAACTCTATAAAAACGGGCTTTCTTTCCCGATGGCGTCCGTAATAGATAGGGGCGAACTCAAGTTTTCAAGCCAAGAAAAAAAGGCTCAATTTGAACAACTTTTAGCCCTTTTAAACGACGGAGAAAGGATTGAGGCCGATGGCACTTTATCGCTTAGCACGGCGAAGATTGCTACACTTAGGGACAAGTTAAGGACGGGTGAAGTAAAACATACCCTTTCAAAAAACACGATAAAGTTAGAAACTTTCGTTTGCGAAAAGAATAAGATGCTCTACTTAAACTACGTCAATTTAGACGGGTATAAAGTTTACGTAAACGGAACGGAAAGACAGTTTAAGGAAAACGACTTGGACTTAATGCTAATAGACCTTGACGCAGGCAAAAACGAAGTAGTGATAAAATACGTTTCACCGTATCCTAAATATATGTTAATAGGTGCTATTCTCGGCGCGCTCATTATAGCCGTTTGTCTTTTGGCGTATAAAGTTAAACCTATCGTATTTGAAAAGGTAAGCGTCGTAATTTCGTGGGCAGTTGTTTTACTTGCGTTTATAGTAACGGTATTTTTCTTTATCTTTCCGATAGCGGTATATATAACCAAATTCTTTTCCACGTACGTAAAATACCTATTCGTGTGAAAGATAGGGTGATAAAAATTTAAAAAAGCAAGAACAAATTTACACTATATCCAGTAGGAATTTGCATTTTATCAAATTCATTATGGACACAACGAAAAAAAGATATAATTATTTCAAAAGATAAAAATAGTCCTCGCTTAATTTATTCAGTCGGTTTGGCATAATTAGTATATCCAAACAAGAATAATTATCAAGTAGTTTTTCTAACAAACAAAAAACTCGGCTTTTAATAAGCCGAGTTTTATTATGTTGAAAAGATATATCCGTTAAATTTTATGCAACTTCGGTGTAGTTGTATCTAACCGTTATCGTTTTGTTATATTCGATTTCTTCTGCTTCTTGAATTTCGTAAACGTCGCCGTTTTCGTCAACGTAGAAACTTCCTTTAAGATAGTTGCTGTGTCCGTAAGGATTTGCAATTATTCTATCGTTTAGTTCAACGTAAGTGAAAGTAACGTCCGTGCCTAATTCGTTAGTAACTTTTACGATTCCGTCTGCGCCAAACTTGCAAATTCCCACTTGATTGCCGTAAATGTCGCTTAAAGCGTTTTCAAATTCGGCTTTGGTTGAAGAATTCATCGCCGCTTCGTAGAATTCACCGCTTACTTTTTGGTCTAAAATGTTGAGTTCTTTAGCCGAAACGATTAAATTCCAGTAGTAGTCCGAAACGGTTGCAACGGCGCTCGTAACTTGTAAGGTTTTACCAGCCAAGTTGTGCTTAACCGTAAGCCAAGTTGCTGGCATATTATTTTGGTCAAAGCGCCACATAATATCGTCAACGTAATCTTCAATCGTTTGCTCTTTTTCAGAGTAGTAATAAGGCTCGCCGTCCAAATAAGCGTTATCTTTTTGAACAGAATTCCACTCGTAAGATACACCGCCAAAGTAGATAATTTCAAGGCTATCGCAACCGTAGAAAGCGTTTTCGCCAACGGTTTCTAAATCTCTTGAAAGAACCACGTATCCAAGCGCAGAGCAGTTTTTAAACGCGTTTTGACCGATTGTTTTTACTCCCTTGTCGTAGTCGCCGTGCATAATAGCCCAAGCAAGCGACGAGCAGTTTTCAAACGCGCCGTTATCAAGTTGCGTAACTGAAAGCGGAATGCGAATACTGGTTATGGTAGAGCCTGCAAAAGTCGTTCCAAAATTAAGAATTCCGTCGGGAACGACTACGTCGCCACTCGGCAAGCCTAAAACCGTGTGGACGTTTTTATTTCTCAAATCGTATAATACGTTGTTTCTTACAAGGTAATTTGGGTTTGAAGAAGATAACGTTAACTTTGCGTTGGAGTCTGCAAAAGCGTTTTCTTCAAAAACAGCGTTGTCGCCGATAACGATTTCGCTAATCAAACCGCTTGAAAAAGCGTAGGCAGGGATATTCGTAATCGTGTCTGGGATAATCAATTTTCCGATTGTAGCCGAGCCTTGATGAACGTTTGAATCAATATAGAGAACGGGCAAGTAGTTACAAGTTTTGGGAATAGTTAAAGTAGAAACAGATTGACTGTTTTCTATTTTGGTTAACGTGTAGTAAAATACGTGTTCTTCTTTGTCGTAATCGTAGGTAGTGTCGTATTCAAAATAAAGTCCTACGTAAGTCCACTTTGCGTAAAGGTCAACGTTTTGCGCAAGACTTGGCTTTAAAGCGAGGGGGTTTTGATAGTTCTCGTCTAAGTACCAACCGTCAAAAACGTATCCGTCGCGATAGACGTTTTCGGCTTTACCACCGGAGTATTGATAAAAGTCAACTAAAGAAGAAAGTAATATATGCGACGCTTGGTCGTATAAACCTTCGTCAGATTCAATCGAAAATTCAAACTCTTCTGAGTTGCCGTCGTAAGTGTGAATGGTTGCAGTATAATGCTCGTATTCCCACCATAAGCCGAAAGAACCGTAATATTCGTCCCAGTTGTTGTTAGGACCAACGCCTTTAGGTCCTTCGTAAAACATCTCTTCAGTTACGGTGAACTGCTCGCCCGAGCCAACAGAAAAATCGGGGTACTCGGAAGAGTTCCACTCATTAAAGCGAACGCCTGCGTATTGCGGATACTCAGGGGCGGTAATAACTTCGCCTATGGAGCATTCTACGTCAATTCTTTGCGGTTCGTCCACGTCTGGTAAATTATAAGAAAAAGTAAGGAAATAGTGCTTTTCGTTTTCCTTTGGTTTCTTTTTGCAACTCGTAATACACAAAACTGTTGCAAAACACAAAATTACGCTGAAAAGAGCAATTAACAGAGTTTTTGTCTTTTTCATAAAGGTTCCCCCCATATTTGTTAGGCTATGTCACAACTCGTGACCGATATTTAAAGGTTTATCTACTTCGCACACCTTCGTTTACTGTTTCGCCCTCAAAACCTTGGTGACCAACAAGGTCTACCAAGTCTTTTTGGGCTCACGAGCCTTGGTGTGCTCGTATCTAAGCCTTTAACAAGTTTAAGGTTTATCTATTTCGCAATACTAGTCTTTTTACGGTTTTTTGCAATTCCGATTACCAGCAAGGTAATTCCCTTGCAAAAATCTCGTAAAAATCCCGTCTTGTTCGTATCTAATCCTTCAAATTTTATCAGTCATACGTTGTAACATAGCTTATTTTTATTTATTATAATAAAATTTTTAAAATATTGCAATCATAATTAAAAGAAAAGCCTACGAAGATTACTTTCGTAGGCTCAAATATTTAGTCGTTTTTAACGTGAACGTCAAGTTGATTGTACGGAATTTCAATGCCGTTTGCCTCAAATTCAGTCTTAACCTTTTCCATTACGTCAAAGTAAACGTCCCAGTAATCAGACGATTTTACCCAAACTCTTGCAACCAAAGTAATGGCGCTTGCGTCGTGTCTAACGAGTCGGCACATAGGAGCGGGATCTTTTAAAGATTTCTCGTGAGCGCCTAAAACTGAAAGCACGATTTCTTCGGCCTTTTTGTGGTCGTTTGCATAAGAAATGCCAAATTCAAAGTCAACTCTTCTAAGGTCTTTCTTGCTGTAATTTACTATAACGTTGTTTGCAAGATTTCCATTAGGAAGAGCAACTACTTTGTTGTCGCCCGTTCTTATATAAGTATATATAAGGTGGATGTCTTCAACCGTACCCGAAACGCCTTGCGCTTCGATAAAATCGTCAACTCTAAACGGACGAAGAAGAATAATAAGCACACCGCCTGCAACGTTTGCAAGAGAGCCTTGAAGAGCAAGGCCAACGCCTACGCCGGCAGTAGCGATTACCGCAGCAACACCCGAGGTGTCAAGACCAAGGTAGCCCAAAAGAGCCAAAATAACCAAGATTTTTAAACCCCAGTTTAAAATGTAGCAAATTGTCTTTCCAATGGTTTTATCAACGTTTTTCTTCGTAAAAGTTTTTCTAAGACCTCTTACGATAAAGCCGATAATAATAAAGGAAAGAATTAACACTACGAAGGCAATTAAGATTTTTAAGCCTTCGGTCGAACACCAGTTAATGACGTTCGTCAAGATTTGTTCCCAATCCATAGTAAAAACTCCTTATTTTATGGCAAAGCCAAATTTCAACAAATATTCTATCACTTTTTATACCGCTTGTAAAGTTATGACGAATATTAACTGACGATTTTATGTGAAAAATAGTTGAAAAAAGTAAAAACGATTGACTTTTAGGGGTAATAATGTTAAAATTTACCTATGCTTAGTGAAGATAGAAAAAATAGAATAAAAGAACTTGAAAGCCGAAGTCAATCGTGTGGAATCTTCGTTTTTTCGGATTTTTTAAGTCCGTCGTCACTGTCGGACGCAACCGACCTTTTAAAAAAGGGAGAGTACTTAGTTTTTGGCGGGGCGGACTTTGCCGAAAGAAAGATGATTCGTTTTGGAAATCAACGAGAATTAGGCTACGACGAGCCCTTTCCTATAACCATTTTAAAGGTGACTCTGCAAGGTGGAAAATTTGCGTCCCCCATCACCCATAGGGACGTTTTAGGCGCGGTTACGGGACTTGGCATAGAACGGCAGAAGTTGGGCGATATGTTCGTAAACGGTAATTTTGCCTACGTTATTGCCGACCAAACCGTTGCAAAACTCATACTTTCAGACCTTTCTTCAATAGGTAGAAATAGCGTAAAGGTTGAAGTTATTGATACTCTTCCCGATTGTTTAGCGCCAACGACCGAAAGCGTGCGTTTTTCGGTTGCGTCAAATAGGGTTGATTCTATAATTTGTAAGGTTTTTAACCTTTCAAGAGACGACGGAAAAGGTCTTTTTCAAAAAGAACTCGTTTTGATAAACGGAAAAACCGTTGAAAACCCGTCTCGAGCGCTTAAAGAAAACGAGACGGTAGCAGTTCGCGGCTACGGTAAATTTATCTTTATTAAAGAAGGTGGACTGAGCAAAAAGAATAAACAATACGTAGAGATTGAACTTTTCGTCTAACGGTAGAGAAAAAATCTTAAAAACAGTCGATAATCAACTTATAGTTGGGTTTTTAGTTGTGATATATCCAAAAAAATATGTTATAATAATAAAAAAATAATCTATGGGAGAGTAAAATGCAAGAGACTTTAATCGTACAAAATCTTGTTAAAACGTTTGAACTTTCTAAAAAACAACAAAAAATAGAAAGGACTAAACTTAAAATAAAAGTTGCGGTTGACGGTTTGTCTTTTACCGCAAAAGAAGGGGAAATTTACGGGCTGTTAGGTCCTAACGGGGCAGGAAAAACCACTACGCTTCGCATTATTTCAACGCTTATAAAACCAAATTCTGGCGAAGTTTTCGTGCTTGGGAAAAGCGTTATAAAAGAGCCTGAAAAAGTAAGGTCTGAGATAGGCTTTTTGACGAGCGAATTAAAACTTGAAGATTTTTTCACGCCAAATTATCTATACGATTATTTTTCAGATTTACACGGCGTTGAAAAATCGGTTAGCGAGAAAAGAAAGACGGAACTTTTTAAAAAATTTGGTATTGATAAATTTGCCGAAGTAAAAATAGCCGACCTTTCGACAGGTATGAAACAAAAAGTTTCATTAGTCGTTTCAATAGTTCACGATCCAAAAGTCGTAATTTTTGACGAGCCGACTAACGGGCTTGACGTATTGACGGCAAAAACGGTTACCGACTTTTTAATCGACCTTAAAAATCAAGGTAAAACGATAATTATTTCTACGCATATTTTTTCGCTCGTTGAAAAGATTTGCGATAGAGTAGGCATTATAATAAACGGGAAAATGATTGTTTCTGACGCGTTACAAACGGTTACGGGTGGAAAATCTCTTGAAGACGTCTTTTTTGATATTTATAAAAAGGAAGTGGGCGAAGATGCGTAACGTTTTAATAATTATAAAAAAGGAATTAAAGAGATTTTTTACGGATAGGCGCATGTTGCTCGCCTTGTTTTTGCCGGGTATAGTTATATATTTGGTGTATTCGCTAATGGGAAATTTTATCGGTGGCGCAGTTTCAACCGACAAAAATTATTGTTACCAAATAGGCGTTGTTGAAAGTAGCGAAGATTTAGATTTCGTATTTGAGCGCGTCTCTTTAAAAAATGAAAAGGTTGAGTTTAGCGACGTGGAAACGGCTAAAGAGAGTTTTTCAAACGGCGACGTTGACCTTGTTATATATTACCAAAAAGGTCATAGCGGCAGTATGGACAGTTATGAAATTTTCTATAATTCCGCAGACGTAAAATCGACTACCGCTTATGCCGAATTTGCGCCTATATTATCAGCGATATCTGCCGAAATAACGCCTATTTTTATACTGTCGGCAACCGACGTTGCTACCGAAGAAGACGTTTCAATGTACGTAATGAAAATGGTTCTTCCTATGCTTATTATGACTATGCTCCTTTCGGGTTGTCTTGCCGTTGCTCCCGAGTCTATTGCAGGCGAGAAAGAACGCGGAACGATTGCGACGCTACTTATAACGCCGATAAAGAGAAGTTATATCGCAATCGGCAAAGTTATCGCCCTATCAATAACCGCGCTATCTTCGGCAATCGTTTCATTTTTCGGCTTGGTGCTATCTATCCCAAAACTTGCATCGTCCGCAGGCGGAATGCAAATGTCTTTAAATTTTAATTTCTCATTTTTAGACTATTTAGGGCTTTTTATAGTAATACTGTTTACCGTTATGTGTTTTACGATTATTCTTTCTATAATTTCAACGATAGCAAAGAGTGTAAAAGAAGCGTCTTCTTACGCGCTCCCCGTTATGATTTTGGTAATGATAGTAGGTTTATCGGGAATGCTCGTAGGCGAAACCGTGAACGAGTTTTTATGCCTTATTCCGATTTATAACACCGTTCAATGTATAAGCGCTGTGTTTAGCAAAAACCTAACTGCGCTAATGGTTGCGCTGACCGTCATTTCCGACCTTGTGTTTATAGTGGTAGGAGTTGTTGTTATGGCAAAACTTTTTAATAGCGAAAGGGTTATGTTTAGCAAATAAAAAAACGGCGTTGCCTATTTAGGCAACGCCGTTTTTGCGCTATAATCGACTTATAGATAGGTTTTATCGTCTATATAAATTAAAAACTTCGCTTGCGGAAACTAAAACGCCGTCTTTTAAACTCTTTGGCTCAAGCACTTTTACCTTTGCTCCGTAACCGAGAATTTTTGAGATAAGCCAGTTGTTTACGGGTAGGTTTGCTTCGGCGATAAGTTTACCCCCGAATAAAAATACGTTGTTTACGCCGAGCCACTCTTCAACGTCGCTTTTTATAGACTTGTCAAGTTCTAATCGGACGAGTTCGCTCTCTTCGTTTTCAAACCAACGTCCCGTAGTTAAAGCCGAAAGGTCAACTCTTCGTTTTTCAAAAGTTTCGTCTTTTACGTCGGCAAAAGTAATTCTCGAGAGTTTAAACATTCTAAATGCGTTTCGCATATTGCAAAAAGCGTAAACGTACCAAATTCCCTGCTTTAAAATTATCACGTGCGGATCGATTTTTCTTACGGTGTCTTTTCCGTTGCCGTCAACGTAGCCGATAACCGTTTTTTTGCAATCGTCAATGGCGTTTGAAATTGCCGACGCTACGTTTTTAGCGTTGTCGTTTCCGTGCCAAGAAGAACCGTCTATAATAAGGTTTCCCGTTTTGACGTCCACCAAATTTTCGGTGGGTTTTTTAATAGCCGAAAGTTTGGTTATTGCGCTTTCAATGGTCTTGTTTTGAACGCTCTCGTTATAGCCTTTAAGTGTGGCTATAACTGCATTAAACTCCTTTTCAGTCATAAAACTTGCAGGGAGTTTATACGAATTTGCAATATAAAAACCGCCGTTTCGTCCAGAGTCTGCAATTATGGGAACGTTAGCCAAACTCATAGCGTCTAAATATCTCATTACCGTGCGAGTTGATATGTCAAATCTCTGCGCGATATATCTTGCCGACAATTTGCCTTTTGAAAGTAGCAAAAAGAGAATTTTTATCATTATTTCGTATTTCATACAATTTCATCCTTGACAGTTATTGTCATATATTTTACTATAAAACGCGTATAAAATCAACCGATAGGCATAAAAAATGCGTGGCAAAATTGCCACGCAACTTTCTTATCTGAGAGTAGGGCCGTTTTTGCGCTGACCGTCTGGGCGATTGAGTGAAGAGTCCGACCTTCTTTGGTTGTCCATACTGCCGTCCATATCCGAAATCGTGCCAGAAACTTCGCCTTCGTTTCCGCAAGGAATACATTTAAAGTGTTTACCGTTTTCAGGAAAGCACGTGAGTTCTCCGCAAGCGCCACATTTTACAAAACCTTGATTACCGCAAAACGGACATTTCATATCGCCCATAAAAAATGCGCCTTTTACGTGTTTTTTAGGTGGGTTGTATGAAGGAGTAGTAGGTTTTGTAGAAAAAGCCAAGCCAAGTCTTTGTAAAAGCGAAGGCTTACCAGCAGGTTTTTCGGCAGGTTTTTCAACTGGGAGCGGTTTTGCTTCCATTGCATACCATTCTTCGCGTTCAAGTTCTTCAAAAACTGCTATAAAAGCGCCTTTTCCCGTTTGACAATACATTTTCGTTTCCATCTTTTGTCCCATAATATCACCCCTTAAAGTTATAAAAGTATTGTAACATAGATTTATTCCGCTCGTCAATAGACAAGAAAAAATATTTACCCATTATAAATATAAAAATTTATTTTTTTAAAATTTCACTTTACAATTAATAGTTTTAGGTGTAAAATTGGATAAAAAGGAATAAACTTATAAAGGAGAACGACTATGGCTAATAAATATACAAACGTTTATGTTGGTAAAGCAGGCTTTTTAGATTACGGCGCAAAGGATATGGACGCGCGTAACGTTGCTATTGAAAGTATCAATTATCCGTCTTTAGCAAAGAAAACTAAAATTCACGGTTACGAAAACTATTGCGCTATTGAACAAAACGGTAGGGTTTTAGGTCGTGAAGAAAAACACTCTATGGCGTCTTGGGTAAAAGAAATTGAAACTTTAGCGCCAAACATCAAGGCGTCTTTCTTTGGGCTCGGCTCTTATAAAAACGTAACCATAACGGGCGTTAACTCAAGGGGAACAAAACAAACCGTAAACACGTCTGCAAAGAGTTCAAACGGTATTACTTGCTATTTCAACGCAACCGTTTCCGTTTATTTAGGACCTATCGACATTAAGAAATTTAGATCTTGGATGGCTGAATGGGGACACAAGTTCGGCTTAAAGAAAAAGGGCAACGTTTGGATTTCTAAGACGGAATGGCAAAACTTCATTATGAAGATGCTCGTTCCTTTCTGCGTAGATTCTTCGGTTAAGACTATGGATGCGCCAAAGACAAACCCAACCTTTAACATGACTAAGACTAATGCAAAAATAGTTTACGACGAAGTTGAAAAGATGATGAAGAACTACTTATTAAACAACTTAGGTCTTCAAGTATCCGTTTACTTCGATTCTCCACTTAATTAAAAAAGAAAAAAGCAGTTTCCGTTTGGGGACTGCTTTTTATATAATTAGATTTGTAACGATAGAACGCTCGATAATGTAGAGTTTTTATTAAAGTAGGGAAAAGAGAAGGCAAGTAAAAATCGCGTCACTGCACGACACGACACTTACGGTGGCGGTGGAGAAAGGAAAACTGTCTCCACCGCCAAACAAAAAAGTAGGCGAATTGCCTACTTTTTTCGTTTGGAGCTGGTGATCAGACATGTAAGGGAAAGCGCTTGATAGAAATTAACGAAGAAAAAGTTTAGTAATAAGCGCTTGGACTAAGTAACGATTTTACGGAATAAAAAAGAGAAATGAAAGCAAGTAAAAATCGCGTCCCAGCATGGTGTTCCACTTGTTGTGGAGACGTAAAAGTTATTCTCTTTATCTAAAAAGTAAATTTTACAAAGAGATATTGATCAGACTTGTAAGGAGAGCAAAGCTCGACGGAATAGCGATTTTACGGAACAAAAAGAGAAACGAAAGCAAGTAAAAATCGCGTCACTGCACGACACGACACTTATGGTGGCGGTGGAGAAAGGAAAACTGTCTCCACCGCCAAACGAAAAAAGTAGGCGAATTGCCTACTTTTTTCGTTTGGAGCTGGTGATCAGACTTGAACTGACGACCTGCTGATTACGAATCAGCTGCTCTACCGACTGAGCCACACCAGCATTTTTAATTGACTTTTAACATTATATCATATAAAATTTGTTTAATCAAGGGTTTTTAAAGTGTTTTTTCTCTTTAAAACAATAAATTTTATTAAGGAAGATAATATGATGACGTTTTTTGAAGAAGTTTACGCGCTATTAAAAACAATTCCAAGCGGAAAGGTGACGACCTACGGTGATATTGCAAAGGCTCTCGGAAGACCGAGAAGTTCTAGGGTGGTAGGGTACGCTCTCCACGTTAATCCCGACCCTGAAAATATCCCGTGTTATAAAGTCGTAAACAGAGAAGGCTACCTTGCCCCTGCGTTTGCGTTCGGCGGTGAGCAAATGCAAAGGGCATTGCTTGAAGGCGAAGGGATAAAAGTTACAAACGGGAGAGTTGAACTTTCAAAATACAGACACAAATTTTAAATCACCTTTAAAAAATCACTTTCATATAATAAAATTGAGGGTGGTTTGGTCTATGTCCGTTTTAAAATGGTTAAGTATTGTAACTTGCGGTCTTTTCGCTACGCACGAAAGGCCGATTTTTTTACTCTTTGACGAAAACTCGTTGGAAATTTCAAATGAAATTTGTAATCTTCTTTCATATCTCGGCGCAGACGTCGTTAGTCTTTGTCAAAACGAAACTGTTTGCAAAAAAGACTATACTCTCTACGACGGAGTTTTTACCATAACTAAAAAATTTAGTAAGGTTTTAGTTTCTTTTGAAAGATTAAACGGACAAAAAAGGAAAATCTATCGTAAAACTTTTCAAGCAAAAAATCTGCCCTTTAGATAATAAATATGTAAAAAAAGACATAAAACATATAAATAAAGATACAAAACTAAAATAAAAAAGCAAATAATTTACAAATTTTTTATAAAGGCTTATTATTAAGTTGTCAGTTGAGAAAACTGATTTACAAAGCTCATCATTTTCCCCCTTATCATATATTTTTCAAAGAGCAGTTTGCGAAGAGTTCGCGAACTGCTCTTTGAGTTTTTAAAGGCTTATATACTTCGTTAGCCTGCGTTAACTGTAATCCTTTTCCGACTGGGATGACCGACAAGGTCTATCCCATCCGTAAAAGTCTTACGAGCCTTGGCTAACTCGCATCTAAGCCTTTAAATACTTTAAAGTCTTATATACTTCGGTATGCTTTGTTTCTACTTTAAGTCCCAAACCACAATGACCAACAAGGTCTATTGTGTCTTGTGTCTTAAAGTGAGCCTCGCCTACCTTGTATCTAAGCCTTTAAACGCTACTCGATAGGGGTATAGAAAAACACGTCTGCAACGTCACGTTGCTCTATCCCATCCGTAAAAGAAAACCGTTTAACAAACTTCTTGTGGGGACTGGGCTTGCTCCTACCACTTTTTACGTTACGCCTTGTTTGTTCGTTAGACTTTACTAAATTTCCCATTACGCAGAAAGAATAATCGCAAAAACGCAAGAATATATTTGCTTATAAAACCTTAAAAAGGATATTTGCAAAAAAAGTATTGCAAAATTGCTCCGTTTAGTATATAATTAACGGGTAGGTATTTTCTTTTAATTGCCGAATAAAAAAGGGAGTATTTTATGAGAGCAAGAAACGCTTTTAAAATAGCCACGGGTAATTACGGGCTCGTGTTTAAAAATCTTTTGTACAAAATAGTCGTCTTTACAATATTTGCCCTTTTGCTTGGGTTTATATTAAGAATTGCAATAAAGCCTTTCGTTGAAGCGTTCCGTCCTGTTATAAAGGCTCTTTGGGGAGTCGTTTCCGCAATAGTAAGCGGAGAGGCGCACGAAACGGCAAGGGCAATGCTAAGGCAAGAATTTAACGTTTTCGTTGCGTTTCTTTCCGACAATATCGGCGGAATAGTTTGGATGGTAATTATCACCGTCGTTTTCGTTTTGTTATATAGGTTTGTAACTGGCGTTAGCGATTGTACGCTTATGGTTTTAGTAAACGGTCATATGACGGATATGTCGCATAGAGGATATTTCGTCGTTATGATTGAAAACCTTAAAAAAATACTCGTTTATCAACTTATAGACGCGTTTTCTACTGTAATTTACTTTGCAATAGTCGGTGTAATTATTTGGGGAGCGTTCAAACTTACCGTAGCGTTTATTCCCATTATGTCGCTGTTTTTAGTTGGACTTATATTAGTAAGCGCCGTGGCTTTATACAGTACGGTATTTAGTCAGGTTATGGCAAACATTTTAATAGGCGAACACAAGAGCATTAAAAAAGCAGTCGCTCAAGGCTTTGCTTTTAAAAAGGAATATTTCTTTAGAATGTTTGCGTCTTACTTGGCGGTTGCAATAATAATAGTTTATCTCTGCGTTTCGGTTGCTGTTTTTACTTTCGGCGTGGGGTTATTGCTCTTTGTTCCGTTCTCGTCGCTACTCGTCGTATGTATGAAAACCGTAGATTTCTTTACCATAAACAAAAAGAAATACTTTATCGATTACGACAATATCGTTATACCTAAAGAACTTCGCGAAAACGACGAAGAATTGCTTTCCGATATTGAAATTTAACTAAAAGTTGCGCCGTCGCAAAAAGCGACGGCGCTCGTTTTTTATCAGTTTAACCTTATGGTTTTTTTAAACCCGTCGTGTTTTTTACAAAAGTCTATCATTTTCTCGTTCATCATATAGTGGACGGGAGGGTAAATCATAGGGTCGGTAAAACCTTTTTTAGCCGTTAAATTGCCTTCGTTTTGCTTTTGCTCGGTTTCTTTTTTTGCAAACTCCTTTTTCCCGTTTTGTGATAAATTCAATTTGTCTATAAGGTCGAAAAGCCCGAATTTTTCCATTTTCTTTCTCCTTTTTTTTATTTTTAAATAAAAATTACCTTTAAATAATTGCGTATTTGAAAAATTTAGTATATAATTGTAAAGTGCATATGTATCTAATTAACAATATGTAAATATAAACTTAGATATTCCAAAAATTAAGGAGTAGAAAATGGGCAAAAAACTTTTATGCTTTATCATTGCTGTATGTTGCGCTCTTGGGCTCGTCGCTTGTAGTGGTACTCAAAAAATCGCTATGGATGAGTCTCAAAGAACCGACAATACTTTAAAGGCAGGTTTCGTAGCGGAAACTGCCGATTACGTTTACTTTATTAACGGCGCGGAAAATTACGCAACCGAATATACTACGGGTAGCGTTACTAAAGGCGCTCTTATGAGAGTTAAGAAAACCGATTTTGCAGACCTTTCTTCTGCAAAATACGAAACCGTAGTTTCAAAACTTATAGTTGCCGACGATACCAAAGCAGGTTTCTATATTTTTGGCGATTACGTTTATTACGCTGTTCCGTCAACCGAAAAGGACACGACGGGCGCGCTTAAAAACGACCAACTCAACTTCTTTAGAACTAAACTTGACGCAAGTAGCACTTCGGCAAACATCACCGGTCGTGATTTTGGACACTCTGCTCAGTATAGATTTATTTCTTCTGGCGAAAACGTTTATCTCGTAGTTTATAGCACCGACCTTTACGTTTACGACGCAAAAACTTGCAAAGAAGTTTATACTACCGAAGCCGGCAAGGACGACAAGAAAGTTGACAAGATTGACGTAGCCGAAGTTTTATTCGCTGACAGCGCAGTATATTTTACAACTCTTCCTGTAAATAAAGACAACTCGAGTGAAGACAACGTTCAAAAGTACGATTTCCACAACGTATATAAAATTGAACTTGGAGCAACCGCTAGCGCAAACGTAGTAATTAACGGCGCAGGTTCTAAATTCGGTGGAGAAGCAGGACTTTTAGGCGTAACGGTTGACCTTTTAAGAACGCATAACGGTAAACTTTATTTCTCTTATACTGAACTCAATACTCAAACGGGCGCAAGTTCGGTATTCGTAGCAGTTGACGAGAGCAAACTTACGAGCGATAAAGCAAAGACTTGGAAAACGGATCTTACGCCTATCGCTAAAAACAAACACACCGTAAACGTATTTGCAGATACTACCATTTTCCACAACGTTGGCGATAAAGTCGTTGCTTATTACGTTGACGCTAACTACGGTCTTGTTTGTTACGACGATAGTAGAGTAAGTGATCCTGATACTAATATCGGCGTATCGGTAGTTAAGTATTCTGAAAACTTAAAGACTGCGACCTTGTGTTTTGTAAGCGTTGAAGGCGAAGATTCTTATATGTATTTCCGCGATTCTTCAAATAACTACTACAAGGTAAATCTTAACGGCGAAAGCGACGAATTAAGACTTAACACCTTTGCAGTAAACGCAACTTGGTATTCTCCCGAAGTAGTAAAGGTAGGCGAAGCGTACTATTTCGTATGTTCTTATTCCGATTCTAAATTCGGTTCGTACGTATATGCAATCAATACCACCAAACTTGCTGAAGAATATGCAAAACTCAGCGAAGACGATAAGGCGGACTTCTATACCGAAAGAACTGAAGACGACGAAGAAGTTTTAGTAAGGGCAGAAGATTTCAGCGTTTTACTTGGACAAAAGTCTGAGGCAGATTTAGAAAAAGAAGAATCGAGCGAAAGCGCAAACGCATAAAAGACAAAATATTAGGCTTGCTTTTTAGCAAGCCTTTTTTTATCTAATTATATAATAGGAGTTAGAGATGTTAATTGCTATCGTAGGGGAAAACTGCGTTGGGAAATCTACGCTTGCAAGCGAGATTGCAAAAGTTTTTCCGTCTAAAATTTATTCGGGTAAAGATTTTCTTCGCCTTGACAAAAATCCACAAAACGCCCAGCAAAAATTTAAAGAGTTGCTAATTAGTTCGGTAAACGGCGAAAACGTTATTTATTTAATTACAGAAAGAGAAGGGTTAGAGTTTTTGCCAAACGGTGCTAAGATTATAGTTTTAACTGCCGAGTTAACGCAAATAAAAGAGCGATTTAAAGCGCGTATGCGCGGTGTTTTGCCCTTGCCTGTTGAGAAGATGCTTGAAAATAAGCACGGCATTTTTGACAACGAGCCTTGCCTCTTAAAAATACAAAGTGGGAAGTACTCCTTAGAAGAAGTTATAAACGCTATAAAATAAAAGTTTAGCAGTAAAAAAACCAAATAGAAAAACCGCCCAAGCGTTCGCTTGGGCGGTTTCACGTTAAACATAGTATTTAATTGAGTTTTCTATCCAGTAATAAAAAGTAGCCTTGCTGAAATTTGCTTGGTAGTTTTTTAATTTTTTTAGCATGGGAGCGCCGTCTGAAACGTCGTGCCATAAATCGCAAAAAACGAAGTCGTAGTCCGTTTGCGTGGGGTTACTCATAAAGTCAAAGGCGTCGCTTTTTATAATTTTTATATTTTCCTTACATCTTAATTGCGGTAGTATAAAAGTTGTAAAAAGGTCGATAACGTCTTGATTTTTTTCGATTACAGTAACGCTTTTAACGTCGTTTTTCACAGCGCAAGAAAAGGCAAAATAGCCAAGCCCAAGTCCAAGGGTTAAGACCTTTCCGTTTGCCTTAGAAATAGGTTCTTTCATAGTGTTTATCTCGTTTGGGGTAACCGTCATCCAAATTCTGCCGTTTTCCTTAACGGCAGGGAAAACGAACTCTCTGTCAAAAAAGCCTATTTTAGGTATTATTACGCCCGAAAAATCACAAGTTAAATCGTCTTCTACGAAAGGCTCGTATTTTTTATATTTTTCATAGCAAAGTTCAACTGCGCCACTTGCTTTTGCGTCGAATTTAACTGTTTTATAATACTCGTCGTTTTGGTAAATTTCGGGGTTGGATTTTTTTATCGCCAACGGGTAATATTTATTAAAAAAGCCCCTGTCTTTTCCGTAAGTGTCAACTCCGCAACTTTCAGCCATGAAAAAACGGAGCGCGTCCTCGTCGGAAACGCCCGTCTTTAAAATTTCTTCAACCGTATCCGTTATGCCGTTTTCAAAATCGGAATTTAAAAAGGTTGCTATTAAGTTTACGAGAGTAAAATCTTTTTCGTTAGTAATCATAAAAAGTTAGCCTATAAGTCGGTTAATTCTCAATCCCTATTGCGAAATCTGTTTAAAATGAGTATAAATCTTAAAAGATAAAGGGCGGAAACGACGAGCGACGCAACGTAAGTTAGCGCCGCGGATATCAACACGCTACGCGCTCTTTTTAGTTCGGCGTCGTCTAAAACGGCGGTGTCTTTTAGCATAGAAAGCGCCCTTTTCGACGCGTCGATTTCGACGGGCAAGGTAACGAGCGCAAATATAGTCGAAAGAGAATAAAGGCAAATGCCGATAGTTATTATAAGCGTGCCGAAGTTGTTTTCAGTTCCGCCTATCATAAGTTCTAAAATTACCCCCAAAATAGCGATGGGAACTGCAAGTCTTGAACCTACATTCGTAACAGGGACTAAAAAACTTCTTAATTTTAAAAGCGTTGAATTTGAATGCTTTTGAACGGCGTGTCCGCACTCGTGAGCGGCAACCCCGAGAGCAGATATGCTCGAACTGTCATATACGGAGTCGGAAAGACTTAAAACGTCGGTTGACGGGTTGTAGTTGTCGGTTAAATTTCCACCTATTCTTCTCACGGCAACCGAGTTGCAACCGTTTCTTTCAAGTAGCATTTGGCTCATTTCATTTGCCGTCCAGCGTGAAGTAGCGTCGAGTTTTGAATATTTTTTAAAGGTTGAATTTACCTTAAATTGCGCCCAAATCGAAAATATAAGACCGGGAATAAGGACGGCGAGCGAGCCGTAAAAAACGTAATACATAAATCTCCTATAAAAATTGCAAACCGCAATTAAAATATATTGTGTGTAAAATTTTATCATTTAGGCGCAGTTTTGTCAATAATTTTTTGAAAACGCCGTGATAGGAAAAAGATTATATAATGATAACGTTTTCAATCACTCCACGGCTAATTTCAACCTTTGCATACTCTACTTTATCATTATATAAAAGGGTTACAAGGTCGTCGCTTTTAAAGTGTGGGGGTGGTAAAACTTGCTTAAAATCGCCTAAAAACTCTTTTAAATCTTCCGCTCGGTCTTTTAATCTTGGCGAGAGAAAAGTCGTTACGTCGCCACCTATTAAAAACTCTTCAAAAAAAGCGTAGGGAAGAAGTTTTTCGGGCAAGGAAAAAGGCGAACGCTTTGTAGAAATCGTAAATGACGTAAGTTTAACGTCTTCTTTAAACGCCCACTTTGACGAGATTGAGTGGCAAAGCAAATCGTTTTTATTTTCTAACGTCGTAATATAGTTGTTTTCAAAGCCGTATCCGTCGCAAACGTTTTTAAATACAGGAGTTATTTTACCGCTCACGCTATAACCTAAAATTAGCGTACGCTTTGCAATGCAAACGGCAACTACGTATTCTACGCCTTTATACGAGCAACTTTCATAAGTGACTTTTTCGGGGCAGAACGGCAATCCGTCGATAAAAAAGTCGTCCCCGTTTGACAAAAAGAGTTTAACTCCACCGTGATTATAACAGGAAACGCTTATCGGTTTTGAAAGACTAAAAGAGTGTTTACTTATAACTTTAAAATCCGAAGAAATCTTCTTTGAAAAAGCAGGTATAATTAAAAACCCACCGTATAAGTCGATTATTTGCGCGTTTTGAAAATTGTTCTGGGCGGTTTTATCCAAAAAAAGACTGACTGGGAAAAAGGTTTGGTCTAAAGGAATAAACTCTAAAAAACCTTCGTCAAATTCTAAAAAACAAAAGTTTTCGCTCGCTTTGCCAACGTATTCGCCGTTTAGTTTAACAGCGCACGGCGTTGCGCATAGAAAATAATATAACATATTAAAAATTATTCTAAATATATTTTCAATATGCGTATTATATTTGCAAAACCCGTCAATAATACTTTTAGAAAAAAATAATAAGGAGACGGTATGGTAAGAATTAGCGATATCGAAATTAAAAGTTTTTTTAAAAGGGCAAGCGAGGCAAAAAATAGCGGAGAGAGTTTAAGCAAAGTTTTTGACGAGTTTGCAAAGAAAACGGGGCGCGCAAAAGGTAGCGTAAGAAATTTTTATTACAGCAGTTTGAAAAAAGCCGAAACCGACTTGGTTTTTAAAGAGAAGTTTTTAGACGGAAACCAACTTTCAAGGAATAAAATTATAGTGTTTGACGAGGCGGAATCTAAAATGCTCCTTGAAAAAATACTTATAGGGCAAACGTTTGGAAAGTCGGTAAGGCGAGTCATATCCGAAATGACGCAAAACCCACAAATTGCGTTGCGTTATCAAAACAAGTATAGAAATTTGTTAAAATACGATAAAAAGACGGTTGAAAAAATTTGCCGACAAATTGAAAGGGAATACGGCAAGTGCTTTAATCCGTATCAAATCAAAAAAGAAGACGGAAAGCAGATAAGCGTATTAAAAAGGGAAATAAATCTTTTGTGTGAAAGAATAGCCCTTTCGCTAAAAGAAGAGAATTTTGCGTTAAAGAAAAAGTTGGAGCAAAGTGAAAGAGAAAATAAAACGCTTAAAAGCCTTTTAGAAAAAAGTCTTGAAAAAAGTCAGTTGCAAGCCGAGTTGAAAAATTTAGGCGCAGGCTAACTATAAAACGATAAAAACCCTCGTATAAGTCGATTATCGGCATTTTGCGAGGGTTTTTGCTTGTCAAAAACGCACGTGGGAAGAGAATAGCAAGCGTTAAAATTAGTTTGGCTAAGCAGTTTACTTTTTGCAAAAAAATTTATTTTGTGAAAATTTTATGTATTTTATACATAACCCCCTTTAAAAACTTGCATTTTAAAAGCAAAAGTGATAACTTTATTTGTAATTAGAAAAGCAATTTTTAGTAGGAGGGATAGATAGGTGATTCTTGGTAAATACATAAATAAATATTACCTAAAGTACGGTTGGCTACTCGTGTTTGGCATAATCGCGCTGATTGCCGTTGACTATTTCCAACTTGAAATCCCCGAATTTTACAGCATGATTATTAACGGAATGACAAACGGGGAAGTAGAAGTTGACGGAAAGGTTTACGCGTTTGACGGGGCGTTTATCGTCGATAGAATTTGTATGCCGTTGCTACTCGTTATTTTAATAATGGTAGTCGGTAGATTTTTGTGGAGAGTTTGTTTTTTAGGTTCTGGAATCAAAGTTGAAGCAAACATTAGAGAAGAAATGTTCAACCATTGCAAAAATCTTTCTCAACAATATTATCAAGTAAACAAAGTCGGCAACTTAATGTCGCTTTTTACCAACGATTTAGAAACTATTCAAGAGTGTTTCGGTTGGGGAGTAATGATGCTTTGCGACGCGCTTTTTTTAGGCGGTCTTTCAATAATTAAGATGTGGAAAATGAACGCTTTGCTTACCTTGCTTTCCTTAATACCGATGGTAATGATGCTTGCCGTAAGTTTGATAGTGGGCAAATTTTTAACGAAGAAATGGGACAAGCGTCAAGCGGCGTTTTCTTCTCTTTCGGACTTTACTCAAGAAAATTTTTCAGGCATTGCAGTCGTAAAGGCGTTTGTAAAAGAAGTAAAAGAACTCTTAGCATTTAAGAAAATCAACAAAGAAAACGAAGAAATCAACGTTGAATACACAAAATATTCAACTCTTTTAAGAATTTTTATTACACTTTTTATAGAGTCGGTAATATGCGTAATTTTAGGTTACGGCGGATATTTGGTTTATCTCGGAACGCAAAACGGCGGAATTAACGGCGGACAACTCTTTGAATTTATAGGTTATTTTAACGCAGTTATTTGGCCGGTTATGGCAGTTTCCGAACTTATTGAAATGACGTCAAGGGGCAAGGCGTCGCTAAAAAGAGTAAGCGAACTTTTAGACGCTAAGCAAGACGTTGTCGATAAAGACGGAGCAACTGAAATTGAGCCAGTAAAAGGCGATATCGAATTTAAAAACCTTTCCTTTACGTATCCCGACGGCGATTACGACGTTTTAAAAGACGTTTCCTTTAAAATTAACGCTGGCGAAAACGTGGGTATAGTCGGCAAGACGGGTTCGGGCAAAACGACTATAGTTGACCTTTTACTTAGGGTTTATAACGTTCCCGACGGTACGGTGTTTATCGACGGGCAGGACGTAAACGGCGTTACTATTTCTTCGCTTAGAAAATACACGGCGTACGTTCCGCAAGACAACTTTTTGTTTAGCGACACCATTGAAAACAATATCGCCTTTGCAAGCGACGAAAAGGGAATAGAAAAAGTAATAGAACACGCAAAACTTTCGGATATTCACGACAACGTAGTTGACTTTAAAGACGGTTACGAAACCGTGCTCGGCGAACGTGGCGTTACCGTATCGGGCGGACAAAAACAGAGAATTTCCATTGCGAGAGCGCTTATGAAAAACGCGCCTATACTCATTTTGGACGACTCGGTTTCTGCGGTTGATACCAAGACCGAAAGGGCAATTCTTGAAAATCTTGAAAAGACGAGAAAGGGCAAGACGACGATTTTAATTGCCCACAGAATCTCAACGATTGCAGGTATGGATAAAATTATATATTTAGAGGACGGAAAGGTGTTAGACGTCGGCAAGCACGACGAACTTTACGCAAGATGTCCTGAATATAAAGTAGCAGTCGATCTTCAAAAACTTGAAGACGAAAAGGGGGGAAGTGAAAATGCGTGAGTGGTTACCCCTTTTAATTGTCGGAGCGGTTATAGGTACGTTTACGGCTATATTCATTTTTGCCTACGCTCTTATGAAAGAGAAAAAGCAGTCTATCGGTTTTGAAAGAAACATGAAAGACGGCGAACTTATCAAAAGGCTATTAAAGTATGCAAAACCGCATATAGGAAGTTTTATTATAGTAGGATGCATGATGCTTTTTGCAATATCCTACGAAATAATTTCTCCACTTATTGTAGCCCATATACAAAGGGTTATTTCAACTGCGGGATTTAAAATGAGTTCCCTACTCATCTCGGTTGGGGTTTATGCAAGCGTTTTGGTTTTATCACTCGTTTGTTCGTATTTCCAAGCCATAATTTTACAAAAAACGGGGCAAAAAATAGTTGCGACGCTTAGAGAAGAAACCTTTACTCATATCGAATCTCTTTCGCACGCGCAACTTAACAATATTCCCGTAGGAAAATTAGTAACGAGAGTAACTAACGACACAAACGGCTTGTCTATGATGTTCACTAACATTATAGTAAACCTTACCAAAAACGTTTTCGTAATACTCGGCGTGCTTATAGCAATGATTTGCTTAAACTATATGCTTACGCTCATGGTGCTCTGTTTCGTGCCGTTTATCGTAATTTTTACCGTAGTTTTCCGTAAATTTTCAAGAAAGGCTTATAGAAAAGTTAAAGACGGAACGACGGATATAAACACTTTCTTGTCCGAAAATCTTTCAGGTATGAAAGTTATTCAAGTTTTCAACCGTGAAGACGTTAAAATGGACGAGTTTTCTAAAAAGAACGACAAACTCGAAACGGCGAGAAGAAGTCAAATGTTCGTGTTTAGTATATTTAGACCTACGGTCTATATGCTTTACGTCGCGTCCGTATTGTGTTTATTCTTCTTTGGAGCAAAAGGCTACGTTGACAACTGGCAATTTTTAGGTCAAACGGTTACGGCGGACGTTTTAGTTGCCTTTTATATGTACCTTTCAAAATTCTTTAACCCAATACAAAACCTTGCTGAAATGTTCAACTGGTTGCAGTCGGCGTTCGCGTCGGGCGAAAAGATTTTCTCGATACTCGACATGAAACCCGAAGTCGTTGACCAAGAAGGCGCAATCGAACTCGATGAAATTAAGGGCGAGATAGAGTTTAAAGACGTGTGGTTTGCATACGTGCCGGGCGAGTGGGTTTTAAAGGGCGTTTCCTTTAAAGTTAAGGCAAAGCAAACGGTTGCTTTCGTAGGCTCTACGGGTTCTGGCAAAACTACTATTTTATCACTTCTTTGCCGTAATTACGATATCCAAAAGGGCGAGATTTTGCTCGACGGCATAAATATAAGAAATATTAAAATTTCTTCGCTTAGAAAGCACTTTGGTCAAATGCTCCAAGACGTATTCTTGTTTAGCGGAACGATAAGGAGCAATATAACCCTTAGAGAAGAAAGTTTTACAGACGAAGAAATTATGGAAGTTTGTAAATACGTCAACGCCGACAAGTTGATAGGCAAATTGTCGGGAGGCTTGGATGAAGAAGTGCGTGAAAGGGGAAACAATTTCTCCGCGGGCGAAAGGCAACTCATATCCTTTGCAAGAACGCTTATTCATAGGCCTGAAGTTATGATACTCGACGAAGCGACGGCAAATATTGACACCGAAACCGAAGTTTTAATTCAAGACTCGCTCGATAAAATGATGAACGTAGGCACTATGCTTATCGTAGCGCACAGGCTTTCAACTATTCAAAAAGCAGACAATATTATCGTTTTGTCGCACGGTGAAATTTTAGAACAAGGCTCTCACGACGAACTTTTAAAACTTCGCGGTAACTATTATAACCTTTATACTTTGCAGTATATGAAAGATAATCTTGCAAAGGCGTAAGGGGTAAAACTTAATTATAAGGAGAATAGTTGTGAAAAAATACGTGGTTACCGATTACGGTGTAGCGTTAAATTCTAACAAACTTCAAACGGAAAAATTTCAAAAGGTCTTAGATATGTGCAAAGACGGCGGGGGAATAGTCGTTGTGCCTAAGGGTAGGTTTTACATTTCTTCCGTTATGATGTGGTCTAACACAACTCTCTATTTAGAGGCTGGCGCAGAGATTTATGGAAGTGATAATTGCGAAGACTATATAGTGTTTGACGTTCCAAAAGGCGTCGAAATGCGCTCTGATATGGAACTTATAACTCAATATTATGGCAAGCCTTGGGATACTTATCGCAGAGCAATGATATCTTGCTACGGTCAAAAGAACGTTTCAATTATAGGTGAGGCTGGCTCTATATTAGACGAGCAACACTGCTACGACGAAAATGGCGAAGAAGGCTATCGTGGCCCACATATCGTATTTTTTACCTGTTGTGAAAACGTGCTTTTTGAAGGTTATACAGCTCGTTTTGCAGGCAATTTTATGCACGAGGCTAACAACTGTCGCAATTTAACTATGCGTAAGGTTACTTGTCTTGGTGGGTCTGACGGTATTCACCTTCATTTTACCGAAAACGCTCTCATTGAAGACTGTTTATTTAAAACAGGTGATGATTGTATCGCGGGAATAAACGTTAAAAATTTACACGTTAATAGATGTATAATGAACACGTCTTGCAACCTTTTTAGAATGGGTGGCACGGATATTTTGATTGAAAATTGCTATGCGTACGGACCAGGATATTATCCACACCGTATGACTGTTGTAAAAGGCAAAAACGACGAACTTCCAAGAGAGCAGGGCAGACATAACCTTTTGTATATGTTAGACCATTTTGCAAGTTCAAATTATCCGTCTACTACTCCATCTAAAATAGTCTTTAAAGATTGTGTTATAGAAAACGCAAAGGGAATACTTTTCTATCTTGCCGACCATGACGAGTTGCAAAAAGGCGCATATTTGGGTGAGTTGGTTTTAGATAACGTGAGGTTTGTAGATTTGCACGAACACTCTTTCCCTCAGGCGCGCGAAGATTATCCGCTCACTATAAAAATGAAAAACGTGAGCGTTGAGTTTTCGGACGATTGCGAAATTCGCAAGGCGTTTACTTTAAACGAAAATTGCTTTACAACCGTGGTAGAGAAATAGAAAAACAAGCAAAAATCGACCTATAAGGCGACTAATTTATAAAAAATAAAAAACGCATTGATTTTTCAATGCGTTTTTTTATGTAAAAAATCAGTCGTTACAGGTAAAGTTTGTAGAAGAAGTTGCGTTGGGTTTTCTGCCTACGCTCGTGTTGTCTTCACGGCGATTTCTAAGTTGGGGAATAGGATTTGGAGCGGTTTGGTATCTGTAATCAAAACCGTTCTTTTGAATAATCTTTTCAATTACGTTATGCGACGGAACTATATCGGTTGTTGGGTTTACTGCGTTTTGCAAAATGAAAAAGTCCGCGCCACTTGGTAAATCTTTTATTTTAGCGTAGTCGTCTTTAAGCGAAGTGTACTGCACGGTGTCGGTTAAGATTTTTCTCACGTAATCGACGTTTTCGTGTAGGGAAATAGGCGCGGGGAAATCTCCGCAAGGTATGACTTCTTGCCACTCTTTATTTTCGTATTTTTGGAGAAGTTCAACCGCTTTATGTAAGTGCGCAATTTCAATGTAAAGGTTTTCTTCCCAAAGATTTTTAACGTAGGCGTCCGTTTCGGTTTGATAGCACGACCAGTAAAGGTAACACTCGGTATATTCGTGCCAAAGCAGTTTTTCAAACGGGCTTAAATTTGCGTCCATCAAAGATTCGTAGTGCGAAACGTGTTCTTCTTCGACCATTGCAATCTCTTGATAAAGTCTTCTGCCGATATCCGATTGCGCAAAGTTGGTTACGTTCATATAGTAGTTCATAGTTTGTTGTTCGGCGGCGGTAATAATCATTGTAGAAAGAACCGTTTGAACGTCGGCAGTTTTGGACGAAGAACATCTCTTGACGTTGTCAAACGGGTGGCGATGGTGCGCAATAGTAGGTCTTGCAGGCATAATTTCGGTATATCTGCCAACTAACCACTCTGCTGTAATTCCGCGCTCACCCTCAAGTAGATTAGAGTAGCGGTATAAATGGTCGAAATCTTCCAAAAGGGCAAAATCGAGCGCCGTTTTAACGTAGCAATCGACTTCGCGTTTGGCAAGTTCGGCGGTTAAATCTACGGCGAGTTGCTCGTAAGATATAGTGTGCTCTAAAATGCTCTCGTCTTTGGGTTTTAAAAGGGAAATTTTAAGTTGTTGCTGTTTCTCGATATATCGCGTTAGGGCAAGTTCTCTACGTAGGTCGTTATCGCAAGTGTTTCTTGCAAAATTGTGCGAAAACCAGTTTGCTTCAAATTCCGTACCGTTCATCAATATAATACGGGTTTTAGTGTAGGGATCTACCGCGCGTTTGTCGTACGGCTTGGGGTATAGTCTTTGCCAATTTTGAATTAACCTAATAAGCGGTTGACTTTTTTCGTTAAACGGGTTCATAGTTTTCTCCTTCCTAATATTTTATGATAGAAAGGCGCAAACTGTTCAAAGAAAAACTTGCGAAAAAAAGTATAAAAATTGCCGACAGATTTTCCGTCGGCTAATTTTTTACGATATATTAAATTAAGTTATACGCTTTAGCGAGCTTTTCAAAGAGCGGTTTACTTTCTTGCACGGTTTTTTCTGAAACGCAAGTTGCTATTCTTGCCCAGCCCTTTGCTCCAAAACTGTCCGCAGGGACGATTAAAAGGCCAAGTTCTTTAGCGGTTTCACTTAATTTTTCGCCGTCCCCGTCGGGCGCTTTTATCATAAGGTAAAACGCTCCTTTCGGTTCGTTGCAAGTAAAGTTTAGGCTTTTAAGAGTTGTGATAAGGTTGTTAAGGTTGTTTTCATAAATTGAAAAGTCGGAGTAGTTTCCGTCAAAATTTTCAATCATATACTGAAAAAGACTTGGCGCGCATACGTATCCAACGGCTCTTAGCGAACCTAAAATACCTGCGTATAAGTCGATAAACGAGCAAATTTCATTTGGGATTGCAACGTAGCCTATGCGTTCGCCGGGGAGAGAAAGACTTTTACTGTACGAATAGCAAATTATTGTGTTTTTATAAAAGTCAGGGATAAACGGCAAGGTGGTCTTTCCAAAAACGATTTCTCTATACGGTTCGTCTGAAATTAAATAAATGGGGCGACCTATCTCGGCTGATTTTTTATTTAAAATTTTGCAAAGGGTTAACACGTCGTTTTCATCATAAACTTTACCCGACGGGTTGTTGGGGTTGTTTATAACTATTGCCTTAGTGTTTTTTGAAATTGCTTTTTCAAGCGCTGAAAAATCGGGTGAAAAATCTTGGGTAAAACCAACTGTAACTTGCTTTGCGCCTGCGCTTTCTATAAAAACTTTGTATTCGGGGAAATATGGCGCTAAAACGACGATTTCGTCTAAGTTGCTACTAGTAATCGCTTTAAAAACACCGCAAAGCGACGCCGCCGCGCCACAGGTTAAAATTACACCGTCCGCGCAAAATTTTGCGTTGCCTTTTTTGTTTAAGTCGTTTGCAATATTCTGCCTTGATAGTTTAGAGCCTTGCGCTTGCGTGTAGGCGTGTACGTCGGCTTTTTCAAGTCCGTCTATCAAAATCTGAGTAACTTTTTCAGGCGTTTTAACCGACGGGTTGCCAAGGGTAAAATCGCAAACGGTTTTACCTTGTTCTTTCAAGACTTTTCCATACTCGAAAAGGTCTCTTATTTTTGAACGGTTTTTGCCAAGACTTAGCATTTTTTCATTTAACATAAGCTAACTCCACGTTTTATGAAAAGATGAGTAAAATATAGCACTATAGGATAAAAAAGTCAAGTAAAATAAAAATCAAGGCGGAGTGAAACACTCTCCGCCTCGGATTTTGGGGTTACCATACTATAGGAGTAAAGCCATCGCTATCGTAATGCCAGTAGTTGCCAGGTTCAATGGGCTCTATTTCACTATAAAAATATATTGTGGCATTGTAGAAGTCGTCGTTTCCTAAATTGTCACAGGATACGTTATTCCAATCGCTTATAGTGCCTTTGTAGTAAACTTTTGATAAGGAAGAACACCTGCAAAAAGCGTTATTGTTAATGATCGTTACACTTTTAGGTATTATTATACTTGATAGACTACTACAACCATTGAAAGTGCTGTCATTTATAGTGGTTACATTGTTTGATAGAATTATAGATGTAAGATTACTACAATCGTAAAAAGCACACTTACCAATAGAAGTTATACTATCGGATATCACTATATTTGTTAAATAGCTATAGCCATAGAACTCAAAGGAATCTATCGCAGAGCCTCCCGTAATCTCAAGTTTCTTTAGAGAAGTAGGGTTTGCGCTTCCAAAAAGCCTATTAGTTGTGTCGGTGGTAATAAAAGGAACAGATAGTTCTTTTAAATTTGTACAATATTCAAAAATACTTAAGCCAATATAAGTAACGCTATTGGGGATAACTATTTTTTCCAAACTGCTACAGCGATAAAAAGCTCCGCGATCAATAGATGTTACACCATTTGGTATAATTATAGTTCGTAAATTAGCACAATTTTTAAAAGCAAACTCATCAATAGAAAGTATATTTCCTTGTATGACGACGTCTGTCAGATTGCTACAATCTATAAAGGAATTAGATCCTATTTTAGATCCGCCTGTAATAGTCACCTTTTTTAGAGTTGATGGAACAAAACTGCCATTGTCTTTATAGTCGTATGCTCCAAAAATACTACCGAAATATGTATATGTTGCATCTCTTTGAACACCGAGAAAAGGTAGCGTAATTTCTACTAAGCTACTACAGTCGCTAAAGGCAGATCTATCGATAGAGTTTACACTATTGGGGATAGATATGCTTGTTAGATTTGAACAATCTTTAAAACTGTTAGTTGTAATAGATGTTCCGCCTGTGATAGAGACCTTTTTTAAAGAGGAAGGTAACGTTGAACCAAAAATAGAGCGTAGGTTGTTAGATGAACTTGTTCCTACGAATGGTAAGGTTAATTCCTTTAAATTATCGCAATCATCAAAAGCGTCATAACCAATATAAGTTACGCTATCGGGAACGGTTACAATAGTCAAACTTGTACAGCCATTAAATGCACGCGCTGTAATTTGTTTGACACCATCGGGTATTACAAGTTCTGATACAAGTTCGTTGTTTAAATATAAATTTCCTGCATATGATAATGGGTTTGAATCAATGTAATCAAAATAAATATTACACCAAGAACTTATATCCGTTATGTTTACTGCTGTTAAATTATTGCAATTATTAAAAGCATAATCACCAATAGAAGTTATGCTATCGGGAACGGTTACACTAGTCAAACTTGTACAGCCTTTAAATGCGTGCGCTTCAATTTTTTTAACACCATCGGGTATTACAAGTTCTGATACAAGTTCGTTGTTTAAATATAAATTTCCTGCACATGTTAATGGGTTTGAGGAAAAAGAAATATTACACCAAGAACTTATTTCCGTTATGTTTACTGCTGTTAAATTATTGCAATTATCAAAAGCGTCATAACCAATATGAGTTACGCTATCGGGAACGGTTACACTAGTCAAACTTGTACAGCCATTAAATGCATGCGCTGTAATTTGTTTAACACCATCGGGTATTACGAGTTCTGATACAAGTTTGTTGTTTAAATATAGGTTGCAAGCCTTCGCCAAAGGGTTTGAATAATAGTTACCAAAAGAAATATTACACCAAGAACTTATATCCGTTATGTTTACTGCTGTTAAATTATTGCAATTATTAAAAGCATAATCACCAATAGAAGTTATGCTATCGGGAACGGTTACACTAGTCAAACTTGTACAGCCATCAAATGCGTACGCTTCAATTTTTTTAACACCATCGGGTATTACAAGTTCTGATACAAGTTCGTTGTTTAAATATAAATTTCCTGCATATGATAATGGATTTGAATAATAGTTAACAAAAGAAATATTACACCAAGAACTTATATCCGTGATATGAACAGAAGATAAATTTCTACAATATGAAAAGGCAGAAGAGCCAATAGAGACAATGCTACTTGGAATTACTATTGTTGTTAAATCTAAGCAATTGTGAAAGGCGTTGCTTTCAATGGCAACAACAGGCAAGTTGTTGACAACGGATGGAATTATTACGTATGGATCGGTGCATGTCCCTTTACTTTGCACAATATAGCCGTCTTTGTTTTTGTTTAAAACGAATTCTAAGTCATAGCAAGACAAGTCCCCACAAGAAAAACAATAATAGTTGTCTAATTCGTGTTCCCCAGAAATTGTCTCATTACAAATTTTGCAATTTCTTGAATGGGTAGTAAAAGATTTTTCCCATTTATTCCATACGTGATAGCCCCCATCTTTATTTATAGACCAATCGTCAATGGTAAAAACTTCTGCAAAAGACCAATTCGTGGGAGCGGTAAATGAAGTTGTTAAAATGCCTACTAAATTATCACAATCAACAAATGGAGATGCGCCTATAGGAACTTGGATGTCGATAGGGAAGAAAACCGCTTTTAAATTATCGCAATTATTAAAAGCTCCTGCAGAGATGTTATTTACTCCGTTTAAAGAAACAAATTCTAAGGATTCGTTTTGGTTAAAAGCATTTTCAGCAATTGAAACTACGTTTGCAAGTTCAAGGAACGTCTTGTTGCCGACGTAAGAAAGAAGTTCTCCGTTAGAATCAATTTGCCCACAAATGAAAATAGGTGTAGAGTATGTAAATTTGAAAATGGGATTTTCCCAAAATAGAGAAGTTTGAAAATCGTTGCAGTCTAAAGGTTCTAAATTGGCGTAGCCTTTAAAATAACTACCATCTAAAAAAACGGAGCTATATTCAATTGAAGTTAAATTGTCAACAAGGCAATAGTCGTAGCCGTTGTCTGTTTGAACTTTGAAGACTTCAAGAGTAGGAGTGTTAAGTTCTAACTTTTTTAATTTCTTAATATTATTCGTTTTATAATCGTCATCTTCAGAATACCTATGAGACAAGTCTAAAAAGATTTCAGATACACCGTTTAGTCCGAATTCAATTCGTATATATTTGTATACCATCTTTTCAAGTTCGGCATATTCTTCTTCTAATTTGTTCCAGTCGTCAATCAAATATTTTTCGATGTTGTTATACTTTTTTTCGACCTTCTTTTCAAAATAATAAAAAATGTTATCTGAATCTGACACGTCGCTAGGAGTTCCAAGAATGTCTATGACTTGTTCTTTCGTCATTCCCAATTCAATCTCTTTAAGCTTGCGTACTGTATAGATGTTTGTAAAAAAAGAAATTATTAAAATTGTGCTAACTATAACAAGAACAGATAATGAAGATGTTACAATAATTGGCATTTTCTTCTTTTTGATAAAATCTATTGTTTTTGCCAAAAACATAGGCAAAGGTTTACTTTTTCGTGTGTCGTAACCACAATTTTGACAAAAACGTCCTTTTAATTTCTCGCGACATTTAGGACAAGAAGTTGGGTTTTTAATTTTATCCGTATCGCATCCACATTTTGGGCAATAGCGACCGTCAGTTTGTGTTCCGCATTTTGGACAAGTTTTCATAAATTTCTCCTTGAAGTGGGTTTTTAAGTAAAAAAGTGTCGTTTGGCAAAACGACAAACGACACGTGATAAGTGCCTTTATCGCTTAGTTGCGACACCAAAATTTAACAAAACAATCCCATGCAAAAGATTTTATGTAATGCAAAAAGGTACACTTATGCTATAAGAGTACTTTTGCTTGGGAGTATAAAATTTTGAGTCGCATTGTTATTTTAGCATTTTGGGTTGTTTTCGTCAAGAGTTTTCTATATTCATATAGAAAGCCAAAGAACATTTATAACTTACGGCGGTTTTATTTGCTAAATTTATACCATTTAGTTGACAATTTTTGCAAATAGGTATATACTCGTAAAAAAAGGACGAAAAACATGAACGAATTTTACGCTTATTTTTATTTTGCATATTATTTTGTTGACCATATTTAATAAAATATCGGTATTTTTCGCGTACAAAAAATTTTGCTAGGGCCGATATTAAAAAATATCGGTCTTTTTTTATGGAGTAGTTATGATTATAGTCGTTAAGAAAAACTGTGAAGAAAAACAACTTGAAAATCTTATCAAATGGGTTAAAAACCAAGGTCTTGGCGTTGACGTGAGCCGTGGCGAACATTCAATCGTGTTAGGTCTTATAGGCGACACGCCGAGAGTGGATATTGATCTTGTTCGCTCTATGGATATCGTTGAAAACGTCAAGCGTATTCAAGAGCCGTTTAAAAGCGCGAATAGAAAATTTCATCCAGACGACACTATAGTTGACGTCGGCGGACATAAGTTCGGCGGTGAAAATTTCCAAATTATAGCAGGTCCGTGTTCGGTTGAAAGCGAAAGCCAAATCGTTGAAGTGGCAAAAGCCGTAAAGGCGTCGGGCGCAAATCTTTTAAGGGGTGGAGCGTTTAAGCCGAGAACTTCGCCTTACGCTTTCCAAGGTCTTAAAGCAGGCGGTCTTGAACTTTTGAAACTCGCAAAAAGAGAAACGGGAATGCCTATCGTTACCGAAATTATGTCGGTTGCGCATATCGACCTTTTTGACGACGTAGATATGGTGCAAATCGGAGCGAGAAACATGCAAAACTTTGAACTTTTAAAGGCGGTGGGTAAACTTAACAAGCCAGTTCTTTTAAAAAGAGGTCTTGCAAACACTATCGAAGAGTGGCTTATGAGCGCCGAATATATTATGAGCGAGGGCAATAGACAAGTCGTTTTGTGCGAAAGGGGAATAAGAACTTTCGAGCCTATGACGAGAAACACTTTAGACCTTTCTGCAATCCCACTTTTAAAAGAAAAAACGCACCTTCCCGTAATCGTTGACCCAAGTCACGCGTCGGGACTTTCAAGGCTTGTAAAACCCTTATCGCTCGCGGCTGTTGGGGCAGGCGCAGACGGGCTTATGATTGAAGTTCACAACGATCCTGCAAAGGCGCTTTGCGACGGCGCGCAATCTCTTCGCCCCGAACAATTTGACGAAGTTGTTAAGGCGACGGACGTTATGCTCCCACTTGTGAATAAAAAGAGAACTTGATAAATAAGCCCAAAAGGTGGGCTATAAGTCGATTATTTAACGATATTTAGGTAGAATTATGAACGTTGCAATCATAGGGCTTGGGCTTATCGGCGCAAGTTTTGGTAAAAGTTTAATAAAAAACGGCGAGCATAGGGTTTACGGTTACGATATAAATCCCGACGTTTTGTTAAAAGCCGAACTCGTAAAGGCGATTGACGAGCCTTTGACTGACGATAATATTGATGGCGTTGACTTGCTTATTATTTCGGTGTATCCAAGGTCGTTTAAATCGGTTGCGAAAAAGTATCTTGAAAAAATGCGCGACGGCGCAATTTTGATGGATTTTTGCGGAATAAAAAGGGGTATTGAAAAAGATATGAAAGAATTGTCTTTAGAGTATCCTAATGTGAATTTTATAGGCGCGCACCCTATGGCAGGGAGAGAGTTTTCGGGTATAGACCGTTCGATATCAACTCTTTTTGAAAAGGCGACTTGCGTAGTCGTACCGGTAAAGGCGGACTTATTCGTTTTAGAAAAGGTTAGAGATTTGTTTTTATCGGTTGGGTTTTCTGAAGCAGTATTTTCGACGGCTTACCGACACGACGAGATAATCGCTTTTACTTCTCAACTTTGTCACATAGTTTCAAACGCTTTTATTAAAAGTCCTATGGCAAGTAGCCACTTTGGGTTTTCGGCGGGTAGTTATAAAGACCTTACGAGAGTTGCAAGGCTTAATCCCGAAATGTGGACGGAACTTATGATTGACAACCGAGATTTATTAAAAGACGAACTTAACGGACTTATAGAAAGACTTTCGGAATATTCTTCGGCGCTTGAAAGTGGCGACGAGCAAAAACTTTACGACCTTTTAAAAGAAGGTAGCGACCTTAAAATTTCTATTGATAAAGGAAAGTTTAGATGAGAACGATATCGGTAAAAGCGCAAAAAAACGAGTATTTAGTAGTAATCGAAAACGATTTTTCCAACCTTTCTAATAGGATTGGGGAAATTTTTTCGGGTAAAATTGCCGTAGTTTACGACCAAAATACGCACGCGCTTTTTTCAAAAGAAATAAATAAACAACTTGAAAATTTCAAATCGTGTGAAATAGTTTTCCCTGCTGGAGAAGAAAGCAAGAGTTTGCAAAGTTTTGAAAAACTGCTATGTTTTTTGGCAGA
Organism: Clostridia bacterium; assembly: GCA_017396365.1. Taxonomy (GTDB): domain Bacteria; phylum Bacillota; class Clostridia; order Christensenellales; family Borkfalkiaceae; genus UBA10281. The sequence goes on along the minus strand of JAFQMD010000005.1, from coordinate 48,830 downwards.
GAATAAATTTACACGCGCAGACGCAATACTTGCAGTTGGCGGTGGGGTAATAGGCGATTTATGCGGTTTTGTCGCGTCGTCTTATATGCGTGGAATTAAATATATGTCTTGCCCGACGACCCTGCTTTCGTGCGTGGATTCTTCAATCGGTGGAAAAACTGCCGTAAATCTTCCACAAGGGAAAAATTTGGTAGGAGCGTTTTACGCTCCGAGTTTAGTTTACGTTTCGCTATCTTCGTTTGACAGTTTGCCAAAACGCGAGATAGAGTGTGGTATGGGCGAAATCGTTAAATACGCCTTTTTAGATTGTTCGATAACTTGCGAAGATATCAAAAAAGGCGATAGAGAAGAAATAGTTGTAAAGAGTTTGGAAATCAAGAAAAAAGTAGTTGAAACGGACGAATTTGACAGGGGAGAAAGGGCAAAACTCAACCTTGGACACACCGTTGGGCACGCAGTTGAAAGTCTGTCGGCGTACGCTTATTCGCACGGACTTTGCGTAGCAAAGGGGATTGCAAAAATCATTGAAGTGTCGCAAAAATACTACGGGTTTAGCGACGAGAAAAAAGACGAAATGCTCGCTCTTTTGAATTGTTACCCGTTCGATTTGGATATAGAATTTTCTTCCGAACGAATTTTAGAAAAAATAACCGTTGATAAAAAGGCAGAAACGGACGCGATAAGTCTGGTTTTGATTAAAGATATAGCAAACGTTGAAGTGGTAAAACTTCCGTTTGACAAAGTAAAGGAACTTTTTTAATGAAAGTAAATTTAAAACCCTTTTCGCCAAGTGGGCAAATAGTTGCTCCGCCGTCAAAATCGGTAGCGCATAGGCTTTTGATTTGTTCGGCGCTGGCAAAGGGGAAAACCGAGATAAAAAACGTCGGTAGTTCAGCCGACGTCATAGCGACTTGCTCTTGTTTAAACTCGCTTGGGGCAAAGGTGATTTTTAAGGGCGGAAACGCAACGGTTTACGGAATTGAAAGGGCGAATAATAGCCCTATTCTTAACTGCAACGAAAGTGGCTCTACCTTGCGTTTTTTAATGCCCGTCGCTTGCGCGCTAGGAGTAAATTCCACTTTTACGGGCAGTCAAAAACTCCTTTCTCGTCCAAGCAAGGTCTTAACGGATGAACTCTCTCGTCACGGAGTTACGGTTGACGGATGGAAATTTAGCGGACGACTTGAAAGCGGAAAGTTTGTAATAGACGCGTCGGTAAGTTCGCAGTACGTTACCGGACTTTTGTTTGCGTTGCCACTTTTAAACGGCGACAGTCAAATAGTTTTACAAGGCGAAATCGTTAGTAAAGACTATATTGAAATAACTCTTTCGGCGCTTGATAAATTTTCAATAAAATACGAAAAGTCGGGCAATAGCATCATTATTAAAGGAAATCAAGAGTTTAAATCTCCAAAAACCCTTACCGTTGAGGGCGACTGGTCGGGCTCTGCGTTTCCGCTCGCGCTCGGCGCAATAGGCGGAAAAGTCAGCGTTTTAGGGCTTGACGAAAATTCAAAGCAAGGCGATAAAGAGATATTAAACGTTTTAAAAAAATTCGGAGCGAAAGTTCAAATAGACGGCGATTGCGTAACGGTTACGAAAGGCGAAATGAAAGCATTTTGTCAAGATTTTGAAAATATACCCGACCTTGCGCCCGTGTGCGCCGTGCTTAGCGCATGCGCGCAAGGCGAAAGTATTTTCACGGGTATTCAAAGATTAAAAATCAAAGAGAGCGATAGAGTAAAAACCACTTTGAATATGCTTAAATCGGCAGGGGTTACCGCATACGAAAAAGACGGTAAGATGATTATAGTCGGTTCTAAAATTAAAGGTGGAATTTTCGACGGCGCAAACGACCACAGAATAGTTATGTCGTCGGCGGTTATTGCGAGTATAGCAAGTGGAGAAAGTACGATTTTAGGAAGTCGCGCCATTGATAAATCTTATCCGGAATTTTTTAGAGATTACAATCTATTAGGGGGAAAAGCCGATGTCGGTATTTAAAGGTGAAAAATTAAATATTGAAATATACGGAACTTCTCACGCTGAAAAAATAGGCGCAAAAGTAAGTGGGTTTCCAAAGATAAAAATCGACGAAGAAAATCTTAATAGCGTTCTTAAAAGAAGATGTCCTAAAAACGCCGTTTTCTCAACGAAAAGAAACGAGCCCGACGAGCCGATTTTTGAAAAAGGCGTTGATAATGGTGTTATAGATGGGGATTTTGAAGTTGTAATATACAATAAAGACGTAAAAAGTAGCGACTACAACGAACTTTACGCCCGTCCAAGACCGTCTCACGCAGACCTTGTAAGATACTTAAAAAACGGCGAAAAAGACTATCGTGGCGGGGGTGAGTTTTCTGCAAGACTTACCGCTCCGCTCTGCGCAGTAGGAGCGATAGCAAAGCAATACCTTTATCAAAAATACGGCGTCGAAATTTTGGCTTACTTATCGTCGGTGGGAAAAGTAAACGGTAAATCGTATAAAACCGACGAGATAGAAATCGAAGAAATAAAATCTTGTCACGGCGATTTTCCGTCTTTATCTAACAGTCGAGAAATGATAGACGAAATAAGTAGCGTTTTATCGGCAGGCGATTCGGTCGGGGGAGTAGTAGAGTGCGTGGCGTTTGGTGTTCCTAACGGCGTCGGCGGAAGTTTATTTGAGGGTTTAGAAGGTAAAATTTCTAATCTCGTCTATTCAATCCCCGCAGTTAAAGGGGTTGAGTTTGGGGACGGTTTTGACATTTCGAAGGCGTTTGGTTCGGTTGCAAACGACCCGATAAGAATTGAAAACGGTGAAATAAAGATAGTAAAAAACAGCGCCGGCGGAATAAACGGCGGAATAACCAACGGTAATCCTATAACTATGCGAGTTGCGTTTAGACCGACTCCTTCGATATCAAAAGAGCAATACACGGTTGACCTTGAAACTATGCAAAACGTAAGCATAAAAATTAAAGGTAGGCACGACTCTTGCGTGGCGGTTAGGGCAGTTCCAGTAGTTGAGTGCGCCGTTGCGATAGCCTTACTCGACTGCATTTTAAAGGAGAAAGAACAATGAAAACGATGGACGATATTAGAAAAGATATAGATAAAATTGACGACGAAATTGCCGATTTATACGTAAAGAGAATGGCTCTTTGCAAAGAGATAGGTATAAAAAAAGCCGAGCAAGGCTCGGCAGTCAACGTTTCCGAAAGGGAAAAGGCAATTATCAATAGAATTACTGCGGATAAAGAAGACGATATGAAAAGATATATCAAAAATCTTTACGATACCGTGTTTTTTCAAAGTAAAAACTATCAGGGTAAATTTGTAAAAACCCACTCTGAAACCGTTGAATCGCTTAGAAAAATGATTGCCGAAAAGAGAGAGGAATTTCCCGTTTCGGCTACCGTTGCTTGTCAAGGCGTGAGCGGAGCGTATAGCGGAGTTGCAACCGATAAAATTTTCGATATTAACGACGTTACTTATTTTAAAACGTTCGAAGGGGTTTTTTCGGCGGTTGACAAAGGTCTTTGCGAATACGGAGTTCTCCCTATTGAAAACAGTAACGCAGGTTCAGTTTCGCAGGTTTACGACCTTATGAAAAAGTATAAATTTTATATAGTTAAGAGCGTAAGAGTGCAAATTAGCCACGCTCTTTGCGTAAAAAAAGGCGCGGATATAAGTCAAATTAAGACGGTTTATTCTCACGAGCAAGCCCTTTCGCAATGCGCCGAGCATCTTAAAAATATGGGGGTTAAGGCAATTGCCGTTGAAAATACTGCGGTCGCCGCGAAAATGGTTGCCGAATCGGACGATTATTCGATAGGCGCGATTTGTTCGAGCGATTGCGCCGATATTTACAACCTTTGCGTTTTAGAGCGCGCAATGCAAGACAACGGCAACAATTTTACGAGATTTATTTGCATTTCAAAAAATCTCAAATTGTTTAAAGGCGCGGATAAAATTAGCGTTATGACGTCTCTTGCGAACAAGTCGGGCAGTTTAAATAGAATGCTCAGTCGCTTTTCGACTTTGGGGCTAAACCTTACGAAACTTGAATCAAGACCTATTGCAAACAGTCAATTTGAATTTATGTTTTACTTTGACTTTGAAGGGGATATAGAATCGGACGACGTTTTAAATCTTTTGGGCGAACTCGACAACAGTTCGGACAAATTCGTATTTTTAGGAAGTTATAAAGAGATTATATAATGAAATTTTGTCTTATAGGTGAAAAATTAGGGCATAGTTATTCAAAAATCATCCACGAAAAACAAGGGCTCGACTATTCTTTAGTTGAAGTTAAACAAGGTGGAATTACTGAGTTTTTAAGTCGTGGATACGACGGTTTTAACGTTACTATTCCCTACAAAAAAGATATAATTGCGTTTTTAGACAACGTTGACGCCACCGCTTTTGATATAGGCGCGGTAAATACCGTCGTAAAAAAAGGAAGTGTGCTTTACGGCTATAACACCGACGTTTTTGGCATGGAATACGCGCTGAAAAGGGCTAAAATCGACCTTTTCAATAAAAACGTAATGATTTTAGGAACGGGTGGAACGTCGCTTACTGCAAAGGCGGTTTGTCAAAGAGCCAAGGCAAAAAAGGTGGTTTTCGTTTCAAGACAAGGAAAAGTAAATTACCAAAATTGTTACAAACAAAGGGTTGACGTGATAATAAACACGACTCCCGTGGGCATGTTTCCAAACGAAGACCAAACACCCGTTGACCTTGAAAAATTTAAAAAAATCGAAGGGGTTTTCGACTGCGTTTACAACCCCATAAGAACAAAACTTGTTTTGCAAGCAGAAAAGATGGGTATAAAGTGTTCGGGCGGACTACCTATGCTTATTTCTCAAGGACTTAAAGCCGAAGAGATTTGGCTTGGAAAGGAAATTGAAAAAAACCGTTACGAAGAACTGTTAAAAGAAGTTTTAGAAGAAAAAAGAAATATAGTTTTAATCGGTATGCCGTCTAGCGGAAAGACTACGGTAGCTAGCGAACTTTCAAAAATTACGGGAAGAAAAGTAATAGATACCGACGAACTAATATTTATTCAAGAAGGTAAAAAGCCGTCTTGGATAATTGAAAACTTAGGCGAAGAAGTCTTTAGACAAAAGGAAAGCCTTGCCGTAAAAAAGGCAAGCGAAAAAACGGGCGTTATAATCGCTACGGGTGGCGGAGCGGTTTTAAGGGAAGAAAACGTTGTTCATCTTAAGAAAAACGGCGCTCTAATCTACCTTGAAAGAGACCTTTCAAAACTTGTTGACGACGACAGACCTTTATCAAAAAACGGGGCTATAAGTCGATTATTCGAAGAAAGAAAACCTATTTATGAGAGCGTTTGCGATAAAAAAGTGTCAAACGACGGACAAATAGAGCAAACGGTTAAGGAGATACTTTCGTTATGAAAATATTAGTTATAAACGGTGTAAACTTAAACATGGTCGGCATACGAGAGCCTGAAGTTTACGGAAAAAAAGATTTTAAATCTTTGGTTAAATTTATCGTTTTAGAAGGCAAAAAGAGAAATATTAAAGTCACTCATTTTCAGTCTAATTCAGAAGGGGAAATTTGTACTAAAATTCAAAAGGCGTACGACAAATACGACGGAATTATAATAAATGCGGGCGCTTATACTCACACGAGTATTGCAATACTCGACGCGTTAAAGGCTGTGGGTATTCCAACGGTAGAAGTTCACATTTCGGATATATACCAAAGAGAAGAGTTTAGGCATAAGAGTTTTATAAGTTTATACGCCGAAAAGGTTATAGCAGGTAAAGGTTTTGGCGGATATAGCGAAGCGTTGCAGTATTTTAAGGATAAAACGGCGTGTTAACGCTTGCAAAACAAACCAAAAAGTAGTAAAATTGTTTTAGAAGGTTTTCGGAAAACACTTCAATAAAAAAACCGAGGTAAACTAAATTGTTATCAACTTCAAAAATTTGCAGAGCAGGCATAATTGCAAGCGTATATTTCGTGTTAACTTATTTTCTTCAAGCGATTGCGTTTGGTCCGATTCAACTTAGAATTTCAGAAGCGCTCACAGTTCTTCCGTTATTTTTCGTCGAATCCGTGCCGGCTCTTTTTGTTGGCTGTTTTTTGGCAAACACGTTTTTCGGGCTTGCAGTTTACGACCTTACTATAGGTTCTTTCGCAACGCTGATTTCCGCGGTTTTTACCTATTTTATAGGTAAAATTATCAAAAACAAGCATTTGAGATTTGCGCTTGGCGCTCTTCCCCCAGTTTTAGTAAACGCTTTTTTAATCCCCGTCGTTATCTGGCTTAGCGGAGCGGAACGGTTCTCGTATTTTTTACAAGTTGCGATTATCGGCGCAGGTCAAGCGCTTGCGGTGTATTTAATAGGTGGAGCGGTGTATTACGCCCTTACAAAAGTCAATGAAAAAAATCCGTCGTCCCCGATTTTTAAATAAAATTTTTAATTTTTAATAAACTTTACCCGTGTAAAAAATAAAAAACTGAAATTTGCGTTGACTTTAAATAATTATTATGTTAATATAATAGTTGACTACATTGAAAAGGGTAATTTTACTCTTTTAGGAGAAATTGATGGCAGAAACCGCAAAAAATCAAAAAACGTTTGAGTTTAAAGAACTTTTTTACGTTCTTAAGAAAAACTGGCTAGTTGAACTCATTATTTTCGTGCTTATTTTAAGCGCAGGGGTCGTCTATACCAGAATAAACAAAGACTATTACGAAGCAAGGGCGACTATTGTCGTAAACGCTGTCCCCGGTTCGTCAACGTCTCAATACAACGATACGGTACTTTCAAAAATGTATCTCGTTACCGTTGCCGACCTTATTAAAGACGACTCTATTATCGACAGAGCCAACAGCAGAATGGGAGGAAACGTAATATCCGCATCAGCGCTTACCGTTTCTTACGTTGAAGACGGTCTTTTGATAAAATTAAAGTATAGAGATTATAATCAACAAAAGTCCGAGCAAAAACTCGAAGCCATTATCAAGGCTTGTGAAGACATTGCCGACGGTGGCGAGCATTTCCCTGCGAGCATCACGATAAAGATGATGAGTTTAAAGATTAAAAGCGCAGGCGCGTCGGACGACAGCAAGATTTTAATTTTGGCGTTTCTCGTATCGATCATGGCGGCGTGTACGTACGCGCTTTTGATGTATTTTATTAAGGATAGAGTTTCTTCGGTTGAAAGACTTGAATCTGTAACGGGCAAAAAGAACTTCGTTACTATTGAGAAGAAAAAGACGGGAGTTAAGGCTCTTCCCCTTGGCGAAGGCGAAAAAGAATCGAGTTACATTGATATTGACCTTGGTAAACTTTCGGATACGCTTATTTATATGAGCGACGGCGAAAACAACAAGGTATTCCAAATTCAATCTACCATTTCTGGCGAAGGTAAAACTACCGTTTCTACCAACCTTGCAAAAGCGCTTGGCGAAAGTCAAAGAAAGACGCTTATTATCGACTGCGACTTTTCAAAGCCGTCTATTCATAGAATATTTAAACAACATCGCCACGTTGGTATTACCGATTACTTTAAAGGCGAAAAGACCTTTGATGAAATCGTTAAGCCTACCGGCGCAGAGAACGTAGATCTTATTACTTGCGGTGATAGAATTTCAAACCACACGATTTTCTTCGCGTCGCCAAAGTTTAAAGCAATTATCGACGAGGCAAAAACTAAGTACGATTTCGTAATTTTGGACTGCGCGCCCGTTAGAGCCCTTTCCGATTATATCAACATTTCGGCGGTAACAGACGCAACGCTTTTAGTCGTTGGTAGCGATAAACTTAGCGCAAGAGACCTTGATTATACGGTAAGAGAACTTGAATCTTGCGACGCTAACGTTATAGGAACGGTATTTAACTTCAGCACGAGTGAGAGTAAAAAGCACTACTATAACTACTATTACTACAAAAAGAAGAATGACAATCAAAACAAATAATTTTAAGAGAAAACGGCGAGCGCAATGAAATGCGTTCGCCGTAAATTTTTATAAAAAATTATTCTTTTATTGACAAAGTGTCTCCGTCAACGGAAATTTCAAACGCGCGGTCAAAAGTTCCTTTCCAACTAAAAATTTTTACGCTGACGTTTCCGTTTTTCATAAAACCTAACAAGTTAGTTGCAATTTGTTCGTTTCCACCCGAATAGAAAAGAGCAAAATCTTCCACCGATTTAAAATTTAAGTTTTCTGTCTCTCTCGAACCGCCAAAAAGTGGTTTTCCACTTAAAAATATTTCAACGGCGCAAAGTTTTTCATTTAAAAACTTTTCCGCGTGAATTGCACAGTCCTCTTCGTTGCCGTATTTAAACCTTGCCGATTGAAAGGTAAATTCCAACGTAAATTCTTCCTCGCCAAACGAAAAAGCCATGTGATTTTCCGAGTTTTGATTTTGAATAGCCAAAAATTCAACGCCACGGTAACTGTAAATCGTAGCGCCGTATTTTTTAAGGCGATTTTCTAAAAATTTAATACAATCTTTCTGTTTCATATCTATATTTTAGCACTATTTAAGGCAAAAAGCAAATGAAATTTTAGTGCCGTTTTTTAAGATATTGCAAGGTAAAAACTACTTTTTCACACTTTCTATTGACAAGAGTTAGCGCGGTTTGTTATTATATAACAAAAGTTATAAATTAAGGTGGACTATCATATGAAAAACGTTATTTTTCCCAAAAAAATAATTGACAGCAAAAACGTTTTATGCGTGGAAAATTTACTTGACGAAAAGCCTATGCAAATAGGTTTAAACGAGCCGAAACTAACGACGATTGAAAAGGACGGCTACGTTATTTTAGATTTTGGCAAAGAAATTTGCGGAAGTTTTAGGCTTTTAGCGCACGTTGGCAATGGCGAGAGAAAAGTTAGAATAGTCTATGGCGAATCGGTTTCCGAGGCAATGTCAAAAATCGGCGAAAAGGGGGCGACTAACGACCATATAGTTCGCGACGCCGAGTATCTTATTCCCGATTATTCGGACACGACTTTTACAAATTCCGGGTTTAGATTCGTTATGGTGCAAAGCGTTGACGGTAGCAAAATAGCAATAAAAAACGCAGTAGTTATTCCCACGATTTTTGATAAAAAGTACAAAGGCAAATTCGTTTGTGACGATAAGAGAATAAATAAAATTTTCCAAACAGCCGCTTGGACGCTTAGGCTTTGTTTACAAAACGGCATGATTTGGGACGGAATAAAAAGGGATAGACTCGTTTGGATAGGCGATATGAACCCCGAAACGCTAACGGCAAATTGTCTTTTTGGAGAAGTTCCGCACGTTGAAAACTCATTGTCGTTTGTAAAAGAGCAGACGCCACTTCCACTATGGATGAATAATTTCCCAACGTATTCGCTTTGGTGGATAGTAAATCTAAGAGATAACTATTTCCAAAACAAAGATATAGAATATTTAAAAGAGCAAAAAGACTATTTGATAGGGCTTTTACAGCAAGTTTCTTCGTTTATACGAGAAGACGGAACGTGCGCTTTCAACTTTATATTTATCGACTGGCCGAGCCATTACGTCGGCGACGGAGACGAGCAAAAACGCCTTGACGAAATTGCGGGAACTCACGCTCTCACCGTTTACGCCGTCGATTGCGCTAAGCAAATTTTGACAGTTTTGGGCGAAGACGTTGTCATTTGCGAAGATATGCTTGCAAGACTTAGAAAAAAGACTTATAAAACTCTTAAATTTAAGCAAATAGCAGGTATAAGAATAATATCGGGCGAAGGAACGGAAGACGATGCTAAACTTATCGCTTGTGGTGGAGCGCAGGGTATGTCAACGTTTATGTCTTACTTTATTTTAAAGGGCGCGTCAAAATACGGTTATATTAACGAAAGTTTAGATATGATGAAAGACTACTACGGGGCGATGTTAGACCTTGGCGCAACGTCTTTTTGGGAAGATTTTGATATTTCTTGGGCAGAAAACGCAGGTAGAATAGATAGAAAACCGTCAAAACGCAAAAAGGACGTACACGGCGATTACGGCGCGTTTTGTTACGTAGGTTTCCGCCACAGTTTTTGCCACGGCTGGTCAAGCGGTGTCGTTCCGTATTTAATGAGCGTGGTTGCAGGTATTGAAATCGTTAAACCGGGGTGCGAAGAGATTAGAATTAAACCGAATTTAGGTTATTTAAATAGCGTTAAAGTCGATTACCCAACGCCGTTTGGCATATTAAAAGTAGAACATACTAAAAATGCCGACGGAAGCATTACTACTACGACAAAAGTTCCAAACGGAGTAAAAATAGTAGAATAATATAGGAAAATGGAAAAGATAGAGTTTAAAAATCTTGAATTCACGATAGAAGGCGAAAAGATATTTTTGACCAAATGCGGTAATTTTGCAAAGCGCGACGAAGGCGACCTTTTTAAATTTAACTTTTGTGAAGTTAGCGTTTCGGGTGAGAACAAAAACACCCACTTGGGCGCGAAAATGGCGTATTCTACCGAGTGGGACAAATTGCTTTATAAAGGTCATGAAATTAGCGAAAATAAACTAAAAATAGTTTGTCAATCTCAAAAAGTTCAGGCAACGGTTAATTTTACGGCGTTTAAAGACAGCAACGCAATAAGCGTATATACCGAATATAAAAACGTATCGAGTGAAGAAATTTGGCTTGAAGAAGCGTCGGCTTTCGTGGTCGTCGGCGTAGGCAATATCTACGAAGACGAAAAGTGTCAAATTACTAAATTTACCCAAAGCCACCACAACGAAGTTCAACCGAGAACTTATACCTTTAAAGACCTTGGTCTTTTTCTTGGAACGGGGGAAAGTCAGCGCAAAATATACGGATTAAACGTCGGCAGTTGGTCAACTAAAGAGCAACTCCCACAGGCTATAATTCAAACTGCGGACGGCAAGTTCACGATGTTCCAAATAGAGAGCGACAACAGTTGGTACTGGGAAATTAGCGACAAGACAAAAACTCACTATCTGTATTTAGGTGGCGCAAATTCGACCTACGGCAGTTGGATGAAAAAACTTGCGGTAGGCGAAAGTTATAAAACGGTAAACGTTGCCCTTAGTTTTGGCGACGATTTAAACGACGTCATTGAAAATATGACGAGATATAGAAGATACATAAAAGGCAAGAGCAAAGCCGACGAAAACTTACCGACTATTTTCAACGAATATATGCATCTTTCTTGGGATAGTCCGAGCGAAGAAAACACCAAAAAATACGCGCCCGTAGCAAAACTTGCAGGCGCTCGGTATTACGTTATCGACTGTGGTTGGCACGACGAAGTTGAGGCGAGCAAGATTTATCACTACGTGGGCGAGTGGAAAGAAAGTAGCGTGAGATTTCCTAGCGGAATCAAAAAAACCGCCGATTTTATACGTTCGCTCGGTTTAAAGATGGGGCTTTGGATAGAACCTGAAGTGGTCGGTTTTAAAAATCAAAAGATGATAGATTATTACGGTGAAGACGCGTTTATTAAAAGAAACGGCAAAAAAGTAACCGTAATGAATAGACATATATTAGACTATCGTCATCCAAAAGTCGTTGAATATATGAGCGAAACCATAAGGCGAATGGTTGAAGATTACGGCGCGCAGTATATAAAATTAGATTATAACCAAGACCTTGGCGTAGGAACTGATTTAAATTCGGACTCTTTGGGCGAAGGGCTTGAAAGTTCGGCAAAGGCGTTTTCAAAATGGATTAGGTCTATGACTGAAAAATATCCCGACGTCGTTTTTGAAGGATGTTCGTCGGGCGGAATGAGAATGGACTACAAAACTCTCTCTATCTATCCGCTCGTATCTACGTCTGACCAAGTAGATTGTTATAAATACCCGTATATCGTGGGCAATATCTTAACTGCAGTTTTGCCCGAACAGGCGGCGGTTTGGAGTTATCCCGTAGGCGGAATAAACGGCGATTGTCTAAGGGATATTCCAAAATCTTGGGTGGACGAAAACGTTGACGCGGATAGAGTTGCGCTCAACATGATTAACAGTTTTTTAGGTAGAATGCACCTTGCAAGCAATATAGGGCTTTTAGACGGGGAAAGGCTCGACCTTATCAAAGAGGGAGTAGATTATTATAATAGTCTTAGCCAAATGAAAAAATGCGCTGTGCCGTATTTGCCGATAGGTCTTTGCAAAATGGAAGATAAAACCGTTTGCGCAGGGCTTAAAAACGGAGATAAAATTTACCTTGCGGTTTATAACTTAGACGGAGATACGAAAAAGCAAATCCCGATTTGTAAAAACGTGAAGTTTGCAAACGTCGGATATCCTAAAAATAGCAAGGTAAAAGTTTGTTTTAGCGACAATATTTTAACCGTAGAATTTACGGAAAAACGACAGGCTGTGTTTGTAGAAGTTGGCGTATAGGTCGTTTAATTGAGGGGGATTATGAAAGTAAAATCTAAAACAGTAAACTTTGACGAATTGATTGTCAAGAAAAAGGCTAAGAGAAAACGTCCGCCTTATCCCGCTTTTATATTTAGAACGCTCGTTAGACTTTTGTCTATCGGAGAACTTAAAAAAACAGGGTTTACCTATCAGTTTGAAGGTATGAAAAAGTTGCCCAAAGGTCCGCTTTTCGTACTTATGAATCATTCGTCTTTTATTGATTTAAAAATTGCGTCTAAGATTTTATATCCCAAAAGTTACAATATTATTGCTACGGCTGACGCAATGCTTTCAAAAGAGTGGCTTATGCGTAGGCTCGGTTGCGTTGCGACGAATAAGTTTACTCCCGACGTCCCCCTTGTTTTAGATATCATTAGGCTTATAAAAAAGAAGAAAAGATCGGTTTTATTGTATCCTGAGGCGGGCTATTCTTTTGATGGAACGGCAACCACTCTTCCGCAGAGTTTAGGCTCTCTTGCAAAAAAACTCGGAGTGCCTATCGTTACTATTATTACCGACGGCGCGTATCTTTACGACCCTTTGTATAACGAACTTAAAACGCGAAAAGTAAAGACGTCTGCAAAGGTTACTTTATTACTTGACGCAGACGGAGTGAAAAATACGCCTGCCGATAAAATTCAATCTTTAATTGAAGAGAAATTCTCTTTTGACAATTTCAAAAATCAATACGAAAAGGGCGTCTTAATTACCGAAAAGACGAGAGCAGACGGGCTTGATAGGGTTCTATATCGCTGTCCGAACTGTAACGCCGAAGGTAAAACTGTTGGAAAGGGCGAGACTTTGACTTGTACAGCGTGCGGAAAAATCTATCGCTTAGAAGAAAACGGCAAAATGAAAGCCCAAGACGGAGAAACTGAATTTAGCCATATCCCCGACTGGTTTGCTTGGCAAAGAGAGTGTGTAAAAAGGGAAATCGAAAGTGGCAATTATCACTTTGAAGAGCCCGTTGAAATAGGGGCGATTTTCGACTATAAGTGCTTCTATAAGTTCGGTAACGGCGTTTTAACCCACGACGAAAACGGGTTTAAACTCATAAGCGACGACGGGAAAATTGACTTTAAACAACCTCCGTTATATTCGTACAGCGTAAATTCTGATTTTTACTGGTATGAGGGTGGAGACGTAGTAAGTATAGGAAACAGCGAAATTTTGTTTTATTGTTTTCCTAAAAAGGGAGTGCCCGTTGCTAAAATTCGTTTAGCGACTGAAGAACTCTATAAGATGTATAAGGAGAAAAGGAAGGGATAAATGAAAGAAGAACTTAGAATGCTACTCGACGTGGGGCTATCGGCTTTACTCGGCTTTTTGATAGGGTTCGAGCGAAAATTAAGGTCTAAAGAGGCAGGCATTAGAACGCATACCATACTTTCCGTAGGGGCGTGTTTGATGATGCTTATTTCTCGTTACGGCTTTGGCAAAGAGCCTACGGACGCATCGAGAGTTGCCGCCCAAATAGTTTCGGGCATAAGTTTTTTAGGCGCTGGAATAATCGTCTATCGTAAACACGAAGTAAGGGGACTTACGACCGCCGCAGGCGTTTGGGCAACGGCGGCAATAGGCATGGCGTGTGGAGCAAGGTTGTATATTTTAGCAAGCGCAGGTTGTGGGTTGCTTATAATTTTGCAAGTGGTTTTCCATACTCCGCTTAAAATATTTAGACCTAAAAGGTTTTACTCTTTAAAGATTACTTTTATCGAAACGGACGACGAGAGAGAAAAGGTTAAAAGTTTGTTTTGCGTAGAGCATTACAATCATTTAATCGTCGAGCGAATTACCGATAAACTTTTGTATAAAGCAACTATTTTTACTGATAAAGAATTCGACTCTATTACCTTAGACAAAATTATGAAAAACAACACGTATATAATATCTATAGAGCGTGGCGACGAAGAATAAAAGCATAAAAAAGCAGAAAACAAAGGGAACAGTAGAGTAAAATATGCAAACGACAAAAAGGTTTTTGGATACGTAAAGAGAACTTGGGTTAAAAGTATCCGTTAGCAAAGGGGGAATTTGGCGCTACGACCGAGTATGAAACGCCAGAAATGCTCGGGTGGTCGGCGGGAGTTTACCGCTTCTTTGCAAAAGGTTTAAGTCTTGACTAATTAAAAAGCGTGTTGTCCGCCATGGACAACACGCTTTTTGCAGTTTATAAAGTTTCTATTGCTATTTTTAAAGCGTTTACGATATTTTCAATAGGCATACTCGGCTCGCCGTTTTTTGCTTGTTCGGTTAGATACGGAACGTGTATAAAGCCAACCCTTACGCTCGTATTTTCGTAGTGATGCAAAAGAGTGTATAATACTTCGTTGCAAACGAAAGTCCCTGCCGAATAAGAAAGCGCGGACGGGATGCCTTTTGCGTTGAGATTTTCCACTATTTCCTTTACGGGTATGGTTGAAAAATAGGCGTTTTGACCATTTAAAATTTGCTTGTTAATCGGCTTATAGCCCAAGTTATCGGTAATTTTTGCATCCATCAAGTTGATTGCAACGACTTCCGGCGTGATAAATTGTCGTCCGCCTGCTTGCCCTATGCAAAGTATAACGTCGGGGCAAATTGTTTTCGCCACGTCTAACACTTTTTGCGAACCTTTTTTAAAGGCGGTTGGTATTTGTAATTTTGTAATGGCGAAATCGCCGATTTTTTCGGGTAGACGTTTTACGCTTTCCCAAGACGGATTTATAGTCTCACCGCCAAACGCGTCAAATCCCGTAATCAATAATTTTTTCATAATTAGTCTCTTAAAATGATAGATAATTTTGTATTACTATAATAGCAAAAAGAATTGTAAAAAAGCAATAAAAGTAAAATAAAAATTATTATTGTAAGGGTTCTTTTTTATTTTATTGCATAAACGGTTCAACCGTGTTATAATAAAGTTGCTACAAAACTAAAAAGCAACTTATGTTTTAGTTTTTATCGTAAAGGGAAAGCGATAATAAAAGGAGAAAGCTATGGTTATTAACGAAAATCTTACCACCCCGATTTTAGGCGAATACGACGCGGTAGTCGTCGGCGCAGGTCCAGCAGGTTGCGGGGCGGCTCTCGCTTTGGGAAGAGCAGGGATGAAAACTCTTTTAATTGAAAAATTCAACTGTCTTGGCGGAGCGTGGACTACGGGTTTTATGAATCCGTTTTTCGATTTTTATCAAAAGACGGGAATCGTTCAAGAACTAATCAAAGAGTTGCAGTCGGCAGGTCAATTCGGCGGTTTTTGGAATATGAGTTTCAACTATGAGTATATGAAATTTATACTCGAAAAAAAGATGCAAGAGGCAAACGTTGAAGTCTTATATAATACGACGTTTTCTCGCGCGTTGACCGAGGGAAACAGGGTTTACGGAGTAGTTGCCGAAAATATTGAAGGTCGTTTTGCCGTGCTTGCAAAAACCGTTTTCGACTGTACGGGCGACGGTAACGTCGCGGCGAGCGCTGGTTGTCCGTTCGAACTTGGAGAAGACGGTGATTATAAAGAGTGTCAAGCAATGACTCTTATGTTTCTCGTTGGAAACGTGCCCGAAAAATATAGGGACGGGCTTATGATTTATGAGAAATTGAACGCCGTTTACGAAAAGGCGGGTAAGCAAATTCCGTTTAAAGTCCCGTATCTTATTCCTGCGCCTAATTCTCATTTTGCCGTAATTCAGTTTACGCATATGTACGAATACAATCCCTTAAGCGCGAAAGATTTAACAAAAGCGACTATGGAAGGTAGGCAACAACTTATCGACGCTTTTGAGTTTTTAACGAAGTACGACGAAGAGTTTAAAGATTTAGAACTCATCACCTCGTCAAGCGTGTTAGGCGTTAGAGAGTCTAGGCGGATTATCGGCGAATATCGCGTAAGCACGGACGATATTTTATCGGGGGCGAGATTTGACGACGCCGTTGCGTACGTAACGTTTGGCGCAGACCTACATACTAAATCAAATAAAGGACAAAACTGTTTCCAAGTTAAGCCGTACCATCTTCCAATGCGAGCCTTAATTCCAAAGGGATATAAGGGAATAATCGTCGCAGGGCGTTGCATTTCGGGCTCACGCGAGGCAATGGCATCTTATAGAGTAACTGGCAACTGCGCGCAAATGGGTGAAAGCGCCGGTTATTACGTTGCGGAAGCCATCAAAAAAGGCGTGGATATTCACGACGTAAAACTTAATTTGCATCTTGCCGACGAATAGGATTTTAATAAATATAAAAAGGAGCAATGGAGTTTTCATTGTTCCTTTTTTTAGTTTAGAAGTTCGTTTAGACACTATTGACGTTTGTTAAAATCAAAGTTAAAAATTGAATACGAGAAAAACGGTCTAACTTCCACACAAGAATCATATCGAAAACGCCTTTATAGCTGTCTTTTATCATCTTTAGGGAGTTTGGACGGTTATCCGTTTTCGCCGTCAATACACGGTCAATGTACGTATCAATTACGGATATATGGTTGTATTCGGCATATTGCATACATTCACGAAGTTGACCTTCGATAGATTCTTCACGTTGATTATCGGAAGAATACCGCGCATAAATTACAGCTCTCATTTTCATTTCTCCTTAAATTATCCCCGCATTATGTAAAACTAGTTTTATAATTTCATCCAATGTAGTGTCCGGGTCGCTAAGTATATATCTAAATCCATACATTGAACGCACTAATTTGCGATTATTTTGATAGTTTAGGGTTTTAAAACGGCTACATTCAGGTAAAGCATTGTTAATTACATCATCCAAAGACAACATCTTCAGTACCGAATCAAAATTCTTTTTGTGCTTGTAATCATCGTTATCCAAAAAATTTTTCCCATAAGCACTATTTATTTGTTTATAATATTGACTTCTATCTGTAACAGTTCTAACTTGTGCTTTATGAGAAATTATCCATACTTCAAATGTGAAATTAGAATATCCAATGAAAAAATTGAAATTCTTAAATAACTGCTTTGCTTTTTTGTTTGATTCTAACAATGCATGAAATTTATTGATATGACACGGTGAATAATCTTCAATGTCCTGTATTCTACAAAAAGTAGAGCCTGAAATCATCCCTTTAGTAAATGTATTATTATTAGATTTAGCAAAAGAGGATGGCATAATGTTTTTAAAAACGAATTCTACTTTTTGTTTAGTCCTATCATCTTTGTTAATTTCTTTTTGAAGCCATTCAAGATACCAACGTTCCGTATCTCCTTCACACGAGATAAAATATTTCATTCGCAGTTCCCCTTACAACCATTTAATTTTAAAGCGTCTGCTATAACTTCGCTAAAGTCAATATAGTTTATTGCGCCATACTTACCAGTTAAATAATTCTTCATTATATCGGTAGAATTTTTAACTTGACCTTCGCCTGATGTCCCAAAATCAGATAAGTTATAAATTTTACTTGTTTCTTTGTTTCTTTCTATAAACTTAATCTCATCGCGCCTAAATATTTTAGCTTTTTGATAAATGGGATTATGTGAAGTAAAAATGAGTTGAGCCTTATTTACATTTAATTCATCATTATGGAATGCGTTAATAATACTAAATACCGCAGAAGGGTGTAAAGAAGAATCCAACTCATCAATAACCAAAGTGGCTCCTTTCACCATAACAGAAATAGCTAGAGGTAGGAAATTAATCATTTTCATTGTTCCTGCGGACTCAATAAAGCGCGCAACAACACCTTTCCCATTTATTACAGAAAAAGCTTGAGGCTTTTTATCTTTATCAGATTTAAGGAAATGAATTTCAGTAGAATTTACACCTGCTTCTTTTGCAATTTTATTAATTATTCCATCAGAAAGCTTAAACTTATCTTCTGTAGCATCTCCAATTTGCTCATAATCAAATCTAGGAGCCGAAGAAATAAAGTCAATATTTTTAACAATAATTAATTTTTCTTTAAACCAATTCAAAATAGTTGAATAGATGGTAGTATCAATCAGTGTTTTATAACCATTGGTTAAAAACAATTCGTCATTAAGCAAGCTAGATGTCGCTTTCTCTTTAATAACATTTAATGCTTCAAAATCCTCGTCTTTAGAAAAGGCTAAAAAAGAAACCTCTTTATTTTTTCTTTCAAAGACAGTTTGCTCATTGACGATTAAGCTCTCTCTTTCTATGATAGGATTACTTTCATCAGATAAAAATTTCACATTCCCTATTTGAATTTTATAATTGAATACATAATTATTATGAATGAACTCTATCGCAAGGTCAATTGTCTTGCTTTTAGAATCACAAAAGCAAGGAATTAATTCAACAGGTATACATCTTTGGTTTTTCAAGTTTCCACTAATAACCAATTCTCTCATAAAGGCTAACGCTAAAATCACATTACTCTTACCACTTGCGTTTGCACCATAGATAATTGAAGAAGATAAAGCCTTATATTCTTTTTTAATTTTAGTTTTTAAAACGCTATACGGAATATCACGTATGTTGGCTGGAGTCATATCCAAACTACTCAAATCTCTAAACGACCTAAAGTTTTTAAATGAAAAATTTAACAACATAACAATTCTCCTTTTGCCGACTTTTGGCAATTATAATATTATTATAATCAATTCTAATAAAAAAATCAATTGTTTTTATAAGATTAAATCAAAGTATTTGCCGTTTTTTGGCAAATATGAGCATTTTCTTATATATAATTATATGGAATTTAAAACTTGAATGTCAACAGCATATGTTAAAAATATTAGAAAAAGATTGTCGAAACTGCAAAAATTTTCAATAGAAGATACTTATTGGATATATTATAGCACAGAAAATATGACAATTTTGGTCATATTAATAAAAATTTTTATGTCTAGATAAACTCTTTTCCTTGCCTAATATTAAAATGGGTTGTTATTATCTTAGATTTTTGTTATAATAATGATGCGAAAAAGATACATTTCAATATATAATTTCGTAGGCATATTATTTTGGTAAAAACTATGGATGTAAGTACTCATTATGATTTATTAATAGAAGAAAATAATGACCCTTTTCAAGACCCACCTGAATTAAAAGAATTTATGAATAAATGGGATGGTCAAATTTTTATAGACGCTTTACAATTAGATAAAAATAAAAAAGTTTTAGAAATTGGATTAGGAACAGGTCGAATAGCTGTTAAAGTAGCCCCTTATTGTAAACGATTAACAGGAATAGATATATCTCCTAAAACTATTCGAAGGGCAAAAGAAAACTTAAAGGCGTACTCAAATATTAGTTTTGTTAATGCTGATTTTGTTTCCTATGAATTCAAAGAAAAATTTGACGTTATTTATTCATCTTTAACGATGATGCACTTTGAAAATAAAAAGCAAGTTATATTTAAAGTTGTTTCTTTATTAAAAGCAAACGGGATATTTTGTTTATCTATTGATAAAAATCAAAGCGAATATATAGATATGGGCAATCGCAAGATAAAGATATATCCTGATAATCCTTCAGATATTTTAGATATAATTAAATTGTCTAAAATGTCCGTAAAAAATGTTTTTGAAACAGAAAACGGATACATAATAGTTAGCACAAAAAGTCAAGAATAGTACTTTGTTTTCTAGTATAATAAAATCGCGGAGGTTAAGAAATGGATTGGATTGAAAATTTACAAAACGCGATTGATTATATCGAAGAAAACATTACCGAAAAAATTGATTATGAAGAAGTGGCTAAGCGCGCGCATTCGTCAACTTTTCATTTTCAAAGAGTGTTTGGTATAACGTGCGGTTTTACTCTTGGCGAATATATCCGTAGAAGAAAACTAACGCTTGCGGGAAACGATTTATTAAGCAAGAAAATGAAAGTAATTGACATTGCTTTCAAGTACGGCTATGAAACGCCTGAAAGTTTTTCTCGCGCCTTTTATAAGTTTCACGGTATAATGCCGTCGCAAGTAAAACAAGGTTGTTCCTTAAAATCCTTTTCTCGTCTCTCCGTTAAACTTAGTTTAATTGGAGGAACTGAAATGAACTACAAGATTGAAGAAAAACCTGAAATTATCTTAGTTGGCTACAAAAAACGATTTACGGGTGTTCCCTATGGCGAAGAACGTGTAAAACAAGAAGAAGCGTTTTTAACGTCCACACGTGCTAAACAATGGCTGTTAATTGGCGCATCTTGCGACTATTCTACCGATTATATGGTTGTGACAAATATTGATGACGACGGATATGATTTTTACGTTGCGTATGAATTAGACGAATGGACAAGGAAAGAACTTTTCAATCCTAACGTAACAGGCGTTGATTTTATGGACAAAATGGGGTTTGAGACGATTGTTATTTCTAAACAAACCTACGTTGTTTTTGAAACCGAAAAGAAGAAACGACCTATTGCAGATTATACCGAGTTAAGAAAGAAAATCGTTACTGAGTGGTTACCAACGTCAGACTTTATTTTTGCGAATGCGCCTGAAGTAGTGGCGATGCATTGGCGTCCTAACGGAGAATGGGCAAAGGAAAGGTATATAGAGATTTGTTTGCCGATAGAAAAGGAATGAATTTAAAAACAACATAAAACGACAAAAGTCTTTTCAAAAAGATGTCAGGTGTACAAGAACATGTACACCTGACATCTTTTTGAAAGATTTTTTTATTTTGTCGTAAAAAGAAAAAACGGCAGGAACGTAAATTCCTACCGTTATAATAGTTTAAGAGAAAAAGTAAATCCGAACCATTCACTTGTTACAAGGATTTGGTTCGGATTATACTGATTTGGTGCGGTCAAGCCACCGAAACCCTTGGGCTTTTAAGAAAATCAAAGTTAAAAATTGAATTAATAAACATATAGCCTTACGTTTGTTGTAAAAATAAGGAAAGCCTACTGCAAGAGCCACGGCGACAAGGGTTAAGTTTAAGCACAAAGTAAATGGGATAAAAGGCGGGATGCAACGTCACGTTGCTCGGTGGGGTAGGGCATAGCCCTACGGTTCAAAATTTGCCAAGCAAATTTTGTTCCTGTTTGTGTTGAACCACGAAAAAACCCGAAGCATTAAGCTTCGGGTTTATCGTGGTGCCGATGAAGGGAACAAATCCGAACCTTTTTATCGCCCCGAATTATCTAAAAGTCATCGTTTCCTTATCTGAATAGGCTTCAGTCTATTCTTTCTTTTGATATTCCAAAATGTCCCCTGCTTCGCAATCAAGCACCTCGCAGATTGCCGCAAGAGTGGAAAAACGGATAGCCGTTACCTTGTTGTTTTTGATCTTGGAGAGATTGACGTTGGAGATTCCTACGCGTTCGGCAAGTTCATTTAAGGACATCTTGCGTTCTACCATGATTCTGTCGAGTCGAAGTATGATTTTTCCCATATCGCACCTCTTAAAGTAAACCGTCGACGTCTTTTTCAAGCTCAATGCCGTGAATGAAAAATTCCGTAATACAGAGAACGACGATACCGATTACAAGTCCGCCAAAATTGTTTGAAACCTCTGCTGCTTCCGCACCAAGTACAAGGCGAGTGATAATACTCATGATCAGTCCAATAACGGGAATGGCAATCGAAAAGATTCCAATCTCACGGAACAAACGGACGTTATCTGCCTGAAACGGCGTACTCCCTTCAGATTTATTGATGATAAGGTTAAGATTTCTGAAGATCATAGCCATAGGCGCAAGGATTAAAATCGCTCCAATACCGAACAGAAGAAACGCTGTCATATCTACTTTTCCGTCCGTAACGGCGGCGTTTATCTCAAATCCGTATATCGAAAGATTTGCCCCACAGCATTCTTTCGCATCAAAGCCGACAAAATACCCCACCCATGAGGAAGCCACCAACGAGCAGACCGTTGCCGCTATCATCAGAGCCACAGCAACCCAATGGAATATCTCCACAACTTTCGTTACAACCTTTGCAATTTTACTGATACCTTTCATTGTTTAATACCTCCAAAAAAATATGTGTCTTCCCAGTTCGACATGAATATTATAGCACTTCAACTTGCCTTTGTCAACATTTTTTAATGTTTGTCGATAATTATTTTATCTATATCGTTAAATTTTATTGACATTAGAATCTTAATTTGATATAATCTTGAGTATAATTTTTTGGAGAAAAAGTATGGACATAAAATTATATCCGATGATATTCAAAAGAAAGTCATTTCATTTCTTCCGTGAAATTGGCGTAATAAGTCAAACGGAGCTTATGCAAATTGAATCACAATACAGAAAGCTCACTCCGCTTGTAGATGATATAAGAACTTCCATTCGTATCGTTCCTGCCAATAAAACCACCTGCAAACGCGGTCAAGAATACTGTATTTTATTGTATAGTGAGCGCAAGGAAAATTATCTGCAAAACATCGGTTATATTGGAGAACAGCTTGATCTATATCTTGCTTCTCTCAATATCGGTGCGTTGTGGTTCGGTATCGGCAAGCCCGACGAGCCGACGTATAACGGTCTTGATTTTGTCATAATGATCGCCATTGCCAAGGTCGCTGACGATAAGTTTCGTAAGGATATGTATAAGAGTAAGCGGAAGTTACTCGATGAAATATGGAAGGGCGAGTATTATCGTGATATTGGTAACGTTGTGAGATTTACGCCAAGTGCGTGCAATACGCAGCCGTGGGCGGTAGTGGAAGAGAAAAAGACTTTGAGGGTCTACCGTTATAAAAAGCCAGGAAAGCGTGGGATTATACCTATTGATAAAGTAGCGTACTACAATCGCATTGATATTGGTATTTTTTTATGTTTTCTTGAACTATGTCTAATGAAGAATAATATCATCTTTGAACGTGATATTTTTACCGACAACGCCGAGGACGATTGCGAGAATGTACTGACGGCAAAATACAAACTAAAGAAATAAGAAAATTTATATACAAACGTTTATACAAAGGGCAATCCTCTTCGATAATAAAATCGGAATTTACTACAATTTCACAAGCAAACAATTACCCGACGGCGCTCCTGACGAGTGCTGTCGGGTTTCTTCTAACGAGCTGAAAGCCTTTATTTATAAGGATTTTGAGAAAAAAGAAAAGAACTACCCGAAAGGTTCGGATAGTTTCCGTGTGGTGCGGTCAAGCCACCGAAACCCTTTGGCTTTTAAGAAAATCAAAGTAAAAACTTGTATTGAATTACGTGTAGTCCTAATATTCACTCATAATCCCAAGGGCACTCTCGGTGGGGTAGGGCATGACCCTACGGTTCAAAATTTGCCAAGCAAATTTTGTTCCTGTAGCCTAGTGCGCCAACAAAAAAGAGCACCCGTGTAGGTTCAGGTAGTTTCCGTGTGGTGCGGTCAAGCCACCGAAACCCTTTGGCTTTTAAGAAAATCAAAGTAAAACTTGTATTGAATTACGTGTAGTCCTAATATTCACTCATAATCCCAAGGGCACTCTCGGTGGGGTAGGGCATAGCCCTACGGTTCAAAATTTGCCAAGCAAATTTTGCTCCTGTAGCCTAGTGCGCCAACAAAAAAGAGCACCTGTGTAGGTGCTCTTTTTTGTTGGTGCGGTCAACAGGACTTGAACCTGCACGAGAAATTACTCATAAGATCCTTAGTCTTATGCGTCTGCCAATTCCGCCATGACCGCAATTATAGTTATTTGGCTTGAAAACGGACTTTCAAACCAAGTTTGCCCGCATATAATACCAAATTAAAAGCAGATTGTCAACAATTTTTCAGCCGTCTTTAAAAAATTTTTGAAAAAATTTAAATAAATAGAAAAATTAAAAATTATCTAAAGTTGACAACTCGTTTTTAAAGTGATAAAATTTACTTGGAGTAACATCTCATAGTGTTTTTATATATAGTGATGGATATAACCGTATTCTTTTAGCTATCATATTATATATAAAATAATTATAACGAAGGTAAAATATGTATATCGTACTTTTGACGGCGTTGGGCGTTGGCGGAGCTACAGTTATCGGCTCGCTTATAGGCTTTGCGTTTAAAAATCTTTCTCATAAATTTTCGGATATAATTCTTTCCTTTGCGTCGGGTGTTATGCTCGCCGCTGCAATCTTAGGACTAATAATTCCATCTTTGGAATACGGTGGCAACTGGGGGATTCTAATAACCGTCGTCGGTATTTTTGTCGGCGCTTTATTTTTAAACTTGTTAGATAGAGCCGTTCCTCACCTTCACAAACTAATTGGTCCGTCAACGGAAGAAGAATATCATCCAAACGCAAAATTAAGCAAAGTGATTTTATTCGTTTCGGCGATTGCAATTCATAATTTGCCAGAAGGAATTGCCGCAGGCGTTGGTTTTGGTTCGGGCAATTTAACGCACGCGCTCGTGATTGCGGGCGGTATAGCCCTTCAAAACATACCCGAGGGTATGGTTATCATTTCGCCTATGCTCGCGTCGGGCGTAAGCGCTAAAAAGACTTTTTTAATAGCGTCTATAACAGGACTTGTTGAAGTTATAGGAACGATTATAGGTTACTTTGCAGTATCGGTTGCAACGATAATTTTGCCGTTTGCTCTCGCTTTTGCAGGCGGAACGATGCTTTACGTTATTAGCGACGAAATGATTCCCGAAACTCATTCTCACGGTAGTCAAAGGGGCGCAACGTACGCTCTTTTAATAGGTTTTTGCCTAATGCTCGTTTTCGATTTCTTTTTATAATCAACATTAAAAAACGGGGCTATAGGTCGATTATCGACCTATAGCCCCTAGTTTTTCACGTGGAACTATCTAATAATTCCAAACAGGTAAAACATCTTTTTTAATAGCCGTTCAATTTCTTCAGGCTCTGCGCTGTAAAGTTTCTTTTCAATATCTTCATATTTTTCGTTATCGTTCATGATAAAACGAGTATGAGTTAAAATTTAATATTTATACTGATTAAAAGCGTTTAAAGCGACAAAAAAAGCGGTTTGCTCTCGTCATAAAAGGTAAAATCTTGTTTTCCCGACCAAAACTTCTGTTTTTCGACAAAATCATACGATAATTCGCATTGGGTATTTAATTTTTAAGTGTTATAATTGAATTATCAAAAGACGCCGAAAAGTTTCGTCTTATAAAAGGAGAATTCGTATGAGTAAACACGGAATAGTTATACTTCAAGACAAAGAGCAAAAATGCGAAGAGATAAAAAGGGCGTTTGATAGCGCGGAAGAATTTGAAGTTTTAGGAACGGCTTGCGACGGTGAAGAGGGAGTTGCTCTCGTTTTAAAGACTGGCGCAGAGTATTGCGTAACCGATTTAATACTTTCAAATCTCGATGGGCTTGGGGTTTTAGACAGGCTTGTAAAAGCGGGTATCGATACAAAAATAGTGGTCTATAGCGCGCTTAATCGCGATGAAGTTATAGAAACGTGTATTGCAAAAGGCGCGGCTTTTTATATAACTAAACCGTGTTCTCCCGAGGTCTTAGTTAGCAGAATGAAAGATTTGTTTTTAAGTGAAAAAAGTTTTTTGCGAACGGTAAATCCAAGGTTTAAAACCCCGTCGTTAGATGAGAAGATCAGTAAGATTTTTATTTCGGTAGGTATTCCCCCTCATATTAAAGGCTATTCATATTTAAGAGAAGGTATAAAACTTGCAGTTGAAAGCCCCGACGTTATAAACAATATAACTAAAAAACTCTATCCTATGATTGGTGAAAAATATGCAACGAGTCCAAGCAAGGTTGAGCGCGCTATTCGCCACGCCATTGAAGTTGCGTGGAGTAGGGGTAGAATCAACAACATTAACGAACTTTTCGGCGTGCAAACCTATCTTGCGGGCGAAAAACCGACTAACGGCGAATTTATTGCTCTTATCGCCGATAAAATGCTACTTGAAGGCGCATAATCAAAATTTGCGATAAAGCCTTAAAATTTCTAAATTTAAAGCCTTAAAATTTGCAAATTTAGCAAAAAAAGAATAAAAATTTTTATAAATTTAGCAAAAAACAGTTTACAAATTGAGTTAATATGTCTATAATAATTCCGCTATGCATATAAAGGGAAAGAAAGACCTTTTCGTGTGGTAGCGGAATTGTTTTATTTAGAAATTTTAAAATCAAGAGATATGTATTGCTAAACTTTTACCGTCTTGATTTGTAAGGAGGAAAATATGGGTTACGTAAAATGCCCCAGATGTGATCTTAACTACATGAAAGAAGAGGAAAAATATTGCGACGTTTGTAAAGCCGAACTTAAAATAGGTCCAGCGCTTAAATTTGCCGCGCTTAACGACGACGAAGAGATGGAGCAAACCCTTTGCCCGATTTGCAAACGCAATTTTATGGAATCGAGCGAAGAAATGTGCGCTGAATGCAGAGAAAGGGCTAATGAGAAAGCCATTATTGAGCCTGATAGAGACGTAGATCCAGACAACGACGAAGAATGGAGAAATTTCCTTGACGAAGATGAAAAGGACGCTATTTCAAGTAAGGGCGACGAAGAAGAAATGATATCGCTTTCTCAACTTGAAGAAGACGAGGCTAGAGAACTTTTCGACGACGAAGAGGAAATGGAAGACGATTATTATGACGACGACGTTAAAGACGACGATTTTGATTTTCCAGAAGGCAACGCCGACGATTACGATGAAGAAGACGGCGCTTTTGACGAAGAAGACGACGAGGATTTTTAATAAAGGGTAAAACCTTGGTTTAAAAATTGAAAAATTGTCGATACTATCTTTATGATAAAAAACGGTAGAGATTTAACGGCGGTAAAAAGGGCTGTTGAAAAACTTAAAGGGGAAGCGGTTGACGTAAAGGTAAATTTAGGGCGAAACAAATTCGTTTTTTACGAAGGGATTTTAACCAAGACGTATTCTTCGCTTTTTACCATTGTTCCAACCCAAGAGTTTAAAGGAAAGACGAGTTTTTCTTACGCTGAACTCATGTGTGGAAACGTTAAAATTAGACCGCGTTTGAAATTGCAAAATCAAAAATAATAAGCGTTGCGCTATAATTTAAGCGCGACGCTTTGTTTTTTGGCAAAAAAAGCAAATTTTATTGGATAAATTTGAGTTTTTACTGTTAAACGACTTGATAAACGAAAACTAAAGTGATATAATAAACTACATTAAATATTTATAATATAATATTAAGAAACAAAAAGGAGAGATTTTATGAAAAAGAAGTCAATTTTGTTACTTTTAGTAGCTCTTACGCTTTCTTTGGTTTTCGGTCTCGTTGGATGCACGACCGTATCTGAAGGCGAAGGCGTAAAACTTTCTAACGAAACGACCTTTTCTCTTATCAAAGACAAAAACGACGCTGAATTTTTATTAGACAAAATGTCAAATTATCACGTTGTTTACGATTTTGCAGAAGGCGATATGGAAGGATTTCACGCGGATTATTTTTATAGCGTGACTGACGGCGACCTTAGCGCAGATTACAGTCTTATGGATGCAGACGGAAAGGTTCTTGCTGCAACTAATATAAGAAGTGATTTTAGTTATACTTTAAACGCAGACGGCAGTTGCGTTCTTGGTATTTATATGGAAGCGCTTACGAAAAATCAGTTGCTTGAACTCGGCACGATAAGTTTCGACGATCAAAACTTATCAAGTGGTATTAATTTCAACGGAACTGAACTTGCATTTTCGACGACTAATGCTGTTGAAGGTGAAATAGCAACTTCTTACGACTGGGTAGTAGATTACGAAACCCTGTTAATAAAGAATTTAGAAAGAACGGTTACCGACGTTGACGGAAACGTAGTCCAAAAGGCAACGATATCTTTCGGTTACGGAGTAGAAGATTTCGTTCCTAACCTTACTGCTTATGAAACCATTACTGATCCAAATGCTGAACAAGTTTCTTTAAACGTTTTGTTTAATCCTGACGGTCAAAATTACGAGTTTGAAAAGACGTATACCGTTGCTATCGGAACTAACGTAGTTTTTAATTCTACTGAAAGTGGAGAATCTTACTTATTCTATGAAAACGCTGCATGTACGAGAGATATTGAAAACGTCGGCGAGTATTTAGAATATTATAAAGACCTTACGGTTTTTGCTGCAAAAGGTCGTCCACAATTCTCTTTTGAATTCACGCTTTGCGACGAAGACGTAGAAGAAATGCAAGCTTATATCGACTTATTCTTACAAATGCTCGAAGAAGGATATTCTATTGACAATATAGAAGGTGTAAGAGCAAGCATTGAAGATAAGATGGCATATTTCGTACATATGTACTATATGGGACAAATCCAGTATTACAATGATATTACTCGCGAAAAAGGACAAGAGGCGCTTAATTATGCAATGACTACATACAACGCCATGTACGAAGCTTATATAGATTCGTATAAG
Organism: Clostridia bacterium; assembly: GCA_017396365.1. Classification (GTDB taxonomy): domain Bacteria; phylum Bacillota; class Clostridia; order Christensenellales; family Borkfalkiaceae; genus UBA10281. Next base: position 20,237 of record JAFQMD010000005.1, on the reverse strand, counting down.
GCCGTTTATGAAATGGATGACTCAGTAGAATATAAGCAATATTTATTTGACGGTTGGACAGAAGAGGACTTCGCCATCTTTAAACAAGACAATCAAACAATTACAGCGCTTGAGGAAGCAAACGCTCAACTTGAAATTCAGTATAATAATCTTGATATAGAAGATTCTAATTGGTCTAGGAATGTTGAAGAAATTTATTATCAATTCGTTGAAAACAACAAGCAAATTGCATCTTTACACGGGTACGATAACGCTTACGATTATTTCGCTCATACTTCGTATAACCGTTACTATACTGAAGAAGAAAGGGCGGCATACCATCAGTACGTTAAAAATTACGTTGTAAATATGGAAAATGAAGCGACATTAGCATTTGATGGGTTATCATATACTAGTACAGATGTAGATAATTATTACAAGGCAATGGAAGATAATGTAAAGAGTTTAACCAATAAATATATTGGCGGATATATTAATTCCTTTGACAATAGTCTTCAACAAAAAATGAAGAATATGTATGAAAAAGAAGCCATAAGATTCGCTGTGTCTGTAAATTCTATGGGGACGGCTTTTGCAAATTATTCTTCATACTATGATGAGGCGTTTACGTTCTTTGGTTCTGGATATCAAGATATTATGACGATTATTCACGAAATGGGACACTATATTTCTTTTGACGCTTATTCGCTTGGAAATATGGGATACGACTTGGCGGAGACTCACTCTCAAGGTAACGAATGGCTTATGCTTTATTATATTAAAGATAAAATGCCAAGTCAAATGGTTTATGACATGGCTTTCTATCTTAGACTTGCAAACGGTTTTAGCACCATATTAGGCGCAACTATAGTTGACGAATTTGAATATAGAGTTTATACCGCTGAAGAACCTATTCAAGTTGGTGAATTCGAAGACTTAATGGAGGGTGTTTTGGAGCATCTTGGAATGCCAAAAAGACTTGCAGATGATTATTATCAAGGATATGTGCAAAGGGTTACGATTAGTTCTCCAGTATATTATATGAACTATGCAACGTCTGAAATTGCGTCTATGGGATTCTATGCAATTGCAAATCTTCAAGGCTATGAAGTTGCTCAAGAGGTTTATCGCGCCCTTCAAGAAGATTGCGATATTTCTAAACCTTACGGACAAATTTTGAAAGATATCGGTTTAAGTAGTCCGTTTGAAGAGCAAACATACAAAGACCTTAAAGCAAGCTTCTTCCCAGAAGATTAATTATAAAAACTTAAAAGCACGCTTTTTAGCGTGCTTTTTTAATGCTTATAAGTAAAATTTAGATTGCCCTTGACTAAATTTTACCTTTAATATATAATGTAAATATAAAAGGTGAAAGGTATGCTAAACGAAAAAATTATAAAGACGTACGAAGATATTTTAATTGAAGAACTGCAAATAGCAATGGGTTGTACCGAGCCGATAGCAATTGCTTACGGCGGAGCGATTTTAGGCGACGCGTTAGGCGAAAAACCGACGGAGATTGCGGTTGGGCTAAGTGGAAATATCATAAAGAACGTAAAGAGCGTTATAGTTCCGTCAACGGGTGGAATGCACGGCATAGAGTCCGCCGTCTCGGCAGGAATAGTCGCAGGGCATCCCGAAAAGAAACTTGAAGTTTTATCAAGTTTAAAAGAAGATGCAAAAGAGAAGATTTCGGCGTTTTTAAACTCGTGTAAAATTACGATTAACGAACTTATTTCGCCATGTACTTTTGACCTTTATTTAGAAGGTAGGGTTGACGGAAAATTCGCGTCCGTTAGAATTTCCGAAAGGCACACGAACGTGATTTCTGTTATCGTAAACGGCGAAAACGTTACGAAAAAATATATGCAAAGCGGTGTTATATTTTCAAACGAAAGTAGCGCGGACAAAACGTTATTAAGCGTTGAAAAAATAGTAGAATTTGCTGAAAACGTCGATTTAGAGAGAGTAAAACCGTATGTAAAAAGACAAATTGATATGAATATGACAATCGCCGAAGAAGGCTTAAAAAGGCGATACGGCGCGTCCATAGGTCAACTGTTATATAAAGATGGCAAAGCCGATTTAAGCGGTAAGGCAAAGGCGTACGCGGCGAGTGGGTCGGACGCGAGAATGAGCGGTTGCGAACTCCCAGTATGTATAATTTCGGGCAGTGGAAATCAAGGAATTACTGCGAGCGTTCCCGTTTGCGTTTACGCCAAAGAACTTGGGTGTAGCGAAGAAGAAACTTTAAGAGCGGTAATACTTTCCGACCTTATAACCGTGCATTTAAAAACGGGAATAGGCTGTCTCTCCGCATATTGCGGAGCAATCAGCGCGGGTTGTGGCGCAGGCGCGGGCATTTGCTTTTTAAAGGGTGGAAGATTTTACGAAATCGCTCATACGATAGTAAATTCTGTTGCAATACTCTCGGGAACTATTTGCGACGGGGCAAAGCCGTCTTGCGCTGCGAAGATCGCAATGGCAGTTGAAGCAGGTATTATGGGCTATGAAATGGCGGTTACCAAAAGGCAGTTCGTAAGTGGTGACGGAATAGTCGTTAAAGGCGTAGAGAACACTATTAAAAACGTAGGAATTTTAGCCCGAGAAGGTATGAAGGAAACGGATAAAAAGATAATAGACATTATGATAGGAAAGCAGTAAAAAACAATAAAAGCCCCCGAATAAGTCGGTTAAACGACTTATTCGGGGGCTTTGAACTTGTAAAATTATTTTCTTAAATCAATTTGAGTGGTATTGTCGCAAGTCATTGAACCGAGATACTTTTCAGCGAAGAAATCTGAAACTTCTTTAGAAAGCATAGCGTTTGTCAAAGCGTCGATTTTTGCTTTATAAACGTCGTTTGTATTATAGTCGTTTTCTCTTACTGCGATAACGTTTGCGTTTCCAACGACCAAAGAAGAATCGTCTTCTACCTCCGCTCTCTTTGAAGAATCGACGTTTCCCGTGTATGCCGTGTTGCAAGGAAGACAAGCAAAGTCGTAATCTCCAAGCGAAGAAACTAACAAGTTTTCAGCAACTAAAGTAACGGTAACTTGTCCGTCTCGGCTTGTCCAAGACTTTGACGTTTCGCCTATATTTAACGTTTCGCCATCTGCATTTACGGGGTAGTTGTCGCCCTCGGCGGTTTTATCAATAACGCCTTTCGCCGTTAAAAGGTTAAACGCTCTTATAGCGTTTGACGTGTCGTCGCAAATTGCAAAGGTTTTGCCGTCGGTAACTGAAGTCCCAACGGTCGCCTTTCCGTAGTATATACCTAACGGTTCGTAGTGAACTTTGCACGTAGCGAAAAGTTTAGTGCTTCCCGTGTAAGTGCTTAAATAAGGAACGTGTTGAAAATAGTTGGCGTCGTAATCTCCGCTTGCAACCGCGTCGTTTTGCATCGTCCAGTCGAGAACTTCGACCTTTAAAATCCAACCGTCTTTTGCTAAAAGTTCTTTTACGCATTCGTTTAAAACTTCGGCGTGAGGAACGTCTGACGCGCAAACCCTAATAGTTTTTTGAGATTTACCGCAACTTGATAAAATACCGCAAGATAATAGTAAACTAATAGATAAAACGGCAGTTATAACTAATTTAAAAAACTTTTTCATAAAAATTCTCCTATTTTAAAACTTTTCTCTTGTCAATTTTCTTGGCTATGAAGAGCCCTAATTCTTGAATTCCCTGTACGATTAAAACGACGAGAACAATCATTACCCAAAACAGTAAAGAGCCTAAATAGTCGCCCGTATGTCTTGTGTAAAAAGTATAAATTCCCGAGATAAGACCACCTGCGCCTATGTTGTAAGCAAAGGACGTGTAACCCAAAATGCTCACTGCAACTACCGCTACGCCCGTTACGAGTGAAACTCTTGCTTCGGGAAGTAAAACCTTTATAATTACTTGAAAATCGGTTGCGCCGAGAGATTTAATCGCCTCGATTTCGCCTGCGGGAACTTCTGCAAGCGATTGTTCAACCATTCTCGAAACGAAACCAAACGCGCAAACGGTAAGCGGAATTAAAATTGTAAACCATTCGCCCGTGCCTCTGCCGAAAATGCCTCTCGTAAAAGGAATACAAAGAACGATTATAATAAGACAGGGAATAGAACGTAAAATATTTACGATAAGACCGACCGTTACGTTTAGCCATTTGCAAGGTTTAAGCCCGTTTTTGCTCGTAACGTTTAATAAAACCCCGCAGGGAAGACCTAAAACGTAGGCTAAAAGAGTAGCAAGAGCAGTAACGCCAACCGTTTCGGCTATCATTATTAAAATATCAGTAAAGGGCATCGCTATCCACCTCCTCAAACGGCACGTTTTCGCGCGTTAGATAATCGGTCAATTTTTTGATATCCTCATTATACGACGGAAGACGGAAAATAACCTGACCGCAAACGGTATCGTTGATAACCTTAGTTTCGGCGTACATTATCGAAACGGAAATTTTAAGTTCGGAAATAACGTTTGCAACGATAGGTTTATCTACTTCGCCCGTGAACATAAGTTTTACGAATTTTTCGCCCTTAATACCCGTGTTTACGTGTCCTGAGTAGATAAGTTTTTTAGCAACTTCGTTAGTCGGCGAAAGAAAAACGTCTTTAAGATATCCGCAAGAAACTATTTGAGATTTATCAATGATTGCGACCTTGTTACAAATCGATTCAATTACGGACATTTGATGCGAAATTATAACGATTGTAAGCCCTAATTTTTTATTAAGCGTTTTGAGTAGTTCTAAAATCGAATGGGTTGTTTCGGGGTCGAGCGCCGAAGTCGCTTCGTCGCAAAGTAAAATTTTTGGATCAGACATAAGCGCTCTTGCAATGGCAACTCTTTGTTGTTGACCGCCTGAAAGTTGAGACGGGTAGTAGTTCAACCTATCTTCAAGCCCGACGAGTTTTAAAAGTTCTTTAGCCCTTTCGGTAGGATTTTTATCGCCTGCAATTTCGCCTGCAAGTTCAACGTTTTTCAAAACGCTACGTTGCTGTAAAAGGTTAAAGTGTTGAAAAATCATACTTACCTTTTTACGAATTTCCAAAAGTCTATTTTTAGTAACCTTAGTTAAATCTTCTCCGTCGATTAAAATTTGACCGCTAGTCGGCTTTTCGAGTAGGTTTATGCACCTAACGAGTGTTGACTTGCCTGCGCCCGAAAGACCGATAATGCCGTAAATGTCACCGTCTTCTACGGTTAAGTTGATATCCTTTAAGGCTACGACGTCGCCCGATTTAGAAGGATATGTTTTTTCAAGATTTTTAATTTCTATCATAAAACTCCTATATCTATGATAAGTTTAAATTAAATAAACAAAATAAAAATCCTTATGAGTATAAACCCATAAGGACGATTTGACACCGTGTTACCACCTTACTTTATCTCTATTTCACAATAAAGACCTTATTAGGTACGCAAGAAAACCTTTTAATACCCTATCGCTATATCGGGCGAAACCCGTCATCCCTTAAATATCGGGGACACCGCTCCAAGACCATGTTCAGAAAATTTCATTCTTCCCCTTTCACCAAACGGGGCTTCTCTGTGCAAATCCATTTACTTACTCTTCTTTTCAATGCGTTAATTTTAAGTTATGTTAGCATTTTACACTATATAAAAGTTCTTGTCAACTGTTTTTTTATGAAAAATTTTCCAAAAGCCGACAAAGGTTATTATTTATCGCGCGCACGCATATCTTAAAATAAGGTTGTGGAAAATTTTTAGCATAGCCAAAAACAATTTGGAGAAACGCGTATGCAAAATTTAAAACCCGTGGCGCTTATTCGCCAAATCGAAACAGACGATTCTTTTTACTCCGTTCGTGGCGTTGCAAAACGTATAAAAGAAAACGAAAAGTTTGGGGTAAGCGTTTCGCTCGTCAATCTTAGTCCTTTAAAAAGCGGTGAATACTTTATCTTTTTAGACAATAAAAAATACCCGTTAAACGACTTATACGGGGGTTTTTTTGAAAGTTATGAAGATTTTAAGGGCGCGGTATGCATAGTAAAAGCGGAGGGGGAAACTTTGTTGCCCGTTGCATACGGAAAATTTTCGCAAGACGCAAAATCAATTTGGGAGATTATAGAAAGTGAGAAGAACGGCTATAAAACGGAAGATAGCGACGCAAAAACGCGCGATATTTTATCTTCGCAAGATTACGACGACGAGCAGATTGCAACAGTCGATTATTACAAAATTGAAAGAGAGCGTAAGCATGGAGAATTAAATGAAACAAAACCTATTAGCGAGCAAGTTTTTACAGAGCGCCCGACTTTTGAGCGAGAAGAAGAAAAAGAAAGCCGTACTTCTTCGGCTGAAATTGATGGAGACGGCGCGTTTGCAAAAAATCAGCAAGACGAAACCTATTACGAGCGCGTAAAAAGTCAATTAGAAAGGCTTTTTAAAGAGCGAGAAAAAGAAACTGACCTTGAAAATATGGTTGCAAACAGTCGTTGGGTAAAGGTTGGTGACGGCGCAAATTTTTACGCCGTAGGAATAATAGTAGAAGATAACGTTCCTAAATTCGTTTGCTACGGACTTACCGGCAGTTACGATTCAAAACCAAGTCAAATAAAAAATTACTCGTCGTTTATTCCTAAAAGTCCGTTTAATTTAAAGGGCGACGGGTATTGGGTAATGTTTCAAGACGCAGTAAGTGGAGAAAGTGTTAAATAGCGCTTGTAAAAATTTTTTATTTATGGTAAAATGCACCTATGGTAAAAATTTGGATTAAACTTATTAAAGAAGACAAAATTGTAAAAGATATCGTAGTTGAAAAGGACGAGCCGTTTGATTACGCGAGTTTTGCCGACTATTTGACAGAGGGGCTTTTCCCCTTAGACGAACCAACCCCCGTAGTGCTTAAAAATCATATTTTTGATTTTGCAAAATTTAACGTCGCAAGGTTTCGCCCGTCAGACTTTGTAGAGTCGGTAGATTTTGACTATATGTGGGTGGAAAATCTCGATAGAGATTAACCGTTTTTTAGCGTATAAAAATTTTTTAAAAGGGAATAATAAGCCGATAAGGAGATAGCAAATATGCGAATAACCGCCTTATCGGCTTACTTTTTTATAATTTTAGGCGCGCTAGACAGTTTTTGTTTCGGGCTTTTCGGGTTTAGAATTTCGGGTGAAATTTTTGGATACGCAACCTTTATGCAAAGATTGTTTTTTTGTCTAGTTGGTGTTTCGGCGGTGTTTTTTATAGTCTTTGCAATAATTTACAAACCTTTCAAATCGTTATCAAAATAAAAGGACAAAGCAAACCTTTTGGTATGCATTGTCCTTTTTCGTTAATATTATAGGTGCGTAGTCACCGTTAAAAGTTTTTTCAAAAATTAGTAGTCATTTTGACTACCGTCAAGACAAAACGGATTTTTTGTGATAGAATGATTAAAAACGCTTTTTAGAGTTTGAACTATTAAGAAAAGGAGAAATTGATATGGAGCATAAGTCAATTATAGAAGAATTGTTTTATTGTGGTGTCGCAAGAAACGAAACTTTTGATAAAAACGACCAAGTTTACGTGGAAGCGTTTGATAAGGTTATAAAGATTGAAGAACAATTGTTTGAAAAAATAAACGGCGACAAGTTTATTTGTGATAAATACGCTGAATATTTAAATGCTGTTGGCAATTTGCAATTTTTAGATATGAAATCACAATACGTTTCGGCGTTTAAATTTGGTGTTTTATTAGGAATGGAACTTATGAAAAACAATTAAAAATCCCATTTGGGAATAAAACTTTCACTTGCAGAGCCTAACTCTTGCGCAAAATAGTCGGTTATTTTAAGCGAAAGAAGATGCTCGTAAACCCTTTGATATTCCCTTTTCGTAATGGGGCGTTTTAGTTCGGGGAAGTTTTCGTTTTCGCCAAACGGAGTGTATTGCCCCATGAGAGAAAGATATGCGCCGTTTACTTTATTTTGGGCAAACCAATTAAGTAGCGCTTTGCTATCCTTTACGCCAAGTGGCATAATCATGTGCCTTACGACGACTCCTTGTTTGAGCATTCCGTCGCTACCGAAAACCGTTTTTTTGGAGTTTAGCATAAACGAAATAGCCTTGCTCGCAACGTCAAAATAGTCGGCTTTTCCCGTATATCTTTTAGATAATTCCGACGAGAAAAATTTAAGGTCGGGTAGGTAAATATCGACGTATGGGTCGATTATCTTAAGTGTTTCAACTTTTTCGTACGAGTGAGTGTTATAGACGATAGGTATTTTTGGACGGTAAATTTTTAGCGCTTCTACTATTTGGGGCGCAAAGTGAGCAGGGGTAACTAAGTTTACGTTGTGAGCGCCCATATTTTCAAGTTCTTTAAAAATTTCTGCGAGTTGACTAGGCGAAATTTCCTTGCCCGTTTGAGAGCGTGAGAGTTGGTAGTTTTGGCAAAAAACGCACTTTAGTGAACAACCGCAAAAAAACACCGTGCCCGAACCGTTCTTTCCGCTAATCGGCGGTTCTTCAAAGGTGTGTAGATAGTATTTTGCAATTTTAATTTTATTCGATTGTCCGCAGTAGCCTACTCCGCTATTTCTATCGGCGTTACACTCTATCGGACAAATTTTACAAAGCCCGCTCATAAAAACTCCTTTACTTTATTTTAACATTATCTTTTAAGATTGACAAACGTTTTTTTATGATATATAATTATATACGTTGCAAAAAACGACCACAAATCTTATTTTTGCAAAAAGGATTTTATTATGAACAAATTTTTTACAAGTGAAAGCGTTACCGAAGGGCATCCCGACAAAATTTGCGACCAAATTTCCGACGCGGTACTCGACGCCATTTTAGCAAAAGACCCAAATGCAAGAGTTGCATGTGAAACGTCGGTTACGACAGGTCTTGTTCTTGTAATGGGCGAAATCACCACCGATTGTTACGTTGATATACAAACTGTTGCAAGGGAAACGGTAAGAGAAATCGGTTACGATAGAGCAAAATACGGTTTTGACTGCGATACTTGCGCTGTTCTCACAGCAATTCACGAACAAAGCGCGGACATAGCGCTCGGCGTTGACAGTTCGGTAGAACATAGGGAGAGCGGAGACGAAGCCGACCTTCACGGCGCAGGCGACCAAGGTATGATGTTCGGATACGCTTGTGACGAAACCGAAGAATATATGCCTATGGCAATAACTCTTGCGCATAAACTTACGAGAAAACTTACCGAAGTTAGAAAGAGCGGTCTTTTGCCTTATCTTCGTCCGGACGGAAAGAGCCAAGTTACAGTTGAATACGAAGACGGAAAGGTAAAACGCATTGACACGGTAGTCGTTTCAACTCAGCATAGCGAGACCGTTTCGACCGAACAACTTCGCGACGACGTTAAAAAACAAGTAATACTCGCTTGTCTTCCAAAAGAACTTATCGACGAAAACACTAAGTATTTTATAAATCCAACCGGAAGATTTGAAATCGGCGGACCGCACGGAGATAGCGGACTTACGGGTAGAAAGATAATCGTTGATACTTACGGTGGCAGTTGTCCGCACGGCGGTGGCGCGTTTAGCGGAAAAGATCCGACGAAAGTTGACAGAAGCGCTGCGTATATGGCGAGATATATTTGTAAAAACGTAGTTGCATCAGGGCTTGCTAAAGAGTGCACGTTAGAAGTAGCGTACGCAATCGGCGTTGCAAAACCCGTATCCCTTTTCGTAAATACTAAAGGCACGGGTAAACTTTCCGACGGAGAAATTGCGGATATTATCGCAAAGGAATTCGACCTTCGTCCACATTCAATTATAAAGACGTTAGAACTTCGTCGTCCTATCTATAAAAACACGGCGGCGTACGGACACTTTGGAAGGAGTGAATTTCCTTGGGAGCGTCTTGACCGAGTGGACGATTTAAAGGCTTATTTACGTCGTTAATCTGCGTTAACTGCAAGATAATTTCCAACTGAGATGACCAACAAGGTCTATCTCACCTGTAAATTACTTGCGAGCCTTGATTAACTCGCAACTAATCCTTTAAAGGTTAAAAGCATATTTACATCGTTAATCTGCGTTAACTGCAAGATAATTTCCAACTGAGATGACCAACAAGGTCTATCTCACCTGTAAATTACTTGCGAGCCTTGATTAACTTGCAACTAAACCTTTAAATTACTATAAAATTAGCAAAATTGCAATATAATCGACTTATAGGCGTATTTTTAATAAAAATCAATCCTTTTATGGTATATATTTCATCAATGCGAAGTATATATTGTAAGAGGATTTTTTTATGGCTTTTATTGAAGACGCGCTTTCTTTTTTAGGTCTTGGCAAAGAGATAACTCCTTACAGTCATAGAATAACGCTGTACGGAAAAAACGGCGCGCTTATCGAAGGGGTAAAAAAGATTTTAACCTTTTCTGAAATGGAAGTTCAACTCGCGTTGAAAGATTGTCTTTTGAAAGTCGTTGGCGAAAATTTAAAAATTAAAAAGTACGGGGACGGAGAAGTGGCTTTGGTCGGGTTTATAACGGGGGTATGCTATAAGTGAAAAGAGGTAAATTGTTTTATAGATACGAAATTGTCGGCGCTCAAGGTTTCAGCCTTATTCAAAGGTTATCCGCTCAAAAAGTGCCCGTTTCAAACGTCGAATTTCATCGAGAAAAAATAATTCTTTCAATAGATTGTTGCGATAGTAAAAAACTTTTTGCAATTTCTCGCAATATGTGTTATAATATACGTAGAATAAAATATTATGGCAAGGTGTCGCCCGTTAAGTTTTTGCAAAAGAGAATAGGAATTGCTTTGTGTTTTGCCGTTTTTTTGTGCGTTTGCCTTGTTTTTGACGGGTTTATTTCAAAAATAGAATACACGGCGGACGGGCAGTATTTTGCAAACCAAATAGAAGAAGTTTTGAAAACCAACGGCGTAAAAGAAAATTCTTTTTTGACGGCGGATTTAAAAAGTTTAGAAAAAGCGATTTATTCTAAAAATCAAGATATTTCTTTCGTTTCGATTGAAAAAAAGGGGAGAATACTCACCGTCGAGGCAAGAAAGGCAATTCAAAAAACACAGCCTATAGACGTTAAAAAAGACAGTATCGTTTCCACCGTTTCGGGCGAAGTCGTAGCCGTAAACGTATATAGCGGAACTGCTACTGTAAAAGTTGGCGACAAGGTTAAAAAAGGCAGTCTTTTAATAGACGGATATTACGAGTGGAACGAGCAAAAAGTTAAGACTTACGCTCTCGGCGAAGTTGAAATAAAAGCGCAATTTAACTTTGATTATAAAAGTTTTGCAAGTGGTGAAAAATATAAAAACAGGGCAATTTTACTCGCGAAAGAAAGTTTAAATAGCGAGCAAATAGTAAAAACGGAAGTTGCTCAAAATAAAAAAGACGGTCAAATTATTTACTCGGTAACCCTTTATTATCTCGTGGTGGTCGGGTAAAAAGGAGAAATTTTGGCAGAATTTACTGTATTTGCCGATATCGGCAGTTTAGAAAATCTTTCAAAACTTTTGGGGGTTTTCGACGAAAATTTGAATATTATAGCAAGGGAAACGGGCGTTTTTGCGTACGTTGAAGGCACGGGCATTCGCCTTTCGGGCGACGAGCAAAACGTACTTTTGGCAGAGACGGTTATAAGTAAACTAGCCCAAATAATAAAATCTGGCGAACCTCTCGACAAAACGAGAATTAACTATTGCATAGAACTTGCAAAAGAAGGCAATGCCGAAGGCATTGAAAAGGTTATGTCGGGCGTTATTGCGATAACGCATAGGGGCAAGCAAATAAAGTGTAAGACGGTTGGTCAAAAGAAATACGTTGACGCAATCAAGAAAAACACGGTGGTTTTCGGCGTAGGTCCTGCGGGAACGGGTAAAACTTATCTCGCCGTTGCGATGGCTGTTTCGGCGTTTAAAAACAAGGAAGTCGAAAAGATTATTTTAACTCGTCCTGCCGTTGAAGCAGGCGAAAAACTCGGATTTTTACCGGGCGACTTGCAGACCAAAGTCGATCCGTATTTAAGACCTTTATACGACGCGCTCCAAGAAATGTTAGGGCTTGACAGTTACGTCAAACTTATGGAAAGGGGAGTTATTGAAATTGCTCCGCTTGCCTATATGCGCGGTAGGACTTTATCCAACGCGTTCATAATTTTAGACGAGGCGCAAAACACTACCAAAGAGCAAATGAAAATGTTTTTAACCCGTATGGGCGACGGTAGTAAAATGGTAGTTACCGGCGATTTAACTCAAATCGACCTTCCCGACGGGAAGAAGAGTGGGCTTAAGCACGCAACCGATATTTTAAAAAATATCGAGGGTATAGAAAGCGTATTTTTAACGGCGAAAGACGTCGTTAGACACGCCTTGGTTATGGAAATAATTAAGGCTTACACAAAATATGAAGAAAGACTTGTTGACAAAAATAAATAAGTCGGAGAAAATTTATGAAAAAACAATCTAAAAAATTACTCGCATGGGAGATAAGAGATTACGTAAGGACGATAAGTTGGTTTGCCTTACATACGGCGATTTTCGTCTTGAGTTTCGTTGCGATTTTGTATATCAATTCGGGGTTTAGTTTTAGTAAAATTATCGACCACGTTCAAAACGGCAGTAACGTAAACAACTTAATCTATCTCGTAATAGCAATGTGTTTGGTTTCGGTGGGAATATACCTTTATTTCTACAACGAAAACAGAGATTTTCTTTTTAAAACCAAGAATATCAATATGATATTTTTGCTTTTGGAAATTTCGGTAGCAATAAATTACGGCGTGGGTAAATATATGGTTTACGCCCGTCCGTTTGCTATTTGCGCTTTACTTTCACTTCTTTTGATGGACAAGCGCAGAGCCATATTTATGAACACCGTCGCTTGCTTTTTAATGTTTATGATAGACGCCTTTTTGTCGATAGACGTTATGGAAGGGCATCTTTTATACTCGTCTTTATTGATAGGTTTTTCTACGAGCATTTTGGCGGTATATTTAGTTCACGGAATGAGTTCAAGACTTAAGGTTTTTTTAATGGGCTTTGCAATTTCCGTGCCTATCATAATTTGTACGGTTTGTCTTGAATTTTCAGCCATTGTAGCGTCTCCCGTAATCTTTATAGTGGCAGGCTTTACTTCGGGAATGTTATCCGTCGTATTGCTCATGGCGATACTCCCTGTATTTGAAAAGATTTTCAACCGTGTAACGACGTATAGACTTTCTGAAATTACCGACCATAAAGCCCCGCTTTTAAAACAACTTAGAGAAGTTGCCCCGGGCACTTTTAATCACAGTTTGGTAGTTTCGACTTTGGCTGAGTCTTGCGCGACGGCAATCGGAGAAGACCCGCTACTTGCGAGAGCGTGCGCGTACTATCACGATATCGGAAAGATTGAAAACCCCGAATACTTTACCGAAAATCAAAGCGGATACAATCCGCACGGCGAGATTACTCCTGAACTTTCGGTTGATATTATTCGCTCGCACGCCACTTACGGCGCAAAACTTATAAGAAAACACCGTTTGCCACAAATACTTAGCGACGTTGCTCTTCAGCATCACGGCACTTTGCATATAAGATATTTCTATATGCAAGCGAGCAAGTTTTCCGAAGAAGCGTTGGACCTTAAAGACTTTTCGTATAAAGGACCGCGCCCACGCACTAAAATCGCCGCGATTATCATGCTTGCCGACGCTTGCGAGGCAAAGGCTCGTTCGCTTACCGACCGCTCGCACGAGAGCGTTGACCTTGCCGTTAAAGAAATTATCGAAGAGAGAATGGATTTCGACCAGTTCTACGAATGCGATATTACAATGAAAGATTTGGATATTATAAGAAAAACTCTCACAAACTCACTTGCAGGCGTTCACCACGATAGAGTTGAATACCCAAAACTTAAAATAGGCGGAAATAAATACGAATGAGAAACACTTTAAAAGTTATTTGTGAAGACGAAGAGAGCGAACGCTTTAACGTTCAAAAGGTTGCCGATTTTGCCTATGAACAACTCGGTCAAAAAGAAAGCCTTTTGATAGAAGTGGCGTTCGTTTCGGAGCAAGAAATAAAAGAGTTAAATCAAAGTCAAAGGGGAATAGACAGCGTAACTGACGTGCTGTCTTTTCCTTATTTAGACGGTGTTAAAGGTCAAGTTTTAACCCCTGAACATTTTGGAAACGAAACCGAAGACGACGGATTTTTGCTCGGTTCGGTGTGCGTTTGTTTAAAAAGGGCAAAAGAGCAAGCGGAAGAATACGGGCACTCTTTAGAGCGTGAAGTTTGCTTTTTGGTTTTGCACGGAATACTCCATTGTTTTGGCTACGACCATATTGAAAAGGACGAAGAAACCGAGATGATGGAACTTGCAGAAAAAATTATGCAGAAACTCAATTTAAAAAGAGATTGTTAGGAAGTTTTAACGAAGGTGAAAATTATGAAAAGCGGAACAGTTGCCGTAGTCGGTAGAGCAAACGCGGGCAAATCTACGCTCGTAAACGTTTTGGTCGGCGAAAAAGTCGCCATCGTTTCTCCAAAACCGCAAACGACGAGAGATAGAATTTACGGCGTTTTGACAACCGAAGAATACCAAATAGTTTTTGAAGACACACCAGGTATTTACAGGGCGAGTACTACGCTCAATTCGCGTATGCAAAGGGCGGCGGAGAGCACCGCAAAAGAAACCGATATAATTCTTTTCGTCGTTGACGGACACACGGGGCTTAAAGACGAAGATTTAGACTTGGCGCAAAAATTTGCAAAAATAGGAGCGCCTATGATTGTTGCGTTTACTAAAACCGATATTATGCCTAAGGAAAATATTCCGCAAGAACTCGTTAAACTTGCCGAAATAAGTGGCGTAACCGAAATCGTGCCCGTGTCGGCGAGAAAGGGCAGAAACGTAAAGGAACTTTTATCCGTTCTTTTAAAATATCTTCCCGAGGGCGACTACGTTTTTAATCCCGACGCAATTTCCGACAAGAGCGAAAAGTTTATGATTGCCGAAATTATGCGTGAGAAAATTCTTCTTAAATACGATAGGGAAATTCCACACGGCGTTGCAATCACTATAAACGAGTTTTCTCAAAGAAAAAACGGTATTTACGATATAAATTTAGATATTGTTTGCGAAAAAGACAATCACAAAGCAATACTCATCGGTAAACAAGGAAAAGCCTTAAAAGAAGTTTCTTCTTTTGCTCGTGAGGCAATGGAAAAATTCTTAGGCGCAAAAGTATTTTTAACAACTTACGTAAAAGTTAAAGAAAACTGGAGAGATAAGCCGAGTTTGTTAAAACAGTTTGGGTATTCTAACGACGATTTAGGCGTTTAGTTTAGGCTGTTAAAAAATTTTAGACAATTAAGAAACGTATAAAATTTCAAAGGGTAAACATACTGCTAAAAAGGAGAAAACAGTATGAAAAAACCTAAAGATTCCGCTTGGGAACTGTTTGAAAAAACGGGGAAAACCGGCTATTATATGCTTTATAAAAAACTAAGCGAAGAAGAAAAAGATAAACGAAATAGATAAATTTAAAATTTGGACAAATAAAGGAAAAGATGACTGAAAAGGTAAACGGAATAACGCTACGCGCAGTCAATTACAAAGACAGCGATAAAATATTGACCGTTTTTACTCTTGAAAAGGGTAAAATTACGGTGTCGGCAAGGGGAGTTAGGAAAGCCAACGCCAAAATGAAACAGATTTCCGAGCCGTTTTGCTTTGCCGAAAGTGTTTTAGCCGAAAAATCGGGTAGGTTTACCGTTACCGAAATAAACTCTTACGACGCCTTTTATCCTATTCGTTGCGACCTTTCAAAATACTACGCCGGCATGACCGCTTTAGAAATTACCGACGCTTTTTTGCCTGACGAAATGGTTTCGGAAGGGCAGTTCGTTTTACTCGTTGAATTTTTAAAAAAACTTGCCTATAAGTCGTTTAATCCCATAAATTTGTTACTTAAATTCTTTTACGACGTGGCTTTGGAAAACGGCTACTCGATAAATTTGTCTGCTTGTGGTAGATGTGGAGAAGAGATAAAAGATAGGGTTTTCCTTTCTTTAAAAGACGGTTGTTGCGTTTGTGAAACTTGTAAAAAACAAGGTGAAAGCGGTTTTTCGATAGACACTTACAAATATTTGCGAGAGATTGCAAGTGAAAATTTAGACGGAGAAGATAAAGAGATTGCAAAAAACGGTCTTAGATTTTTCGGTTATTACTTTAACAAGGTGGCAAGCGTAAACTTAAAGAGTTTAACAACCTTAATAGAATTGATTTAAAAGCGGATAGCAGTCCGCTTTTTTTATGTCAAAACGCCAAAAACACGGTAATTTTAACTTTTTATATAATATTTATATAAAATAGTGTAAATTTGCTTGAAAAAAAATAATAAATGAGTTAAAATGAAAAATGCAAAAAATGTAAAATAGATGCGCGCACGACTTACGCGCGTTAATCAGGAGGAATTTTTAATGGAAAACAAAAAGTACGTTTACCAGTTTTCAGAAGGAAACGCAAAGATGCGTGAAATTCTCGGTGGTAAGGGCGCAAACCTTGCTGAAATGACTAATATCGGTCTTCCAGTACCACAAGGCTTCACTATTTCTACCGAAGCATGTACAAAATACTATGAAGACGGTAGACAAATTAACCCTGAAATCCAAGCTGAAATTATGGAAAACATCGCTAAGATGGAACAAGTTACCGGCAAGAAGTTCGGCGACAAAGAAAATCCGCTTCTCGTTTCAGTTCGTTCGGGAGCAAGAGCGTCAATGCCTGGTATGATGGACACCATCTTAAACCTTGGTCTTAATGAAGAAGTAGTTGACGTTCTTATTAAAAAGTCAAACAATCCAAGATGGGTTTGGGACTGCTACAGAAGATTTATTCAAATGTATTCTGACGTAGTTATGGAAGTTGGTAAGAAATACTTTGAAAAACTTATTGACGAAATGAAGGAAAAGAAAGGCGTTAAACTTGACGTTGACCTTTCTGCAGACGACCTTAAAGAACTTGCAAATCAATTTAAGGCTGAATATAAAAATCAACTTGGAACTGATTTCCCATCTGATCCTAAAGATCAACTTTTCGGCGCTATCAAAGCCGTATTTAGAAGTTGGGATAACCCAAGAGCAAACATCTATCGTCGTGACCACGATATCCCATACAGTTGGGGTACTGCCGTAAACGTACAAATGATGGCGTTCGGTAACATGGGTGACGACTGCGGAACGGGCGTTGCGTTTACTCGTAACCCTGCAACTGGCGAACCAGGTCTTATGGGCGAATTCTTAATGAACGCTCAAGGCGAAGACGTAGTTGCCGGCGTTAGAACTCCAATGCCGATTTCTCAAATGGCAGAAGTTCTTCCTGACGTTTATAAACAATTCCTTGACATCTGCAAGACTTTGGAAAACCACTACAGAGATATGCAAGATATGGAATTTACTATCGAAAAAGGCAAACTTTACATGCTTCAAACTAGAAACGGTAAGCGTACTGCTGCCGCTGCTATCAGAATTGCATGCGACCTTTTAGACGAAGGCATGATCGACGAAAAAGAAGCGCTTTTACAAATCGACGCTAAGACTTTAGATATGCTTCTTCACCCAACTTTCGACGCTAAGGCGCTTAAAGACGCTGACAAGAACAACGTTGTAGGTACTGGTATTGCCGCTTCTCCAGGCGCTGCAGCAGGTACTATCGTATTCACTCCGGAAGACGCTGTTGAACTCGGTAAAGCAGGTAAAAACGTAATTCTCGTTAGACTTGAAACTTCTCCTGAAGATATCGAAGGTATGAAATATGCTCAAGGTATTTTGACCGTTCGTGGTGGACAAACTTCTCACGCTGCAGTAGTTGCTCGTGGTATGGGAACTTGCTGTGTATCTGGTTGTGAAAAGATTAAGATGCACGAAGAAGAAAAATACTTTGAACTTGCTGGAAAGACCTTCCGTGAAGGCGACGCTCTTTCTTTAGACGGTTCTACCGGTAAGATTTACGATATCGCTATTAAGACTGTTCCTGCAGATCCTAACAGCGGATATTTCGGAAGAATTATGCAACTTGCAGACAAGTATAAGGCTCTTGGCGTAAGAACCAATGCCGACACTCCTGCAGACGCTCAAAGAGCAGCTGAACTCGGCGCTCAAGGTATCGGTCTTTGCCGTACTGAACACATGTTCTTCGGCGAAGGAAGAATTGATAAATTCCGCGCTATGATTTGCGCTGAAACGGTTGAAGAAAGAGTAAAAGCTCTTGAAGCAATCGAACCAATGCAACAAGCAGACTTTGAAGGACTTATGGAGGCTCTTCAAGGACATCCTGTTACTATCAGATTCCTTGACCCACCGCTTCACGAGTTCGTTCCAACTTCTGAAGAAGATATTAAACTTTTGGCTGACGCTCAAGGCAAGACCGTTGAAGAAATCAAGATGATTTGTAACGCTCTTCACGAATTCAACCCAATGATGGGTCACCGTGGTTGCCGTCTTGCAGTTACTTATCCTGAAATTGCTCAAATGCAAACTAAGGCTGTAATTAAGGCTGCTATCGCAGTTGCTAAACGTCACCCAGACTGGAACGTTGTTCCTGAAATTATGATTCCGCTCGTAGGCGAAATTAAAGAACTTAAGTTCTGCAAGAAGACCGTTGTTGAAACTGCTGACGCCGTTATCGCAGAAGCAGGCGTTGACCTTAAATACGAAGTTGGTACTATGATTGAAATTCCAAGAGCATGTCTTACTGCTGACGAAATCGCAAAAGAAGCAGAATTCTTCTGCTTTGGTACTAACGACTTAACTCAAATGACTTTCGGTTTCAGCCGTGACGACGCTGGTAAGTTCCTTAGCGCATACTACGATGCTAAGATTTACGAATCTGATCCATTTGCAAGACTTGACACCACGGGTGTTGGTAAACTTATGGATTTAGCAGTTCGTCTTGGTAAGGGCGCAAACGATAAACTTCATTTTGGTATTTGTGGCGAACACGGTGGCGATCCGTCGTCTATCGAATTCTGTCACGCAATCGGCTTAACTTACGTAAGCTGTTCACCATTTAGAGTTCCTATTGCTCGTTTAGCAGCAGCGCAAGCGAACATCCGCAATCCTAGGTCCTAAATCTTGGATTAAAATTTAGTAAAAACACCATATATTGTGTTTATGAGCCTGCATCATTTCGATGCAGGCTCAATTTTTACGTTTTTTAGGCGAAAAATAAGCCGAAAAATGGTCAAAAAAAGTTTTATTCCACTTAAGTTGAACACTTTACTTTTAATTTTTTGTGTGGTATAATATACATAAATAGAAATTCAAGCAAAAAAGGGTAGAAAAAGGTAAAATGACCAATTATAGAGCTATTTTACAGTATCATTATAGGGGAAACACGACGACGCAAATCGCTAAGCTTTGCGAATGTTCGCGTACAACCGTTTTGAAAACGATTAAAAGGGCGAAAGAATGTGGTATTGACGAGCGTGCCTTTGAATTACTGTCGGATATTCAATTGCTTGAAAGGCTTTATCCCAAGCGCGTGCGTAGAAGTGGCTACGAAGAGCCCGATTTTATTGCGCTCGAAAAGGATAAAAAGAAGAGAGGACTTACGGTTTTCGTAATGTGGCGTAGATATTATAAAAGAACGTTAGCCGCAGGCAAAAAACCTTACGGAAAATCGCAATTTTTTAAGTTGTTTAAGCGGTATGACACGGGTTCTTTTCGATTTGAGTTTCAATATACGGAAACTATGAAAAAAGCGAGCGCGTTAATTTCCGATTACGTTTGTATTCCCTCGAGACTTGGCGAGGGCGTTAAGCGTGCCGCGAAAGAGAAATTCCATTTATGGTGCAAAAAAATGCGCCTAGACCCGCAAAAGATATAGTTGAATAAAAAAGAAGAACGCCAAAGGTGGGTACTCTTATAGAGTATCAAAAACCTTGGCGATCTTGGCGTACTTGACGCTAAAAGCCTTTATTTATAAGGGAATCAAGACCGCCAAAGTGGTTGGCGGTCTTGAAATACACTTTGGCGGTCTTTATAAGTAGATAAAAATGGTTATTTGCTCCAGATAATCTCATTTAATAGCATTATTTGGAGCAAATCCTATTAGAAAAAGAAAATTTCTCGTAAAAACTAACAATATTTGCGAGAAACCTTTTTATTTTAAGAGAAAACCTATTGACTTTTCTCGTAAAAAGTTTTATAATTTAGGAGAAAGTATTATGAAGAGGTGTATTTTATGAGAGATTTTAATTACTCTTTACTAAAAGACCTAAAATGGGATTCCGAAATCGTTAGTTATCTGACGGCTATTCA
>JAFQMD010000004.1 GCA_017396365.1 Clostridia bacterium | reverse complement strand
ATTTTGTCGTTTGCAATCGGGTTATTTGCCATTTCGACAATTTAATTATATCATAATTAAAATTATACGCATACACCCGTTTTGGGTGTTTTTCGGGTGTATTAGGGTGTATTTTAGGTGTTTTAGGGTGTATTAACATAAAATTTTTTGAAAAATAGCACAAAAAAAGACGATAGCCAAATTGACTATCGCCATTTAGATATATGCCGTTTTATTTTTTGAAAAAGGCTCGAAGTTCATCACGACTCGTAACGCCAAGCACCCGATAAAGCGACGAAGTGTGCATTTTTACAGTATTTTCAGAAAGGTGTAAATCTGCCGCTATTTCTTTACGACTCTTGCCGTCGATAATGCATTCGAGTACGTCCATTTGACGAACGGAAAGGGTTACCCCTTCGGGAAGTGTTGCAAGTATCGTTTTTATTTTTTCTTCTCTTGATATTGAATCGACGATTATAATAGGCGCTTTTTGTTCTACTATAACGGTCGCCTGCACCTTGTCTTTGCGTATATAATCTTGCATTGTCCAATACAAAAGAACGAACAAGATTTCCGAGAAAATATACGATACAGAAAGAAACTCAAATTCCCACTTGCCGAATTTTTCTGTAAACCAAATGAAAAGATTTATTAAAACGATTCCCAACATTACAACCGAGAATTTTTGCGCCGCCGCGCGCTTTTTTGCTATCGAGTGGATAATCGCTGTAATCATTGCCAAAAAATACAAAACCAAATACACGAGATATACAGGGTGCAGTATGCCGTAATCTTTCTTAAGCACGGTTGCGCCGTTTATTCTTTCAATATCCACCGATTTATAGTACCACGGCAATATACCGCTTGTTGCAACAATTAAAAATATACCTACGCCAAGCGACAATGCTATGATAACGTGCGCTTTGGTTACTTTATATCCACATAATTTTATTATGGTAAACAGCATACAAGTAGAAAGAAACACGCTACCTAAATACGCCACGTCGTTTGCAAATATAGCAAATTCAACCGTTTTTGCAAGCGAAAGCATTAGATAACCGACGTTTACTAACGCAATACACACAAAAAGCAAAGAAAGCCAAAACTCTCTTTTTTTAATTAAAATTCTATATAAAACGAAGAAAAGCACGGAAAGAGCCGTCGTTATTCCATAACCGATTATCATAATCTTTTCTCCTTTTCAACTTTTTTGATACTTAAATTATAGCAATTTCTTCCCAAAAAATCAAGTGGTTACGTAATTATGTAAAAAATTAAGTCCTAAATTAAAAAGCCTACAAAACTATCTTGTAAACTTTTATTTTACTGCTTTTTCTTTTTAATGAAATCACTGTGTTTATTTCTTAGCTGAGTCGTACAGTGAGTATTTTCGGCTTTAGGTTGTTCAAAATCAAAAATTATACCTGCATTACCTTTAACTAAGATATATTTGATTATGGTAATAGAAAAAGCGACTCTATTTGGTTTCAAACAGAATCGCTCTTGGCGGAGAAGTATAAACCTAATCCGAACACTTTTATTTTTTGTTGTTTTTATTTATATAAGTGACACTCACAGTGCGTTAATACCACGCAAAATATGCCGTTAATCGACTTATACGGCAACTTCGTGATTTTTATACAACTCTTTCACTTGCGTAGGCTCAACTAATCTTCTATCCACAACCTTGCCGTTCGGCTCGTAGGGATAATTCATACCAAACTTCCCTGAATTTAAATTAAACGTCGCTTTTAACCCATACTTATCCAAAATTTCAATCATTCGAATATCCTGAGTAACGCCGTCGTCAAAACTAAACGTTATTGCCTTTTTCTTTCCGTTCCAATTCATAATTTTATCCGTACGTTTTCAAAAACAAAATCTTCCCTTACGTCTTCACGGTAGGTTTCCACCGTTACGTTATCAAGAGTTAAGCCCTCAATATGTCTAAAATAAATGCCTTTTGCCGGCAAAATGCGTCCATAAACGTACACTTCGGGATAATCTTGCGCATCTTCGGGCACGTTTCGGTTACATTCCTGCACGCCTCCGTCCAATTTCAAATGCACGTTTTTAAGGGTAATATTTTCAAGTGGGCTTTCCTTTAAACCGCAAATATTACTAGTCATTTGCCAGTCGTCCACTTCATTCGTTCCGTCAAAACCCGCTGCAAGACCGAACGCTTTGGGATTTTGCTTGATATCTCCCGCTTTATAACTAAAATAATTCCACGGTACGATTTCGTATTCCTCATACGGACCGTCTGCCGTGATATTTTCAAGCGTTATATTTTTTATCTTTCCTAACGCTCGTCCACTAGGCCCTCGCATACGCCTGCCCACGTGAATAAAAACGGGCGCGTTTACGTTGCGCATTTTTACGTTTCTTATCGTTATTCCGTCGAGAATTGCCCCGTCCACACTTTCAATTGCAAGCCCCGTGATGCGCGTTTCGCGTATATCGATATTTTCAACTATAATATCCTCAAAGCCACCGTTCGTTTCCGTACCAAATTTAACGGCACAGCAACGGCTCTTTAACTTACAATTCCATACACGAATGTTTTTACAAACATCCAAACGATTAAGCGTATAAGACGATTTAAAAACGATGGCGTCGTCACCGGCTTCCACGTCGCAATCGTGAATACGAACGTTCTTGCTGTTATCGGGAGATATTCCGTCTATATACACGCGTATTTTAAGTCCAAAAACGTCAACGTTCTCACATCCCGCAAAATATACTGCAAGGTCGGTCGCATTATAAATACTAAGTCCGCTAATTTCTACGTTTTTACAATTTTTCAGCGCAATACATTTTGCCCCTCTATGCGACATAATCCGCACGTCTTTTTCGTCCCAAACGGAACGCATATCAACCTTACCCTTGCCTATTATTTTTATATTTTCACAACCTTCCGCAACAAACATCGAGCAGTGAAAAAAAGAATGCGACGCGTCTTGATATAAGGGATAATCTACTTTTTCGTCAGGGCAATAGTCAAAAAAGTTTAAACTCCCTAAAACCGTTGCGGTTTCCGTAATTTCAATCGTAACGTTTGATTTGAGGAAAAGGGTACTTAAAACGTACTTTCCCCCGTCGAATCGCACGATACCGCCGCCGTCCGCGCTACATTTTTCAATTGCCTTTTGCACGGCTTTAGTACAAAGTGTTTCCCCGTCTGCAACCGCGCCAAAATCTACTACATTATAGACCATATTCTTTCTCCAAGTATTCTTCGATAGGTTTTTTCGCTTTATTCGTCAAAACTGATAACGTCCTTAGGCGCTCTACTCTCCCATTTTCCACGGGTAAAATCAGGCACTTCTACAACTCTATTTTCCTGAATTGCTATCGCAGAAAGCGCCGTAATAGACATCCACGCCGCTGCATCGTATACGTCAATAGGCATATCTACGCCCGTTTGAATGGCTTTTGCAAACTCTGCAAGCATAAAATAATCCATCCCACCGTGGCCGGATTTTCTTTGTATATCATTAATATTTTTCCAAAAATAGGGCAAGTAATCGTAGTATTCGTCAGCATTATTAAGATACTTGCCTATTGTTTTTTTCGGTTCCCAAAATTCGTGGCTAGAATGCTTTTCTTCCAAAAAAATCATATTCGATTCCTGACAAGCAAGCCCCTTTGTGCCACGAACGGTGAACTCACGGGAATAGTATTTCGGCAAAGTAGTATCTAGCGTCAAACTAATCATCTCGCCGTTTTCGCAAGTAATTAAAGTCTTGACGATATCCCCTTGATTAAACTTTTGCCCTTGTAAGGCTTTATCGGGATTTTCATCTAAATACGAAAATTCTTCCAAGCCCTTAGCCTTAGACGACATCGTCACCAACTTTACCATTCTATTTCCACGGTTGACGTTTAACAGTCTTGCAATGGGCCCAAGATTGTGCGTAGGATAATTGTCACAATTACGTTCTATATAGTTTTTAAGGCGGTAATGTCTATTTACGTTCCCACCTAAAATTTCATCGCGAAGATCATGACTGTACGCGCCGTGACAATGCACAATTTCTCCAAATACGTTTTTTCTGGTAAGATTAGTGACCAAAAGTTCAAAACTGTCGTAACAACAATTCTCCAAAAACATAATCGGTGTTTTCGTCCTTTCGTAGGTATCCACCAAAGCCCAACATTCTTCTATACTCCGAGCACCGCCAACCTCTAACGCCGTAATTTTCCCCTCTTCCATACTGCGTATCGCCATATCAACGTGCACGTCCCACGAAGAGGCTATTAGAGTTGCTTGCATTTCCTTATCTTTTATAAACGCTTCAAAATCAAAATACTTTTTAGGGGGTACTTCTTGTTTTTTTGTGATAATTTCAAGCGCATTGTCCACTCTGTCTTGGTAGCAGTCACATACGGCAACAATTTCAAACGCATTAACAGCAAGCAACGTATCTAAAAGATTCGTTCCTCTTTGTCCAAGCCCAACGATACCTATTTTAATTTTACTCAATGTATTTTTCATAACGCCTCTTTTAAAGTATTTAATACGTACTGTTTGAAATATTCGTTTTATAATCTTGATATACGGGAATTTGCTTTGCAGGCGCTTTTCCGTCCCAATAATCCAACAGTTCTATTTCTAACTCTTCAATCTTGTCCGTCTTGCCCACGACGTAATCTTCTAATTTTTTCCTACACGCCTCCAATCGGTGAATCAAACCTCCAAGCCTTGCGTCCTGAATTTCAAAGCCAAACGGCTTACATTCCTTATTCCAAAGTGTTTGGAAAGATTGATAAAATTCTTTTATCGCTTGTTCCGCTTTTTTGTAGGTTAAAATCAAACTTTTTAAACCGTCCATATCTTTCGCTTTGTAACGATTTCTCGTTTTTACACCTAACGCATATTTGTACGAAAGCGCTTTGCAAAGTCTCGCACTGCTATCATAAAGATAGGAAAGCGGAGTTTTCTTTGTCGCATATCTTGATAATCTTTTGGCGTACTTTGCATACTCCTCTTCTACGCCGTCCGAACAAGTTGTGTCAAAATATCCTAAAAACGGATCGTTGTAAAGCATATGCTTACAAGGATTAAGGTAAGTATCCTTATTCCCCGCCACCATATTTGGCAAATCCAAATCCATCATATTGTCAAAACTTTCGCCGGTTAGACTGAAGAACTCTGCCTTGATTGCACGTTTATCCCGTACGCCGTCGTAATATCTCTTCAAATAGAATAGCGTTGGCAAAATAGCAAAAGGCGAACACTCTCTACCGTTATCCCCCCAAACGGTGATAAACACGTTGTTTAATCCCTCCTGCTTGCAGGCAACCATTGCCTTTTCCATCGACTTGATGGAGAAATGGTTGGCAGGAGCAAACCCTACCCAAGTCCACGCGCCACCTGCAAACCATAAATCACGGTTAAACTGTTGATGTGCGGTAATCATCTCTTTATAATGCTTTCCGTTCGTACTGTAATAATCCCAATATACAAGGGAAATTTCTTTCGGTACTGCTTGGAAAGCCGCCTTGTCTAACCCCTTTTCGGGAATGGCGTACGGACCGCCTGTTGCCAAGCGGAAAAACATATCCGACCACATCATAGGGCTAAAACCGTATTTTTTTGCGATAATAAGTACCCTATCAAGATGCTCGCGAATAATATCATAGCCCTTTCGGTAACCGTTCTTCTCTAAATATTTTCCACAACCCAGCATAAACGCTTCGTCCATGCCAATATTGATTTTCCGTGAAGTAAAACATTCCGCCACCGTCTTAAACATTTTGTCTATCAAGGCGTACGTGCGTTCATCCCCAACCAACAAAATATCTCGCGTATCGTTAATCGGTGCGTATGCATCCCAACGGAAAATTTGATTAAGATGCGCAAGCGTTTGAATACAAGGTATTAACTCCACGCCCTTCGACAAACAATAGGCATCGATTTCTTTCAATTCCTCACGAGTATACCTACCACGCAAATAACCAAAAAAAGGCTCGCCTTCCATTTCATAGGTATCCTCGGTGTATAATTGCAGGCTATCGTATCCAAATGCGGAAATATAGTCCACGTATCTTTTAACTTCGCTCACGCGCATTACACCGTTACGCGACATATCCAACATTACGCCAAAATATCCGTTTTGCTTTGCACTCATTCTTTATTTCCCCCTTTTGCGTCTTGCAAATATCGATATACGCCAGCCGTCCAACCAAGCATTTTTTGCGTTGGATATTCCAAATCCGGCGCATTCCCGTCCTCAGTATAACGTTCCCATAAAAAACCGGTTTTATCGTAAGTATTCGACAATAGTTTTGTATAATTACGGCAAAGTTCGTCGGCGCGTTCCTCTTCTCCGTAGTTTTTTAATGCCACGTACGCAAAATATTGATGAGGTGCCCATATATAAGGATAACCCCATTGATAACGCCTATCACCCGTATCCTCACAGGAAACCACTCCGCCGTTTGTTTTCAATTTATCATAAATAGTCGCAGGAGAACTATCCTTGCGCGCAAAGCCGTAAAAATAAGGCAAGAAACTCGCCGAACACACGACGTCGTTACGTTTATTTTTAACAAAATTATAATCGGCGTAAGCACCCGTTTTTTCATTGTAGCAATACTTTTCAATCAACGCCAAACGCTTTTCTTTTTGCGTTTGATAATATGCAGATTTTTTCATATCCTTATCGTAATAAAAGTTTGCCAACAACTGCTCTACGCCAAAGAGATGGGCGTTCAAATCTATTTGCGCATACTCCGTAGCATTATGATTTTCATAACGCGGAGTAAAATCCTCCCCACTCTCTGCCTCGGCAATTAAATTTGTAGCTATGCGTATTCGTTCTTCCTCGGATAGATTTTTATCTGCCCCAATGCGGTGAGTTACTAAACTGTAATAATAGATTAAAACCTCTCGATTGCCTACCGCATTAGTGCCGTATTGATTCAGTCCAATCGGAGTTATACGCTTCGCCATCCAAAAATTATATTCCTTTTCTAAGCCGATAATCGACTTATAGAGCCACTTTTCATCTTTTATCGCATTATATACGTCTTTTATCATAATGCCTAAAAGTGGTGGTTGAGAACAAAAAGTCGCGCCGTTTTCACGGGTAAAATTGGGAACACAGCCAAAATAATCCAACGCAAAAAGTAGGTTATCGACGTTTTCTCTCGCCCACTCGGCATGCCCGTCCATAATCAGTCCTACGTTCGTAAAATACGTATCCCAATAATAAAGCCTTTTAAAATCCCCCGTACCACACGGCGGAACGAACGGAAAAGGCAAGGGTAAATCTTCCTCGCCTGCAACCGACCTCGTTTCTATCCAACCTTGTTTAATAAATGCGTCTAACTGCGTCATTTTTATTTCTCCATTGGCAAAACTAATCTTATTTATTTCAATATAAGAGTAAACTTTCCTTTCCCTTCCGTAGGCGTTAGGTGTTTTTCAATTTTCTAACTCCCTATTCCTTACGCTCTCGTACTATTGCAAATTTTAACTATATTTAATCGTGACAATGCTCCTTAATAAACTTCACGACGCCTGCCGACCAACCGTGGCAAAGGCTGTGCCTAAACCCCACGTAACAATGCGCCCCGTAATCGCCGTGTATGTCCTTTTTAGTTTCATCTATTTCATCAATTCTTCCTGACCCTTCTAACCATTCAATATGGAAATCTTCCCAGAAAGTAGTAGCGCCACGGTCAAGCATTGCGCCGTAATATTCTTTCATTAATTCGATTGCCAAACCTTCATCACGCGACGCAATCGCGGTTAATAAATAATAACTCATAAACGTAGAGAATCCTTTTGATCTTCCTTCAATGAGTTTTTCGTATTCTGCGTCCGTCAATTCGCCCGTTGCAAAATATTTCAATGCAATTACCTGTTTTTTCTCACTTACAACTAAAGGTTGCAAATTAAGTTTTCGCTTAATTTCCGCAACTGTACGCGTAGAACAATCACAGGCGTTTAATAATTCTTCAGCGCTATTCATAGCCATCAAGAAAATAGCGCGAACGCCTACCAACTCATCAACGGAATCCTTGGTTGGCCAGTCAACAAGATAACGTATCGTTTTACACAAATCACCTTGCTCGTCTACAAGATCGTTCATTTGTTCTATCAAGTTGATTAGATATTTTAAGTGTTTTAAAACGACGTCTTTGCAACCGAATTCTTTATAATAGTCGGCAAGAATAATAATCCACCACATTGAATAGGTGTAAATGCCGTTCATATACTTTGGCAACGGCGCAATTTTTCTAGATAAATATAAAGTCTTTTCAAGCAATGGAACTCTACCGTATATAGCAGTAAGAGCCATTGCCTCGGGCGCTAAATCGCCAACCCACATAAGTCTATCTCTTTTTATACCGTCCCAAATAAAGCCTTCTGACGAGCATAAATCGACCGTTCTCTTTGCCGTCCAAAAGATATCGGCAATACGCTTATCGTTACCTTGATAAGTGTAAATAGGCTTTTTATTGAATATATAATTATAACAATAAATATTTTTAAAATATATGTATTTATCCTCTAGCAAGTCGATACGAACAAAGCGAAAACCCGTTTGACCTATAAGCGCGTCAGAAACGGCGCAAATAAGCGTTTCACAGTCTCTAGGGCCATGGTCGTTCGTCGAATTTTTTTCACCAATTGACGAATTTACTTCCCCTAAACTTTCGCCAAAACGGACCCTTACCTTACACATTCCACCTTCTACAAAATTTGCAAAATAGCGGATACCTCCGTTCATTTCCTTACCAAAGTCTAAAATAACGTAAGAGCCAAGCCCTTGCATTTTAAAAAAACCGTCCCATTCTTCCACGTTAAGATTGATAGTGGCATACAAACCCTTTGGTACAAATAAAGTTTCAGCATGTTCAATTTTGTCGCCCGCTACAATTTTAGTTGGCAATAAATGTTGTTTCATTACGTTTTCCCCTTAGCGATAATTTCGTCCGTTAACAAAGATGCTGAATCTGCATCGCAATATAAAGTGAAATCTGCATGTTCTTTCAAAAGCGTTGCAGGAACTTCATTAGATAAGTCGCAAGTCAAAGTCTTATATACTGCATCTGCTTTTACGGCATAAGGCACAACTGAGATAATCGAACGACACTTCATAATTTGAGAACAAGTCATACTAATTGCTTGTTTGTACGTTTCTTCTACGCTCTTAAACCATCCTTCACCGATTTGTTGCTTTAAACACCTTTCGTCTAAAGTAACTATTTTGTATGCGCGCGGATCTTCAAAGTCTGCAGGTGGATCGTTAAACGCAATATGAGCGTTTTCACCTATTCCTATCAATCCTACGTCGATTGGACTTTCAGCAAGCAACGCCGAAAGTTCCGCAATAGTTTCATCCGTATTCTTTTGACCGTCGATTAAGTGTGCTGATTTGGGATTTACAATATTTACAAATCTATCCAACAAATATCTTTTAAAACTAGCAGGGTGTTGTTCGCTGATGCCAACGTATTCGTCCAAATGGAACATTTCTACTTTACTCCAATCAACGTCTTGCTTTACAAACTCTTCAAAAAATGGAAATTGCGACGCGCCCGTAGATAACAATATCCTAGCGCTACCCTTTTCACTAATTGCATTGTTAATTAAAGTTGCCGCATGCTTTGCAGATGCCTTGCCTAATTCTTCTTTCGTTTTACTTATAATAAGTTTCATTTTTATCATCACCTTCAAAATATAAATTTCCGTAATAAATAACTTTTTCAACGTTTAATTCTTTATCTAAAAGTAGCAAATCTGCGCGTTTTCCAACTGCAATTTCACCACGGTCGTCCCAACCCATAACACGCGCGGGAGTTAGCGACGCCATCTTTGATAAAGCAACCATATCTTCACCGATTGCAGTAGCCATCGTTTTATACAAACGTTCAGCCGTTGCCGTACTACCTGCAAACGATTGTCTATCATAACGTTTTGCAACTTCGTCTTCAACGACTACCGGCAATCCGTTTTTAAGACTGCCTATTACCGTTTTTGTTCCGTTTGCAAGTCCTGATGCGCGAATAGCGTCCGTAATTAAACATATCCTATCTGCCCCTTTACAACGATAAATAAATTGTAAAAGTTCTAACGGTAAATGCCGTCCGTCCGCAATTACTTCAACGAACAATTCGTCAAAAAACAAACCGGCTTCTACCGCGCCCGCAATACGAAAAGCATTTTCTCTTACAACACCTTTCATACCTGAATATAAATGCGTCATCAATGAATAGCCGTTTTCTTTAGCCGTCTTAATTTGCGTAAAATTTGCATCCGTATGCGCTACCGACATGACGATTCCTAATTCCTTGCCCGTCGCGCCAAACTCATAACCACCATCCAGCTCCGGAGCAGCCGACACGCGAAGTATCGAAGGATGTCTTTGCTTTAATTCCTTCAATTCCTGTTTGTTTGGTGATTTCATATACGTAACGTTTTGCGCTCCGCATTGACTTGGATTTAGCCACGGACCTTCCAAATGCACTCCTTTAACCGTCGTTTTAGGAAATTGTTGCAAGTACGCATCACAAACGCCTAAAGCGCTATTTGTTTCTTCTGAACTTGCAGCAAGCGTCGTTGCCAACATTGTCGTCGTGCCGTGAGAAAGATGAAACTTTGCAATTTTATCAAATTCTTCTACGGTAGCATCCATAAATTCTAATCCGTTTCCGCCGTGACAATGCAAGTCAATAAATCCGGGAATTAAATACCCACCCTTTGCATCAATCACACTATCCGCATAGAATTCTTCGTTGCCAACGTAACTAATAACACCGTCTTCATATACGCAAACAGCCGACTCTAACACCTCTGTTGCCGTTACGATTTTTGCATTTATAATTGCCGTTTTCATTTTAATTCATCAAGTTTTGAACCAAGATCTATCTTAATTCCTTTTTTAATGCTTTGATTAGCAGCAATACCTATCATAATAGATTTCATTCCGTCGAAACTGTCCGAACATTGCCCCAACGGATCGTCTTTCAAATCTCCGAATAACATATCTACCATTCTCTCATCCCCACCTGCGTGAGTACCTTCTGCGTGTGGGAAAGTAATTTCGTCAACTTTGCCGTTTCTGTAACGTACGATAATCTTATAATCTTCTCCATCAAAAAAGGTAGACGTTTCTATTCTTCCCTTTTCGCCAATCAAATTTAAGGTGTATCCTTCGTCCGTATTAAATAAATTCAACGAATAGGTCAAAAGCGTTCCTTTTCTATATTCCACAGAAACAGACATACTATCATATATATCAGTATCGGATTTATACGCACAATGATCACGAACGTATCCGTCTTCACTTTCTGCGTCTAAATACATTTTTTTCAAAAATTCTTCGTCATAAATAAATTCGTACGCATCACACCCCTCTTTATGTTCGCAGGAAAAACATCTTTCCCCGTGCGCGCGAGCGTCGTTACCAAAATAGAGTTTTGAACCCAAAGCAATAACGCTAACAGGATCGTCGTCTAAAATCCAGTTTACGATATCAAAATGGTGAGTCGCTTTATGAACTAACATACCGCCACTCAAATCCATAAATCTGTGCCATCTCTTAAAATAGTCCCCACCGTGTTTAGTATTTAGTAAATAATCGTATTGCACAGACAAAATCTTTCCGATTACTCCAGTAGAAACTAATTCTTTTAATTTTGCAAAATAAGGCATAAAACGGCAATTAAACATTACGGTTACCTTCTTTCCCGTTCTTCTTTCCGCATCACGAATAATACGACATTTTTCCTCGTCGATTGTCATCGGCTTTTCGGTATAAACGTCGCAACCTTTTTCCAACGCTTTAACGATGTATATATGATGAAACGCATCCACCGTAGCAACAATTACACCGTCTGGTTGCAATTCGTTTAACATTAAATCAAAATCAGTGTAAATTTTCATATCCGCATCTAGCGTATCACGATAATATTCACATCTTTTTACGTTGGGATCACAAACCCCTACAATTTTTATTTTATCAGAATATTTTTCCGTAAGTTGTCGAGCAAAAGCGCCGTAACATCTCTGCCCTGCTCCTATAATTGCTAAAGTCCTCATTTTAATCTCTCCTATAAAAAAGTAAATGGTTCTATTGGATTTAGGCGGTAGTTTGCACGCAAGACGGGACTTCAATATCCTCCGTCGGTACAATATTAAATATTGCAAATTTTAACTATATTTAATTGTGACAATGCTCCTTAATAAACTTCACGACTCCTGCCGACCAACCGTGGCAAAGGCTGTACCTAAACCCCACGTAACAATGCGCGCCGTAGTCACCGTTCATATACTTTGGCAACGGCGCAATTTTTCTAGATAAATATAAAGTCTTTTCAAGCAATGGAACTCTACCGTAAATTGCAGTTAACTCCATTGCTTCAGGGGCTAAATCGCCAACCCACATAGGTCTATCTCTTTTTATACCATCCCAAATAAAGCCTTCTAAGGAGCATAAATCCACCGTTCTATATCCTCATACTTTAATTTTTAATTATTTAATCAATTAGGCGGCGACAGTAAGCCGCCGCCTAATCCATTCTTTTTAGCTAGCCGGAATCGCTTTCAAGTAAGGAAGAATCCAAACCTTCTCCGCTGCAATAGGCTGACCTGCCGCAGCGATATACGTGATATTCGTCGCCGCCGCCGCGCCACCGCCTTCAAATGCATCTGCAGAAACCACCCACGCATACCATCCGTCTTCTAAGGCAATTACTTGCCCACGGTTTGCCGTTACCTCGTCACCGTTTTTACTAATTACAATCGTTGCCGTAACGTTTGACCACGAAGCGTCATTTGCGCACACGCCAAATCTAAACAATTCACCGTCACCCGCATTCTCAAACTTGAATTCAAGATACAGATTGAAGCCCGACCAAGTATTATTCCAGTCAGATTTATTAATTACTAGGTTCGCGGTAACCGTGCTCAACGTATCCCCTTGACTAAATTGGGTAGCATACGGCGTTTTATCGTATGCATCCACTACTTTCACGCCAACACCGTCAATATAAACTGTGCGCGTGATTGTGCCCGTGTACAAGAAGGCCACGTTCGTTGCGTTAGGCTTGTTACTGCCGTCACCCATAAATAAGGCGTGACATAACTGCCAGCTATACCAACCGTTGCCGGATTCAACGACAATACCTTGGTTTGCCGTGACGGTATTTCCCGTTCTTGTGATAACTACCGTACCCGTCATATTATTCCATGCGGTAGCGAGCAAAGAAAATCTAAACAATTCACCTTCACTATCGTCCGCAGGCTTGAAATCTACTTGAATTGCCTTACCTACTAAATCGGTGATTGCAATTTGCGCGTTGTTCTTGAAGTAAATTTGTTTTGCTGAAGCACCAGCCTCCATTTTGGTTGCTCTGCCGTCTCTGCCGTCGTATTCATCTACAACCGCAAGACTTGCCCAGTCAATATAAAGCGTACCCTGCACAGGATCTCTGGGGTAAACGTAATCAAGCACTTCTGCAGTTGCAGCACCGCCGCCCGTAAAGTCAGCCGCATTGATTTCCCAAGCGTACCAACCGTTGCCTGCATCTATAATTCTACCGTTTGTCGACGTGATTGCGCTACCCGTCTTTGTAATATCCGTTCTGCCCGTGATATT
>JAFQMD010000003.1 GCA_017396365.1 Clostridia bacterium | reverse complement strand
GCTTGGAATAGAAGGCTATGCATACGAAAACGTAGAAGCAAACGGCGAGTACTTAACGGATAAGAACTTCTCTAAAGTTGTATCTACGACTCTTAACGTAAACGTATTTGACGTATATGATGCAATCAAGGATAAGAAGATTCTTGAACTTGTAAAAGAAACCTATAAAGATATTTTAGTCGGCGACCTTACCTACGATTTACTTAGAAAATTCGTAGAAAAGAAAGTACCGCTTGGAATAGAAGGTTATGCACACGAACATAGACTTGCAAACGATGGATATTCAACTAGCAGAAACTTCAAAGTTGTCGTAGATAAGACTCTTAACTTAAACGTTGTAGATCTTCTTAACTACACCCTTGATAACAAGTTGAACGAAATTATTTACGAAACTTACAATAACGTAACTCTTGGTGATCTTGGTTACGACTTGTTTAGAAAGTTCGTGGCAAATAAAGTTCCACACGTTGACGCAACTGGTTATGCTTGGGAATATGCTGAAAATGACAAACTCCTTATCGGAAAACTTGCTAAGCCGTTTAGAGCAGTATTTGCAATTACTCTCGCAGACGCTTGGGACGTTGTTAAGGGAAGACAGACGATTAAAGACTTCGTAGTAGAAAAACTCGGCGCAATTACAGTTGCCGATACGGTAGTTCCGTTTGTAGATAGTCTTTTAGAAAAGGCTCTCGAAATGACGATTGATTATTTTGAAGTTTACGATTACATGGTAAGAGCAAGGGGCAACTTTGCTGAAATTGCTAACACCGCGTTTGCAATAAGCGTTGAAGATTTACTTACTATGGCAAATCTCGGCGATCTCTTGATAGGGGATAACGGATTATTTACCGATATGCCGTTAGGACATCTCTTCGGTTACTTGCCAAATCTTAAAGCGTTTGAAAAGACGTTTAAAGACACTCAAATTTCTCACGATTATAACGGATTGTGGAATATTGAAGGCGCGTTTGAAGTTCCGATGAACATCCTTTGCAACAACATTACGTTTAGAGACGTATATGACGCAAGAGAAAACGTCAAGGAAGACCTTATCCTTAAACACTTCGGTGAAGTAATGGTAGGACACTTCGTTGGCGGAACTGAAAAAGACGGAAGATGGTATATGTCTAACGGAACGCCTGTTGACACTCACGGCGCAAAGAACGTTATTATGAGTTGTCTCTACGACTTAAAGATTAACGAAATCTTAAGCGAAGACTTTGACGTAACTTCTGTAATTGAAGACGTTTACGCAGGTCAACTTATGGGCTACTACTATTGTGGCGAATTTAAGTATTCTAAAGATGCAGAAAGCGATTACCGTTATTGCGATGACGAAACTCACGTTGACGAAGACGGATATCACGTTCACTTTGAATGCGAATTTGAAGACCACGACCACGCTAAATTAGGCGAAGGCTGGTACGTCTTAGAAGCAGGTAGATACACGAAAGTTGGCGCTGTAGAAAAAGCAGTTGCAAGCCTTACTCTTAAAGTTCTTATGGGTGGAAGATTCAGCATGGCTGAAACCTTAGAAGGCGTTAAACTTGGCGAAGCAATGAACCTCGTTTACTGCGACGGAACTGCAGAATGTGAAATTTTAGCAGACCTTCAAGCAGGCGAAACTCATACTTGTAAAGCAGGTTGGTACAAAGTTGAAACTGTTGACGGCGTAAGAAAGTTCACTAAAGAAGGCGTTCTTATGCAAAAGGTTTCTGACGTCAATATGAAAGTATTGCTTACCGACGGTCTTGATTTAGAAGACACGTTTAGAGGAACTTATATCGGTGACGTATTAGGTTACGTACACTGCTACGTAGATGCAAACGGCGAAAGAGTTTGCGCTGAAGAACTCGGACATATCGCAGATACAGACCATAAGGCAACTGACGTTTGGTACGAATATGACGAAACGCTCGGTAAGTACGTAAAAGTTCCTGCAATTGAAGGCGCAATGGCAAACGTTGCTATGAGCGAAATCGTAAGAGGAACGTTTGATGCCGACAAAGCAATGGGCAACCTTACTATCGGCGCTATAATGGGCTATGAAAAGTGTACTGGCGATCACAACTGTTTCGTTCACGATAACTGTGATAGTACTACCGCAGGTAAGTGGTTCGACGACGGCGTAGAAGTAGAGAAAAACCTTGCTAAAGCAATCGTTGACTTTACTATCAACGACATGAAGGACGACGGATTTATCGGCGAAGTACTCGATAAGATTAAAGCAACCGTAACCCTTGAAGACATCTTCGGAAACGTTGAAGGCACACCACTTTCACTTATCCCAGCAGATACAAAGATTGGCGAAATCAACGGAACTCTTAAGGACGCTCTTCAAACTAAGACGGCGGGCGAGTTGTACGACGCAGGCGTATTGAATCTTGGCGACCCAACGGATATGAACTCAACTTATAACCAGTTGAACGAGACGTTTGGTACTTTGGTAATTGCAAAGGAAAAGGGAATATTAGCTGCTAATAAGCTCAACGGATACGACGCCGAAATAGACGAAGCTATCGCTTCTGTTTATGGAGTAGCAGGATTGCCTACGGGTGTGCCTGACGATAGCGACGTAAGAGCAGTAGGTTTGTATTTCTGGAGACATTTAACTCCTAACGAACTCATCAACGTCCTTATCGGATCAATAGAACTTCCTACTCTTTAATGAGTAAAAACGATATCCTATCCGCCGAAATCGGCGGATAGGGTTCGAAAGCGCTCAAAAATACAAGTTATTAAAAACGCTTGACAAACAAAAATTATAATTATATAATATTTAGGCTTGAAAAAGCAAAAAACGTTGAAAATCGCCAAAAGGCGTTTTCATATACCAAGGCAAAAAGCCTTGTACCTTGCTTATGGCAAAGTCCATAAGCCGAATAAGTCCGGGAGGTAAAAAAGAAATGAACAAGTACGAAATGATTTACATTTTGGATACTGCTTGCACCGACGAAAAGAGAGAAGCGTTAATCGAAAAAATCGAAAACGTCGTTTTAAAAGCAGGTGGTAGCGTCGAAAAGACGGAAAAGTGGGGAGTTAAGAAACTCGCTTATCCTATCGACTACAAGACTGAAGGTTATTACGTATATATGGCGTTTGAAGGCGACAGCGAACTCGTTCAAGAAATGAAGAGAGTTATCGGTATCGCAGAAAACGTTATTAGACGTCTTATAACTAAACGTTAATCGGAGAAAATTTATGAATAAGTTATTTTTGATTGGAAACTTAACCCGTGATCCTGAAATGAGTGAAACTGCAAGCGGAGTGGCATTTTGCCGTCTTGGAATTGCTGTAAACAGACCATATCAGGGTAGTGACGGCGAAAGAGCAACTGACTTTTTCAACGTAACCGTATGGAGAAATCACGCTGAAAACTGTGGAAGATACCTTAAAAAAGGTAGCAAGGTTGCCATCGTCGGAAGCCTTCAAAATCGTTCTTATGAAGACAAAGACGGAAACAAGAGAACAGTTACAGATATCATTGCTAACGAAGTTGAATTTTTATCCGTAAGAAATCAAGGTGACGATATGGACGCCGTAGAGCAACCTGCTCGTCGCAGTGAAAGACCTTCGCTTGAACCCGTCAACGAAGACGATTTACCATTCTAATTTTAAAAGGAGCAAGTAAAAATGGAAGAAAAGACTACTCAAACTCCGGTAGCAGTTAAAAAGCCTATTAGAAAAGCGCCAAGAAGAAAGGTTTGTACTTTCTGCGTAGAAAAGGCAACTGCTGTCGATTATAAAGATACTGCAAAATTAAAGAAGTTCATCACCGAAAAGGGTAAAATGTTACCACGTCGTATGACCGGTGTTTGCGCTAAGCATCAAAGAATCCTTGCAAGTGCTATAAAGAGAGCGAGACTCGTTGCTTTATTACCTTTCAAGGGAGAATAAGAAAAAATAAAGAATTAGGCAAGTTCCTAATTCTTTTTTTTGCTCTAAGATTAAACAAAATATAAAAATACTCGACTTTTTATAATACAAATAGTATAATGTAACTATAAAAAGGAGGGTAAATATGTTAAAAAATAAAGGTTTAAGATTTCTTTTAACTATAATTATTGCAGTCGTTGCATTTATAGTTTGCATGGCGATAGGTTCTTCAAGTGAAGAACTTGGCGGAATAGCAATGGTCGGGATGGTTGTTTACGCATTATGGATAATTCATCAACTTCAATGGGACGTTATGGGCGGAGGAAACGGTTTTCTCGTCTTTTTACAAAACGCGCTTAAAATAGTGTATTTTGTATTAGGAATAGCAGCAGTCCTTCTCGGCGTTATAATGTTTTTTACAACGCTTAGTTCAGCCGACGGATATTCTGCCGGAGTAGTTCTTCTCGGCGCAGTATCTACGTTTTTAGTAGGAATTGCTTTTGAAGATTTCGGTTTCAACGAAAAATTCGAACCGTTTGCGCCTATTATTTGTTTAGTGGGTAGTATTTTAATAGGTTTATTATTTAATTTGCTCGGCGAACTTAAATGGATAGGTGGCGTCGTGACCATAGTTGTTGGGGTTGTTCTTTTTATAGTAATAGCAAAGAGCGAAAAGAAAACTTCTAAAAGTTCAAGTTATTCAAAAGGAAGTTATAGTTCAAGCAGTTACAGTTATTCAAACGCTAACGCAACCAAAGTTACAGATTCGTCAAGACCGAGCGAGAGCATCAATAAGCATTTAAGTCAGGCTATGCACAGAGTCGGTCAAGGCGTTGAAGCCCTTTACGCTTTGACAGTTTTAGGGCACGGCGTAACGCTTTTCCCAACCGTTTATTCCCACACGGGAAGTGGATACGTTGAATTCGTGTTAGACGTTCGTATAAACGGCGGTAGCGGAATAACGAGCGAAGACGATTTAAACGAAGTAAAAGATAAAAGGGACCAAGTTATTGAAAAGATTATGGATAGGCTTTACGACCACGCTGAAAAGGAGATTGAAAGCCTTAGAGAAAAGTATAACGATTACGACACAAGCGTTGACGTAAACGTAAAAATAGGAAACGTTCATACTTAAAAGTTGATAAAAAAAGCCCCCTTTATTTTGCTTTTTGCAAAATAAAGGGGGCTATGTTTTTGTTAAGAAATGAAATTTCTAAGAAGTTAATTATTAGCCGAGATTTACCGTTCCGCTAAGTTTTGCTTGGTCGTCAGTTTCGCCGTTCCAAGCGTTTCCTTCTAAGGTGAAAGAAATATTAGCGCCGTTTCCGCTGAATTTAACGATATCCGTATCCCCTTCTGAACTTGACCAGTTAGTTACGACGTTGTCAATAAGGGTTACTTTTGCATTTACGTTAGATGCGCGTA
Organism: Clostridia bacterium; assembly: GCA_017396365.1. GTDB lineage: Bacteria > Bacillota > Clostridia > Christensenellales > Borkfalkiaceae > UBA10281. The sequence goes on along the minus strand of JAFQMD010000003.1, from coordinate 22,809 downwards.
AAAATCTTTCGGTAGAACCGTCGGAAAGGTTGCCTACGATATTGATTTCGCCTGTATAACTACAACCGCTGTTAGTTACGAGAAGAATATCTCTTGCTACGATATTTTTAAATACGTTGTTTGAAATAGTTACGTTTTCGGTTTCGCGAAGTTCTATAACTTTGTTCGCTCCGATAATCGTACAACCCGTTACAGTTACGTTTTTAATTCCTTTAGTAAGGAAAACTTTATTCGTTAATTTGTCCGTATAAACATCCGTTGTCGTTCCGCTTGCATATAATAATACGTTATTTCCATCGTCTTGCATAGCGCAGTTTTCAATCGTAAGACCGTCAACGCTTACTTTACCGACTATTTCGAAAGCGTTTTTAGCACCGGTAAAAGTTACTCCGCTAATTTTCAAGTTTTTAATAGCGATATAACTTTGAAGGTAATTCATTTTATCCGAGTTAGAGTGTAAGATGCTTGGGGTATAAGTTCCCGCTTCAATCTTGATACAATCAACCGTAGCGCCTTCTGCGCCCAAGATAGTAAGGTTTTCTATACTTCTAAATCTTTCAACGTCGCTGTCGCCTGCCCAGTTTGAAACGTCAACTGAAACGCTTAAATCACTTTGTCTTAAGTAAAGAGTTCCGTAATGAACGTTTTTAGCAAGTTGAATAACCGTGCCAGAAACGGCTGAGTCTAAAGCAGTTTGAGCGTTTGTAGCATTTTCAACATTATTGATTTTTTCAAAAATAACCGAACCAGAGCCGTTTGTTTTATTGTTAGTTAAAACGGCATTCTCACCGATCGTTACGTTAGCGTCCGCATCAGAGTAAACGTCAACGCCAGTTGAACCGCCTGTAAACGTACCGCCTTTTACGGTTACCGTTGAGTTGATAGCGTATAAGCCGTAGTGAACGTCAGCGCAGAAAGTACCGCCGTTAATGGTTGCCAAGCCATCATCAACGGCAAGCGCGCCGTGCGCTCCTTCAACCGTGGCGTTGTTAATTTCAATGTTTCCGCTTGAAATGACAGCGTAAGTACGGAGATTGTTAGAAGTAAACAAACCGCCGTTGATTACTGCGTTTGCTTTATTGTTGATACATCCCGGACCTGAAACGTCTGAAGAAGAACCAACGTATTCAGCGTGGAAAACACCGCCGTTTACGATAAGGTCGCCTTCGTTCCAAACGGCAGCGCCACCGTTTTGGTCAACAGAGTTAATGGTTAAACCGTCTTCAATGGTCAATTTGCCAAAGTTTTGAACGCCTCTTGCATTGATAACGCCTTCACCTTTAAGAGTTAAAGTTCCGTAGTTATCAACGTAGTAGTGCCTTCCTTCTGTTTGAAGAGTAGTTGTGATTGTGTGTTTGTTAAGATCGATAATTAAAGTTACGTTTTCAGGAACGGTTACTTGAGCAACTTCTAAATCAGCGTTTAAAACGATACAGTTTTTATCAGCAATAGCGTTTGTAAACTCTTCTACGTTAGAAACGAGAACTTCAGTTACAACGTTGCCGTAAATAGAGCCTTTTCCAAGAGAAACGTTACGACCAATAAAAGCGTAAGAATCGCTTTCTACTCTAACGTCTTTTAATCCACCGCTTAAAAAGCCTCCCAAAACTTGCGCTTCGCCTTCGCCTGCAACGTATAAAGCGTAATAGTTAGAAGCGTTAAAAGTTCCGCCTAAAACACTCGTGTGTCCACCTTCAACGGAAAGCGCGCCGTGAACGCCGATAACTATAGCGTCGTTTATTACGGTGTTACCCGAAGAAATTACTGAATAAGTGCGGTTGTTGTTTGAAACGAACGTTCCGCCGTTGATGGTAGCGTTACCGCCGTTGTTGTTTAAACATCCCGGTCCTGAAACGTCAGTAGAAGAACCAACGTGTGGCGCTCTGAACGTACCGCCGTTTATAATAAGTTCGCCTTCGTTCCAAACGGCAGCGCCACCGTTTTGGTCAACAGAGTTAATGGTTAAACCGTTTTCAATGGTCAATTTGCCAAAGTTTTGAACGCCTCTTGCGTTTATAGTACCTTCGCCTTTAAGGGTTAAATCGCCGTAGTTGTCGAGGTAGTGATGTCTACCTTCTTCCTTTAAGCCTAAAGAGAGAGTGTGTCCTCCGAGGTCAACGGTAAATTTCGTGTCTTCTGGGATGGAAAGTTCTGCAAATTCCAAATCTGCGACTAAAGAGATTTCCGCTCCGTCCTTAATAGAATCTAAAAATTCTTGAACGGAAGCGACTTCAACCGAAGACGGCTCGTTTTCTCCTTCATTGTCCGCAACAAGACAAGAAGTCGCAAACAAACAAAGAGAGAAAGTAAGCATAAGAGCAAATAGTGTAGTAAAAAGTTTCTTCATGAATGCCTCCTTTTGCCGTGGTAATATTTTCACGGCGTATTTTCACTCTATATTATATAACAAAGAACGTAAAAATGCAATACCTAATTTGGTATTTTAATAAAAAAGTCAAAAAACGGCTTATTTATAAAGGTAAATTAAAAATAAAAAACACAGCAAGTATATAAAATAATTGACAATGAAAATAAAAAGGTGGTATAATTAAGAAAAATAAAAAAGGAGGTAAAACAATGTTAAATATTTTAGTAAAAAACAGCAAAAACTTAACGAAACACGTTTACGCCTCCGAAAAAATCACGGCATAATGCCATAGATTTGGTATGCAAATTTATGACGCCCCGACTTTTAGGAGTCGGGGCTTTTTACGTCTTGAGGCGAGAGCGCGCGTCGGGTTATTCGACGGATGCTCGCGCCTTTTTTTCGGGGATAAAAGGAGAACTAGATGAAATTACTTTTTAAATATTTAAAACCTTATAAAAAATTGCTTATAATAAGCGCGATTACCGACGCGCTGGGAGTGTTTTTATTGCTATGTATGCCTTACGTTATGAGCGAGATAGTGGACAACGGTATAGCAAACGGCAATTTTAAGTCGGTAATAAACAGTTCGATAATCATGATTGTTTTGTCCCTAATTTCGCTTGCGAGCAGTTTAGTTGCTAACAAAAATAATTCTGCGCTTACGACGGGTTTTACTAAAGATATATGCAACGCAACTTTTAAAAAGATAAACGATTTAACTTACGACCAGTATGCAAAAATAGGTCCGTCGGGGCTACTTACAAGGGTAACCGACGATATATTTAATATGGAAGGCGTGGCAAATACGCTCGTTTATACGGTGGTTAGCGTTCCGATTATGTTTATAGGTTCTGCCGTCTTGGCGTTTTTAGCCGACGGAGTTTTGTCAGTTATATTTATGTGCGTTATTCCACCCGTTATAATTATAGTGCTAATCGTTATGAAACCTTTGCATAAAATGTGGGAAAAATCTGATAAATACATTGACGAACAAAATAAAATCGTTAGGGAAAGACTTTCGGGGCTTAGAGTAGTAAGGGCGTTTAACAACGAAGAAAAGGAACATCAAAGGGCAAAATTTGCAACCGAAGAGATGTCCAAATATATGATAAAAGCCAACGTAAGAAGTGGGTATATCGACCCGATAGCAATGCTACTTTTAAACGTTGCGACGGTAATTATGGTTGCGGTTGGGGGGTTGCGCGCTCAAAGCGGACTTTTGGATAAGGCAGGCGATATAGTTGCAATCGTTCAATACGTCGCGCTTATTTCAAACGCGCTTATAAATCTTACGTGGACGATTTCTTGGCTACCTAGATTAAAGGTTTCGATAGATAGAATTAACGAAATTCATCAAATGCCGAGCGTAGAAGACGAAAATCTTTTGTCAGGAGAGCAAATTGGCTTTGGCGAAAGTCAAATTGAACTTAAAAACGTGAGTTTTCGGTATCCAAAAGCAAGACAAGATGCTATCTATAATCTTTCAATGAATATAAGACAAGGTGAAAAGATTGCAATAATCGGTGGAACGGGTAGTGGAAAAACGACGCTTGTCAGACTGCTTTTGGGACTTTCTTCAGCAACGCAAGGCGAAATTTTATTAAACGGAGTAGAGTATTCAAAGATTGCCAAAACCGAAGTTAGAAAGCGCTTTTCCGTCGCCTTGCAAAAACCTATGATTTTTGAAGGGACTGTAAAGGAAAACGTAAAAATGGGAAATCCCAACGCTACCGACGAAGACGTTTTTACCGCCTTAAAAGATTGCCAAATGGAGACCTTTATTTTGGAGCAAGAAAAGGGTATAGAGCATTTTTTAGTAGGCGGTGGACAAAACGTGAGCGGTGGGCAAAAACAAAGGATAAATATGGCAAGGACGGTTGTAAAAGACGCGGATATTTACGTTTTTGACGATAGTTTTTCGGCTCTTGATTTTTTAACGGAAAGCCAAATTAAGAAAAGTCTTGCTAAAAGACTTGAAAAAAAGACTCAAATTACCGTAACCCAAAGGGTATCTACGGCGCTTTTTGCCGATAAAATATACGTTTTAGACGGCGGTAAAATAGTGGGCGAAGGAAATCACGAGCAGTTAATTAAAAGTTGCGATATATATCGAGAAATATGCATTTCTCAACTTGGAAAAGAGACGGTAGAGAGGATAGAAAACAATGAAAGATAAAAAGAAAAAACAAAAAACCGACTACCGTGGCGCGTTAAAAGTTATAGTCCGCCTTATAAAAGATATGAAACCTATTGCGTGGTGGCTTATAACTGCAATGGTTGTAACCTTACTTTCCGTACTTTTATCTATGGCGTCGCCAAATCTTTTAGGTAGGCTAACCGACAGGGTATATAATTTGGTAAACGAAGGTATCCCCTTGGACTGGAATGCGTTTTTTCAAGAAGTCGGACTTTTGGCTGTCGTTTACGTAGGCGTTGCGATAATGGGGCTTTTAACTACTTATATTATGAACTATTCGGTAACGAGACATTTTACTTGCAGAATTCGTACTGAAATGAGTAAAAAGATAGAAAAAATCCCCGTCAAAACAGTCGATACGACGCCAAATGGTGAGATTATTTCAAGAATGACTAACGACGTTTCCATAATGGGCGGTTCAGTCCACGATATTTTCGGCGTTATTATAAACGGCGTAATAAGACTCGTAGTAATATCGGTTATAATCTTTTTTGAAAACTACCTACTCGCCTTGGCGGTCGTAGTTTTCGTTCCTATTTCGATAATACTTTCGGGAATTTTAGCCTCGAAAAGTGAAAAGCACTTTGACGAGGCGAGAAAGGTAAACGGAGAAGTTTATGCCCTTTGCGAAGAAAACTTAACGGGTTTTGACACCGTAAAGGTTTTTTCGTTAGAAGAACATCAAAATAAACGTTACGAACAACTTATAACCGACGATATGCAAAAGGTGCAAAAAGGTTACGTAGTTTCGGGGATAGTGCAACCGTTAGTTGCGTTTATTAACAATTTTGCGTACGTCGCAATTTGTATAATAGGCGGATATTTAGCAATCAATAAGGTAGTAAGCGCGGGCGAACTCGTCGCGTTTATAATGTACACAAAACTCTTTTCAGGTCCGCTCGAATCTATTGCAAGCGGTATGTCTATGATGCAATCTACGATAGCGTCGTCAAAGAGAGTTTACGAATATTTAGACGGTGAACAGATGCAAGAGTTTGAGTCGTCTGAAAACTTATCCAATATAAAGGGCGAAGTCGTTTTTGACGACGTGTATTTTTCATACACCCCCGAAAAACGACTTATAGAAGGGTTTTCGCTCAAAGTAAAGGCAGGGCAAAAGGTAGCAATCGTAGGTCCGACGGGTGGCGGAAAGACGACGATTGTCAATTTGCTTATGAGATTTTACGATCCGCAAAAGGGTAAAATTTTCGTTGACGGACGTGACATATCCACTCTTCCGCGAACGGAAGTTAGAAAAGCGTTCGGCATGGTCTTGCAAGATACGGTTTTGTTTTCGGGTAGCGTTTTTTCAAACGTAGCGTACGGAAAACCTACGGCAACTTACGAAGAAGTTGAAAACGCAGTAAAAAAGGCGCACGTCGATACTTTTATAAACTCTCTTCCCGACGGTTATCAAACTATAATAAGCGAAGACAGCGCAAACGTAAGCGGTGGTCAAAAGCAACTTTTAACGATTGCAAGGGCGTACCTTGCCGATAGACCTATACTTATTTTGGACGAGGCTACGAGCAACGTCGATACGAGAACCGAACTTTTAATTCAGCAAACTATGGACAGTTTAATGAAAGGAAGAACGGCTTTCGTCATTGCGCATAGGCTTTCAACGATAGAAAACGCCGACGTGATTTTAGTCGTTGACAACGGTAAAATCGTAGAGCAGGGCAATCATAGCGAACTTATAAAAAAGCGTGGGCTTTATTACAAAATTCACAGTAGTCAATATCAAAACGCGTAAAAGTAGTAAATTTTAAAGATAAAAAGTTAAAATTTTGGAGAACGGGAAATAAATAATTCTACGAATAAACCTGTATAAAACTCATAAAATTATCGCTAAAAAAACGATTGACAAAATATTATTTTATCAATTATAATTGAAATAGCGTGAAATTTACGTTCACGGGTTTTACTTAAGGAGAAATTTATGCTCGGTAGTATTTTAATTCTTTTAACTGGCATCGGCGTGTTTATCGCAGGTATGAACATGATGAGCGACGGTTTGGAAAAGAGCGCGGGCAAGGGTATGAAAGCCCTTCTCGGTACGATTTCAACAAACCGTTTTGCCGGCGTTGCCACGGGTATTGCCGCAACGGCAATTATTCAGTCGTCGTCGGCAACCAGCGTTATAGTAATCGGTTTTGTAAACGCAGGGATTATGACTCTCGTTCAAGCGTGTTCGATTATTATGGGCGCAAACGTCGGTACGACGGTTACTAACGCTCTCGTCGCATTGTCGGGTTCGAGTTTTGACATTGACTTATTTATGATGTGTCTTGCTTTCGTCGGCGTTATGATGATGTTCATCAAAAAGGAAAAGATAAAGAACATAGGTATGATTTTATGTGGTCTCGGCGTGCTTTTCGTAGGTCTTGACCTTATGAGTAGCGCGTTTAAAGGCGGTAAAGAAATTACCGAGTTTTTCCAAAATCTTTTTAAGGCTATTGAATTTCCGTTACTTTTAGTTATCGTTGGCATTGTGTTTACGGCAATAGTTCAGTCGTCGTCGGCTGCAACCGGTATCGTAATCATAATGGCAGGCGAGGGCGTTTTAGGTATTGATAGCGCAATGTTTATAGTTCTCGGAGCGACGATAGGTACGTGTATTACTTCTACGCTCGCAAGTCTTGGCGCAGGCGTAAATGCTAAACGCGCTGCGTTTATGCACCTTATGATGAACGTTGCGGGAACGGCGATTTTTACGGCGATTATTTGGCCGCTTAAAGGCGTAATCGCAGGTTGGCTTTCTGGTATTCAAGATCCGATGTGGCAAATTACAATATTCCATATCGTATATAAAGTATTGTTGACGGTCGTATTACTTCCGTTTGTAAAACAAATCGTTAAAATTGCTGAAAAGGTAATTCCTGACAAGGTGAAAGAAGATGAAAAGAGAAAGTTAAAATTCGTTGACGACAGACTTTTAAAATCTCCTTCAATCGCTTTGATGCAAGTTAAAAAAGAAGTTGAATATATGGCGACTCTTGCTAAAGAAAACCTTGAAAGGTCGTTGGAAGGGATAAAGACGGGTAACGAAAAGTTGGGCGACGTTATTTACGAAACTGAAAAGATTATAAACTTTACTAACACCGCAACTACGAAATATTTAATTAAACTCTCTCCGCTCGTTGACGTGTCGGATGAAAGAATAATCGGCTCTTATTTCCACGTATTAAACGACTTAGAGCGTATAGGCGACCACGCTGAAAACTTCTATGAAATAGGCGTTCAAATGAAAAAAGCAGGGCTTTCATTTTCGGACAAGGCAAAGGATGAACTTACCGAAATGTATCAAAAAGTATTTGAAATGTTTGATATAGCAATCACCGCTTTTGACAATTTGAGTTCAGAGCGTTTAGACGTTCTTACCGCAAGAGAAAACGAAGTAGATGCTTTAAAGAGAAAACTCAACGCGTCTCACGTTGCAAGACTTGCTTCGGGCGATTGCGCTATGGACCACAGTCCGTATTTCTTCTCGGCGGTTGCAGGGCTTGAAAGAGTTGCCGATCACTTGGTAAATATCGGTTACAGTATTTTAAACCCAACGGGTTCTCAAAGCGAAGCAAAACAAAACGCCTAACCGTTTACAAAAGAAAAACTAAAGATAAAAACCGCCGTTTTGCAAAATGCAAAACGGCGGTTTTGGTTTTTATCAGCGGTTAAAAATTCTAACGCAAAACACGGTCATATCGTCCTTTGCTACGTTTCCGTTTAGGTAAAGCGCCTTTTCTAAGATGTTGTCCGCAAGCGTTTTGGGGTTTAAAGCGCGCTGTAACGATAAAAAGTCGATTAAATCGGAAGAAGACGCAAAAGCGTCGGTAATGCCGTCGCTAAGTAAAATTATAACGTCTCCGCTTGACAGTTTAGACGAACAAACCGTTGGGCGCATTTCGTCTAAAATACCAAGCGGTAACGAGTTGCCTTCAATAATTTTTACCGTATCTTTCGTAAGTATAAAAGAGTAGGGAGAGCCTATTTTAATAAAATCTACGTTTAGAGAAAAAAGGTCAACGATTGCAACGTCAAGGGCGGTAAAATTATCGTCGTCGCCAAACGAAAGAAGTTTGTTTACCATTGGCAGTACTGTTTCTGATTTTAACCCTGCCTTGTAAAAAGTTTCAACTAAAGAAATTGCGCTTGAAGAAATCTCGTTAGCCCTTTCTCCGCTACCCATACCGTCGTTTAAAGCAACTAAAAATTTACCCTCGGTAATCTTAGTTATAGAGTGAGTGTCACCGCTTTTTTTCTTACCGTCTTTTACTTTTTTTGCAATTCCAAAAACGGCGTCCATATCGGGAGAACGCTTTACGGTAATTACCGAAAGTTCTTCCGATATTCTCTTGTTTTCGCTAATAATCGACTTATAGCCTGTTATTTCGCTAACTGCTTTAGTTAAAAGCGGATTAAAAACGTCTTTATAGGGCAACGTTATTACTATTTCGCTTTCGTCTCCCGAAAATTTTGCGACTTCCTTTACGGCTATACCGCATTTTAAAAGATTTTCAATAATTTTCTCTTCGGTTTTATCGCTTATCTCAATTTGTTTATTTAGAGAACTTGCTAAATCTTTAAGGGCTATCGATATGCCTTTCGTTTGCCGTAAAACCAAATCTTTTCCTTGCAAAAGGGCGAGTTTTTCTTCTTCAGCGACGTTGTATCTACCGACTAATTTGTTAGTAAATTTTATAATTTCTTCGGGGCAAATACATTTAAAAGAAAACTGTTTAGGTAGGTCTATTAAGTTAAGTTTACCCTTGGCGATTGCAAATCCCGTTATTTTTATAAGTTCGGGCTCTGACGGGAAAGAGTGTTTTCTACACTCGTTATAGTTTTTACACCTTGAACATACTGAAATTAAAATTTCGTCGGCAAAAGTTTGCGCGAACTTATCTCTATCGGGGGTTTCGCTTCCAACTTTATTAAGCGACGACGCCATTTCGTCAAAAACTGCCGACATCTCGTATAATTTTCCCGCAACGGCGTTTCTATGTACGTTTACCGAATATCTGCCCACGTTGTCGGTTAGATGAACCTTTAAAAGAGTTTTCCATTTTTCCGCAAATTTTTCAGGGAAGAAAAGGTATATGACGCAACTTGCCGAAGTTAAAATATAAAGTGGTAAACTGCTTGAAAAAGCGTTTGGTAGAATAAAGAAAAAGCCGAAAGAAAGCAGAGCGACGGCTATTGCGGTTAAGAGTTTCGAATATCTTGAAACGGCGCAAATTATGAGCGCAACCACCGTAAAAACTCCAAAAAAAGTCAAGTTTAATTTATATAATGAAATGGGGAAAGCAAGTAAGATTGCCGAAAAAACGGGCATAGATTTTTCGAGAAGAAAAGCGGTAAATAGTATCGTTAAAAGCGAAAAGGCAAAGAAAAAGTCTTCGCCGAAGGCGATTATCGCGCCGTACGCGCAAACTATAAATAAAAACGCCGAACAAAAAAGGTCGTCTAAGCCGAGTTTGTATTTAAGCCCTTTAATTAGCCAAATTTTTGCGCCCGTGTTTAAAATAAAACAAGATAATATTATAATTGCCGAAAAGGCGAGTTTTAAATAGATAGGGTAAGACGGCGAAAACGCGCAGTATGGAGCAAGCGCTATTGCGAGATACCCAACGATTTCAAAAGAAGGTTTTTTGCCGTACCGCTTGTAAATTATAAAGGCAAAGCAAATTATAAGCCCTGCAAAAACGCCTATTATAATCGTTTGAAAATCTTGCGACAGTAAAAACGGTATCGAATACAAAACGAGCGACGGCAGGGCTTTTACGCCAACGTATAAATTCGCCGTGAGCAAAGATAGAGAAAATGGGGAAAACTTTCCGTCGAGCAAACTAAAAAAGAAATACCCGACGAAAGTTAAAAAATACTTAAATAAAAGTTTAAAATTCAAAGGTTTTTTCATAGTTTTACCAAAATAAAAAAGAATTGCCGTTGGCAATTCTCATTATATTTTATTAGGTTTTAAAAATTATTAAAGATTTAGTCGAAAAAACGCATAAAAAGTAGGTTATGCCATTTTGGCAGTTCCCGTTGGTCTAACGTGCGCCGTAAATACGTTTTCTTTTCCAAAAACCTTTTCCATTTGACTTACGTAAAAATCTCTTTCTCCGTCGCTAACGATTGCAAGTATAGAACCTGCAAATCCACCGCCGTGAACTCTTACAGCGCCGTCTTTTATAATGTTTCTCGAAAGTTCAATTCCGAGTACGACGGGTTGGGAAAGTTCGCTTGGAACGGAGCAGTTTTGAAGCCTTATCAAACTTGAAAGCCCCGATTCGTTTACTGCGTTTAAAAAGCCTTTGACGTTTCCGTCTTTAAGCGCAAGGCACGCCCTTTCAACGCGTTCATTTTCTTCAAAGAAGTGCATTGCTCTTAAAACTGCGCGGTCGCAAACCGATTTTCTCACAAGCGGAATATTATCTAATAATTCGCGATAATCGACTTCTCTGAGGACTTTTTTACCAAAAACACCTGCAACTGATTCCATTTCGCTCCTTATTGCAGCGTAGTGAGAAGTAAGGCTTGCGTGGTCGCCACCCGTGTTTGTTATAACGAGCGAGTAGCCTTTTGGCATGTCGTATTTTTGTATCGTAGGGTTTGTCGGAACGCAAAAATCAAGCGCCGAAAGTGAGCCGATAGCAATTCCGCATTGATCTAAAAGTCCGCAAGGTTTTCCAAAATAGACGTTTTCGCTATACTGTGAAATCACGGCTTTGTCAACTGCAGAAAGACGCCCGTCTAAGTATAAAACGTTAAAAATTTCTGCAACTAATACTTCAAACGCCGCCGACGAAGATACGCCTGCGCCTTTAAAAACGTTGCTCGTAAGAAAGGCTGTAAAACCGCCGATAGTAAAGCCCCTATCTTTTATAGCGTGCGCAACACCCCTTGCAAGAGCGGATGAAGTGCCTTTTTCGTTTTGTTTTTGAGTAGTGTCGGCAAGGTCTATAATAATGGGCGAATAACCTTCCGAACAAATTTTAATTTGATTGTCGTCGGTTTTTTTAACGGCGGCTAAAATGTCGCAAGAAATCGACGCAACCAACACTTTTCCATGGTTATGGTCGGTGTGATTTCCTAAAATTTCGGCTCTTCCGGGCGAAGAAAACAAAAAGTCCGCGTCAACGCCTTCGATATTTCTAAAAGCGTTTAAAAGTTTTGCAAGTCGGGGTTTTAAAACGTCAACGTTATATCCGTCGCCGTAATAATCGTAAAAATTCATATTAACTCCATTTATCTCCGTTTATATACGTAAATTATAAACTATATGTTTTAAAATATCAAGTTTTTAATTAAAATTAAGTTATATTATTGTCATTTTACGGGCGTTGTGGTAAAATTACTCGTATGAAAAGGAAAATTTTGTGCCTTATAGCATCGTTATCGCTATTTTGCGTGGCGTTATACTTAAGTGGTTGTCAAAAACAGGAACAAAGGAAGGTAAACTTGGTCGTTACCGTAGAATTTGACGACACGCAAGGCTTTTTCAACGCCGAGCAAAAATCGGTTTTAGAGAGAGCGTTTATAACTGATGAAAACGGGCTAAAAAACTTTATATTAAAAAATTCAAACCGCAAAAAAACGGTCGATTCTACTTTTGTAGAAACTGTAAAATTAAGCGGTTCAGTCGCTATGTTTATGCCTAAATACGAGTATAGTTTTATAGCGGGCGAATACCAAGAAGTAAATCCCGACGGTTACGACAACAGGCTTTTTTCAGATACGGGTGAAGTAGATTTAAACGGTAAGCCGTCTGTCGAAAGGTTTTTTAAAGAGCAAGAACTTTTATCTGCGATTGTAGAAAAGTTAAACGCAAAAAAGTTAGGTTTTTTAGAAACCGACGAGATTGAAAATTTAACCGTCGTATTTAGCAAGTTAAACGTTGGGCTAAATCAAACCGATATCTTTTGGCCTCATCAAGCGAAGGCTTATTATGGAGATAGGGAAGGGCTTTCATCCGTGTATTATTTAGGGGGTAACGAAACCGCTTTAAAAGACGTAAAGTTGGGCGATAAGTCGATTAACAGTTATATTTTTATACCTTACGCCTTTATTTTCAACGGTGAAAAGTTGCTTACGACTACGCTTTGCCACGAATATATGCACGCGCTTGGCGCGCCCGACCTTTATAGGAATGGAGCAAAAGAATTCGTCGGCGAGTTTGATATTATGGGTGGAACGGAAACGGACGTTCCTAATCTTTCGCTCTCTTACGTTAGATATAAACTCGGTTGGATAAGCGAATTATCTCACGTTCAGCCTATTTCAAAGAGTGGCGAATACGTTTTGTATCCGACTGAAAATTACGGTGGAACTCTTGCCTACAAGATAACTCTGCCCGAATTTGCCCAAAAGGGAGAGAGTTTTTATATAGAATATAGAAAACTTGGCGAGGGCAGTCGCGCGAACACGCAAACGGAAGGAGTTATCGTTTATAGAGTAAACGAAGACAACGGATATTTAAATTCTAAGGGTGAAACGGGCAGTTCTTGGCGTGGAAACGCTTATTTTGAGGAGGTAAGCGTCTTTACTTTTTGGAGAGAACTTTTAAACGGCGGTATTGAAGAGAGAGAGCAAATAACGTCTATGGGAACGTGCTACGCTACGATTTTTGACAAGGCGGGTTATACGTCGTACGGAAGCGCCGTCGAAGGAGAGAAGGTAAACGCCATAACTTATTCGGACGGAACTAACAGTAAAATCACCGTTGAGTATTTAGGCTCGACTACAAACGGCGGTATAAAGGTAAAGATTGGTTTACCCGAAATTAAATTTGCCACGAAAATAAACGAGGGGATAGTAGCAAAAAACGGAAACAGACACGTGTTGACGTTCGACAGCGACCACTATGGAAAAACCGCTTACGTTTTATATTCTGAAAAAAGAATTTTAAATCCAAAGGCAGAGAAATTAGCAAAGCCGAAAGTTAACGGGAATAACGTCATAAAATTAAGAACGGAATTTTTACAAACGACTTTACCTAAATTTGACGGATTTGAGAAGTTCGTTTACGTTTTTTACGGCGACGAGAACGGATTTACCACGGTCAAAGAGTATAAAATAGCAGGTATAAAAAATTTAAACGCGACGGCGGTTATCGTAATTGCCATAGGCGTAGGGGTGGTTTTACCGACAGGAACTCTCTATATAATCAAAAGGATTTCCAAAAGGAGAAATAAAAATGAAAAACAATGATAATCAACATATAGACGACTTTTTTGCAGAAAATGACGAACAAAAAGTCCCCGAAAATTTAAGAGAAAGGCAAGATAGAAGTAATTATTTTAACGATTTTGGCGGAGGAATAAACGGCAACTCGTCGCAAACGCCGATTCAAAGCGAGAACCAAACTCAAAGCGAGAAAAAAGAGCAGGATTTTTTGCCAAAGGGCTATAACGCGACCGAGCAAAACGGATATTTTGACAATTCGCAAAACGTAAATTTTGGCGTAAAGCAAGGTTTTCAAAACGGGAACAAAACGAGCGATACGGGCAAATATTTCGCGCTTGGCGTCGTGTCAATGATATTCGGGATAACGTCGATATTTTCGTCTATCTTAATGGGAGTGGCAATAGTTTTAGCAATAATGGGCTTGGTTTTATCGGTTGTAAGAATGTCGGTAAAAGCGGACGGTTTTTCAATCGCGGGGCTAATAACGAGCACGATAGGTTTTTTACTCAACGCGCTTTTTCTCATAGCGTTTATATTCACTATGCTCAATCCCACGGAGTCGGCAGTAGTTTTGCGCGCAGTATCACTCTTGTAAGCAACAAAAATACAAATCTTTTTACTAAAAATAGAAAAATAATAAATTTATATAAAATATATAAAAAACGTTTGCCAAAAAGCAAAGGTTATGTTAAAATGTGTAGGCTATAAAATTCACACTCGGGCTTTGCGACTCTTCGTGCCGTTTCAAAAAAACTAAGCGGAAACGGTCAAAGTCGCTAAAAAAGGAGTTCGGGGAGGAATAACGGAGGAAATAATTATGGCAGTAACTTCTATGAAGCAACTTCTCGAAGCAGGCGTGCACTTCGGTCACCAAACGAGAAGATGGAACCCCAAGATGAAAAAGTACATCTACGGCGAAAGAAACGGTATTCACATTATCGACCTTCAAATTACGGTTGACCTTGTTGAAGAAGCGTACAAATTCGTAGTTGACGCAGTAAAAGCAGACAAGACCGTTTTATTCGTTGGTACGAAAAAGCAAGCGCAAGAAGCAATTCAACAAGAGGCTGAAAGATGCGGAATGTATTACGTAAATTCTCGTTGGCTTGGCGGTACGCTTACTAACTTCAAGACTATTAGAACGAGAATTGACAGACTTAACAAACTCGACAACATGGAAAAGACGGGCGAATTCGACCTTCTTCCAAAGAAAGAAGTTTTAGGTCTTAAAGCAGAAAGAGACAAGCTTTTATACAACCTTGGCGGTATCAGAGAAATGAAAGGTATCCCTGGCGTAATGTTCGTAGTTGACCCTAACAACGAAATAAACGCTGTTAAAGAAGCAAGAAAACTCGGTATTCCAGTAGTTGCTATTACCGATACTAACTGTGATCCTGATCTCGTTGATTACGTAATTTCTGGTAACGACGACGCAATCAGAGCCGTAAAACTTATCGCTTCAATCATTGCAGACGCAGTTATCGAAGCAAAGCAAGGCGAAGACGCTGTTAGACGTAACGTTGAAGACGACGCTCCTGTGGCAGAAGAAGCACTTGTTGAAGAAGAAGTTGCTCCTGCTGAAGAAGCATAATCGGTGGCAAAACCTAATTTATAACGCATATAAGGAGAAAAATTATGAATTTTACCGCACAAGACGTTAAGACTTTAAGAGAAAGAACCGGCGCAGGCATGATGGACTGCAAAAACGCTTTAGTTGAATGCGACGGCGATATGGAAAAAGCAGTAGATTACCTTAGAGAAAAAGGTATTGCAAAGGCTGCTAAAAAAGCAGGAAGAATCGCTGCTGAAGGTATCGTTGACAGTTATATCCACATGGGTGGTAGAGTTGGCGTACTTTTAGAAGTAAACTGCGAAACCGACTTCGTTGCTAAAGGCGATATGTTCAAGGCAATAGTACACGATATCGCTTTACACATTGCTGCATCTAACCCATCTTACGTTTCTAAAGAAGACGTTCCTGCAGACGTTATCGAAAAGGAAAAGGCAATTCTTCGCGCTCAAGCATTAGAAGAAGGCAAGCCTGAAAAAATCGTTGATAAAATGGTTGAAGGAAGAATTAAGTCTTTCTACGAAGACAACTGTCTCCTTTGCCAAAAGTTTGTTAAAGATCCAGACAAGACTATTGAACAAGTCGTTGTTGAAGCAACCGCAACTATCGGCGAAAAGATTTCTGTAAGAAGATTCGTTCGTTACGAAATGGGCGAAGGTCTTCAAAAGAAAGCAGAAAACTTCGCTGACGAAATTCAAGCGCAAGTTGACGCAATGAAAAAATAATAAGGGATAAGCATTTTGCTACCCCTAAATAGTTAAAGTTATTTTGGGGGGCGATACGTTTCGCCCCCTTTTTTTAACACGATATGATAAGGAGAGAAATTATGCAAGCAAAATATAATAGAGTTTTACTTAAAATAAGCGGAGAAGCCCTTTCAGGCGACAAAGGTCACGGCTATGACGTTAAAGAACTTAAAGCCGTTGCAAAACAAATTGCGTCGGTTGCAAAACTCGGCGTTGGCGTCGGCGTAGTTGTTGGCGGCGGTAACTTTTGGCGTGGAAGACAGGGCGACGAAATGGATAGGACGACTGCAGATTATATGGGAATGCTTGCAACGGTTATAAACGCTTTGGCAGTTTGCGACGCCATTGAAAAAGAAGGCGTAGAGGCAAGGGTTTTAACTTCAATGTTAATAAGTGGAATAGGAGAGCCGTTTAACTATAAAGTTGCCGACAGATATTTAAAAGAGGGTAAAGTCGTAGTTTTTGGTGGCGGAACGGGAAACCCTTACTTTACAACCGACACGGGCGCGGCGCTTAGAGCGGTTGAAATTAAAGCAGACGCGCTTTTACTCGCAAAGAATATCGACGGCATTTACGATAGCGATCCAAAGACTAATCCAAACGCTAAAAAGTTCGATTCTCTCTCCTACGACGAATACGTAAATTTAGGACTTAAAGCGCTCGATACGTCAGCCGTTATAATGTGTAAAGAAAACGGACTTAAAATTCACGCGTTCGGTTTAGACGGCGAAAGTTCGATAATCGACGCCGTAACGGGCGATATGGCGGGAACGGTCGTATATTAAGGTATGGCTTGTTCCTACCTAAGTAAAAAAATCGTGAGATTTTTATAAACGATATTGATTTTTGCAAGAAAATAATATATAATAATGTAAATTACAATATATAAAGTTATATTGAATAAAATATAGGGAGAAAAATTATGGCACTTGATATAGAAAAAGTTGAAATGATAATAATGGAAGCAGAGGAAAGGCTTCAAAAAACTACCGACGTTTTCCGTTCGGATCTTTCTTCAATCAGAGCGGGAAGAGCAAACCCACACGTTTTAGACAAAGTTAGAGTAGATTATTACGGCGAATTGTCGCCAATAAACCAAGTGGGAAATATTTCCGTTCAAGACGGTCAATGCTTGGTTATTTCTCCGTGGGATAAGTCTTTACTTAAAACTATCGAAAAGGCTATTCAAGTTTCTGATATCGGCATCAATCCTACTAACGACGGTAACGTTATTAGGCTCGTTTTCCCAACTCTTACCGAAGAGAGAAGAAAAGATATCGTAAAGCAAGTTAAGAGAATGAGCGAAGACGCTAAAGTTGCTATTAGAAACGTTAGAAGAGATTGTTTAGACACTCTTAAAAAGATGAACAAGGCAAAGGAAATGACAGACGACGAATATAGCGCTTACGAAGCAGATTTTGAAAAGACTGTTTCAAAGGCTATCGACGGCGTTGAAAAAATTACTGCGGAAAAAGAAAAGGAAGTTCTTACCGTATAATGCCAAGTAGTGAAGATAAAAAACTCCGTCACGTAGGGTTTATAATGGACGGAAACGGAAGATGGGCAAAAAGAAGAAACAAACCCAGAACTTTCGGTCATAAAAAGGGAGCGGACGCTATTATCGGCGTTTTGGAAGAGTGTTTTGACAGCGGAGTTGAAGTCGTAAGTCTATACGCGTTTTCTACTGAAAACTGGTCAAGACCAAAGGAAGAAATCGACGCGATTTTCGACCTTCTCAGCACTTTTCTAAAAAAATACTCCAAAAAACTCTTTGAAAAAAAGTCTCGCCTTTTAATTTCAGGCGATTTGACGCCCATTAGCAAAACCCTTAGAGAAAGGTGCGAAAAACTCATGGCGGATACAGCCCATTTTACTGAGCACGTTTTAAACATTGCGTTAAACTACGGTTCAAGAAACGAGATTGTTCGCGCCGTTAACCTTTTAAAAGATAAGCAAGGCGAAATATCCGAAGAAGATATTTCAAACAATTTATATACAAAGGGTTTGCCCGATATCGACCTCGTAGTAAGGACGAGTGGGGAAAAGCGCCTTTCAAATTTTTTCTTATGGCAATGCGCTTACGCCGAGTTCTATTTCACCGACGTTTTGTGGCCGGATTTCAATAAGGAAGAAACGAAAAAAGCCTTAGACTGGTTCTATGGTAGAAAAAGAAGATTTGGTGGTATAGAAAATGCTTAAAAGAACGATAACAGGGCTTATAATAGCAGGAGTATGGGTGCTATTTTTCGTGCTTAAGGCGGTTTTTTCCGACCTTGTCATAATAAGTACGGCAGTAAGCAAACACCCCGTAGATTTAGGTATGCTCCTATTCGATATATTGCTACTTATTATGGGCTCGCTCGGAGCAAATGAAATACTCCGTGTTTTTGAAAAGAAAATTATTCGTCCGCATAGAATAATCAACGTTTTATATCCTATAATACTTTTCCCTATGATGTCGCTTTTCGGTATTGAATGGGCGGTAGTTATAACCATTTTAGCAATGCTTTTGGTTTTAGCCGTTTCAGTTCCTTACTACGACGACGTTACTATTGAGGGAATAGGTCTTACCTTTTTGTCAATGGTTTATCCGTCGGGGCTTTTGGTGTGTTTAGTTGCGGTAAACCACTTAGCGCCGTTTTCAGCGCTCGTGCTTGCCTTTGCGGTAAGTCCAGCAGCCGACGTTATGGCGTACTTTGTAGGAAGTTTATTTAAAGGTAAAAAACTTTGCCCTAACATTAGCCCAAATAAGACGGTTAGCGGTGCTATAGGCGGACTTGTCGGTGGTGTAATCGCTTCGATTTTGGTTTGCGTGGTGTTCTATTCTTCGTCAACGCATATCTTTGACGCAATGTGGAAAGAAATAGTTGCGTATGCAGTCGTAGGGCTTTTAGGCTCGCTTTTGACAATTCTTGGCGACCTTGTTGAAAGCCTTATGAAAAGAAAACTCGACGTAAAAGATATGGGTAAGCTTTTACCCGGACACGGTGGAGTTATGGATAGAATAGACGGACTTTTGTTTTCCGCTCCGCTCGTTGCGTTTTTGTTTTGCGCAGTATTGCCAATGATGGCTCTTGCGGTATAAAAATTTTAAATATTGAATAAATTATTTTATAGAAAATAACTGCTCACGACTATTAAGTCCCGTGAGCAATATTTTTAAAGGGAAGTTATGTTAAAAATTGCTCTCTTAGGCAGTACGGGTTCTATCGGTAGGCAGGTGCTCAGCACTGTTGCTCGCCATAGCGACAAATTTCAAATAGTCTCGCTTTCGGCAAACTCGTCTTACCAACTTTTTCAAAAACAAATAAATGAATTTAAACCGAAAATCGCATGTTTAAGCGATCCTACTTCGGCGCAAAAATTAACTGAGATTCCAAGCGAAACCACGCTTTATACGGGCGAGAACGCAATGCTCCACGCAATTTGTGAGGATTGCGATATCGTAATGGTTGCCGTTTCGGGTTTTGCAGGGCTCGCCCCCGTTTTAGAAGCGATAGAAATGGGCAAGGATATTGCTCTTGCAAACAAAGAAACCTTAGTTGCAGGCGGAAATATCGTTATGAAAGCCGTAAAGGAAAAGGGCGTAAGGCTTATTCCCGTAGATAGCGAGCACTCGGCGATTTTTCAATGTTTAAATTTCGACTTAAACGCTAAATTTAAAAAACTCATTTTAACCGCAAGTGGCGGCGCGTTTAGAAATTATACGAAAGAACAGATAAAAAATCTTAAAGCGAGCGAGGCGTTAAAGCATCCTAACTGGATGATGGGGCAAAAAATTACCGTTGACTGCGCGACTTTGTTAAACAAGGGTTTAGAAGTTATCGAGGCGTGTCATTTGTATAGCGCTCCGCTTGAAAAGGTAGAGGCGATAGTTCACCCCGAAAGCATAATTCACTCTATGGTAGAATTTGACGACGGCGCGATTATGGCGCAACTCGGTTTTCCGTCTATGGAAATTCCTATTCAACTTGCTCTAACTTATCCCGAAAGGCTAAAAACTGACGTTCCGTTTTTAGATTTAGCAGGTAAGAGTTTGACTTTCGGTAAAATCGACGTCGAAAAATATCCTTGTTTTGACCTTGCTTTAAAATCTTTCAAAATCGGGGATAATTATTCTTGCGCAATGAACGCCGCTAACGAGGCGGCGGTAGGGCTTTATCTTCAAGATAGAATAGGATTTTACGATATATCCGACGCTATTTCTTACGTGTTAGATAAAACCGAAAGGATGAAAGTAACCAAAGAGAGTCTTCTTTATACCGACGCGACTGCAAGAAGGCTCATTTATGAAAAATACGGAGATTTAAAGTGATTGTAAATTTATTGAGTTTTGCGTCCGTAATGGCAACCATAGGCGGTGTCGTAGGCGCGCTACTAATCTTAATGATAATGATAACCGTGCACGAGTTCGGTCATTATATAGTAGGTAAAATTTTCAAATTTAAAATATACGAATTCGCAATCGGCATGGGGCCTGCAATTTACAAAAGGCAGTTAAAAAGCGGAGAACAGTTTTCAATTCGCGCCCTTCCCGTAGGCGGATTTTGCGCGTTCGAGGGTGAAGACGCCGACGGCGAAGACCCAAACGCTTTCAATAATAAAAAACCTTGGCAAAGAATACTCGTACTTCTTGCCGGCGCAACGATGAACTATATTTTAGCCCTTCTTATTATAATTTGTTCAATGGGCTTTATGGGGCAGTCGGTAGTTGGCGGTGGGCTTTTTATAGACGACCCAGCGTATAGCGGATATACGCTTGAAGATAACGATATTATTCTTTCCATAAAAAATTCCGAGAAAAAAGATAAGACGAATATTTATATAACTACCGATTTTATATCGGCGTTAAACCACAAAAAACAAGGCGAAATCGTCTACGTTGACGTTTTGCGCGGTGGAAAGCAGATAAATAACGTGCCTGTAAAACTCAGATGCGACGTTGAGTGTAAAAATATCACTATGGTAGATAAGGCGTATAAAGCGCTCGGCATAGGCTCGACTATGATGCTTGACGTAGGCGAAAGTAAGTGGTTTATGCAGGACGACTACATTAAAAAACTCGTCGATAGGGGCATAGGCGAAGATGAAACCTATCACGATTTTGAAGAGTTTTTATTTACCTACAGCGACTTTATAAACGCTATAAAAGACAAAAAAGAAGGCGACGTAATAACCCTTTGGGTAGGGCGCGTCGGCTTTGAAACGTCCGTTCCCGTAATGATTGAATTTGATAAAGCGTGGGAAGAAGTAGATAAAACCGACGAAGACGCCGTAATGGAATATTTTGGTATAAACTCTATATCTATGGGGTATTATACGATAACCGACCATCAAAGATTAGGCTTTTTTACAACGCTCGGACATTCTTTTGAATATTCTTTCAAAATAGGCGGAATGGTACTTCAATCGCTCGGTCAAATGATAACGGGCGCAATCGGTTTAAACGCCGTCGGCGGAACTGTAACTACTATCGTAACGACTACCAAAATTATTGCGTTTAACCCTATTTTAGCCTTTGAAATCGCCGCTTTAATAGGCGTAAACCTTGCCGTTTTCAATCTTTTACCGATACCTGCGTTAGACGGTTCAAGAATAGTATTTTGTATTATCGAGTGGATAAGGAAAAAGCCTATCAATCGAAAGATAGAAGGAATTATCCACGGAATAGGGCTTATATTTATCTTGGCGTTTGCCGTGCTTGTTGACGTTTTACAGTTTATATAAAAGGGAACTTTTTGCAAGTGTTTTTCATAAGATATAATATCTTCGTTAAGGAGAGTTACTTATGAAAAATTGCGAGTTGGCAATCGGAATTTTAGTAGGTATAGCAATCGGCAAAGCATGTGAAAATTTAAACCCAAAACAACCGATAAAACCCGTTTTGCCGTGCGGGCGAGACGCTCATTGCGATTATTCACCACCTAAAAAACCCGATTGTAAAAAGTGTTACTACAAAAGATATAAAAGATGTTAAAAAGGTTTCCTACCTTGTTGGTAGGAAACCTTAATTTTTATCTAAACTCAAAATAATCGACTTATAGAGCGACTTTTAATAAAAACGAGTATAAAATTATTAGGTATTGACAAAAATACTGTTAAGATGGTATAATACGTATAGGAGGGAAATATGGAAGATATAATTAAAACCGAACAAAAAAAGCAGTTAAAACTTATTCCGCTTAAAATAATTTCAGTAGCAGTTTATTTGCTCGCGTTAATCTTTCTTTTTATAATGCTGAGTTCAGTTATAAAAGACAAGGCTGAAAACGGTCTTGTAATTGCAGTTTATTTGATAATTTCAATAACGTATTTCGCCTTTTCTTTTGGGGCGAGTTTCGTCGTGTCGCTTGTTGGGCTTATTATATCGATTGTAAAGAGAAAGACTTATTTAGCAAAAAGTTCTATCGTATTTTTTGCGATTTTTACAGCTTTACCCGTCGTAACCTATTTTTTAAACATATTGCTTACGGCAGTTTTAGCAAACTAAAATTTAATAGCGTAACCGTTGCGTTCACGCAACGGTTTTTTTTTATAGTTAAGGCTCTATCACAACTCGTGACTGATATTTAAAGGTTTATCTACTTCGCACACCTTTGTTTACTGTTTCGCCCTCAAAACCTTGGTGACCAACAAGGTCTACCAAGTCTTTTTGGGCTCACGAGCCTCGGTGTGCTCGTATCTAAGCCTTTAACAAGTTAAAGGTTTATCTACTTCGCAATACTAGTCTTTTTACGGC
>JAFQMD010000002.1 GCA_017396365.1 Clostridia bacterium | reverse complement strand
GCCGTAAAAAGACTAGTATTGCGAAGTAGATAAACCTTTAACTTGTTAAAGGCTTAGATACGAGCACACCGAGGCTCGTGAGCCCAAAAAGACTTGGTAGACCTTGTTGGTCACCAAGGTTTTGAGGGCGAAACAGTAAACGAAGGTGTGCGAAGTAGATAACCCTTTAAATATCAGTCACGAGTTGTGATAGAGCCAAAAATAAAAAAACCTATACTCTTTTGAGCATAGGTAAATAAACGATACGCAGTATCGCTTAGTCTTCTTCATACGCCCAAGAAATATTTTAAGTTGCGACAGGCTATCCGACTTTACGGTAATGGCTGTTGCGACGGATTTTCACCGCACTTCCCCTGCTCTCTGCTTTGCAACGCAAAACAACTCGTAACCTTATTGAATTGTAAAATTATTATAACATTTAATCTTTTTCTTGTCAAATAAATATAAAAACACGCCTTAAAAACGGCTGTTTTTAAGGCGTGTTTTGTTATTCTTCAAATTGGTAACAATATTCAGAACTTTGCGTTGGGGGCATTCTGTTACCCTTTTTCACTTCGACAGTACCGATTTTTTTACCTTTACCGTCTAAAATTGCGTAAGTTCCACTCTTTGGCGCGTTATCGCCTGGATTAAGTTTAGTCATAAATCCACCTCCTAAAAGCATTATTGCCTTTACTTTAGTAGATTATACGTTGTCAAAGTCAAGTTCGTCTAAAGTTTTTTCAAACGACGGCAAAATGTTTTTTATAAAATAGTCAACGCTTTTAAGCCCCGTATTTTTTAAAGTTTTTCCTATGGTGGTTTTTGCCTTGGCAAATTCTTTATTTCCGCACTTTAACTCGTCGATACACTTTATATACGCAGACAATTTATCCGCGCATTTCATTATTTTATACTCAATAGAATTTTCGTCGTGTATTACAAATTCAGTATAGGCTTGCTTTAATTCTTCGGGGAGTTTTGCCAAAAGTTTTTCTTCGGCTTGCCTTTCCAAATCTTTGTACGCTGAATTTATTTGCGCGTTAAAATACTTTATCGGAGTTGGCAAGTCGCCAGTTATAACTTCGCCCGTTTCGTGATACATGGCGTAACTTAAAACCTTGTATTCGTCAACCTTTCCACCGTAAATTTTATTTTCGATAAGGCAAAGCGCGTGGGCTATTACTGCGACGTCCCAACTGTGCTCTTTTATATTTTCGTCAACGGTAGAACGCATAAGCGCCCAGCGTTTTATGTATTTCATTCTGCTAAGATATGCGAAAAAATCGTATTCCATATTATCTCCTTTGCATTTTGCGGAAAAAACAAGCCACACTTTTGTGTGGCTTAATTTAATTTTCCATCTTATTTTCTTTCAAGTTTACCGTCAACCGCTTTATAAACTGCATTTCCGTCGGCTACCGCAAACGTAACCAAGTTGCTGTTTTCAAACGCCCTTTCATGAATATCCGTAAGCGTTGCAGGGATAAACACGTTTTTAAGCGACGTACAAAGACCGAACGCGCAAACGCCGAGTTTTTCCACTTTAGTAAGAGAAATCGAAGAAATTTTCGTTTCGTAGAAAGCGTATCCTTCGATAACCTTAACCGACGAACCAACTTTCAAATCTATGATATTGCTACATCCCCTAAAAGCGCCGTATTTAACTACGAGCCTACGCTCTACGCCCGTTCCCAAAGTTGCAATTTTTACAGTTTTGAGATTTGCACAATAAGCAAACGCATCTTCGCCAATAACCTCGTATCCAACGGGAATCGTCAATTCGGTAATTTTTGAATTGCTCTTAAAGCCGGCGTCAGCAACGGCAGTTACGTCAACTCCGTTATAATTAACGGGAAGATATACTTTTGCAGGGAGTTCAGCCCCGTCTTTTAAAGAAATTGCGTAAGTTCCGTCATCTCTTTCTACAAAATTAAAGTAATCGCTACTTGTAGCATCGTAAGTTTTGTCTTTAACCACGTTACACGATGCGAAGGTAAGCATTGCTATAATCAATATTGATAATATTGCTAAAATTCTCTTTTTCATAGCATACCCCTATAATAATAGATAGTAATAGTATAATTTATCTTTTAAATTTTGTCAATACTTTTAGACGATTATTACATATTTTCTATCAAAATTACTACAGTTTTTAACGATTACAACACTTTCGACAAAAACTCTTTAAGCCTTTCTGATTTTGGATTTGTAAAAAACTCTTCGGGGGGAGCGCTTTCCACTATTTTGCCTTCGTCAACGAATAAAACTTTCGTTGCGACTTCTCTTGCAAAACCCATTTCGTGAGTTACGATAACCATAGTCATACCTTCGTTTGCCACTTCTTTTATTAGCGACAAAACTTCTCCTACCATTTCGGGATCAAGCGCCGAAGTAGGCTCGTCGAAAAGCATAACTTTGGGGTTCATTGCAAGCGCTCTAACTATTGCAATTCTCTGCTTTTGTCCGCCCGATAAAGTGGACGGATAATCGTCTTTTTTATCGAAAAGCCCTATTCTTTTAAGTAATTCGTCGGCTTTTTCGTCGGCTTTTCGCTTGATTTCGGCAGGGGTTTCGGTTATGGGTATAAGACTTTGCTTTTTGGCTTTGCTTTTAAACACATTGCTTAAAGTTATGAAAAAGTTCTTGCGTTTTGACTTGCGATAATTTTCAAGTCCGCAAACAATAGGCACTAAGGTTATATTCTTTTTTACGGTTTTATTATTAAAAAGATTAAACTGCTGAAAAACCATGCCGATATGTCGCCTATGTTTATTTATATCGACTTTAAAGTCGGCAATGTTCTCTCCACCGAAATAAATAGCGCCACCCGTAGGGTCTTCTAAGCAATTTAAACACCTTAAAAGCGTACTTTTACCACTACCCGACGTGCCGATAATTACCACCCTTTCGCCTTCTTTTACCGAAAGATTTATTCCGTCTAAAACCTTTTTATCCCCAAACGATTTTTCAAGATTAACAACTTCTATCACTTTTTTTAAACCTCTTTTCCATTAGTTTTACGGCAAGCGTAACCCCACTTACTAAAACGAGATAGCAAATCGCCAACACACAATACGGAATTACGTATTCGTACGAACCGCCAGCAATAGACTGAAAGGCCTTGGTTATATCGGTTACGGCTATAAAACCCACCACAGACGTCTCTTTAAGTAGCGCGATAAACTCGTTGCCAAGCGTTGGCAAAATGTTTTTTATCGCTTGCGGAATTACTATTTTAAACATCGTCTTTCCATAACTTAAACCGAGCGCCCTACCTGCCTCCATCTGTCCGCCGTCAACCGACGAAAGACCGCTACGCATAATTTCAGAAACGTAAGCGCCACTGTTTAAGCCGTAAGTTATTATAGCGACGATAATTGAACTCACCTTTAACCCCATAAGCGGTAAAGCAACGTAATAAATTAAAAGAAGTTGAACTGCAATAGGCGTTCCCCTAAATAACCACACGTAAAAGTCGCCGATTGAAGAAAGAACTTTTTGAAAGAAATTTTTGTAAGGGATTATTTTAATAGACGCTATCACAGTTCCTATAACTATACCGATAATAAGACCTAAAAACGCTATTATAAGGGTGTTTTTAAGCCCGTCGACAACGTCTAAATATCCTTTATAAGTAAAGAAAAATTTGACGAATTTTTGCCATCTCATATTAGCGTTTACGTCGTAACTTGCAACCACCGCTTTTGCCGTTTCGTAATCTGAAATAACAAAATCAATATTGCCGTTTATCAAGTCTTGTACGGCAAGGGAGTGCGACGAATAACCCTTAAAAGTAATATTTGAAAAGCCCTTAAGCCAGTCGCCCGAACCTTTTATATAATACTCGCCCGTAGTTCCGCTTTGCGAGCCTATTTTTTTATTACTAAACCCTGCGAGCAAGGTTTCTACGCCACTTAAAGTTTTACACTCGTCAAACGTAACGTCGTTTTCGTTCACGATTAAAACTTGCGAAGATTTAAAATAAGTATTTGTAAAATCAACGCTGTCAAGTCGCTCTTCGGTAACTGAAAGCCCTGCAATTCCTATATCGCAATGGGTGTAGGCGTCGTAACCGTCGTTAGAAACGCCTTCGTCCATATTAACGCCTGCAACCGAAGTTATTATAGCGTCGAAATTCATATTTACCAAAACGAGAGTTTTGCCAAGTTTTTCGGCAAGCGCAACGGCTATCTCAACGTCAATACCAAAATATTGAGCGCCCTTTTTATATTCAAACGGGGCAAATTCGGCGTTTGTTGCAACGATAAGCGGATTTTCAATACCGTCGGCGCTGTTTGGAATATCATACCCTTTTTCTACCGACTCCATATCTTGATATTTTTCAATTATCGCATCAACGTCAATTTCCGCCAAAGCGTTGTTTATTTGATTTTTAAGTTCAGTTTTACCTTTACCGATTGCTATCGCGTAATTTTCATCAGTCAGTTTTACGTCTATAAGTTTAAACGCGGTAGGTTGCTTTTTATCGCACGACACCCCCACAAACAAAAAACTGCAAATTATAAATACGCATAATACTAACGTTGTAATTTTTTTCATTGCGCTTTCCTTGACATATATTTAGCCCCCGTTTTTTTGCTATAAAAAACGGGGGCTCTTTAAGCCTTGCATATATTAACATTTCAATGAATATATGTCAAATGTTTTTGCATAATTTCTTAAAATTTTTGTATTATTTTTTATTTTTATGCATTATACATAAATATTATGAATAATTATGCATTTTTACAAACGTTTATTCAATAGAGTGTTTATAGACTTCCGACTTTGGCAACTTCCTTTCTTTAGCCACCTGCTTTACAGCGTCCATATTGCTAAAACCCCTATCTACGTATAATTTGATATGGTCTTTTATAGAAAGGGAAAGGTTTGGGTTTTCCCGCTCCGTTGCGCCTTCTACCAAAATTACGAATTCACCCCTTGGATTTTCTTCTACGTAGCCGTCTGAAAGGTTAAACCTTATAGCCCTTTCGTGTAACTTTGTAATTTCTTTGACGGCGACGGCGTTTCTATCGCCTAGATATAGGTGTAAAACTTCAACCGTTTTTTTAACGTCGTGAGGAGCGCAATAAAAAATTAAAGTGCAATCTAAGTTTTTATACTTTTCCAAAACTTGTTCTACGTCCTTTTTCTTTTCGGGCAAAAAGCCTATAAAACAAAATTTAGACGCATCCATACCCGATAGCAAAAGAGCGGGAACAAACGCCGTTGCCCCTGGAACAACCGTATATTCTACGCCGTTTTCAATGAGCATTTTACAAAGGACGTTGCCCGGATCTGAAATAACGGGCGTGCCTGCGTCGGTTATAAGCGCTACGTCTTTTCCCGACTTTAACTCTTCTAAAAGTTTTTCACCCGCTACTTTTTCGTTAAATTTATGATATGAAATTAACGGTTTTTTTATCTCGTAATGATTTAAAAGTTTTAGCGACGTTCTCGTGTCTTCGCAAGCGATTAAATCTACGCTTTTTAAAACTTCTAACGCCCTAAGCGTTATATCTTTTAAGTTCCCCACGGGAGTAGATACAAAATAAAGCATAGTCTTTCCTTAATTATTTATAGTTTCTAAAACGGTAAGTTGACGGGTAACACATTTTACCCCTTCAACCAAAAACAAATACGGTTTTGGGTTTTGACCGCTCGTTACAAATTGCAGTTTATACGGTTCGATTTTATACTGGCGCATAAGCGATAAGGCGTCTGTCAACCTTTCAACGCGTTGGCACATACAAAACCTACCGCCGACTTTAAGTTTTTTGTACGCAATAGAAATTATTTCTTCTAACGTAACGGCTATCTCGTGTCGGCAAACGGCGATATGCCCTTCGGGGTTTGTTCCACCTGAATTTTTCTTTTTGTACGGTGGATTGCATAAAATCAAAGAATATCCGTCGTTTTTTTGCTTGGAAATTTCTTGAATAGGCATATTGTAGCAAAAGATTTTGTCTTGCAAATTATTATACTCGATTGTTCTTTGAAAGGTATCGGCAAGTTCGGCTTGAATTTCGTAGCCGTCAACTCTTAAAACACCTTTATTTAGGGCGTAATAATGCAAGCCGACTATTCCACTACCCGCGCAAAAATCAGCCACTACGTCCCCTTTTTTAAACGACGCAAAACGGGATAATAAAACCGCGTCACTTGAAAAACGATATAAACTTTTATTTTGAATTATTTTTAGACCGTCTATTAAAAGGTCTTCTAAGGTTTCGTTTTCTTTTAAAATCATAATCGTAGAAATTTTAAACTAATTTTAATTTTTTATGCGAGTTTGCCAAGGCTCGTAAGGGGTTGACGGATAGGATAGAGCAACGTGACGTTGCAGACGTGTTTTTCTATACCCCTATCGAGTAGCATTTAAAGGCTTAGATGCGAGGTAGGCGAGGCTCGCAAGGGGTTGACGGATAGGATAGACCTTATCGGTCATTCTAGTCGGCAAACACTTGCAGAAACAACGCATAACGAAGTATATAAGACTTTAAAGTATTTAAAGGCTTAGATGCGAGTTAGCCAAGGCTCGTAAGACTTTTACGGATAGGATAGACCTTGTCGGTCATCCTAGTCGGCAAGCACTTGCAGAAACAACGCGTAACGAAGTTTATAAACCCTTAAAAATTATGGCGTAGCAAATTTTATGCTACGCCATAAAGTTGTTTAATTTGCTTTTAAGACTTACTCTTCTACAGGTGCGCCAACAGGACAAGTTGCTGCACATGCGCCACAACCGATACAAGTATCAGCGTCGATAACGTAAGCGTCAGCACCTGCTGAAATAGCTGCTACGGGGCAAGCTTCTGCGCAAGCGCCACAGTTAATGCAAGCGTCAGTAATTTTGTATGCCATGGTAAATACCTCCGTTTTTTAGAAAAAGCATGCTTTTACTCTTTCCTTTTTTTTATTATAACACATTTTTTTTGTTTTGTATATAAATTTTGCAACTTTATGCAAATTTTTTA
Source organism: Clostridia bacterium (assembly GCA_017396365.1). Classification (GTDB taxonomy): domain Bacteria; phylum Bacillota; class Clostridia; order Christensenellales; family Borkfalkiaceae; genus UBA10281. The sequence continues at coordinate 30,186 of JAFQMD010000002.1, read as the reverse complement.
TTAAACGTTTGTCATGTTGACAAGCCGAATTAAAATCAATCTAAAAGGTCGGCAATCTCTTTTGAATTTTCGGCGTCGTCAACTTCTTCTATTTTATTTGCTTTTTTAACCTTTATTTCGCTCAACTTAAAATCTTTAAAAGCAAGAGAGCCGTCTCCGCTTTCAATTTTTACTTTGACTAAAAGTTTAAGCATATTGTTTGAAATAACGGTAGCCTTGCCTTCAGGCGTAATTACTTCGCTACCGATTTTTGGCATGAGTTTAAAGGTTTCGCTATAATGCTCGTTTTCATACTCTAAACAACACATAAGTCTTCCGCAAAGTCCGCTTATTTTAGTTGGGTTTAATGAAAGACCTTGAGTTTTTGCCATTTTTATAGTAACTTTTCTAAAATCGGGCATACAACTCGAGCAACAACAAACTCTACCGCAAGGAGCGATACCGCCGAGTATTCTCGTTTCGTCCCTTATGCCGACTTGTCTAAGTTCTATTCTTATATGGAATGCCGACGCCAAATCTTTTACGAGTTCTCTAAAATCTATTCTTCCTGCGGCAGTAAAATAAAAGATTACTTTGTTGTTATCAAAGGTAAATTCAGCGTCGATAAGTTTCATTTTTAAATCTCTCGCAAGGATTTTTTCGTTTGCGATTTTAAGCGCTGCGGGAACTTTTTCTTCGTTGCGCTTTACCCTTGCCTCGTCGTCTGGAGTTGCCTTTCTACTGATAGGTTTTAAAGGTTGAACAATCTCGCTATCGGGAACTTCTTTCGGCTCGATTATTACCTTGCCGAATTCTACGCCCCTTGCCGTTTCAACTATTACTCCAGAACCCTTTTTATAAAACACGTCAGCAGGGTCAAAATAATAGACCTTGCCCGTATGTTTAAATTTTATTCCTACAATTTTTGCCATCTGTTTTTCTCCTCTAAAATACCGAATAAAATTGAATCTACCGTCATTTGAACGTTCGCGCTAAAATTAACGGCTCTTTCTTTTTCGGAGAGTAAATCTTCTATCGCAAGCAACGCTCCGAGAGGAAACTCGTCTAAAGACGCGTCGTTTAAAAGCCCTGCGAGTTTGAGTTTTGCAACTCGCATAACTTCGACTTTCATCTCGGCAATAAACCTTACGATATTGTCTTTATCTATTTTGGACGAATACTGCAAAACGTCTTTACTACTCTTCATTTTAGTCAAAATTTCTCGGCATAGAAAAGTAGTTTTTTCAGTTTGAGTATCGTTATAAATTCTCACTATCTCGGTAAGCCTACCACCGCCTGCCGATATTGCCTTATCTAATTTTTTTATATCCGAAAACTCGGCTATAAGCGTATTTTTAAGTATTTTATCCCCAAACGGCGGAACGTCTATACTCTTTACCCTTGACTTTATCGTCGGGAGCAAAGAATAGTCCATAGTAGCGCCCATCAAAATGCACACGTTTTCAGGGGGTTCTTCCAAGGTTTTTAAAATTTTATTTTGCGCAACGCTACCCATATTTTCAACGCCCGACAAAACGAAAAGTCGAATTTTATTTTCAAGGGGTTTTACGTAAGTTTGGCTTACTAAATCGTCGATATCCGCCGTCAAAATCTTCGAGCCTTCTTTTGGATAAAAGGTGCAGTCCGCATAACCCTCTTCGTCGATTAGTTTACAAGTTCTACACTTTCCGCAACCGTCGTCGTCGCAAGCGATAAGACGGGCAAAAACCTTTAAATACTCTCTTAAATAGTCACCGTCTGGGCAAACGATAAGATAGGCGTGACTTAGCGCTCCTCGCTTTTTCTCGCCTGAGATAATCTTATATGCGTTCGTTGATTTGATAAGTTCGGTGACGTACATAACTTAAATAATTTCTCTCTCTTTTAATACTTTTACTATTTGGGCAAACACTTCGTCCGCGCTTTTTTTTGCGTCTATACAAACTATTCTGTTAGTATTTTCACTCGCCAAAGTTTTATATCCTAAATAAACCTTTTTGTGAAATTCTATACCGCTTTGCTCTAACCTATCGTCCTTGTCCGCTCCGCCTTTACGGGCAAAAGCGTCTTCTGGCGAGATGTCTAAAAACAAGGTTAAATCGGGCATGCAGTTTTCTACGGCGTAAACGTTTACGCCCTTTATAAAGTCCATTCCCAAACCCCTTGCATACGCTTGATAGGCAAAAGAAGAATCTATATATCTATCGCAAATTACTATTTTCCCTTCTTTTTTTGACGGGATAATTTTCTCTTTTATATGCTGAACTCTTGCAGACGCATACAACAAAGCCTCGGTCTCGTCGCACATTTGGGTATTGTTGCCGTCTAAAATAATTTTTCTTATTTGTTCTGCAATAGGCGTTCCTCCCGGCTCTCTAGTAAATATAAAGTCAACGCCACTATCTTTTAAAAACTCTTCAAGTTTTTTAAGTTGGGTTGATTTTCCCGAACCTTCACACCCTTCTAAAGTTATAAAATATCCTTTTTTAGACATGTCCGTACCCACTATAAGTTTCTATAAAGTCTTTTACAACCGCTAGCGCTTCATACTGCATATCGGGTTGATATTTCTTAAAATTAAATACCGATAAAACTAACCCTTCGGAAGTCGTTTTTCCATTTGCGTAAGTAAACCAAGTATCGGCAAGATTGGGTTTTTTGTCCGTTGCGCTTTCAATAAAAGGCTTGTTCAATTTATATAAATCTATGCCGTAGGCAAAAGTTTGCTTAGAACTTTCTATCGGTTTTCCGTCTTCGTCAAACTTATAAGTATCGCCGTACCACAAAAAGTCGTTTCCGCTTGCTTTTGCTTGATCTATTGCTTTTTTTACGAAAAGATAATTTTCATAAACGCTTACTATGCGTTTTATTTCAAGTTTTACACCCTCTTGTTTTTGAAGTTCGCTTCTAAACGTCTTGCGATAATTGCCTGCGCTTTTTAATCTAACCGCTTTAAAATAAGTTTCTATAACTTGCTCGTCAACTGCGTACGTTCCGTCTTGATTTTCTATAATAAAACCGTTGCTTACGCAATAATCTCTCGCGTCTGCCAAAAAATCTTCAAATTTATATAAATATCCACCGTTTACAACGTTAGCAATCTCTTGAGTTGGATCGTTTTCACTCTCTTTTCCATCCTCGTTTTCTTCAACTTGAACGGCTCTACCATCGCTTATAAGCAAGACGTCCCCCTCTTGAACGGACATTCTCAAAGATAGCATATAACTCGCAGAATACTGCCCTGCGCTTTGTATACGACTTACCTGAGCGTCTAAAACGTCGTAGGATAAAACCCCATCCCTTTTAAGTTTTGAAAGATAACTATTGCTTGTAGAAGCGCTTTCGGAGCTTACGTTGTCGTAAACTACGAAAAAGAATTCTTCACCAACCGTCGCTCTCGTTGCAAGCATTGTAAAAAGAAGAGACCAAACGACTATTCCTACAATAATTGACACGAGTATTTTTACCCAGTCGTAACTGAGCAAATTTTTTAACCTACTTCCGTTTACTTTAATATCCATCTATAAACTGCTTCCTTAAATATATAAGAATATATACCTTTTTGCTAAAATAATTACTACGCTTTTATTTTGCGCCTAAACGTAACTAAATGCCGTTTATAACAAAAAAAGGGCTAACGCCCCCTTTTTAGTCTTCAATCGAAACGATTTTAACCTTATATTCGCCTTGTGGCGCTTTTACGGTTACTTCGTCGCCAACTTTACTACCTATAAGGGCTTTTCCGAGAGGCGATTCGTTTGAAATTTTATTTTTAGAAATGTCCGCTTCCGTCGTACCAACGAGTTCGTAAACGGTTGTTTCGTCAAAATCAACGTCTAAAACCTTAACCTTTTTACCAACGGCAACGACGTCTTTTGCGCCACCGCCTTTGATAATTTCAGCAATTTTAAGGGTTGCTTCTATTTCAACGATTTCACCTTCAATTCTCGCCTGTTCGTTTTTCGCTGCGTCGTATTCTGCATTTTCAGAAAGGTCGCCAAAGTCCCTTGCTACCTTTATTCTTTCAGTAATTTCCGGACGCTTAACAAATTTAAGTTCGTCAAGCCTTTTTTGAAGTTGTTGATATCCCTCTTCTGTAAGTATTACTTTTTCACTCATATTTAACCTCTTTTAAAGCGTAAGCAAAACCCGTACCCCAGTCGGGGATACGGGTTTTCCCGCCGTTAATTATTTTTTAAGGGTGTAAGTAAAGCCTTCGGTGCAATCAGCGCCTGCAATTTCAACTTTACTTGGGAAACGAACGAGTCCGTTTTCTTTCATCATTGCGCCGATCACCGCAATCGCCTTTCTACAACCGTCGCTATCTTTGATAGTCATAAACGACTTGTATCCTGCGTTTGCCATAGCGTCGTCACAAGCGTTAAGACCGTCTGCCATATAGTTGATATATGCGTAAATCTTACCTCTTGCTACGAACATCTTAACGAGCGCCTTTTCTTCTACTTCGCCGTCGTCAGCGAGTACGAAAGATTGAGTATATACTCTTAAAAGTTTGTAGAACTCTTCAACTGTATCTGCAACTTTATCCTTAGTTACGCCGTATTCAAAGCCGTTAACTCTCGTTTCTTCGGTAGATGCCGTCAAAACTGCCTTCCTCGTCTTTTCAAGTCCGTTTACAAACATAGTTTCGCCGATAAGTTCAAACGCTTCGTCCATACAGCAGTCGCACTTAACTACGAACTTAACTGCAAGGCGGTCGCCCTTAACTACTTTGTAGCCTTTCTTCAAGCAATCTTCAAGGTCAAGATTTAATTCAAGTTCGATTGCTCCGTCAACGACTTTCATTGCGCAAGCGTCAACTTTTGCATCTAAACCGTAACCAAGGTCGTCAGCGTCGGTGAAACTGTATATTTCAGCCTTTAATAAGTCGAATGCGTTTACTACGTCAAAGTCTGCTAAGCACTCTTCTTCGACCTTTGCATCTTCTTCTGCAACAGGTTCTTCAACGCTTTCAACGACAGGCGCTTCTTCGCGAGCGCAAACTCTTGCGTCTTCTAACGCTTTAATCTTATTTCTAAGTTCTTCTATTTCGTTACCGAGTTTTTCTTCGGTTTCTGCCTTTGCTCTTTCAATTGCAGATTCAAAGTCGGTAGGTTCGCTTACGACTTCTTCTACAACAGGCTCTTCAACAACCGTTTCTTCTACGGTTTCAGTAACGGTCTCTTCTACAGGAGCAGAAACGACTTCAGGAGCAACTTCAGGAGCAACTTCAGGTTGTGCTTGAGTTACTGCATCTTCATATTCTTTGTTGAGTTCTTCAAAGTCTTCTTCAGAAATCCACTTTGCATAAACTTTTAAGTTACCTTTCTTGCTAAGTTCGGTCATTGCAAACTTAACGGTGCACTTTAAGTCGAGATACCAGCCGAGGAATACGTAACCGGGTTTGGTAGGAGCGGTAGGATGATTGAATTTTTCGTGCAACTTAACTTTAATGGTAGTGTTGTACTTGCCACCGCACGCGTTAAAGAAAATCTTAAACTTTCTATTCTTCACTATTGCAACGATAAGCCAAATAACGAAGAATAATACGATTACGCCTGCAAGTCCGATCAATCCCCAGAAGAGCCAGTCGATAGGATTCTTTCCTTCGCTAGCCACAGCAAATTGCGCTTGGTTTACAAAATCAGGAATAGTGAATTTCATTGTTGTATCTCCCCATGTAACGTCGCTATAGACGTTATTTATCTCTGTGTGGTCGTATGAAAAAGCGCACGCTTTTTCTTTTATTTTTTCCAAAACTTCAGCGTTTTTAAAGTCGATTGAAATTTGAACGCGAATTGATTTATCCATCTCTAAAACGTCAAGTTTTCCGCCCGAATATTTTGGAGAAGAAATCGTAAGAGTGTAATAGTCAAAGAACACCTTACCTTCTAAAAGTTTCTTATCGTCGTCGCTCAAACCTTCGGTCGCTTTTTTGAATTTAGAACCGTTCAAAACGAGATAGATGTTTCTCTCAACGGCTGCCGACGCGCCTTCGCTTACGTATAAAACAGCGTCCGCATCAAAATAGTTTACTTCTTTTCCGCTAGCGTCAACGCAAGTTAAAGTTACGACGTATTCAACTTCGCCTTTATCGTTTTTCTTTTCGTAAACGAGAGAACTCTTTAAACGATATTCTTCTAACGACTTACTTGTCAACTTTTCGCCGTTACGCTCTAAAACGAGCGCTCCGTCGATAGTGAAACTGTCTTTAAACGCCTTTACGATATCGCTTCCGTTTACTACTTGGTTTTCGCCGTATGCGTATCTCGTAACTTTATATCCGTCAACTACGGGTACGTTTTCAGCGCTTTCTTCGTAAAGTCTGCCGTAAGTCGTAAGGGCTTCAATCATAACCTTAGCGTAAGTTACGTGGTCGCTAATCTTACTCTCTGCAGAAATACCGTAAGCGTTAGAGTCTAATACCTTTAACTTTTCGTCGTTTACAATCGACTTCAAGGCTTCTCTATATTTGATTAAAACGCGGTTTAACACAGCGCCGTCGCCCATATCGGTTGCGTCGCCTACAGGCTTACCCGTTTTAAGATCAATTACGATAAGTTTGCCGTCAGCGTCTTTTTTGTAATGCTCGATAGTTCCAAGACTTTCGTGATTAGCAAACGCCTTTTCGCATTCTTCAACGATTTTAGCAGGCTTTTTGTAAGTTGACGAACCTAAGAGCGAACTGTCTTCAATCGCTACGCACGCTCTTTCTAAAACGGTAGGTTGCTTAACTTGATTAACGTATTTTTCAACTTCTTCAGCCATCAAACGCTTTGCGTCGGCGTAAGTTACAGATTCGGCAAATATCCTTTCAATTTCAAAGACAACTTTCAAAGCCTCTTCTTCGTCAACGTTAGTCTTACTGTCGTAAACTACCTTGTTTACGTAACTTCTATCGTATCTTTCGCTAAAATAGAACGAACGGTAAAATTCAACTTGATTTTCAAAATCTTCTACTTCAAGTTTTTGTTCGGCGCTTTCCTTTTCGATTTTAGCCAACTCGTCAATTTCAAAGTCGTTAATCCAACTTTGCGCTTCCGCTACCTTGTATCCGTTTTTTTCGTAATTAGAAAGATTAGCCTTTCTTAAATATTCGGTAGCCTGTTTTATAAGTTCTTCATTAGCGTATTTTGTCAAACCTTTATCACTTGCCATTTGGCAATAGCCGTTTGTATCTTCTACTAAGTAAGTGTTATAGAATTCGTTTACCTTTTCGTAGATACCCAAAATACCGTTAAGACCTTCGTCGCCAAACAAAGATTTATTAACTTTGTCCCAGTTGCCGTTGTCAACGTAGTAATCGAGTTTATCACCGGCATCCTTAACCGCTTCGTCTTCAACTACTGCGCCACCTGAATTTTTAACGTCAAAAATCCAATAGTCGCTTGACTCGTCAGAAACGGTAATCTTGTCTTCGAGAGCCAACTTGTACTGCTCGATATAGCCGAGCAATTCGTCTTTTCTCGCGTCAGCGTCCGTCGCGTTATCGACGCTTTCACTGCCGTAGGTGTTTTGATATTCGCCAGCCGCTTTTGCAGTATAACCGCTTACAGCAAACAGCGAAAAACAAACGACAGTAAAGGCACTAAGCAAAAATAATAAAATTTTCTTGCTGATGCTCTTCGTCATAGCCTTACTCCTTAATTTTTTTGTAGCGCGCTCTATACGCGCACTAATAATAAATATATACATAATAATAACACATAAATTAAATAAATTCAATGGTTTTTAGCGAAATTTTAAACTTTTTTAAAAATTTTCTTTCCCTTAAGGGAAAGGTTAAAAATCTTAGGAAAAATATAGGATTTTGCCGATATTTTTCCTCTAAAATTTAACGGTTTTAGCAATGATTTTTACTAAATTTTTGCGTTTTTTTGTAGAAAAATTAGGCTAAAAAATAAAAAAGTGCCCCTATAAGTCGATTATCGGCACTTTTTGCATTTTTTGACAAAGTTTTTGTTAGTAGTTAGAAAATTTTTCTATACGACAACACTATATATTAGGATAAAACGTAAATTTTTTCTCAAATTTTATCTTCTCGATAGAAATTACCTTACAAAACTCAATTAAGTAAAGTATATATAAAAAAACACCCCGAAAAAAATCGGGGTGTAAAATTTTAAGTTTTTAGTGGTTACTTGCAAGCAAGACAAGGCTCGTAAGCAATTTACGGATAGAATAGACCTTGTTTGTCTTCCTAGTCGAAAATTATCTTGCAAAAACGCCGTATTGCGCAGTATATAAGCCTTTAACCGTTTTTAAAGGTTTAGATGCAAGCAAGACAAGGCTCGCAAGTAATTTGCGGATAGAATAGACCTTTGTGGTCATTCTAGTCGAAAATTATCTTGCAAAAACGCCGTATTGCGCAGTATATAAGCCTTTAAAATTATACGAGTTCAACAATCGCTACAGGAGCAGCGTCGCCACGTCTTTCGCCTAACTTGTAAATTCTGGTGTATCCACCGCGTTGTCCAAGTTCTTCTGCTCTTTGAGCGTACTTTGGAGCGATTTCATCGAAAAGTTTTTCGATAAGTGGGTGTTGAACGCCTTCAGTTCTTGCCTTGAATTCAGACATCGTTTCCTTACCTCTTTGTTCTTGAATATCGTAAGTAAGCGACATAATCTTTCTTCTTGCAGCAAGTTTCTTTGCTCCGTCTTTATAAACTTTTTGAGTTACTTCTTTACCTTTCTTGTCCTTAGTGGTGATAGTTGATTCTACAACGTCATCATAAGTGTTAATAGCAAGAGTGATAATCTTTTCTACGTACGGTCTGAGTTCTTTGGCTCTTCCTAAAGTAGTTTCAATCCTGCCATACCATAAAAGATTAGAAGCTTGATTTCTTAACACCGCCATTCTTTGGGTGGTGGTCATACCTAATTTTCCCGGCATTTTTTTAGTCCTCCTTTTCTCTTAATGACAGACCGTAGGTACTCAATTTATAAATTACCTCGTCAAGTGACTTCTTACCTAAGTTTCTTACCTTAAGCATATCGTCTTCGGTCTTTTTGGTTAAATCGTCAACAGTGTGGATATTTGCTCTCTTTAAACAGTTGTAAGAACGAACTGAAAGATCCATATCCTCAATGCTCATTTCTCTTATCTTACCAGTAATGTCCTGCTTTGGTGGAACTACGATAGGTCCACTCATAACGTCGCTAAGACGGAAAAGGTCAACGTGCTCGCCTAAAATTTTAGCGGCAAGCGAGATGATTTCCTTACCCGAGAACGCGCCGTTAGTCCATACTTCCAACGTGAGTTTGTCGTAATCGGTGTTTTGACCAACACGAGTGTTTTCTACGTTGTAACTTACCTTTTTAACAGGCGAATAGTTAGAGTCAATAGCGATATAATCAATTTCGTCAGTCTTGTTATGTTCTGCGCCCTTGTATCCTCTGTCTCTTCCTATATAAATTTCCATATCGAGCAAGCCACCCTTGTCTATGGTACAAATGTAAGCGTCTTTGTTAAGAACTTCCACTTCCATATCGGGAGCAATGTCGCCTGCAAGAACAACTGCCGGTCCGGTTTTGCAAAGTCTTACAACCTTTTTGAAATCCTTATCGGTGGTCGTTGTTTTGAAAGCAACGTTTTTAATGTTCAATATAATTTCCGTAACGTCTTCTTTAATACCGGGGATGGTAGAAAACTCGTGCTTAACTCCGCTTGCGAACTTAATGCCTTGCGCTGCAGCGCCTGGAAGAGACGATAATAACGTTCTTCTAAGCGCGTTGCCAAGCGTTAAACCAAATTCTTTTTCAAGTGGTTCAACAACGATTTTCGCATAGCTTCTGTCTTCGCTTTCTTCAACCTCGATCTTTGGCGTTTCTATTTCCATCATAGAAAAATATACCTCCTGATTATTTAATATGGTATATATTACTTAGAATACAACTCGACGATCATCTGTTCGGTTATCTGCGAATCAATATCCTCTCTTGTCGGAAGTGCAAGAACTTTTCCTTCGAGTTTTTCGGTGTCGAAGTCTAACCACTTAGGCATTTTACCACTCTTTGCAGTTGACTTTAACGCTTCAAAATAAGGAGTAGATTTTTTGGTTTCCTTAACTGCGATTACGTCACCAACTTTAACTTGGAAAGATGCGATATTTACCGATCTTCCGTTTACGGTGAAATGAGAGTGAGTTACAAGTTGACGAGCTTGAGATCTCGAAACTGCGATACCCATTCTGTAAATAACGTTGTCAAGTCTTCTTTCCAAAAGACAAAGCATGTTTTCACCGGTAATACCCTTCATTCTATCAGCCTTTTCATAATATGCTCTGAATTGACCTTCTAAAACGCCGTAAATTCTCTTAGTCTTTTGTTTTTCACGAAGTTGCTTTCCGTATTCGGAAACTTTCTTCTTGTCTGCGCCGTGCTGACCAGGAGCAACGGGTCTCTTTTCAAAAGGGCAAGAAGTCTTATAGCACTTGTCACCTTTAAGGAATAACTTACCGCCTTCACGTCTGCATAAGCGGCACTTTGCGTCTGTATATTTAGCCATTACTATCTTTACCTCCTATTATACTCTACGGCGCTTTGGTGGGCGACATCCGTTGTGAGGAATTGGCGATACGTCAGAAATTAAAGTAACTTCAAGTCCAACGTTACCAAGCGCTCTAATAGCAGATTCTCTACCTTGACCAGGGCCTTTTACGAAAACTTCAACTGAACGAAGTCCGTGTTCCATTGCTACTTTTGCAGCAGTTTCACTTGCTTGTTGAGCAGCGAACGGAGTGCTCTTTCTTGAGCCTCTATATCCGAGCGCGCCCGAACTGCATTGAGTAATAGTGTTACCGTTTGCGTCGGTAATGGTAATTATAGTATTGTTGAAAGAGGACTTGATATGAACTTGACCTTTGTCAACATTTTTAAACTCTTTACGTTTTTTAACAACTTTCTTAACAGCCATTGTCTAAATCCTCCTTCTCTTATTTACCAGCGGTCTTCTTCTTAGCAACTGTACGACGAGGACCTTTTCTGGTTCTTGCGTTTCTCTTAGTGCTTTGTCCTCTAACGGGAAGACCTTTTCTGTGTCTTAAACCTCTGTAGCAACCGATTTCCATAAGTCTTTTAACGTTAAGACTTACTTCAGTTTTAAGTTCGCCTTCTACTTTAAGGTTGTTTTCAATATAATCTCTGAGTTTTGCAACGTCATCTTCAGTTAAATCCTTAACTCTAGTGTCAGGATTAACTCCGGTTGCTTTTAAAATTTTAGTTGCGGTAGGTCTGCCGATACCGAAAATATAAGTGATACCGATTTCTACACGCTTTTCTCTTGGTAAATCTACACCGGCAATACGAGCCATTTTGTATATCCTCCGAATTTAATAATTTAATAAATTTTTTTGTTTCGGTTTCCCGATATACCGAGATAAAAGGTCTCGGTTAATAATTCGTTTACGAATTCTATACCGAGATGATAAGGTCTCGGTTAGTTAAAAGTAATTAACCTTGTTTTTGCTTATGGCTCTTGTTCTTTGAGCAAATAACCATAACCTTACCTTCTCTCTTAATAACTCTGCACTTGTCGCACATAGGTTTCACTGATGGTCTTACTTTCATTTTTTAATCCTCCGATTTTAAGTAAATTAACAAAATTGTCAGCTTTTGCTACGCCAGACGATTCGACCTTTAGTCAAATCATAAGGGCTCATTTCTATCTTGACGGAATCCCCCGGAATTATCTTGATGTAATTCTGCTTGAGTTTTCCTGAAATGTAGGCGGTTATAACAAAACCGTTAGAAAGTTTAACTTTAAATTGCGCCCCTTTTAACGCTTCGAGTATTACGCCTTCTGCCTCTATAACACCGTCTTTTGACACAGTTTATTCCTCCAATTTATTCTTCGTGATTTCTCACTTAATTTGCCTTTTCCGCACGCTCTCAGCTTCTTCCTTTTTTTGTTAAAAGTTTACACTTTAACACCATCAGAATTGTGCGTGCGTATAACTGCCTTTTTCGGATTAAAGCGTTAATATTTCAACGCCGTTATCTCCTATCAAAATTGTATTTTCATAATGCGCGGACGGTAACCCGTCTTTAGTTACGCAACTGAGCCCGTTTATAAGAACTTCGTGCCTACCCATATTTATCATAGGCTCTACGGCAAGCGTAGTATTTCTTTTTAAACGAACGCCCGTTCCTCTTCTACCAAAGTTAGGTACGTTTGGATCTTCGTGCATGTTTCTGCCTATTCCGTGTCCAACCATTTCTCTTACTACTGAAAAACCGTTTTTCTCGGCGTGGGCTTGAACTTGCGCTCCGATATCCCCAAGCGCGCTACCTACGCAAATACCTTTAATTCCTTCAAAGAAACATTCTCTCGTAACGTCGATAAGTTTCTTTTTTTCAGGACTTATTGAGCCTACGTAAAAACTCCTTGCCGCGTCGCCGTGAAAGCCGTTTATAAACGCGCCGACGTCAACGCTGACAATCATATTTTCTTCAATTACTCTATCCGACGGAACGCCGTGTACGACTTCTTCGTCAATTGAAATACAAGTCGTTGCGGGAAAACCGTAAAGCCCTAAAAAGGACGGCTTTGCTCCACAAGATATTATATAATCGTAAGCAATTTTATCGAGTTCTTTTGTCGTCATACCAACTTTGATTTTGTCTTCTAAAAGTTTCAAAACGTCGCCGGTAATCTTACAAGCCTCTCTCATAAGCCCGATTTCTCTATCGGTTTTTACGTAAATCATTTTAACCTAATTTCTCGCAAATAGAGTTGAATACTCTTTCGATATCGCCGTCGCCGTCAACCGTTTTAAGTACGCCCTTTTGAGCGTAATATTCGATAAGTGGCGCGGTTTGTTTTTCATAAACTTCAAGTCTTGCAGAAACGGTCGTTTCGTTGTCGTCCGCTCTTTGTATAAGTTCTGCTCCGCATTTAGCGCAAGTAGTCTTTCCTTCTAAATAATCTACGTGATAAGATTCTCCGCATTTAGCGCAAACTCTTCTACCCGTAATTCTCTTTAAAAGTTTACCGAGTGGAACGTCAACGTTTACTACTGCTTCAACCTTGGAGAAAGTGTCCAACGCTTCGGCTTGTAAAACCGTTCTTGGAAAACCGTCTAAAAGATAACCGTTTTTGCAGTCGTCTTTTTCAAGTCTTTCCTTGACTATCTGTATGGTAACCTCGTCCGGAACGAGTTGCCCTTTGTCTATATAAGACTTGGCAACTATTCCGATAGGGGTTTGCTCTTTTATATTGCTTCTGAAAATGTCACCCGTTGAAATGTGAGGGATTGAGTATCTTTCAGCAAGTCTTACCGCTTGCGTACCCTTGCCCGCCCCGGGCGCTCCAAGTAATATAATATTCATCTTACTTTAAGAATCCTTTATAGTTCTTCATCATAATTTGAGATTCAAGCGCGGTATTAAATTCAAGGGCTACCGATACGCAGATAAGCATACCTGTTGCGTTGAAAGCGCCACCGCCCGGAATGTTGAGTAAGTTCAAAATTACCGTAGGAATAAGAGCGAGAAGAGCAAGGAAAATTGCTCCGAACAAAGTAAGTCTGTTTGAAATCTTTTTAAGATGTTCAGCAGTTGGCTTACCCGGTCTTATACCAGGAACGAAACCACCGTTTTGTTGGATAGTTTTTGAAATATCTTCCGGATTAAATTGAATTTGTGAATAGAAGAATGCAAAGAATACGATAAGTAAACTAAGCACGATTGCGTAGAATGGATACGGAGAACCCGCGCCAAGCCATAATTGCCACCAGTTAAGCGCATTTTGCCATCCGAATAACGTCATGATAAGTTCAGGGAACGTAAGAATAGAGAATGCAAAGATAAGTGGCATAACGCCGTTTGCGTTTACTTTAATAGGAATAACGGTTTCTTGACCGCCATACATCTTTCTACCCTTTACTTGTTTTGCGTATTGTACTTTAATTTTTCTTTCCGCTAAATCTACGAATACGATCGCTGCGAAAACGATTACAACTACGAGTACGTAAACGATTAAAACAAGAAATGCTTGTCTGTCGAAACCACCGCCTGCGAAAACCGTTTGGAACTGATTTCCGAAGAAGATGCCGGCAGATGCGATAATACCTGCAAAAATAAGAAGTGAAATACCGTTAGAAACACCGTAATCGGTAATTCTTTCGCCAATCCACATGGTTAAGCAAGTACCTGCAGTGTAGAAAAGAATTATTATACAGTAACTTAAGAAGTTGGTGAATCCGTTTACGTTAGCAACTCCTCCCGAAATAATTGCCGAGAGAGATGCTTGACCTTGAACGACGCCACCGTCTCCGCCGTAACTTACTAAAATACCAATAGATTGAAGAATTGCAAGTAAAACTGCAAGATATCTCGTGTATGATGCAATTTTCTTTCTGCCTTCTTCACCTTGTTTTGATAATCTTTCAAGCGGAGGGATTGCTACTGCTAAAAGTTGCATAATAATCGATGCGTTGATGTACGGGCCGATACCCATTGCAAACAACGTTCCGTTTGCAAGAGATCCACCTGTCATCATACTCATGATATTAAGATAAGAGTTATCGGATACGCCTTCGCCAAAGAGCGAAGTTCCTATTCCCGGAACAGGTATATAACAACCTATTCTGTATATAAAAAGGAATAAAAGCGTCCAGTAAATTTTAACTCTTATTTCTTTTACCTTAAATGCGTTTTTTAACGTCTCAAACATTTTCTACCTCCGATTTTGGTGGCTTATACTACTTCAGCAGTTCCGCCAGCTTTTTCGATTGCTTCTTTTGCAGAAGCAGAGAATTTAGCTGCTTTAACGGTTAAAGCGACGTTAAGTTCACCTTCGCCAAGCACTTTAAGACCTACGGCATTCTTTACGGTCTTGATAAGACCACTTTGCCAAAGAATATCGTAATCTACTACTGCGCCGGCTTCAAAACCGGAAAGTACGTCAAGGTTTACGATTGCATAAACCTTTCTAAAATGGTTGTTAAATCCACGCTTAGGAACTCTACGGGTAAGAGGCATTTGACCGCCTTCAAAACCAGGTCTTACGCCACCGCCACTTCTTGCCCATTGACCTTTGTGACCTTTACCACTGGTCTTGCCAAGTCCCGAGCCGATACCACGTCCAAGTCTTTTCTTGGAAGTTCTTGCGCCTTCTGCAGGCTGTAAAGTATCAATTCTCATAGTGTTACCTTCCTTATACGTTTTCGACTTTTACCAAGTGAGAAACAACCTTGAGTTGTCCCTGTAACGCTTCACAGTCGGTAAAAACCTTAGATTGATTTATTTTTTTAAGTCCTAATGCCGCTACCGTTGCCTTTTGCTTTGGAAGACATGCAATAGTGCTTCTTACAAGAGTTACTTTTATTTGTGCCATTGAAAGTTCCTCCTATTAACCTAACACTTCTTCAGCGGTTTTTCCGCGAAGCGCTGCAACTTCTTCAACAGTCTTGAGTTCGTTAAGACCTGCAATAACTGCTTTAACCATGTTTACAGGGTTAGAAGTTCCGTGTGATTTGGTTCTGATATTTTTAATTCCTGCTGCTTCCATAACCGCACGAACAGGACCGCCGGCGATAACACCGGTACCTTCTGCTGCAGGCATCATAAGAACTGAACCTCTTCCAAACTTACCAACTACGGTGTGAGGAATAGTAGTTCCTACGAGTGATACTTTTCTCATTGCCTTCTTTGCTTGCGCGGTTGCCTTTTCGATTGCTTCAGGAACTTCGTTAGCCTTTCCGCTTCCACAGCCCACTCTGCCATTTTCGTCACCGATTACGACGATTGCGGAGAAACGCATTTTACGTCCGCCTTTTACAACTTTCGTAATACGGTTAACGGCTATAAGTTTTTTGCAAAGACCGTCGTCACGATCGTTCTTTCTTTGAGGTCTATTATCTCTTGCCATTATTTCGTTCCTCCTTTTTAGAATTTCAATCCGCCTTCACGGGCGCCGTCTGCTAAACTTGCTACTCTACCGATATAAATATATCCGCCTCTATCGAAAACTACGTTTTCAATGCCTTTTGCAAGGGCCTTTTTAGCAAGTTCAAGTCCTACTACTTTAGCTTGTTCTACTTTGGTCTTTTCGCCAAGCTGCTTAGCAACTGCCTTTTCCTTAGTTGAGCAAGCAACGAGTGTCTTACCATTTACGTCGTCGATAATTTGAGCGTAAATGTTATTTAAACTTCTATAAACACAAAGTCTTGGACATTCAGGAGTTCCAGAAATCTTTACTCTTACTCTCTCGTGTCTCTTCTTTCTGTCTGCATTTTTATCAATTTTAGCTATCATATCAGTTTACTCCTTATTTGCCGGCAGTCTTACCTTCCTTACGTTCGATTACTTCGCCCTTATAAGCGATACCGTAACCGTGGTAAGGTTCAGGTTTTCTGATGCTTCTTACGGTTGCTGCGTATTGTCCAACTTTTTCTTTATTGATACCGCTTACAACGATTTCAGTAATAGAAGGACATTCAAGCTTGATGTCAGCCGTTTCGAAAATTTCTACTGGGTGAGAAAAACCAACGTTGAGTACGACTTTGTTACCTTGCTTTGCAACTTTCCAACCTACACCGTTTACGATTAAGGTCTTTGAATAGCCGTTTGTTACGCCTACTACCATGTTGTTTAAAAGCGCTCTATATAAGCCGTGTTTTGCTCTTACGTCTGGTTCGTCGTTTGCTCTAACTACGTTTGCAACTGCGCCGTCTATTTTGAAAGAGATGCAAGATGCGTCGTAATCTTGAGTAAGCGTTCCCTTAGGTCCTTTTACGGTAAGCACTCCGTTGTCTGCCGTAATAGTAACTCCTGCCGGTACAGTAACCGGTTCTCTACCAATTCTTGACATATTCGGACCTCCTTACCATACGTAAGCAAGAACTTCGCCACCGTGGTTAGACTTTCTTGCTTCTTTATCTGTCATTACGCCCTTAGGAGTAGAAATAATTGCGATACCAAGACCGCCTAAAACCTTTGGAAGTTCTTCACAACCTGCGTAAATACGAAGACCAGGCTTTGAAACTCTCTTAAGTCCGTTTATAACTTTTTCTCCTTTAGGACCATACTTTAACGTGATTACGATTTTGCCTTGAACGCCGTCTTCAACAACGTCGTAAGCAGAAATATAACCTTCGTCTAAAAGTATTTTTGCTATTGCTTTTTTCATGTTAGACGCTGGAACTTCAACCGATGCGTGCTTAACGATGAGTGCATTTCTTATTCTTGTGAGCATATCTGCGATAGGATCTGTCATTTCTTTAACCTCCTCTTACCAACTTGCCTTCTTAACGCCGGGGATTTCTCCTCTGTACGCTAATTCTCTAAAACAAATACGGCAGATACCGTATTTTCTGAGAACGGAGTGCGGTCTTCCGCAGATAGAACATCTCGTATATCCTCTTGTAGAGAATTTAGGTGTTTTCTTCTGTTTATTTATCATTGCGATTTTTGCCATGATTCGTGTTCTCCTTAATTAGCTTTGAAAGGCATTCCCATTGCCTTGAGAAGTTCTCTTGCTTCTTCGTCCGTTTTAGCGGTCGTTACGATGCAAATGTCAAAACCTCTAACCTTTTCAACCTGATCGTATTGAATTTCAGGGAAAATAAGTTGTTCTTTAACGCCCATTGCGTAGTTTCCTCTTCCGTCGAAAGACTTTGAAGGCACACCCTTAAAGTCACGAATTCTTGGAAGCGCAATAGATACGAGTTTATCAAAGAAATCATACATTCTGTCTTGTCTTAAGGTAACCTTAACACCGACGTTCATTCCTACTCTTACTTTGAAGTTTGCAACAGACTTCTTAGCCTTGGTAAGTACAGGCTTTTGTCCTGCGATAAGCGCAAGTTCTTGCTGTGCAATTTGTACGCTCTTTGCGTTGTCTTTAATGTCGCCGAGACCGTTGTTGATGGTAATCTTTACGAGTCTTGGACATTCGTTGACGTTCTTGTATCCGAAGTGTTTCATAAGATATGGAACTACTTCTTCGTAATACAATTTTCTCTTTCTGCTAACATACTTTGAATCGGTTGCAGTTTCTTTAGCAACCTGAGTCTTTTTGTCTGCCATTATTAATCTCCTTATTCGGCTTTATCTGCTTTTTTTGCAGTTGTTTTTCTGGTCTTTTTTGGAGCTTGATCTGCGTCTGCTTTCTTAGTTGACTTTGAGGCCTTTTTAGCTGCTTTCTTTGCTTCAGCCTTAGTGTCTAAAGATGCGCCACACTTTTTACAAACTCTAATCTTTTTACCTTCGATTACAGCGAAAGCAACTCTGGTTGCCTTGTTACAAACTGGGCAAACTACCATTACGTTAGAAGCGTCGATTGCTCCAACTTGTGGGGTGATTGCGCTTGTTTCGCCTTGTTTTCTTGCCTTTCTACTTCTCATTTGGACGTTGATTCCGTCAACTTTTACCTTGTTATCTGCTGGGATAGAAGATAAAACTTTACCGGTCTTTCCTGCGTCCTTACCGGTTAATACTAATACGGTGTCATTCTTTTTAACTTTCATGCTAAAATCTCCTTAAAGTACTTCCGGCGCAAGTGAAACGATTCTCATATAATCTTTTTCACGAAGCTCTCTTGCTACAGGTCCAAAGATACGAGTACCTCTGGGTTGCTTTTGGTTGTCGATGATTACAGCAGCGTTGTCGTCGAATTTGATATGAGTTCCGTCAGGTCTTCTGAGTCCCTTTCTACTTCTTACGATAACTGCTTTTACAACGTCGCCTTTTTTAACTGCGCCGCCGGGAGTGGCTGTCTTAACGCTTGCTACGATTACGTCACCGATATTTCCGCTTCTTCTGAACGAACCGCCAAGAACTCTTATGCACATGATTTCTTTTGCGCCTGAGTTGTCGGCTGCTTTTAATCTGCTCTGTGGTTGAATCATATTGTTTTAAGCCCTCCTATATTATTTAGCCTTTTCAATAATTTCGGCAACTCTCCAGTTTTTGTCCTTGGAAAGTTTTCTGGTCTCGACTATTCTGACCTTATCGCCTACGCCACACACGTTTTCTTCGTCGTGCGCTTTGTATTTCTTAGAAGTGGTAACCGTCTTTTTGTACAATGGATGCATCGTCTTAAGTTCTACGGTAACTACTACAGTCTTATCCATTTTGTCGGAAGTAACGAGTCCGACTCTTTCTTTTCTTAAATTTCTTTCCATCTTCTCTCCTCCGCTTAAACGTTCGCCTTGATTTCTCTGGCACGTAATTCGGTCTTAATTCTTGCGATGTCTCTCTTCGTATTTCTAATTACGATAGGATTTTCAAGTTGACCGGTAGCGTGGCGGAAATGAAGGTTAAAGAGTTCTTCTTTCAAATCGGCAAGTTTAGTTACCAATTCGTCTTTAGTCATTCCGTGAATTTCCTGTGCTTTCATGATTAACCTTCAACTCCTTCTTTATTTTCTCTCTTTATGAACTTGGTCTTAACGGGAAGTTTATAGCTTGCAAGTCTCATTGCTTCTCTTGCGTCTGCTTCACTTACGCCTGCCATTTCAAACATAACTCTACCAGGCTTAACAACTGCTACCCAGTATTCTACAGAACCTTTACCTGAACCCATTCTGGTTTCAGCAGGCTTTGCAGTGATAGGCTTATGTGGGAATATATCAATCCAAACTTGACCGCCACGCTTAACGAATCTCGTCATAGCGATTCTGGCTGCTTCGATTTGGTTTGAAGTTACCCAAGCCGAACTTTCAGCAACGAGAGCGTAATCTCCGTATGCGATAACGTTACCTTTGGTAACCTTACCAGTCATTCTGCCACGATGCTGTTTTCTTCTTTTAACTCTCTTTGGCATTAACATATTAAGCCTCGCCTCCTTTAGTTTTCTTTGCTTCGCCTAATACCTCGCCTTTGTATATCCAAACTTTGATACCGATACAACCGAAGGTGGTGTGCGCTTCAGCAAATCCGTAATCAATGTCTGCGCGAAGGGTTTGAAGAGGAATAGAACCGTCGTGATATTGTTCGCTTCTTGCTATTTCAGCGCCGTCAAGACGACCGCTTACCATAACCTTAATACCTTTTGCGCCCGCTCTCATAGATCTTGAGATTGCTTGTTTCATACATCTTCTAAATGATGCTCTGTTTTCAAGTTGAGCAGCAATTGATTCAGCAACGAGTTGAGAATCACAATCTGGTTTCTTTACTTCTACGATATTAACTGCAACTTGCTTACCGTTGGTAATTTTAGCAAGTTTCTTTTTCATTACTTCAATTTCTGCGCCTGCTTTTCCGATAAGAACGCCCGGACGTGCAGTATGAATAGTGATAGCAATTCTTCCTGCTGCTCTTTCGATATAAATTCTCGAAATTGCTGCTTGATAGTAAGTGCTCTTTACGTATTCTCTGATGTCGTGGTCTTCTTTAATAAATGCGCCGAAATCCTTTTTGTCAGCATACCATTGGGTATCCCAACCTTTAATAATTCCAACTCTTAAACCGTGTGGATTAACTTTCTGTCCCATAACGTCCTCCTTACTTGTTTACGTCAAGAATTACCGTGATGTGGCAGGTTCTCTTCAAAATTCTGAAGCCTCTACCGTGTCCCATCGGTTGCATTCTCTTGAGCGTAGGTCCTTGATCAGCAAAGCAAACTGCTACTTTAAGGTCGTCTTTATTCATACCCATGTTGTGTTCAGCGTTAGCTGCAGCGGATAAAACAACCTTTCTGATTGGCTCTGCGCCGGCGTTGGATACGTTTTCCAAAATTGCAACTGCTTCGTTTACGCTCTTTCCTCTAATAAGGTCGAGAACAAGTCTTACCTTATATGGAGAAATTCTAATGTATCTGGCAATTGCTTTGGGTCTGTTATCTTTAAGTTCCGCAAGTCTTTGCGTCTTTTTCTTCATATTAGATGCCATTGTATCCTACCTCCAATTATCTACCGGTCGTCTTAGAACCAGCGTGTCCCTTGAAAGTTCTAGTTGGAGCGAACTCACCGAGTTTGCAACCTACCATATCTTCGGTAACGTAAACTGGAACGTGCTTTCTTCCGTCATGTACGGCTATCGTATGACCGACCATCTGAGGGAATATAGTTGAACTTCTTGACCAAGTCTTTAAAACTGCTTTCTTGCTACTGTCAGCATTCATAGCCTCTACTCTTGCAAGCAATTTTGCATGTACGTAAGGTCCTTTTTTAACGCTTCTGCTCATATTCTACCTCTCCTTAATTTACTCTTTTGATAATGAACTTATCAGTTTTGCTCTTCTTCTTTCTGGTCTTATAACCAAGAGCAGGCTTACCCCAAGGAGTAAGTGGACCAGCATGACCGATTGGCGAACGACCTTCACCACCACCATGTGGGTGATCGCATGGGTTCATTACAGAACCTCTAACGGTAGGTCTAATGCCCATGTGTCTCTTCTTACCAGCCTTACCGATTCTGATAATTTCGTGGTCAATATTACCAACTTGACCGATAGTTGCTTTACACTTAACGGGAACGTATCTCATTTCACCGCTTGGCATTTTCAAAGTTGCGAGAGCGCCTTCTCTTGCCATAAGTTGAGCAGACATACCAGCAGATCTTGCTATTTGACCGCCTTTTCCGGGTTGAAGTTCAATGTTGTGTACCATAGTACCAACGGGGATATCTTCTAAAGCAAGGCAGTTACCTACTTTGATATCCGCTTCAGCGCCTGACATAAGTTCGTCGCCAACGTTAAGGCCTAAAGGAGCAAGAATATATCTCTTTTCTCCGTCTGCATAGCACAAAAGCGCGATGTTAGCCGTTCTGTTAGGATCGTACTCTATAGTCTTTACTACCGCTTTGATACCGTCTTTATTTCTCTTAAAGTCGATGATACGGTATTTTCTCTTGTTTCCACCGCCGTGATGACGTACGGTTATTCTTCCCTGAGCATTTCTACCTGCAGTATGTCTTTGATCTTCTAAAAGAGATCTTTCTGGTTTAGTACAGGTAATTTCTTCAAAGGTGCTTACCGTCATAAAACGGCGAGCCGGGGAAGTCGGTTTATATCTCTTAATACCCATTTTCTATTTCCTCCGATTATTGAAGCGATTCAAAGAACGCAATGCCCTTGCTGTCTTTCTTAAGGGTTACGACTGCTTTCTTGTAGTCAGAAGTATAACCCTGAGTTCTGCCCATTCTCTTAAGTTTGCCGTGGCAGTTTAAAGTGTTGACCTTTTCAACTTGTACGTCAAATCTCTTTTCGATTTCAAGTTTGATTTCAGTCTTGTTTGCATCTTTTGCAACTATAAAAGTGTATTTCTTATCTTGGATAGTTGCGTAACTCTTCTCAGTAAGAAGAGGTCTTAAAATAACTGATCTTTCCATAATTATTCATTGCCCTCCTCAGCGTCTGGTCCATAGAAGGAGTTTAAATAATCAACCGCGTTCTTTGCAATAACTACTACTGCGTTTTTAACAACGTCGTAAGTGTTAAGAAGTTCTGCAGTGATTGTATCTACCTTTTCAATGTTGCGAGCCGCTCTCTTTACGAGACTTTCGTGTTCGTTAATAACAACGAGTACGGTTTTAGTAAAGTTGAACGCCTTTAAGAATTCAACCATTTCCTTAGTCTTTCCGTTTGCTACAGATAAATCGTCGATAACGAAAAGTTCGTTGTCGGTTACCTTTTTAGAAAGCGCTGAGAAAAGCGCAGTTCTTCTTGCGATAACGTTCATTTTCTTGCCGTAGTCTCTTGACTTTGGAGCGAAAACTACGCCACCTTTAATCCATTGTGGAGCGCGGGTTGAACCTTGTCTTGCATTACCGGTTCCCTTTTGTCTCCAAGGCTTTTTACCACCGCCTCTTACTTCACTTCTGGTAAGAGAACCTTTCGTTCCCTGACGCATGTTTGCAAGTCTGGTAACTACTGCTTGGTGAATGAGCGGTTCGTTATACTCTAATTCGAACAATGGGCCGAGATCTAATTCGCCGACTGCTTGTCCTTTCATGTTATATACTTTAACGTTTGACATATCTTTCACGCTCCTTATTTAACAGTGTTGGTTACCGTTACGATTCCACCCTTAGGTCCTGGGATTGCGCCTTTAATAAGAAGAACGTTTCTTTGAGCGTCAACCTTAACGATTTCAAGGTTTTGGATAGTAACTCTTTCATTACCGTATTGACCCGGCATATGCTTGTTTTTAAATACTCTTGATGGAGAGCTGATAGAACCCATAGAACCTACTTCTCTGTGAACAGGACCTACGCCGTGGCTGGCCATAAGTACGTGTTGATTCCATCTTTTGATAACGCCTGTAAAACCGTGACCTTTGGTGTAACCTACTACGTCAACCTTATCGCCTGCGACGAAAGTTTCAACGGTGATTACGTCCTTTTCATTGTAGTTTTTAACGTCATCTACTCTGAACTCTTTGAGAACTTTGCAAGGCTCGATGCCTAATTTCTTAAACAAACCTGCTTCCGGCTTGTTAAGAGCCTTTTCATCTACTTTTTCAAAGCCAACTTTAATGGCTTCATATCCATCTCTTTCCTTAGTCTTGATTTGAACTACAGGACATGGACCTGCTTCGACGACTGTGACTGGGATTACTTTTCCGTCTGCGGAAAAGATCTGCGTCATGCCCAATTTCTTTCCAATGATTGCTTTATTCATAGATAAAGTTCACCTCCGTATATTTTAAAAAAATTGTTTCTTAATTGATTAAAGTTTGATTTTTACGTCAACGCCCGCTGGAAGATGGATACTGTCGAGAATTTTAGCGTTCGTAGAATAGATATCGATAAGTCTCTTATGAGTTCTTATCTCGAACTGCTCTCTGCTATCCTTGTACTTGTGGGGTGAACGAAGAATCGTTACGATTTCCTTTTCAGTAGGAAGGGGAATAGGACCGCTGATTTTTGCGCCTGCTTTTTTCATCGTTTCAACGATTCTCTCAGTTGCTTGATCAACCATTTTGTGATCGTAAGCCGCTAACTTGATTCTGATTTTTTGACCTGCCATTTTTTTACCTCCGTTTTATACTAACATGTGTCAACATTGCCGTGTGTGTCATACCTAAACAATAAAAAAATCACTCGCCGCTGTGTTTTGCGAATGATATCTCTACTCTTTGGGCATGGTTAGTCGCAAGGGTTTAACCCTCACATTTGTCAATGAGAATTATCTTCCTTACTTAAAATCAGGTTCCGGAGCCTGAAAACAAGCGGGGTTTAAAGTAACTTCCCATCTCAACCCATATTAAACACAGCCTACATATAATATACGATTATCTCTTCTTTGTCAACTGTTTTTCACGGGTTTAAAAAAATTTTTTTATTTTTTATTGTTTTGGCAATCTTATATATATATTATATAATGAATAAGCAAATTTTCGACTAATTTTTGCTAAAACTTTTATAAAAATATTTTTGGCGGAGAAAATTTCTCCGCCGTTTGCATTATATTTTTCATTATTATAAAAATTTAAGTCGCTTTAATAGTTGTCCGTCCATTCTTTCTCATCAACTTCACTTTGCCAAACGGCGTATAAAACGACGTCTTTATCTATCGTCCATCTGCCTTTAAGTTCAACTTTCGTATAGTCGCCACCTACTCTCCAGTAGGCAAACACGTCGCCGTCTTTGGTCGCTTTTGGTAAAGAATATTCCTTCCCAAATTCTACGACTTTAGTAATCGGAGCAACCGTTCCTCCGTTAGCGTTTAAAGTTACCGTAAATTTCTTGCCGTATAAATGTAATTTAAAGCCGAAAACTACCGCCGTAACAATACTTAGCGCAACCACTACGCTCATTATAGATAAAAGTAAAACTTTCGTCTTTTTATTTAAACCCTTTTGTTTTGCTTTTTTCTTAGTTTTACTCATAAACTTTCTCTCTCCGCTCTTTTTTCTTATTTTTAACAATAACCAGTCTGACTAAACAATCTGTCGCAATAGCGCAAATAATCGCAACTAATATGCCGAGCGTATCCATTAAAACGTCCATTATATCCGACGCTCTACCTAAAATTGAGCCTTGTAAAAACTCGTCGCAAACGGCAACGGTAAAACAAGAAAACAACGTTACCGCTACAGCAATTAAATATCTACCGTAGTTAAATTTAAAAGTTACTATAAGCAACGTCGTAAAAAAACCAAGGATGGCAAACTCAAGCGCGTGGGCGACGTTTCTAACGCTTACGTGTACTCTATTTACAGTTTCCGTTTTCGTCGGGTCTTTCAATTCGCTAAAATTAGGAATAACTATCTCCGCCACTTTTTCGGAAACGCTATGCGAAATGCTCGCAGACTGCTCGCCCGTTCTCGTTGAATTAAACAAGATAAATCCGACGGTAAGTAATATGCAAACTACCAAAATTATTCTGTATGTTCCGATTTTCACACTTTCACCTACCATTTTCGTTGCTACTATCTTTTAACTGCTACGAATTAAATTTAACTTATAACGTCTTCAATACCGAGCCGACCAAACGCATATCGACCTTGCCCGCGTACTCGCTCTTAAAATGTTTCATAACAAGCGGAACGCTTCTATCTTCTAAAGACAAAATTATGGCTTTTATTTCTTCTTCGCTAAGGAGTTTTGGAAGATACTTTTTAACCGTTTCTATCTGCTTATCTAAACTTGCAACGGTCTCGTCTCTACCCGCTTTTACAAACGCCTCGCGCTCTTCAACGAGTTCGTTTACCGTCTTTTGAAGAATTTTAACAACGTCTTCGTCGGATAAAGTTTCTCCCACAGCCTTTTTCTCAATGCCTGCAAGCATAAGTTTGTTTATAACCGAGTTAAATGCGGTTACGGCGTCTTTATCCTTTGCTTTCATCGCTTCTATTTTTACTTTTTTAAAATCGTCAATATTCATATTTTCACCAAATAATCAACTTATAGCCTTATTTCTTAATGCTAATTGCAAGTTCGTCGAGTTGTTTGTCTTCAACGAAAGAAGGAGCGTCGCTCATAAGACAAGACGCAGTTTGAACCTTTGGGAAGGCTATTACGTCACGTATAGAATCGTCCTTACAAATGAGCATCGTAAGTCTATCTAAACCAAAAGCAAGACCGCCGTGCGGTGGCGTACCGTAGTTAAACGCTCCTACGAAAAATCCGAATTTCTTTTCAATATCTTCGTCGTTAAACCCGAGCACGTTAAACATCTTCTTTTGAATTTCTCTTGAGTGAATACGGATTGAACCGCCTCCTGCTTCTTGACCGTTTATAACAAGGTCGTAAGCCTTAGTTCTAACCTTTTCAGGAGCGACGTCAACGAGATCTAAATCTTCGGTCATAGGAGAAGTGAACGGATGGTGAACAGCCATAAATCTATTCTCTTCTTCCGACCACTCGAACATCGGAAATTCTGTTACCCAAAGGATATCGTAACGGTTTTTGTCAATAAGGTTAAATTTGTCTGCAATATAAAGTCTAATACCGCCTAAAGTATTAAACACTACGTAGTCTTTATCTGCGGCAAGGAATAAAACGTCGCCTTCTTCAAAATTCATTCTCTCTTTGATATTTGCAATATCTTCTTCAGAAAGGAACTTGGCAATCGACGACTTAATTTCTCCGCCAACAGGCCAGTTCATCCAGCAAAGACCTTTAGCCCCGAGCGTTTTAGCGTATTCAACGGTCGCGTCTAAATCTTTTCTTGAAAATCCGTTTGAAAGTCCCTTTGCGTTTATTGCTCTTACGCTACCTCTAATAGGTCCGATTTCAACAGCCAAAGCGTCGGTAAACACTTTGAACGTGGAATTTGCAAAAAGGTCGGAACAGTTTACGATTTTAATATCGAAACGGGTATCTGGCTTGTCTGAACCGTAGTTTTCCATAGCCTCTTTGTAAGTCATAGTTCTAAAATGGCCTTCGCCTAAATCCATATCGAGCGTAGATTTGAACACGTTTTTAATAAGCCCTTCGATAGGATAAATTACGTCCTCTACTTCTTCTACGAAACTCATTTCAACGTCGATTTGAGTAAACTCAGGTTGGCGGTTTGCTCTTAAATCTTCGTCGCGGAAACACCTTGCGATTTGGTAATATCTATCAAAACCCGAAATCATAAGGAGTTGCTTATAAAGTTGTGGAGATTGTGGAAGAGCGTAAAAACAACCCTCGTGCACTCTCGAAGGAACGAGATAGTCTCTTGCGCCTTCAGGAGTTGAACGACCGAGCATAGGCGTTTCAACTTCTAAAAATCCATTGTCGTCAAAGAATCTTCTAGCCGCTTTACAAATTTCGTTACGCACGATTAAATTCCTTTGAAGAGACGGCCTTCTAAGGTCGAGATATCTATATTTAAGACGGAGAGTTTCGTTAACGTTCGTATCGTCTAAAATTTCAAACGGAGTGGTGTCTGCCTCGGAAAGAATTTTAAGTTCGTCAGCCAAAATTTCGATAGCGCCCGTTGCAATTTTATCGGTCTTGCTACTTCTTTCTCTAACCACGCCCTTGACTGCGAGCACGTATTCAGAACGAATGGTCTCCGCCTTTTCAAAAAGCGCCTTTTCGGTCGTATCGTCGAACACGATTTGAACTATTCCGCTTCTATCGCGAAGGTCAACGAAAATTAAACTGCCGAGATTTCTTCTTCTTTGAGTCCAACCCATTACGACTACTTCTTTACCAACGTCGCTCATACCGAGCGTTCCACACATAGTCGTTCTTCTTAAATTTTTCATAAATTCTGCCATAATATTTCTCCAACGTTATGAAGTCTTGTATTATTTTAAACCTAAACTTAAAAAAAGTCAATTACTTATTTATAATTATTATTAAGTATTTAGCGCGCGCACGCAAAAACACGTTTATAAAAAATCATAATCCACTCTACTAAAACAGGCAAAAACCTTTAAAAATCGACTTATAGGGCAACTTATTGTAGAAATATGTTCATATTTTCATATTTGCATAAATACAATTAAGTATTTAACCTTTACAAAAAACTTTACAACTTTTACAAAATAATATATAATGAATAAAACTAAAACATGAAAGGATAAAAATATGAGCAATCTACTGATAAATTATTTAAACAAGAGTTTGACTGCATACCACGCGCATGACAACGCCGTTAAACTCTTACAAAAAAACGGCTTTGTAGAACTTAAAGAAAATCAAGAGTACAAAATAAAAACGGGTGGAAAATACTACGTTTCCAAAGACGGTTCTGCCCTTATCGCCTTTAAAGTCGGCAAGGAATTTGCTTTTAACATAGTCGCATCACACTCCGACTCTCCATGTTTTAAACTTAAATATAACCCTGAAATGAAAGTTGAAAATTACGTTAAGTTCAACGTGGAAAAATACGGCGGTGGTCTTTTATATTCTTGGCTCGACCGCCCCGTCACCATTGCAGGTAGGGTTATTTTGTCGGACGGAGACAGTTTAGAAAGCGCAGTTTTTACTTCTGAAAAAACGTTCGTTATCCCGTCCGTTGCCATTCACCTAAACAGAACTGCAAACGACGGCTTAAAACTTAATCCGCAAACCGATTTAAGCCCTATTGCCGACGTCTTTAAATCAGGCGGACTTATGGAAGAACTCGAGAGTTTTGCAAACGGCAGAAAGATTGAAGATTTTGACCTGTTCGTAACGTGCAACCAACCTGCTTTTACCGCAGGATTTGATAACGAACTTTTAGTATCTCCAAGAATTGACAATTTGACCAGCGCAATTTCTTCTCTTGAAGCGCTCATTGCATGCAACCCAAAGGTTATTTCGGTTGCGTATATCGCCGACAACGAAGAAGTTGGAAGTTCAACAAAGCAAGGCGCAGGCTCTAAATTCCTTATAGATACGCTAACTAGAATTGCAACCGCTCTCGGCAAAAAAGACGCTCTTGACTTGGCGCTCGCAAACTCGTTTATGGTATCCGACGACAACGCTCACGCTATTCACCCAAACCACCCCGAACTTTCAGACCCAACTAATAGGGTAAGACTTGGCGAAGGTATAGTTATTAAACACCACGCAAACCAAAATTATACGACCGACGCATTTTCTTCGGCTATTATTAAGAAGATTTTTTCGCAAGCCAACGTAAAATACCAAGACTTTTTCATGCGCTCGGATATGCCTTGCGGTGGAACGCTCGGAGCGATAAGTTCACGTCAAGTTTCTATCCGTAGCGTTGATATAGGACTTAGCCAACTTGCAATGCACTCCGCCGTAGAAACTATGGCTCTTGCCGATTACGAAACTGCGGTTAACGGTTTAACTTCGCTATTTAACTGCAAAATAATTTCCGACGGATGCAAAAAAATAAGCGTTGAATTTTAAGTTTTAATTATAATTATGTGAACACCGCCCCAAAGCGTCGCTTTGGGGCGGTGTTTTGTCAATAATCGACTTATAGACTAATTTCGACAACTTTTTATATGCGTTTTTTCGACGTTTATTTTATCAAAAAAATCGACTTTTTTCTTATAGTTTCTTTCGACAAAATTCGCATTTATAAAACTTACCAAGCCTACGATTAAACTAAAAACTTAACTATGCTTACCATATACGAGATAAATTCACCGTTAGTCGGCTTTTCATACTTTTTAAAATTACCGCCGTAGAGTTTGTTTGCAACTTCTTGTAATTTTCCACCGTTATAAGCAGTTTCGATTGCGTTTCTCATGTTTCGCTCAACACATGCCACAGAAACTTCAAAAGCCTTTGCAATCGTTGGATAAAGCGTCGTTGTTATCGAGTGAATATAAATAGGATTTTTAAGTACGGTAATGACGGCATAAACCAACAAGTCGAAACCTTTTAGTTTTGGATAAATACCTATTTTTATAAGGAAGTCGTAGATAGTTTTTACACCGTTTTTATATTCTTCTTCAATTAAACAATCACCACACACTTTAAACATAAGCCCTCGCAAACGTCTTTATACCAATATTTTACAAAATAAAACAGCATATGTCAAATATTTACAAATAAAATTTTCATATTTTATCGAGATTTTTGTCGAATTTTAGAGAATTGTTTAATTTTGTAAAAATTTAATTAATTTTTAACGATAATCAACTGCGCTAAATGAACACAATCAACAACGGGTGATAAAAAGATTTTTAAAAATTGACGCTTCTCTATTCACAACGCCGTTTTAATATACGTTTCTTTATATTTAATTGACTGTCGCAATTTACACAATTTAAATATAGGCTATGTCACAACGTATGACTGATTAAATTTAAAGGGTTAGATACGAGCAAGACGGGATTTTTGCGAGATTTTTGCAAGGGAATTACCTTGTTGGTAATCGGAATTGCAAAAAGCCGTAAAAAGACTAGTATTGCGAAGT
>JAFQMD010000001.1 GCA_017396365.1 Clostridia bacterium | reverse complement strand
CTTCGCAATACTAGTCTTTTTACGGCTTTTTGCAATTCCGATTACCAACAAGGTAATTCCCTTGCAAAAATCTCGCAAAAATCCCGTCTTGCTCGTATCTAACCCTTTAAATTTAATCAGTCATACGTTGTGACATAGCCATTAATAAGGTGAAATATGGAAACTAAATTTAGAGTTTGCGATACGGACGAAATCGCTATTAAAAAAATGAGCGAAGAACTTATAAAAGTTGGACTTTTAGAGGGCGAATTTTATTATAAAGACGAAGAGAGTAAATTTCCTTTTTTCAAATTTGAAAAACCCTATAAAAAAGAAAGAGAAAACGACCCGTACGCGCACGCTTTATTCATTGACGTTGATATAAAAGAAAGTGGTGTTGAATATACGGTCGTAGGACTTTTATGTCACGAACACTTCTCTTGTAAGCAAGACGCAGTTGAACTTATCAAGGGGTTATTAGACGAAAGCGTTGCCGAAGTAGCGCTCGTTTACCCTAATATGAAAGCGACGTTTTTTATTGAAAATCAAGGCGACCCTGTAAAAAACGTTAAAAAAATAGACGAGAACGCAAAGACTATTACCGAAAGATTATTTGGTAGCGCAAAATTTAGCGGTTGCCATATCCACTCGCTTTTTAACTGCTCTTATACGAACTATTTGCTTTGTGATTACAACGAGCAATTAAAGATAAAAGACGTAAAAATATATCTCGTTTCAGCGGTAACGGGCTATCATCCAGAATATTACGTAATACAATAAAATAATAAAAAGTGGGGCTATATGTCGATTAACGGGTATATTCGCGTTAAAAATTCAATAGAAAAAGAGATAGTTATCGAAAAGTCGCGGTTTATATGTTATACCAAAATGACCGAGACGGAAGAGAGCGCAAAGGAGTTTATAGAGAGTATTAGAAAAAAACACGCCTTTGCAACTCACAACTGCTATGCCTACGTCGTTGACAGGGGAAAGACGGCGCGTTTTTCCGACGACGGCGAACCGCAGGGGACTGCAGGTATTCCTATGCTCGAAGTTTTGAAAAATAGGGGGCTTAAAGATACGACCGTCGTCGTAACGAGATATTTTGGCGGCATCAAACTCGGCGCAGGCGGACTCGTAAGGGCTTACTCTTCTTGTACGTCGGCAGGGCTTGACAGCGCAGGCGTTGAAGAAAACGTCTTGTCTAATTTATATAGAATTTCGTTTGGTTACGAAAAGTATTCTCTATTTTTAAAATTCATTGAAAAATATAAACAAAAGACGATTTTTTCAGATTTTGCCGAGGGCGTAGTAGTAGAAATCGCCGTTCCTAACGAAGAAACGGATTTTTGCGAAAAATTGACCGATTATTTTTTAGGCAAAGTTGAAATTGAAAAAAAGGACGAATTATTTGTAGTTTACGGGTGAAAATGAAAGTAATTACCGATATAAAACCACAACAAAAAACGCCTACAAGGTGTAATATTTACTTAAACAATAACTTTTACTGCGGTTTAGAACTCGAAACGGTTATGAAATTCCGTTTAAAAGTCGGTCAAGAAATCGATACTGATAAGTTAGACGAAATTCAATGCGACTCTGAAAGGCTTAAAGCAACTGAAAAGGCTTTAAATTTTTTGTCAAACAGGGCAAAGACTAAAAAGCAAGTAAAAGAGTATCTTCAAAAAAAGGGCTATACCGAAAAAACTGTTTCGGCGGTAATGGAAAAACTAATCGAGTATAAGTACGTTTCCGACGAAAACTACGCCGAAGACTACGTAAGGGTTTATTCAAGCAAAAAGGGAAAAAGGCTAATCGCCATGGAGTTAAAACAAAGAGGCGTTTTAGAAGACGATATGCGCTTGGCTTTAGACTCGATTGAAAATGAAGAAGAAAGCGCCCTAAAAATAGCCGAAAAATATATTAAAAATAAAGAAAAAAGCAGGGAAAACCTTTTAAAATGCTATAAATATCTCATTTCAAAGGGATTTGACTACGATTTGGCAAAACAAACTGTAGAAAGGATAAAGACTGATGAAGACGATTTATTTTGAAAAAATCGGCTCGACAAACGATTATTTAAAAAAAATTAAGAACCCAACGGAAGATATTTTTGTCGTTGCGAAAACGCAAGACGGAGGCAGGGGCACGAAAGGAAGGAGTTTTATTTGCAAAGACGGTGGAGTTTACGCATCTTTACTTAAACTCTATCCTTGCAAGGCGCAAGACAGTTTTTCAATAATGATGGGCTCTGCTCTCGCAGTCTTAAAAACTTTGAGCGCTTTTGATATAAAAGCCAAGATAAAGTGGCCTAACGATATTATAGTAAACGGAAAAAAGATTTGCGGAATTTTAATTGAAAACGTCTTTGAAGGGGATATGGTTGCGCGCTCTGTAATAGGCGTTGGGCTTAACGTAAACAATCAAATTGACGGAGAAATAGAAAACATAGCAATTTCTTGCAAGCAAATTTTAAATAGAGAGTTAAGCGTTGAGACGGTAACGGCAACGCTTTGCTATAATTTATATCTTTCACCTTGTTATGAAGAATATAAAAAACACCTACTCTATTTAGGCGAAGAAGTTACGATAACAGACCAAAAGTCCACCTATAAGGCGTTTATCGACGACGTATTGCCAGACGGAAGACTAAAACTGAAAAACGGAGAAGTATATTCTTCGGCAGAAATAAGTATAAAATAAAAAAAAGAGATACGCCGAACGGCGTTTTTCATAGGGATTTTTTGATACAATAAAGGGATAGCGATTGTTTCGCTATCCCTCTCATTTTTATTCTATAAAAACACACGATTTTGCTTGCAAAGTATAGTGTGTTACAGTTTTGAAAAAATCCCCACAAAAATTAACAATTCGATAAATTGGATTTTTTCGATGGTTAAAGCATTAATTAAAATATAAACCCAGAATGTAGTTAGCCCATTTATTCGCTTCTATTTCCAAACTCCTGTTCGTTCTTTTTTTATCTTCTAAAAAATACCATTGATAATAATGAGTGATTTCGTGTGCTAATGTAAAGAATATCTCTTCCAAAGAATTATTTTTAGCCACTCTTGCTGCGATTGATATTCTGGGATACACCTTTCTTTTTTCATCATCCATATTATAAAAAGCGCCGTAGTATGTATGGTTATCAATGTGGTGACAAAAAGCCCGAGTATTGCAAAATAAGATATTTAATCTGATAGGGAAATAGTAGTTCTTTCTCAAAAAAGAAATAAACTTTCTAATATCTTCTACAGTCGATTTATCAAAATCTTCCCCATAGGTATAATACTTATATCTTATTCCCGATGCTTTCGCAGAATCTTTATAATTATTTTTATACTCCTTTTCAACCCAAGAAATCATATATCCTCTTCAAATTCTTATTTATCGATGACTTTATTATAACATAAAATTAACTTTAATTCAATCTGTTTTACGAGGGCAAAAGAAAACTCGACTTTTCTAAGTCGAGTTTCTGAAATATTTAATTTAAATCCCTAAGAGAAGAGCGCTTTTCGGCGTATCCCTTTTTTTAAAATCGTAGGGGCAAGCCCGCTCTAAATTATTCAACTTCGATTAGTTCGCCCGTTTTTAAACTCAAAATATAAGTGTTTGATACTTTTAATTTAAGTCCTTTTTCAACGGCTTTTTTATAGATTGAAAGTTGTGTTTTATATTCGGCTTTTAGCCTATCGGCGCTATGGCTACTCATTTTATAGTCGATAATAATCGCTTCGCCGCCATATACTGCTAAAAGGTCGATTATGCCTTGAACGAGTATTTCAGTATCAGAGTTTTCACCGTAAAGTTCTCTCGCGCTAAATTCGGTGATAAAGGGTTGTTCTTTATAGAGTTTATAAGGCGCAAGGCGTTGCCAAACGTCTAATAAAAGAATATTGCTTATAACCGTTTTATCTAATAATTCGACTTCTTCTTTTTGTAATTTTCCGCTATTAAGTAGGGCTATAAGTTGATTATCGGCATTTTTCTCATTAAAATCACAAACTTCTAAAAAATGGTGATAACTCGTGCCGACTTTTGTCAACTCTTCTTGTTTTAAAACGTCTAAATGTTTTACCGCTCTCTTTTTAAAAAGTTCAGGCTCTTTACTTATTTGATTTTGCCTACCGTTTATTGCCGTTACCGAAGATTTTACGGGTAGAGTCGTATCAACAAGGTAAGGATATTCGTACAAAAGGCTGTTTTTAATAATTTCGGTAAGAGTTTTTTCGCCGTCGCTCAAAACGATTTTTCTACTTTCAAGTTCTTGTCCGTTTTGCTCGTCGGTTTGCTCGTGCAGTTTAACTGGCATATCCGTAAGCGAAAGAAAGTCCGTGTAAGATACGGTAAAGACGTAATCTTCTTCGCGCCTTTTTTGTTGTACTTGTTTAGTCGTTATTAAATGAAGTCTTGATTTGGCTCTCGTCATTGCGACGTAGAAAACCCTTGCTTCTTCGTTTGCGCGCTCTAACGAAGATACTTGTTTAAAATAAGTTCTTGCTGAGGTCGAGCATTTTATTTTTGATTCTTCGTCGTAATAGTTTACGGCAATACCGAGTTTTCTTGAAAACAAAATTTCTTCCGTATCGTCTAAGGCGTTGAACTTTTTATGCAGACCGGGAATTATTACGATAGGGTATTCAAGCCCTTTCGACGCGTGCATACTCATAACCTTGACAGCCTCAGTCCCTGCAACTTCACTCGTTGCAGTAAAGGACTCGGCGTTTTTAATTTTTTGTAAGAACTCGCCAACGGAAAGTTCTACCCCGTTTGCCACGCTCTCCGAAAGAAACCTTTCAACTCTTGCCAAGCGAATTTTACCTAGATTTTTACTTGCGATTTCAAGGTCAAGCCCCGTATCGCGCATAATTTTACCAAGTAGTTCGCCAGCGCCCCAAAATTCTGAAAGGGTTCGTATCTCGTCGAAATATCTGAAAAAATCTTCCAACTTATTTTTAATTATGGGGCTATCGCCGTTTTGCCTATAATTTTCAACGCACGCCAAAAAAGAAATCTTTTTGCCTTGTGAAAAAGCGCGAATTTTTGCCAGTTCTTCGTCCGTAAGTTTACCTATTGCGCATTTTAGCGTTGCGACCAAAGGCGGATCGTCTGCAAAATAATCTATAAGTTTTAATACGTCTATTAAAAGTTTAATTTCCGAATAATTCAAAACGTTTACCTTACTTTCGGAAATTACGGGGATGCCTTCTCTAACGAGTCGTTTTACGATTTCGTCCGTATATCCCGTTGAATTCCTCGTAAGAACGGCAATATCCGACGGCTCGACCTTTCTCGTTATTCCCATTTTTTCGTCGTAAAAAGTCTTGCCGAGTTCTTCATGAATTATCTCGGCGGTAACCGCTCCTTCGTAAAAATCCTCTTCGTTATCTTCGGTTAGAGCGTCCTTTAAAACGTCGTAAACCCCGTCTATAAGTTGATTATCTTTACTTTTTAGGCTTACTACGTGTAAAGTTGCGTCGCCGTAGTCGTCGGGGTAAAGTCCACCTTTTTGCATAGGATATTTTTTATAATCAACACCGCCGTGCTCCAAAGTAATAAGGTCGGAAAAAACGCTATTTACCGCATTTAAAACCCCGTCCGAACTTCTAAAATTTTTATCGAGGGGAATAGCGTAACCGTCGCCGTTTTTTTCGTATTGACTAAATTTTTGAGCGAAAATATCAGGATTACAACCTCTAAACGCGTAAATTGATTGTTTTACGTCGCCTACCATAAACAAGTTGTCGTTTGAAATGAGTTTCAAAATTTCTTCTTGAACGCCGTTTACGTCTTGATATTCGTCCGCGAAAATAAATTTATATTTTTCTCTTACCGCCGATAAAACGTCGGGATTTTCTTTTAAAAGAGAAAGCGTTTTATGCTCTAAGTCAGAAAAAGTCAAAACCCCTTCTTTTTGTTTAAGTTCGGCGAATTTTTCACCGAATAAAATGGTAAGCCTTGCAATTTGCTCTATAGTTTTTTTGGTAGCCAAGTAATTTTTAAGGTCGGTTTCTACGTCTTTTGGAATAATCTCTTCGCCTTTTTTCATAATTTCGGAAAGGCGTTTTTTAAAGGCGGAAATTTCGTTTTTAACTTGTAAAATACTTTCGTCTGCCGTCTTTTTGGTGGTAATTGACGGAATTGAAAGGCTAAGCGCCTTTGCTAAACTTATAAAATCAGTTGCAAAAAGGCAAGAGTCTACCTTAAATTTCAGTTGAGCAAGTAAAGATTGTAAATCAACCGTAACTCTATCGGTGGGGTTTAACAGATTTACGTCTTCGCTTAACTTTTCAAAATCGGCAAAGACCGCTTTTATTTTGTTTTTTATAGTATTTACAATGCCGTCTTGATAAGTTTTATAGGTGTTTTCGTTTATAGAATCGACTGAGCCGAGCAAAAACTCGCTTGGCGAACTTTCGCTAGAGCATTTGTTAAAAAGTTTTAAAATTTGCGATTTTATAAAAGAATCTCCGCGACCTTTTCTGTATAAGCGCACGAGCCGTAAAAAATCTTCGTCGTTTTCTTTATATAAATTAAGAAAAACGCTATCTATTGCGGTTGCGGAAAGTTCTTGAGTTTTGCTTTCGTCCGCAACGGTAAAATTAGGGTCAACGCCTGCCGAATAAAAGTAAGTTTTAAGCAAGTTTAAACAAAAACTGTGCAAAGTAGAAATGTCTGAAGTAGGAATTTCAGCAAGAGTTTTACGCATTCTTTCGACGTCTTTGCCCTCGTTTATCCTATTTATGACCGCTCTCACGAGTTTTTGTTTCATTTCACTTGCGGCAAGGTTGGTGTAAGTTACGGCTAAAATATTGCCTACGTCAACGTTTTCTTCTAAAATGAGCCTAATAATTCGCTCTATCATAACGAAGGTTTTCCCCGCCCCTGCAGAAGCCGAAACAAGAACATTTTTACCCGTTTTTTGAACGGCGTCTATTTGGTTTTGAGTCATCTTATTTGCCATTGCCGTCCACTCCGTCTAACGTATTATTTTCGCTTGAACTTTTGTCGTCGTTTTGGCTAAAACTTTCGACTTTGCCTTGTTTTTTGTTTGCATTTTCTTCGGCGTTTACCGCGTTTAAAATAGTATCCGAATTGACGGATGAAATCCTCCTTTCTTTGTAGCCGTCGCCGTCGTCTTTTCCACAAATACTGCCGTATTCGCAGTAGGCGCAAGCCCCTTCGTACGGGGACGGAATAGCAACGCCGTTTATTATGTGGTCAAGCGCCTTTTCAGTTATGAGTTTAGCGTATTTTACGTAGCCGTTTAGCGTGTTTTCGTCGGTTAAATTACCGCTTAAAGTCATACCTTTTGACTTAGTTGACTTGCGTTTTACTTCGATAACCGAACTAGATTTCTCTTCGTTTGGGGTAAGAGTTTTGTCTGACGCTTGCACGACTTCTTCGTTTAAAAGGGTTTTTCCGTACATTGAAATCGGCTTTTCGTCTTCGCCTGTAAAATTGTCGTTTACGGCGTAATAGTATGCTCCCGCGCACCTTTCTCCGTTTGGGGTAAAGGCGTTTAAGTATAGATAAAGTTGAATATTTTGTCCTAAATAGAACTTTTTGTCCTGACTTTTGTTTTTAGCGTTGCCCGTTTTATAGTCTATAATTCTTACGAAATTGCCGAATTTGTCAACCCTATCGACTTTTCCGTGCAGTTTATAGTAGCCGTCTTTGGTCTTTAACGGCAAAGCCTTGTATTTTGCGTCGCCCCAGTCGGCAAACCAAACTTCGTTACCTATCGTAACAAAGTCGGAATTTTTGCTTTGTAGATATAGTTCAACGCAGAGTTTTTCGGCTTCCTTTTTGGTTAAATAATATGAATAAGCGTTGTCTTCTCTCTTTAAAAAACGCTTGTATTTAGGCTCGCTTAAAAACAGTTCGTCAACGAGTTCGTTAGCCCTAATTTTGCAGTCGTCTTCACTTTGCATTTTAGCAATTTCAGGCGAGAATTTTTCGGCAACGGCGTGTAAAACGTTACCAAAATCAAGCGCTTTAATTTCGGGGTCTAAAGTCTCTGAAACGCCTACTCCGTACTTAATAAAGCACTTATAGGGGCACGAATAGAAATTTTCAATCGTCGTTGCCGACACTTGCCTACGGGTAAAATAGTTAGAAACGGGGAAGTTAACGGTAGTTTTAAGCGGAGCGTTTACGTTGCCGAGTAAAAGGTCTGCAAGCGGTAGATATTCACCGCCTTTAAAATCTTTAAGAGCGCTGTAAAACGCCGACGCGCCCGTAAGGCAATCGGTTGCTCCGTTTTTATAATCGTCACCGTCAAAAAGCAATGAAAAAAGAGCGGGGCGAAGTGAAAGATATGAAAAAGTTTGTCTGTTTTCTTCGCTTTTTTCGTCCCCCGTCGGCTTATCGAAAGAAAGCCTCGTAAGTGGTTTTGCCTTTTTGTCTTTTGATGAAAAAATATTTAAAAGATAGTCGTAAAGGTCGCTTTTAACCGTCGCTTTGCCCGACGCTGAAGTTAAACTGCATGAAATATAAAGTTTATTTTCAAACGACGCGAGAGAGATTGCCGTCGCTTCCTTTTCTCTATCGTTTACAACCCTTATTTTAGGTTCGACCGATACAGAAAGGGCGTCTAAACTTGCAATATCGCTATCTAAAAGCAGAGCGGTGTCCGCCTTTACGTTCGGCACGTCGCCCGAAAGCCCGCAAGCGAAAAGATAGGAGTATTTTTTATGCCTACAATTTTTGAGTTCGGAAAGATAAACGCAGTCTATATGTTCGGGAATAAGCGAAATTTCGCTCGCCTCTTCGCCCGAACAAAGAATTTTCAAAAATTCGTCGGCTGAAATAATTTCGTTTCCTAAGATGTTTTTTATTTCGTCTAAGAGATTGAAAAACGCCGTTTTTCCCGTCGTTAAAAAAGATTTTTCTTCGTCTGCGCCTAAAACGTCGAGTTTTTTAATTAAAA
This sequence comes from Clostridia bacterium, assembly GCA_017396365.1. GTDB lineage: Bacteria > Bacillota > Clostridia > Christensenellales > Borkfalkiaceae > UBA10281. The sequence goes on along the minus strand of JAFQMD010000001.1, from coordinate 11,209 downwards.
GGTCGTAATTCGTTCCACTCTCTTCCCTTTCAACGCCCGAACAATTTTTCAAAAAGGTGGAAAGGCTATCGACGAAAGCGCTCGCCGAGGCCGTTTTAGGAAAGTTTTTGATGAAGTTAGAAAGGTCCAACTGTTTTTGGATAATAACCCCTTTTTCAAAGGCTAAATCCTCGCGGTTTTCTAAATTTTTTGCAAAGTCGTCTTCGTTGATAAACGAAGTCGGAGTAACCGAGTTTTCAGTAAGTAGCCTTATAAAAAGGTCGGAAACGGACTTGTCCGATATAAAAAGTTGACTGTTTATTACCTTTTTAATTTCCGTTAAATCAAGCCTTTTAAGCGCCGACTTAACGAGCGCGTTTGCAAGCCTTGAAAACGGATGCGAAACCAAAGTTTTTTTATCGTCGGTAAAAAACGGAATTTCATAGTCTTTTAGTTTACGCTCTAATATGGTTTTATAGTCTGAAAAATTGCCAAGTCCTATCGCAACGTCTTGGTAGCGACAACCGTCTATTATTTTTTTTCGGATAACCGAACATATAAATTCAGCCTCGTCGGAAACGTCTTTTGCTTCGTAAAAGTGCGTTTTATCGCTATATAGCCCCACTTTTGAAAAATATTCGGGGTTAAAAACGCCGTCCAATATAAGGTTTGCCTCTTGACAAAGCGAACTTTGACAAGCGATTGCTTTTTCGCCCGTGATACTCAGCGCAAAGTTTAAAAACTCGTCTGTATAAAGGTCCTTATTTTTTCCACTTACGGCAAAGAAGTCGCAAGATACTGCAAGTGATAAAATCTTTTTTATAACCGAACAACTTTGTTTGGTTATAGACGAATACCCCACGAAAATAACGCGCGAATTTTTGATTCGCTCGTCCTTTTCAAGAGCGGGAATCATATCGGAAAGGCTGTTGCTACTGTCTGTAAGCCCGTTTTCTAAAAGAAAAGTTTCGTAGTCTCGATAAATAATGGCAAGGTCGTGGATTTTTGCTTTTATATTGTCTGGACAAGAGTATAGGCAGTCAAGTAGCGCCGACGGCGTTACTTTCGCGCTTTTAAGTTGGGCGATAAGTTCGGCGGTCTTAACCGAAAGCGACGGCGACGCGCCCGTTTTTTTAAAGGCTAAGAGTTGGTCTTTTAGATTAGATAGAATCTTTTTGACGACCATAGCCGAACCTTCTTTTGAAAGGGTTTTTCTATTTGGGAAAACTTTTTGAAGGTATCTACCGAAAGACAAGACTTCAGCGCCGAAAGCGCCACCGACTTTTTTTACGAGTAGTTTTTCAATCGAAAAAGACATTTTATCTTCGCAAAACAATATTACGGGCGTGTCGAGACTTTGGCTTTGCGACGCAGCCAACTCGGTTGCGTTTTCTATGCAATCGAAATAAGTTGATGAAGTAAAAACAGCCACTTGCCTTTCTCCTTTTTAGTAGTAAGTATATTATATCACAAAAAGTTTATAAATCATGTGAAAATTTAAAAAGTTTTAAATTTGTTTTTACTTTTTTTATAATTTATGTTACAATTGATTAAAAGTAAATATTTTGGAGCAAAAAATGAAGAAAAAATTGTCACTTTTACTCGCTGGAATTCTTTGCGCAGGATTGCTTACTGGTTGTGTAAAAACGCCAAACAGCGGTTATGCAGGCACTTACTGGTTGACAAACCCGATTTTCAAGCAAGTTGAAGAAGGGTTTTATGAAAAAATAGAATATAAAGTTACTACCGAAGCCGAATACGAAGGCTTAAAACTCACGAATTTAGACCAAAGTTCGCTCTATTTTGATTTAGACTCAAACAAGTCTTCTTACGTAACCGAACTTTACGCTGAAAACGGCTTGTACGTATACAAAACTACTCTTATAATGAGTGGCGAATACGTTTTTGCAGGCGAGAGTTTTTCAGTTGAAGACGTTACGCAAACGGAAACTACCTTTAAAGGAATGGAAAACGGTTTTGCTTGCGTTAAATCGGTTAAAAAGGTAAAAAATATTTTGCCGACCGTAATGAATCCAACTTCTGCAAGTCAGTTTATAGAGATTAACGCTACGATTACCACCGAATACGGTGAGAAAAACGCCGTTCACACGGTAGTTGGCGACGACGAGAAGAGTAAGGAGTATTTCTCTTCAATGAAAGAGCCGAAAACGGTAAGAAAATACAACAAAAACGCTTATATAGACAATGATCTTATGATGCTTATCGCAAGAACGTTTTCGTATGAAGAAACTTTAAATTACGTATTTTCGACGATAGAGAGCGCTACGGGCGAACTTACTCAAATTAAGATAAGTCCCGACGTGAAGACGACCGCTCAAAGTAGCGAAAGCGCAAGTCAATCAACGGCGTTTAAGACTGTGCCTATCGAATTTTGCGAAATTGACGGCGAAACGAGAACGGTAAGTTTCAACACTTTTAAAGTTAAGTTTTCAACGACGGGAGAATACGCTCAAGATTTTGCCTACGCATATTATGCAAACAGCATAGGCGACGACGTTAAAGACGAATATAACAAATCTCGCCACTATATGGTAAAATGTTATAAACCTGCCCTTTACAACACTCAATACGTGGTATATACTCTCGATAGAGTAACCCACGTGAAACCACAATAAAAAATTTTACCGCCGAAGACTTTTCTCCGACGGTTTTTATTTGTCAAAACGCTAAGAGAGAATTCGTTCGTAAATGAAATTTATAAATTAAAAATTTATAAAAAATTTTCAAAAAGTACTTGCAAGAAAATTCGTTTTTATAATATACTTATCCTGCAATGGAAAAAGGAGACTACTATGAAGATTACTCAAGACGTAAAATATATCGGCGTAAACGACCACAAAATAGACCTTTTTGAAGGTCAATACGTCGTTCCAAGCGGTATGGCGTATAACTCATACGCAATAATTGACCAAAAAATTGCAATAATGGACACGGTTGACGGCAATTTCACTCACGAGTGGCTCGACAACGTAGAGCACGCTTTAGAAGGAAGAAAGCCCGACTATCTTATAGTTCAGCACATGGAGCCCGACCACTCTGCAAACATATTAAATTTTGCAAAGGCGTATCCAAACGCTACGATAGTTTCTTCGTCAAAGGCGTTCATTATGATGAAAAACTACTTTGGAACGGACTTTGAAGAAAGAAGAATAGTCGTTGGCGAGGGTGATAAACTCTCGCTCGGAAAGCACGAACTTACTTTCGTTACCGCGCCTATGGTGCATTGGCCGGAAGTTATCGTAACTTACGACTCAACCGATAAAATTTTATTCTCTGCCGACGGTTTCGGCAAATTCGGCGCGCTCGACGTTGAAGAAGACTGGGCGTGCGAGGCAAGGCGTTATTATATAGGAATAGTAGGAAAATACGGCGCGCAAGTACAAGCGCTCCTTAAAAAAGCGTCGGGGCTTGATATTCAAATTATTTGTCCGCTCCACGGACCTGTTTTGACTGAAAATTTGGGGTATTATATTAAATTATACGACACTTGGTCGAGTTATCAAGTAGAGAGCGACGGCGTTGTAATCGCATATACTTCGGTCTATGGCAACACAAAAAAAGCCGTTATGCTTTTGGCTGAAAAACTTAGGGAAAAAGGTTGTCCGAAAGTCGTTGTAAACGACCTTGCGAGATGCGATATGGCAGAAGCTGTTGAAGACGCTTTCCGTTACGGTAAACTCGTTTTGGCTACGACTACCTATAATGCGGATATTTTCCCGTTTATGAAAGAGTTTATACACCACTTGACCGAGAGAAATTTCCAAAATCGCACGGTTGCGTTTATTGAAAACGGAAGTTGGGCGCCTATGGCAACCAAAATTATGAAAGATATGCTTTCGGCGAGCAAGAATTTGACTTATACTGATTCTACGGTAAGAATTTTATCCGCGTTAAACGACGAGAGCAAGCAACAAGTGAATAATCTTGCCGACGAACTTTGCAAAGAATACGTTGCAATGAGCGACGGCGCAAACAAAAACGATTTAACAGCGCTTTTTAAAATAGGTTACGGACTCTACGTAGTAACTTGTAACGACGGTAAAAAGGACAACGGGCTTATCGTAAACACGGTTGCGCAAGTAACGTCAACTCCAAACAGAATAGCCGTTACTATCAATAAAGAAAACTATTCTCATCACGTAATTAAGCAGTCGGGCGTTTTAAACGTAAACTGTCTTACCACCGAAGCGCCGTTTTCTGTATTTGAAAGATTTGGTTTCCAAAGTGGTAGAAACGTAAATAAATTTGAAGATTGCGCTCCGCTCCGTTCTGAAAACGGACTTGTGTTCTTGCCGAGATATATAAATTCGTTTATGTCTTTAAAAGTTGAAAGTTACGTAGATTTAGACACACACGGTATGTTTATTTGCTCGGTAACCGAAGCGAGAGTTTTAAGCGATAAAGAAACTATGACCTACGCATATTATCACTCAAACGTCAAACCAAAGCCAGACGTTGATGGTAAAAAGGGGTACGTTTGTAAGATTTGCGGTTACGTTTACGAAGGCGAACCACTTCCAGATGACTTTATCTGTCCTATATGTAAGCATGGGGTGGCAGATTTTGAGCCAATTATTTAAAGTCTTATAAACTTCGTTATGCATCGTTTCTGTTTCAAAAACCCGACGTCAATGACCAACGAGGTCTATTGACTCCGTGTTTTTTCACGAGCCTTGCCTAACTCGTTTCTAAGCCTTTAAACAATTAATAAATTACAAATAAAATAAACAAAAGGAGAAAAAATTATGAAATACGTATGTCAAGTTTGCGGTTACGTTTACGAAGGAGACGAACTCCCTGAAGATTTCGTTTGCCCACTTTGTGGAGTAGGCGCTGATCAATTTGCAAAAGAAGAAGAATAAGATTTAGCACCGCCCAAGGCCTTTCGCCTTGGGCGGTGCTGGTTTTTACAAAACCGTCTTTTTAACAATTTTAAAACCTGTTGTTTTATTAACAGTTGTGTGGTTTTATAAGGAATTAAGGAAATTTTAAAAAAATAAAAATATTATAAAAATATTAAAAATCGCTTATTTTATCGGCGATTTTTAATATTTTATGGTAAAAAACCAAAAAACTTTCCAAAAAATGTAAAAAGAAAAACAACAAAAAACAAAAAAACTATTGACAAAGGTTTGTTATTGTTATATAATGATTATACATAATGGAAAATTATCTTGTGGTATTGTCCCATAAAATTTATTTTATGGAGCAAGAAACGAGAAAAAAGGATAGAAAAATGGCAGAATTTTATTCCGAAAAAATTGCAAAATCACCGAGAATTGACCGCATAAAAGAAAAGATGCTTAGCGAAATGCCTCAAATCGAAGCGGATAGAGCGGTATATCTTACCGAGTCTTACAAGCAAACCGAGGGCGAGCCTATTTATATTAGAAGAGCAAAGGCTTTCGCGCATATTTTGGACAATATTCCCGTTACCATAAGGGATGATGAACTTATCGTCGGTTCGGCAACCGTTCATTCAAGGGGATGTCAAGTTTTCCCAGAATATTCTTTTGAATGGGTAGAGGCTGAGTTTGATACTTTGGCAACCCGTTCTGCCGACCCGTTTTATATATCTGAAGAAACGAAAAAAACCTTGCACGAGGTTTATAAATACTGGAAAGGCAAGACGACGAGCGAACTCGCGACGTCTTACATGGCTCCTGAAACGCTCACCGCAATGGAAGCCAACATGTTCACGCCCGGCAATTATTTCTACAATGGTATCGGACACGTTACCGTCAAATATGATAGAGTTTTAGAAGTCGGTTATAGTGGAATTATTAAAGATATTGAAGACGAAATTGCTAAAATTAAGGTTGGCGACGGTAATTACTGTAAAAAACGCAACCTTTTAGACGCAATGATTATTTCTTGTAAAGCGGTTATTCGCTATGCAAACAGATATGCGAAAAAGGCGAGAGAACTTGCTCAAAACGAGCCTAATTCTACGAGAAAAGCCGAACTTTTAAAGGTTGCCGAAAACTGCGAAAGAGTGCCCGAATTTGGCGCTCGCAATTTCCACGAGGCATGTCAAAGTTTTTGGTTTGTACAACTTTTAATTCAAACGGAATCGAGTGGGCACTCGATTTCCCCGGGTAGATTTGACCAATATATGTTCCCTTACTACCAAAAGAGTAGAAAAGAGGGGATGACGAGAGAGTTTGCGCAAGAACTTATGGACCTTGTTTGGCTCAAACTCAACGACTTTTTGAAAGTTCGTGACGAAGCGTCGGCAGAGGGCTTTGCAGGTTATAGCCTTTTCCAAAACCTTATCGCAGGCGGACAAGACGAGCACGGAAACGACGCCACGAACGACCTTTCGTTTATGTCGATAACTGCAACCGAGCACGTATTTTTACCCCAACCGTCTTTCTCGGTTAGAGTTTGGAACGGTTCTCCAAGGGCGTTTTTACTTCGCGCTGCCGAACTTACCCGTACGGGAATAGGTTTCCCTGCTTACTATAACGACGAAGTTATTATTCCGTCGCTTATGTCAAGGGGGCTTACCTTAGAAGACGCGAGAAAATACAACATTATAGGTTGCGTAGAGCCACAAGTTGCAGGAAAAACTGACGGATGGCACGACGCGGCGTTCTTTAATATGTGCAGACCGCTTGAAATGGTATTCAAAAACGGTTTTGAAAACGGCAAGCAAGTAGGTCTTAAAACGGGTAACGTTGAAGATATGACTTCGTTCGGCGAGTTTTACGAGGCGTACAAAGCGCAGTCCGATTATTTCGTTTCTCTCCTTGTAAACGCTGATAACGCCATTGACGTTGCTCACGCTGAAAGATGTCCGCTCCCATACCTTTCTTGTATGGTTGACGATTGTATAAAGGCAGGAAAGAGCGTTCAAGAAGGTGGCGCAATTTATAACTTTACAGGTCCGCAAGGTTTTGGCATTGCAAACATGGCGGACGCTATGTGGGCTATCAAAACTTTGGTATTCGACCAAGGCAAATATACTTTAAAAGATTTTAAAGAAGCGCTTGAAAATAACTACGGAAAAGAAATGGATTCGCACAAGGCGGAAAAACTCACCGTAACCGTTATTAAAGAACTTGCCAAAAAGGGCAAAACCGTGTCCGCTGACGAGATAAAGTCGGTCTATAGCGCGATTATCGCTAATAATTGCCCACAAGACAAGAAAGATTTTTATGCAAAAATGCTCTCTGACATAGAGACTTTACCAAAGTTTGGTAACGACAATAAAGACGTTGACGCTTTGGCAAGAGAAGTTGCGTATATCTACACAAGAGAAGTTGAAAAATATTCAAATCCACGTGGTGGAAAATATCAAGCGGGCTTATATCCCGTATCGGCAAACGTTCCACTCGGCGCGCAAACGGGCGCAACTCCCGACGGTAGACTTGCGTTTACTCCCGTTGCCGACGGCGTTTCCCCTGCTGCGGGAAGAGACGTAAAAGGTCCAACGGCGTCTTGCAACTCGGTTTCGACCTTAGATCACTTTATCGCAAGTAACGGAACTCTATTCAATATGAAATTCCATCCGACAGCGCTTGCCGGCAGGCACGGTTTAGAAAATTTCGTATCGCTCGTTCAAGGCTATTTCGATAGAAAGGGTAGCCATATGCAATTTAACGTAGTTAGCCGTGAAACACTCCGCGACGCGCAAAAAAATCCTGAAAAGTATAAATCGCTCGTTGTTAGAGTTGCAGGGTATTCGGCTTTGTTTACTTCACTTTCGAGATCTTTGCAAGAAGATATTATCAACCGTACCGAACAGGGAGGGTTTTAATTGATGGAATATTCTGCTGTAAAGGGTAGAATTTTCGATATTCAAAGATTTTCCGTTCACGACGGGCCGGGGATTAGGACTATCGTCTTTTTAAAGGGTTGTCCGCTCCGTTGCCGTTGGTGTTGTAATCCCGAGTCGCAGTCTCACGAAATTCAAAAAATGCAATTAAACGGTAAGGAAAAAACCGTAGGGCGCGACGTTACTGCTGGCGAGATTATTGCAGAAGTCGAAAGAGATACCATATATTATAAGCGTTCGGGGGGTGGTCTTACCCTTTCGGGTGGCGAATGTTTAGTTCAACCCGATTTTGCCGAGGCGCTTTTGGCGCTTGCTCACGAGCATAGCATAAATACCGCTATCGAATCGACGGGCTTTGCCGATTTTTCAGTAATTCAAAGACTTTTACCGCATTTAGATTTATACCTTATGGATATAAAACATATAGATAGCGATAAACACAAGGCGTTTACGGGGCAACCTAACGATAAAATCTTAGAAAACGCGCAAAGAATTGCCCGTTCGCCCGTAAAACTTATTATTCGTACGCCTGTTATTCCTACTTTTAACGACACGGAAGAAGAAATTCGCGCGATAGCAAAATTTGCCGCGAGTCTCCCGGGCGTTGAAGAAATGCACTTACTCCCCTATCACCGCATAGGAACAGACAAATATAAAGGTTTAGGAAGAGAATATTCTCTTTCTCATATAGAACCACCGTCGCAAGAGAAGATGAATAGGCTCTTAGAAGTTGTAAATACCTATGGTTTGCGTGGGCAGATAGGCGGTTAATTTTAAAGGCTTATAAACTTCGCAATACTGCGTTTCTGTTTCGTTCTCAAAACCTTGGTGACCAAAAAGGTCTACCAAGTCTTTTCGAACTCACGAGCCTTGTCTTGCTCGTTTCTAAACCTTTAAAAAGCACATGATAAAGGGACAAAAAGGTCGAATGCAACGTCACGTTGCTCTATCCCACCCGCAAATTCCTTGCGAGCCTTCTTTTGCTCGTATCTAACCCTTTAAATGCTACTCGATAGGGGTATAGAAAAACACGTCTGCAACGTCACGTTGCTGACCAACAAGGTCTATTGTGTCTTGTGTCTTAAAGTGAGCTTCGCCTACCTTGCATCTAAGCCTTTAAATATCACTCGATAAGGGTATAGAAAAATACGGACGCAACGTTATGTTGCTGATAATCGACTTATAGCCCCACTTTTATAAAAATTCACACAAAAATAATCAAAAAGGACGTTTATGAAAATTTATACGGGAAACGGCGACGGTGGTTTTTCAACACTTTCGTCAAGTATGAAAATTTCAAAGGCAGACGAGAGATTTGAAGTTCTCGGATGCATTGACGAACTCGTCAGTTTTATAGGAAACTGTCGGGCTATCGTCGTTTGTCCTATTTTAACTAAAAAACTTGAAGATTTACAAACGAAACTCTTTTCTATAGGCTCGGCAATCACTTTCCCACAAAAGAGAGAATACTTGCCGACCGAAAGAGATTTAAAATACCTTGAAGAGCAAATTGACAAGACTGAGAATTCTTTTGAAAGAAAAAACGATTTCGTTCTTCCCGGCAAAAACGAACTCTCGTCAAGACTTGATATGGCTCGTACCGTTTGCCGTAGGTTAGAAAGAGAAATAATAAAACTCGATAAAAAACTCGGCGTTGACGGATCAATTAAAAAATACGTCAATCGTCTTTCAGATTATCTTTACGTTTTAGCAAGAAGAATTGATTTTGACTACGAAACGGGCGATATTTCAAAAATCGTAGGCGAAACTAACATAGGTGAAAACGACAAAGACAAAGATTTTGAAAGAATTTATAACGAAGTTATAAAACGAGTTGCAAACGGCAAAGATATAACCTTAGAAAAGGCTCGCGCACTTTCGCAAAAGGTAAGAGAAAAAGCCCAAGAAATGGGGCTTAAAGCAGTTGTGGCGATAGCAAATTCGCAAGGAAGACCTATCCTTGTTGAAGTTATGGACGACGCGTATTTAGTAAGTTTTGACGTCGCTGTTAAAAAGGCATATACTTCTGCAGCGGTTAAAATGAGCACTGCTCAACTTTGTAAGGAAATTAAGGTTGAGGGAGCGCTCAAAGGTCTTGAAACTGAGCAAAGTTTAATCTTTTTAGGTGGTGGCGAACCGCTTAAAATCGGTTGGGAAGTCGTTGGCGCGATAGGTGTTAGCGGTGGAACTGCCGAGCAAGACGCAAAACTCGCTCTTTTTGCATCTCAACAATTCAAATATCTTTAAAAACTAAAGTTAAAACAAAAAGCGTTTGCATCTGCAAACGCTTTTACTTTTTTAGTAGTATTTTGTTCAGTAATCTTATTATAAAAAATGCTATATTTCCTATACCAAATCCACCTAAAAGTCCAAGTGTAATTCGCCTAAAATTAGTGCTTTCTATATTATATAAATATTGCAAAAGTCCGTCTATAAGGCAGGGAATCGTGCAAAACACCCCAACAAATAGTAAAATCACGCTACCTTTTACACGCAGTTTACTACCTATTATAAAGGTTAGCAAAAACCCAACGATAAGTGCCGTGCATCTAGTGCAAAGTGGAAAACAAAACGAGCCTATAAAAAAGCCCCTTTTAGCGTTTAAATTGCAAAGTGGCAAAACGCCAAAAAGGGCAAATCTCTTTAAAATAAAATCAATCATTTTTTATTTCAAAATTGTGTAGTAGCCGTAGGGTATGTCGATGTAACCATTAAAGACAGCGCATACAACACATACAGACAAGACAACAGCGATAACAATTGAAACTATAAAACCAGTAATAGCACCTCGCTTTGTTTCAGATTTGTTAATTGCGATGGCAATTATAAGCCCAACGACTCCAAGCAAAAAGCCGAGCCACCATCCACCCCAGTAACTTCCTTCACTATCATAACTTCCCATATCATTTCTCCTTTGTAAATTATTTTACCATGAAGGTATATACTTAATTATATGGAACAAAATGTTCCGTGTCAAGTATTTTGGAACATTTTGTTCTACAATAAATATATGGAAAACAAATTTGCGGAAAGATTATATGAGTTAAGAATTGAAAAGAATTTGTCAAGGGTAGATCTTGCGAATAAACTTTGTGTATCAACAAGGCTAATCTCTTACTGGGAAAACGGCAAGCGCGAGTGTGATTTTGATATGTTAATTAAAATTGCAGATATTTTTTCTGTTAGTGTAGATTATCTTTTGGGGAGAGTTGAGTATTAAAAAAGCGTAGCAAAACTTCTACGCTAAATAATAAAATTTAAGTTTTGCGGGGCGCAATTGCGCCCCGCTTTTTGTATACAGAAAACCCCCAGATAGTCTGGGGGTTCAAAAAAGGCTTATGCCGTTCCAACTTGTAAAAACACTCCGTTTAATTTATAATAAAAATGCGACCTGCCAGTTGCAAAAAAATAAATTAAACGGAGGACATT
>JAFQMD010000036.1 GCA_017396365.1 Clostridia bacterium | reverse complement strand
TTTCATTTCTTTGTTCGGGTGTGTATTTGTTGAATTTTTGTCCTTTTTTTGCCATAGAAAAAACCTCCTATGAAAATTATATCATAGAAGGTTTTTTATTAGCCTTTTTTATTGTGTGAACTAAATGGGGTTCACTTCAAAACATAGCCTTTACGTTTTTAATATTTTTCAGGTTCGTCGTATTCAACACCGCAAGTATCAACGGTAACCGACTTTATAACTTGATCGCGAAGCGGTCTATCGTTATAATCTACGTTTACGCCGGCGATTTTATCTATAACTTCAATACCGCTTATAACCGAGCCGAACGCAGCGTATTGCCCGTCTAAATGCGGTGAATCTGCGTGCATAATAAAAAATTGAGAGCCTGCGCTATTTGGCATCATCGAACGAGCCATAGAAATAACTCCACGCCTATGCTTTAAATCGTTTTTAAAGCCGTTTCTACTAAATTCACCTCTAATAGAATAGCCCGGACCACCCGTTCCGTTGCCTTTCGGATCTCCACCCTGTATCATAAACCCTTCGATTACTCTATGGAAACAAAGCCCGTCGTAAAAACCTTTTTTAATCAAATGAATAAAGTTATTTACGGTGTTTGGAGCAATTTCAGGATACAATTCGACGTGGAAAACGTCCCCGTCTTTCATTTCAAAAGTTACTATAGGATTTTGATTCATAATTAGTCCTCCATATCAAGTTGAACGATTTCAGTTCCCGCTTCTTTGAAAAGTTGCAAAGAAAAGTCGTCTGGGTAGCCGTGCTGATAAACAACGCGCTTAATTCCTGCGTTTATAATAATTTTACAACATATAACGCAAGGTTGATGCGTACAATAAAGCGTTGCGCCGTCAAGCGAAATACCAAGTTTTGCCGCTTGCGCTATGGCGTTTTGCTCTGCGTGTACGGCAAAGCAAAGTTCGTGCTTTGTACCGCTTGGAATATTGAGTTTACGCCTTAAACATTCTTCTTTAGACTTGCAACTCTCAACCCCCGCTGGCGCGCCGTTGTAACCCGTCGTCATAATTCTTTTATCTTTAACTATTACCGCTCCAACTTGCCTGTTATCTTGATAACAACTCGACCAAGACGAAACGAGATTTGCCATTTGTAAAAATCTTTTATCCCATTTATCCATTTTACTCACCTCTTAAAATAATTGTAACATATTTAACCGTTTTTTACAACGATTTTGTCAAATTTTTAATTATTTTGACCGAATATTAATTTTAAACGCGCAAACGGTGAAAACCACGAGAAAATTTAACTTAAAATTACAAAAATCTATTGACAAATTTTATATAAAGATTATAATAATATTAGCACTCTTTGGTTTGGAGTGCTAACAACGTAAAACTATCGGAGGTATATATATATGAATATCAAACCGTTGTACGACTATTTAGTCGTAGATGCAAAAGAAAAGCAGGAGACGACGAAAGGCGGGCTTATTTTAACTGCCGCTTCTGCTGAAAAGTACGTTACGGCTAAGGTTTTAGCAGTAGGTAACGGAGGTAATCTTTACGGAAAAGAAATTACTTTAACCGTTAAAGTTGGCGACGAAGTTTTATATCCGGTTGACGCAATTACCAAAGTTAAGGTAAACGGCGAAGAAGTAAGCCTTATTCGCCAATCTGACGTTTTGGCTATTATAGAATAATAAAAGGAGACAATTATGGCAAAACAAATTAAATACGGCGAAGAAGCCAGAAAAGCATTAGAAACGGGCGTTAATACCCTTGCAGATACCGTTAAAATCACTTTAGGACCTAAAGGAAGAAACGTCGTTTTAGATAAAAAATACGGCGCTCCACTTATCACTAACGACGGCGTTACGATTGCAAAGGAAATCGAACTTGAAGACCCGTTTGAAAATATGGGCGCTCAACTCGTAAAAGAGGTTTCAACAAAAACGAACGATATCGCAGGCGACGGAACTACCACCGCAGTAGTTTTAGCGCAGGCAATGATTAACGAAGGTCTTAAAAATCTCGCTGCAGGCGCAAATCCTATCGTTTTAAAGAAAGGTATTTCAAAGGCTGTTGAAACTGTAGTTGAAGAACTTAAAAAGATTAGTAAAACCGTTGAATCAAAGACTTCTATAGCGCAAGTTGCATCAATTTCCGCTGGGGATGAAACCGTTGGCGAACTTATTTCTGAGGCAATGGAAAAAGTTGGAAAAGACGGCGTTATTACAATTCAAGAAAGCAAGACGATGAAAACCGAACTCACAACAGTTGAAGGTATGAGTTTTGATAGAGGTTACGCGTCTGCTTATATGGTAACCGACACGGATAAAATGGTTGCGGTTTACGACAATCCGCTCATTTTAATCACCGATAAAAAGATTTCAACTCTTCAAGAAATTCTCCCCGTAATCGAACCGATTGCCCAACAAGGACAAAGACTTTTAATTATTGCCGAAGACGTAGAAGGCGACGCTCTTGCCGCCCTTGTCGTAAACAAACTCAAAGGTATTTTTAACTGCGTAGCAGTTAAAGCCCCAGGATTCGGCGATAGAAGAAAGGCTATGCTCGAAGATATAGCAATACTTACAGGAGGTCAAGTAATTTCTTCTGAACTCGGCTTAGAATTTAAAGACGTTACTCCCGATATGTTAGGTAGAGCCGCTCAAGTTAAGGTTGATAAAGAAAATACTGTTATTATCGACGGCGCAGGCTCTGCAAGCGATATAAAAGCAAGAGTTCAATCAATCAAGGCTCAAATTGCCGAAACGACTTCGGATTACGATAGAGAAAAATTACAAGAAAGACTTGCAAAACTTGCAGGTGGCGTTGCAGTAATCAACGTTGGCGCTGCAACCGAAGTTGAAATGAAAGAAAAGAAACTTAGAATTGAAGACGCTTTGGCTGCAACCAGAGCCGCAGTTGAAGAAGGTATCGTTCCAGGTGGCGGAACTGCTCTTCTCACAGCAATTCCCGCTTTAAAATCTTTAATTTCTAAACTTTCGGGCGACGAAAAGACTGGCGCTCAAATTATTTTAAGAGCGATTGAAGAACCAGTTAGACAAATTGCTAAAAACGCAGGGCTTGACGGCTCGGTAATACTCAACACTATACTTCGTTCTAAAAAGTCAAACTGCGGTTTCGACGCTTATAAAAACGAATACGTTGATATGGTTGAAGCGGGTATTATAGATCCTACTAAGGTTACGCGTTCTGCTCTTCAAAACGCCGCGTCTATCGCATCTACACTGCTTACGACTGAAAGTATCGTAACCGATATTCCAGAACCACCACAACCTGCTCCTGCCGGTCAAGGCATGGGTGGAATGTACTAAAATTCCCATATATAAAAAGATTGCGCGGGGCGAAAAATTTTCGCCCCGCGCTTTTAACTTTTCTTATATTTTATCACTCTTTATGCCAAAAACCACAGTAACCATCTATAAATCTTTCTGCATTTTTCTCAGGATCTGTTACGTCAACTTGTTCTTCCCCGTTATACCAAACGTCAGTATCTTCAAAGGTTACGCTTTCTAAATTTTCACAAGAAAACAAAAGATTTTGTCCCATTTCAGTTACGTTTTCACCTATAACGACAGTAGTTAAATTCCTACATCTTTCAAAAGCAGAATCACCTATCGTTTCAACGCTGTCAGAAACTATTATCGTAGTCAAATTACTTTCAGAAAAAGCATCTTCACATATCGTCTTTACGGTAGAAGGCACGGTAAATTCGGTTCTATCGTTTCCTTTTAAATATAAAATCAAACAACTTCCGTCTTTACTGTATAAAACGCCGTCTTCCACTTTATACGACTGATTTTCTTCGGAAACTTCAATAGTCGTTATTGAGCAATAAGTAAAAGCTCTTGCTCCAATATTTGTTACTCCCTTGCCTATAACAATTTCACTTAAATATTGACAACTAATAAAAACATAGTCTCCAATCGTCTTAACGTTATCACCTATCGTTACAGTTGTAAGGTTACGTGAACCAAAGAAAGCCCCATCCTTTATCGATTCTACCGCTCCGCAAATTTCAACTCTTACTAATTTTGAACAATCGGAAAACGCTTCTTGACCGATAGTTTTTACGTTTCCGCCAATGATTGCGCTCGTTATCGTTGCGTTACCTTTAAAAGCGTTTGGAGCAATTTCAGTTACGGGTAAATTTTCATAAGTTTCGGGTATAACGAGATATCCGCCTTCAAAATCGCCTATTCCAACGACTGAATAACTACTCTCGTCTTCGTTAAGTTGATACTTAAGCCCTTCGCTTATCGGTGGATTTTCTTCCGCACTATCGTCTTTATACCAGTAATACTCGCGATATTTATTTTTGAATAAATCTCCGTTATTAGATTTGTTAGCAACGTCAACGTATTTACCGTTCACACATTGCTCGTCTTCGGATACGTACCACGTTGAAAAATCTTTAAAGATTACGCTAGCCAAAGAATCGTGCCCATATGCCTGACCTGCAGCAATATTCTTTCCTATAAATTTAACGTTTACGCCAACTTCAATAAACATTATACGTGAATAAGCGAAAGCGTAGTCACAAATCTTTTCAACGCTATCGCCCGTACGCACGGACGTTAACATAAGACATCCTGCAAAAGCGTTCTTATCAATAACTTTAACGCCGTCGCCAAAGGTTACGCCTTGTAAAGTTTGACAACAAGAAAAAGAACTTTCACCTATCGTTTCAACGTTTGCAATTTCAACAACGGGCTTTTCTTCATCAACGTTACCGGGAGCGTAAACAATTAAAGTTTTTTCGTCTTTACTATATAAATTTCCACCCACGGTTTTATATAAAGGATTATTCTCACCTACGCTTATATTAGTAAGTTTTTTGCAATAGTAAAAGGCGAGAGGGTTAATACTAAGCGTTCCATCGCCTAAAGTAACTTCAGATAAATTAAGACAATCACCAAAAGCGTAAATTCCAATTTCCGCTACGCTATCAAGCGAACTTATGTTTTGCAAATATTGACATCCGCTAAACGCATAATCACAAATCTTTGTTACGCTTGACGGAACAGTAACGCTTTCTAAATTCCAGCAATTTGCAAAAGCACCAGCGCTAATAGTAACAACACCGTCTGGAATTGCAAACTCTTTATCAGTTTTTCCTATTGCATATTGAATTAAAACCGTGCCGTCTTTTGTGTATAAACTATCGTCAATAGCCTTATATGCAGGATTACCTTCTTCTACGGTAATTTTTGTTATAAGACAACCAACAAAAGCCTCTTCACCTATTTCAGTTATACTTGCTGGTAAATATACGCTCGTAATTCTATATGCTGAAAAAGCGCCTTCGCGAATTGCTTTTACAGGCAAACCTTCGTAAGTCGAAGGAATTACAAGATTTTCTTCAACTCGATCAGTAACTCCTACAATCGTATAATACGCACCGTCTTCGCTAAGTTCGTATTTAAGCCAATCGCTCGCCGTTAAATCGCCGTCGTTATCAGGCGTTGCGCAAGATATTGCAAAAAGCGAAATACTTAACGAAAGAACAAAGATAAACAATTTTAAAAGTTTTGTTTTCATAGTTTCCCTCACTTTTTTCATTATTGTAACATATTAAAATAATTTTTACAATAATTTTAAAATGTTTACACAAAAAAACCACGCAGACGCGTGGTTTTAATATTATAATTTGATTTCTTCGGCGGTTTTGCCGATAAGAGATACGCTGTACTTATCAAAATTAAGTTTTTCGATAAGTTCGTTTACTTTTTCTATTTTAATATTTTCAATGTTTTTAATCTTTTCGTCGTTATTGAAAACCTTACCCTCGAATAAAAGATATTTACCGTAAAGCATCATTTGAGACGCCGTGTTTTCTTGACTAAACGCAAACGAACTTAAAACTTGAGCCTTTCCTTTTTCAAACTCTTTTTCAGTTATACCATCACGTTTAAGGTCTTTTAAAACTGAAAAAATTGCGTTGTACGCCTCTAAAGTTTGATTTGGATTTAGTCCTGCGTAAATTGCAAGCGAGCCCACGTCACGATATCCCGACGGATATGAATAAACGGTATAGCAAAGCCCTAATTCTTCCCTAACTTTTTGGAAAAGCCTACTGCTCATACCAGAACCCATTATAGTGTTTAATAAAGACATTTCGTCAAAGTACTCGCCGTTATATTTTACGCCGTCAAAGGCAATAGCCAAGTGGTTTTGTTCAATATCCTTGTTCTTCTTAATAATATTTGCTAAATTTGTTCGTTTGATAGGTTGCAACAACTTGCTTTTTTTAGTAGATATAAATGGAACGAAATATTTTTCAACCAAATTTTGCGCAAATCCAAAATCCACGTTTCCTGCAAAGCATATTACTACGTTATCGGCGTTATAGTAGTCTTTTTTATAGTCTAAAATATAACTTTTATCAAACGCTTTTATATTTTCTGACGGACCTAAAATAGTTTTTCCCAGCCCCTCGTCACCAAAAAACGCAAGTGAAAGATTGTCAAAACATACGTCTTCGGGAGTGTCGGAACACATATTTATCTCTTCAATTACAACGCCCTTTTCCTTTTCAATTTCTTCGGTTTTATACGTAGAATTTAAAAACATATCCGAAAGAAGTTCAAAGGAACGCTCTAAGGCGGGAATCGTGCTTTTTACGTAGTAACACGTGTTTTCTTTTGAAGTAAACGCGTTTGGTTGCGAGCCTATTTCGTCAAACGCCTCAGAAAGTTCAAAAGCAGTCAACTTTTCCGTTCCTTTAAAGGTCATGTGTTCCAAAAAGTGCGAAATACCGTTATTTTTATCAGTTTCTAAGCGACTGCCTGCGCCAACCCAAACGCCAACGCTAACACTCATTACGCCGTCCATTTTTTTTACTACAAGTTTTAAACCGTTGTCATACTCTTTTAAATTAACCATTTTTCCTTAAACACTCGCTAACCGTTGCGCAAACGAGCCCGTTTTTTTGATAGTATTCGAGAATATCATAAAGCGCGTTTAAAGTGTGCTCTTTGGGGTGCATTAAAATTATGTCTCCACCACAAACGTTTCTCGTTGCTCTATTATACACCGTTTTTGAAGATTTGTCACGCCAATCAATAGTATCTTTACTCCACATTATCGTTTTATACCCTAAATTTTCGGCAACTTTTAGCGTTGTTACCGAAAACGAGCCTGACGGCGGAGCAAAAAGAGTTATTTTATAGCCCGTTTCCCTTTCTATTAGCGCATGTAACATTTGCATTTCAGCCAAGTTTTCGCTTTCGCTTAAAATTTTATGGTCTTTATGATAATAGCCGTGGCTTCCTATTTCGTGCCCAAGCGAAATTATCTTTTTAACCAAATCAATATTTTCATCAGCCCAACATCCGCCAACGAAAAAAGTAGCCTTTGCGCTTTTATCTTTTAAAACTGTCAAAATTTTTTCAACGACGGACGCTCCCTCATACACGTTGAACGTAAGCGCAACTTTATTTCCATCTCGATTGCCGTTATAATACGGCTCGTAAGTATTGTTACCCGAAATGTGAATAGCCTTTGACGGCGCAAAGCAAACGGCAATAACTCCAACTATTAATACTGACATTATTACCGCAGTAATAACGTTCAACCTTTTCCCTTCAAGTATTTTCATTTTTATCACCTCTATACAAATATATTAAAAAACGTTTGTAATCTTGCATTAAAAATGATAAAATATAGACATGGCTAAACTTAAACTGAAAAATAAAAACGTAATAATAAGCGGTGTTTCGTCTGGTATAGGTAAAGAAATAGCGAGAATTCTTATCGAACGATTTAACTGTAAAATATTTGGAATTGCAAGGGATGAAAACAAAATTTTGTCTTTCATAAAAGAATTAAAAAACCCTGAATTATTCTGCAATTATTCACTTTTTGACGTTTCGCGTGAAGACAGTTGGAAAGACTTTGCTAACAGTTTAAACGAAAAGGATTTTACTCCCGATTTACTCATAAACTGCGCTGGCGTTTTACCCAAATTTAAACCATTTGAAAAAACCGATACAAGTGAAATTGAAAGGGTTTTAAACGTCAACTTTTTATCGTGCGTTTACTCTTTAAAACACCTTTTACCCCTACTTAAAAAGAGCGGTTATCCTTGTATCGTCAACGTGTCTTCAAGCGCTTCGCTTGCCGACTTTGCAGGAATAACGGGGTACGCCTCGTCTAAATCGGCGCTTAAAAGTTTTACTCTATGCCTATCCGCCGAAATAGGAAAAAGCGGTTACGTAGGTTGTATATGCCCCGGGTTTTCGAGCACGGGAATTTTTAGAGAACAATCTGCAAGCGAAAAAGACCTTAAACTTATAAAAAAATTAAGCACTTCCCCAGAAAAAGTTGCAAAAAAGACTGTAAAAGCAATTATAAAAAAGAAAAGGCTAAAAGTTATCGGGTACGACGCAAAACTTATGAATTTCTTTTATAGGCTTATGCCAAAAACAACCTCAAAAATAATAACGAAAATCTTAAAAAAATCAGGTCTTGAAATATTTAAAGAATTATAAAAGGGTGTACGTCTATCGTACACCCTACTTATATTTTTAATTAAAGAATTGTTTCAACGTCAAAAGAATCATTTACGAGCATTTTAGCCTCGCCCAAATCTTTAACTGCTCCGTCGAATAAAAGTTGAGAAATTGCATTTCCGATTGCAGTCGCCTCTACAGGACCTGCCATAACCTTTCTGCCCGTTCTCTTTGCGGTGAGTTCGTTAAGATATCCGTTTTGGCAACCACCGCCGACGATATGAATAGTATCAAATTTATATCCAGTTACTTTTTCGATAGTTTCAATAGCCTTTGCGTAGCAAACTGCTAAACTGTCATATACGCAAAGAGCGATCTCGCCCGGAGTTTCGGGAACTTTTTGGTTTGTCTTACGACAATAGTCTTGAATTGCGCCTATCATACTGTCAGGCGCTAAGAAAGATTGATCGTTAACGTCAACTATACTGTCAAAATCTTTAACTTCTTTAGACAAAACTACGTAATCGCCCCAAGAATATTTCTTTCCGTGCTCTCTTCTAACGCTTTGAATCATCCAAAGTCCCATTATGTTTTTAAGGAATCTTGTCGAACGATTGTATCCGCCTTCGTTAGTAAAGTTATCGTTTAAAGCGTCTTTACTGCAAATTGCTTCGGGAATTTCAATACCGAGAAGAGACCAAGTACCGCTTGAAATGTAAAGTGGACAGCCAAGTTTTGGAACAGCCATAACCGCGCTTGCCGTATCGTGAGTTGCGGGAAGAACGACTTTTACGTCATAACCTACTTCTTCTACGATTTCAGGCTTTAAGTTGCCAACGTAGGTTGCAGGATCGGAAAGTTCGCCGAAAAGTTTTTCGGGGAGACCTAATTCTCTAACAGTTTCCATATCCCATTCTCTCGTCTTAGCCGATAAAATACCGCTCGTTGACGCGTTTGTAAATTCGTTTTTCTTTACTCCTGTGAGTAAGAAATTGAAAAAGTCAGGCATCATTAAAAATCTTTCAGCCTTGTCGAGTTTGCCCGAGAGTTTATCGGTGTAAAGTTGATATACCGTATTAAAAATCGAAAATTGAGAGCCCGTTCTTTCGTAAAGTTTTTCAAAAGGAACTATTTCGTGAACTTTTTTAATAGGCTCTTCAGTTCTTAAATCTCTATAAGCGAAAACGTCGCCTATTACGTTGTCGTCTTTATCAATCAAAGCGTAGTCAACACCCCAAGTATCAATACCCATAGTAACGGGCACTTTACCGAGTTTTTTACACTCTTTCATTCCGTCAACGATATTTTTAAAGAGTTTTTTATAATCCCAAATAAGATGACCGTCTTTTTCGTCCATACCGTTTTCAAAACGGAACACTTCTTCTAAAACAAGTTTGCCGTTTTCAATATGCGAAAGAATATGCCTACCACTTGATGCGCCGATGTCTATTGACAAATAATATCTCATAATTTTTTGCGGTTTTCCGCTCCTCCGTTTATTATCACTTATATTGTATAATAAACGCTATTTTTTTGCAAGGTTTTTTATAAATTATACTGATAATTTTATTCAGTCCATAAAAAAATCTCTTTTTTTGACTTCTATTTTTAGTTTTTCTATGGCTTTTTTTTCAATTCTCGATATATACGACCTTGAAATTTTAAGCAAACTAGCAACTTCCCTTTGGGCAAGCGGTCTGCCTCCTTTTAAGCCGTATCTTAAACAAATTATTCTATATTCTCTCTGCGTTAAACACTCTTTCATTACGAGTAGAAATTTATCTTTTATAATTTTATTTTCGACCTTAGACAAAACCCCGTCTTCTCTTTCGGCAACTAAATCTATAATCGTAAGTTCGTTACCCTCTTTGTCAGTACCGACGGTGTCGTAAAGAGAAACGTTATTTTTATGCTTTTTATTAGCCCTAAGTAACATTAAAATTTCATTTTCAATACATCTTGCAGTATAAGTTGCAAGTTGAGTGCCTTTATCGGGCGTATAAGTATTTATGGCTTTTATAAGCCCTATTGAGCCTACGGAAATTAAATCGTCGGTTTCTTCTGCGCCTTGATATTTTTTTGCAATGTGAGCTACGAGCCTTAAATTGTGTTTTATAAGCATTTCTTTAGCGTGTTCGTCACCTTTTTCTCTAAACGCTGTTAGATATTTTAGTTCGTCTTCAGGGCTTAGCGGTTTTGGAAAACTATCGCCACCTATGCTTGAACAAAAAAAGATTATTTTTCCTATAATAAAGTTTATAAAATCAAAAAACATAGATTTAACTCCTTGTTAAACCTATGTCGAATTTTGACAATATATGATTGAATTTTAAAAGGCGAACTGAAAAGTTCGCCTTAATTTTTATTTTCTAATATCGGGAGTTCCGTCGAATTTTTGTTGTCCCATCCAAACTTTCATAACGAATTTATGTGGGAATAATTTAACTAACATTCTTTGGAAATTGTTTTTTCCGCCGTAAACAGACATATCTTTGCGCTTATACGCGTCTTTAATAGCCTTTGCGACGACTTTTTCAGACTCGTAAATTACGGCGTAATTTATAACGACGTCCTTTTTATCGTGATTTACCGCGCGATTGAAAAATTCAGTCTTCGTCCAAAACGGACATACTGCCGTAACAGAAATTCCCCTGTATTTAAGTTCGACGTTCAAAGCCCTTGAATAACTCAATAAAAACGCCTTAGTTGACGCGTAAATATTTATATACGGAATAGGTTGAAAAGCCGAACAAGACGCAAAATTAACGATTTTAGCCCCTTTATTCATAAACGGCAAGGTGTAATTTACCATTGCAACGACGGCTTTACAATTTAAGTCAACCATATTAAGATTAGTTTCAAGTGGAATATTTTCGTAATGGTCGAATTTTCCAAATCCCGAGCAGTTAGCCAAAAGAATTACGTCTGGATTTTCCTTTTCGAGTTTTTCGGCGTAAGTTTTAATCTGCTCCATATCCGAAAGGTCGATTGCAATTGGAACAATTTTAGTTTCAACTTCGTTTTGTAGAGCGACGAGCCTATCTTCTCTTCTTGCAAGTACCCAAATTTCGTCAACTTTTTCCTTCTTTTCGATTTGCTTAACGAAATCTTTTCCCATACCGCTCGATGCGCCAGTAATAACCATTATCTTCTTCATAAAAACTCCTTATCGGCGAATAATATCCCCGACTTTTAATTTTAAATTTGAATACACCCTAAGTCTTTGTTGAACGAGTTTAGCGTCTTCAACTTCGTTTCCGTCTTCGTCTGTAACCCTATCCACAACGAACGTCTTGTTGAAATTTTCGTCGGGAGATAAGACTTCCAAAAGGTCGCCCTTTTTAAATCTGTTACGCATAGTAACCGTAAAATACTCACCGTTCCCACTCTCTACTACGTTTGCAATAAACTGCCTTTTGCCCGACGATTGAGAGTCTTCGTAATTTACCGTTTCCGAGTTCTCACCAAGCATATAAGCGGTTGTAAAAACCCTGTGATTAGTCTTTAACAACTCGTCGTAAAACGTTCTATTTTCGCAGTATTTATCACCGATTTTTAAAAATTCGTCAATGGCTCTTCTATATGCGTTTATAACAGTCGCCAAATAGTATTCACTCTTCATTCTACCTTCTATTTTAAACGATACTATACCTGCTTTTATCATTTCGCCGATATGATCCATCATGTTTAAATCTTTACTGTTTAAAATATAAGTTCCCCTGCCGTCCTCTTCAATCGGATAAAAATCGCCTTCTTTTGATTTTTCTCTAAGTTCGTATTGCCAACGGCACGCTTGTACGCACTCTCCTCGGTTTCCGTCCCTTCCGTTAAAATAGTTGGAAAGTAGGCATCTTCCACTATAAGATATACACATTGCGCCGTGAATAAAGGCTTCAATTTCTACTTCAGGACAAAAATCAGTAATTTCTTTTATTTCAGACAAACTGAGTTCCCTTGCTACTACGACTCTTTCAACACCCATTTCACCCCAAAACTTTACCGTGTATTTATTTAAAGTGTTTGCTTGAGTTGAAAGGTGAATAGCAAGATTTGGAGCAACTTCCTTGCAAAGACGAATAAGCCCCGAGTCTGTAATAAGAACTGCGTCAACCTTTGCTTTTTGCAAAAATTTAAAATACTCGCCTGCTTTTTGTAAATCGTAATTTCTCGCAAAAATGTTGGCAGTAACGTAGATTTTGACGTTTCTCTTGTGCGCGTATTCAACTGCTTTTAATATTTCGTCTTCAGTAAAATTATCTGCTTGCGCTCGAAGCGAAAACGCTTTTCCTCCAAGATAAACGGCGTCTGCTCCGTAGTAAATAGCAGTTTTAAGTTTTTCAAAGTTGCCTGCGGGGGCAAGCAATTCAAGTTTTCTCTCTTTCATTTTATCCCTTTTTGTACGATATACTAACTCCGTCGCCTATATCGGAAACGGTAGTTATAAAATCGCCGTCTTCACTTACAAGTCTTAAAAACTCACGCATGTTGTTTTTTATAGTATTATGGCGATGTGGCGCTTTTACTTCGCCCGTTATATACCCTCTAAACAAAACGTTATCCGCAAACAATATACCGCCACTTTTTAATAGACCTTTAATTTTGGGATACAAATCCTTATATTTAGATTTGTTACAATCTAAAAATACAAAGTCAAACCCGTCCCCAACTTCGTCAACTACGTCCAACGCGTCGCCTAAAAATTGATGAACCCTATCTAAAAGCCCAAACTTTTCAAAATTTTCTTTTGCTTCGTAAAAAGATTTTTCATACCTTTCAATAGTATATAACTCAGCGTTTTCGCTGGCTTTAAGTAGCGCTATGCCCGAACACCCAACGGACGTACCGAACTCTAAAATTTTTAACGGTTTTTTCATAGTAGCAAACATAATCAAAAGGTTTAAACTTTCGGTTAAAAGAGTTGGAACTCCCTTTTGCCTATATTCGTCTCTAAATTTTTTAAGTTCGGGGTCAACCGTAGTTTCGGCGTTTTTTAAAATTAAATTAGTTACGTATTCGTTCATTATACTTCGGTTATGACGGGAATAATCATAGGACTTTTCTTCGTCTTTTTCAAAATGTAATTTCTAAGTTGTTTTCTTATAGTGTTTCTGATATCGCCAAGGTCGGAAGATTTTACGTCAAAGTCGGAAATCACCCTAACTACGATATTTTTAACTTCTTGGACTTGTTCTTCGGTCAAAATTGAACCGCGGTTTATTATATCTGGCTCTTGCAAAATTTCTCCCGAATCTTCACTAACACAGCAAACCGCAACGATAAGACCGTCTTCCGCCAAATGTTTTCTATCCCTTACAACGGACTCCGTATCGTCGATTGAAAGCCCGTCGATATATCTCGTACCTGCTTGGAACTGCTCTCCGCGTTTCATAGATTTTGCCGTAACTTCAATGCAATCGCCAATTTCCGCAATGAGCATATTCGAATCTTTCATACCGAGTTCCTTTGCAAGCCTACAATGTTTTTTAAGATGGCGATATTCGCCGTGAACGGGAATAAAAAACTTCGGTTTTAATAGTGTGTGCATTATTTTAAGTTCTTCTTGGCAAGCGTGCCCTGAAACGTGAATTTTGGTAATCGATTTATAAACGACTTCCGCGCCCTTTTTATATAAGTTATTTATAACTTGATAAACGCTTTTTTCATTGCCCGGGATAGGCGACGCAGAAATAATAATGGTGTCGTTACTGCCAACTTGAACTTGATTATAGTCGCCCGACGCCATTCTCGTAAGCGCGCTCATAGGCTCGCCTTGGCTACCCGTTGAGATAATAACTAAGTCTTTATCGGCTACGTTTTTAATTCTTTCAACGTCTATAACGACGTTTTCTGGAATAGTAATTTCACCAACCTTTGCCGCCGCTTCGACGACGTTTAGCATACTTCTACCAGAAAAAGCAACCTTTCTCTTGTGCTTTTCCGCCAAATCTATTATCTGTTGAATTCTGTGAACGTTGGTTGCAAAAGTCGCAATAATTATACGGCGTTTTACGTTGTCGATAAAAAGCCTATCTAACGTTTCGCCAACGACGTGTTCGCTCATAGTATAGCCTTCGTGCTCGACGTTAGTAGATTCGCAAAGAAGGAGCGCAACCCCCTTTTTGCCTATTTCCGAAAGCCTAGTCATATCAATCATTTGTCCGCTAATCGGCGTTAAATCAACCTTAAAGTCGCCCGAGTGAACGACAACACCTACAGGCGTCGTTATTGCCAAAGCGCAACTTCCCGGTATTGAGTGATTGACGTGTATAAACTCAACTGAAAATACTCCGAGTTTAATTGAACTGCCGGTTTTAATACAGTTTAGTTCGTAATCGTGAATTTTTTGTTCTTTTAATTTATGTTCGCAAAGCATTAAAGTAAGTTTAGTTCCATATACGGGAACGTTGACTTCTTTAAGCAAATACGGAAGTCCGCCTATATGATCTTCATGCCCGTGGGTTAAAACTATACCCTTAATTCTATCCTTATTTTGAACGAGATAGGTAACGTCGGGCGCTACTAAATCTATACCGGGCATATCGGCAGTCGGAAAAGTTATACCAGAGTCGATTACGATAATGTCTTTACCGTATTCAAGCGCGGTCATATTTTTACCGATTTCGCCTACTCCACCTAAAAAACGGACTTTAAGCGCGTTTTTATTTTTCAAATTTTACTCCTTGCGGAAAATTTCCGCTATAATTTATTTTCCCTTCTTCAGTTTTTCAAAACGGGAAAAGGGGAGAAATTTTCTCCCCACGTTTTAATTTTCGAATTCTTTAATACTTGCCAAAATCTTATTTCTAATTTCGGTAAACTTTTCAACCTTTGCTCTCTCGCCGTCAATAAGAGCCTTTGGCGCTTTTGCTACGAAACCTTGGTTAGAAAGTTTACCCTCCGCCCTTTTGATTTCGTTTTCGGCTTTTTCAAGTTCACCTTTAAGCCTTGCAAGTTCTTTTTCGGTGTCAACCAAAGTTCCGAGTGGAATATAAATTTCAATTCCGTCCAAAATCTTCGATACGACTTTCTCGTTTATTTCATCTTTAGACTCAACGAATTTAACCTCGTTTACGTTTACGAGTTTGTTAAAGTAAATCGCGCTGTCTAAAATAAGTTTTTTGTTTGCAGTAACTACGTACATATCAACTTTTGTTGACGGCGCAGCGCCCGTTTCAAGTTTAATTGCTCTTACCGATTTGATTACGTCCATAACCTTTTCGGTTGCAAGTCTTTCTTTTCTGTACGCGAGTTTAGCGTTAAATCTCGGGAAATCCGAAACCATTATACTGCCTTTTGACTTTGGAATATGCGTGTAAATTTCTTCAGTAACGAAGGGAATAAAAGGATGAAGAAGTTTAAGCATATTCGTAAGAACGTAACAAAGAACGCTAATAACGTCGTCTTTTTTAGCGTCGTCAGTTCCGTACAACGTAGGTTTGCAAAGTTCTATGTACCAGTCGCAGAAATCCGACCAAACGAAATCTTGAAGTACGGCAGACGCAAGACCTATTTCGTATTTTTCCATGTTTAAAGTAACGTCTTTAACAACGGAGTTGAGTTTTGAAATTATCCACTTGTCAGCGGTCGTGAGTTTACACTCTGAAATATCCGTCTTAATTTTTCTACCTTCGCAGTTTAATAAAACGAATCTCGACGCGTTCCAAATCTTGTTGATGAAGTTTCTACAACCCTCTAACTTTTCAGGAGAATATCTTATATCGCTACCCGCGGAAATACCGTTTAAAAGACAATACCTTAAAGTGTCCGCGCCGTATTCGTCGATAATTTCAATAGGATCTATACCGTTGCCGAGCGATTTACTCATTTTTCTACCTTGCGCGTCTCTAACGATACCGTGAATTAAAACGTCCTTAAACGGAATTCTATCCATGTGTTCGATACCGCTGAATATCATTCTCGCTACCCAGAAGAAAATTATATCGTACGCGGTAACTAAAACGTCGGTTGGGTAGAAATATTTTAAGTCCTTAGTAGAATCGGGGAAACCGAGAGTTGAAAACGGCCAAAGCGCTGAACTAAACCAAGTATCCAAAACGTCTTCGTCCTGCTTAAAATGAACGCATCCGCACTTTGGACAAGCAGTTGGCGTCTCTTTTGCAACTACCGTTTCGCCACATTCGTCGCAGTAGTACGCAGGAATTCTGTGTCCCCACCAAAGTTGACGAGAAATACACCAGTCTTTGATGTTTTCCATCCAGTTATTATAGATTTTAGTAAATCTATTTGACGTAAACTTAATGCTCTTTTTTCTAACTGCCAAAAGGGCTGGTTTTGCCAAGGTATCCATCTTAACGAACCATTGCTTAGAAATAATAGGCTCTACCGTGTCGTGACAACGATAACAATGCCCTACGTTGTGAGCGTGCGGTTCGATTTTTTCAAGATTACCCGACGATTTTAAATCTTCAACGATTGCCTTTCTGCACTCGTAACGACTCATACCTTCGTACTTGCCTGCAAGCGAGTTCATTACGCCACCGTCGTCCATAACTCTGATAACTTCTAAGTTATGTCTAAGACCTACTTCAAAGTCGTTAGGGTCGTGAGCAGGGGTAATTTTAACCGCGCCCGTACCGAATTCCATATCTACGTATTCGTCGGCAACGACTGGAATTTCTCTTCCGACGATAGGGAGAATAAGAGTTTTGCCGACTAAATCTTTATATCTTTCGTCTTTTGGATTGACAGCAACCGCAGTATCGCCAAGCAAAGTTTCAGGTCTTGTAGTTGCGATAATCAAATATCTATCGCTATCTTTTACGTAATATCTAAAATGCCAAAAATACGAGTTTTCTTCTTCAAATTCAACTTCCGCGTCCGAAAGGGCGGTTTTACAGCAAGGACACCAGTTTATTATTCTCTTTCCTTGATAAATCAAACCTTTATTGTAAAGATTTACGAAAACTTCTTTTACTGCCTTTGAACATTTTTCGTCCATAGTAAAAGCAAGCCTTGACCAGTCGCACGACGATCCAAGCCTTTTTAACTGTTCGACGATTCTTCCGCCGTATTTCTCTTTCCAAGCCCACGCTCTTTGCAAAAAGCCTTCTCTGCCGACTTCTTCTTTAGTCAAACCTTCAGCTTTCATTTGGTCAACGATTTTTACTTCGGTAGCGATGGACGCGTGATCAGTTCCAGGGAGCCATAACGCCTCGTATCCTTGCATTCTCTTAAAACGAATAATGCTGTCTTGAATTGAATTGTTAAGGGCGTGTCCCATATGAAGTTGACCGGTAATATTCGGTGGTGGAATAACTATGGTAAAAGGAATCTTGTCCTTATTCGGCTTTGCTTTAAAATAACCTTTTTGTTCCCACTTTTCATAAATTCTCTGCTCAAACTCTTTTGGGCTATAAGTTTTTGACATCTCCATAACAGGTTTCTCCAATGTTTTTAATACCGCTTAACCAACTTCTCAATTAAGCGCAGTACACCAATTTTTATAATTATATTATAAATTTATTTTATTGTCAAATAAAAGACGACTTTCATACGATATAATGTGATTAAATTTTTGCTTTAATTAAGACAAAATTTTCAACAAAACTATTTTAAAGGAGATTATATGAAAAAATTAATTGCAACGCTCGTTGCTATATGCTTAACAATTCTGCCCTTTTCGGCGTGTAAAAACGACGATGGAAAACTTACTACCGTAAGACTTAACGAAGTTACTCACTCTATTTTTTACGCGCCGCTATACGTAGCCATTGAAAACGGCTTTTTTGAAAAGGAGGGGCTAAAAATTGAACTCACTAACGGCGGTGGCGCGGATAAAGTTATGACCGCCCTGCTTGCAAACGACGCCGATATCGGTCTTATGGGCGTTGAAGCGACGATATACGTATATTTGGAAGGTAAAAGAGACGTTCCTAAAGTTTTCGGTCAACTCACAAAAAGAGACGGTTCTTTCTTAGTTTCAAGAGTTCCCGAGCCGAATTTTAAATGGGAAGACTTAGAAGGAAAAGAAATTATCGCAGGTAGAACGGGTGGCGTCCCCGCAATGACTTTTGAATACGTAGTAAATAAATACGGACTTATAAACGGTGAAAACGTAACTCTTAACAACGATATCGCATTTAACCTTATGGGACCTTCGTTTGAAGGTGGCACGGGCGACTACACGACTCTTTTCGAGCCTACTGCAAGCGAATACGAGCGCGCGGGAAAAGGTTATATCGTTGCAAGCGTTGGCGAAGAAAGCGGAGAAATTCCATACACTGCTTTCACCGCTTTATCAAGTTATCTTGAAAACAATAAAGACACGGTTAAAAAATTTATGCGCGCTATGTATAAAGCAATAAAATACATGCAAGAAACGAGCGACGAAATTATTGCCGAAAGTCTTTTAAAACAATTCCCTGACACGTCTTTAAACAGCGTGGCAACGGCGCTAAAAAGTTATAAAGAAATAGACGCTTGGACAACGCATATGGCAATGACGAAAACCGCTTTTGACAATCTTCAAAAAGTTATGAAAAACGCAGGAGAATTAAGCGAAAACGTCGATTATACAAAAATTACCAACAACACTTTTGCAAACGAAATTTACGACGAAATTTACGGATAAAAAACACTTTTACCACGGAGGACTTTTTTGATGAACACCATTTTAAATATCGAAAAAATTTCTCTCTCTTACCATACTAAACAAGGGGAAATCCAAGCGCTAAATAGCATTTCTTTCGACGTGTTAGACGGCGAATTTATTGCAATAATAGGTCCGTCAGGATGTGGAAAAACAAGTATTTTATCAATCATTGCTGGGCTAATTAAACCGAGCGGTGGCAAAGTTTTTCTCTTTGGAAACCAAATTTCTCGCCCTACCGAATCAATCGGCTATATGCTACAAAAAGACCAGTTATTTCCTTGGCGAACGATTGAAAAAAACGCTCTATTACCGCTTGAACTTAAAGGGCTTAGTCGCGACGGCGAAAAAAGGAAAAACGTTGAGCACCTTTTAAAAAAATACGGGCTTTGGGAGTTTAGAAAATCGTACCCTAATCAACTCTCGGGCGGTATGCGACAACGCGCAGCGCTTATAAGAACGCTAGCGTCTTCGCCTAAACTTTTACTGCTCGACGAACCGTTTTCGGCGCTCGACTACCAAACTCGACTATCCGTTTGCGACGACGTTTACGACATAATAAAACGCGAAAAAAAGACTGCCATTTTGGTTACGCACGACATATCCGAGGCAATCGCTTTGGCGGATAGAATAATCGTTTTGACAAAACGCCCGTCGAAAATTTTAAATATTCACTACATTGACACGGATAAAAGCGTTTCACCACTAAAAAGACGGGAATCTAAAGATTTTTCATCTTGGTTTGAAAGGCTTTGGAGGGAACTAAACTATGAAAAAGCATAGCGAATTTTCACGAGAACACGTTTTATTTTTAAAAAAACAACGAAATACTACGCTCTTTGTAAACTCAATGCGGTTTATAATTTTAATTGCGTTTTTAGCGCTTTGGGAACTTTTAGCAACCTTTAACGTAATAGACAGTTTTTTAATGAGTAGCCCGTCGCGAATTTTAACGACGATAAAAAATCTTATAATCGCCGACAATTTATGGCTACACGTTGGAACTACTCTATTTGAAACGTTAGCAGGATTTTTTATAGCGACTTTTTTAGGAACTTTAATTGCGGTTGCTCTTTGGTGGTCTGAAAATTTAAGAAAAATATTAGAGCCGTATCTAATAGTTTTAAACAGTTTACCTAAAATTGCCTTAGGTCCGATTATAATCGTATGGTTTGGTAGCGGAATAAAATCAATAATCTTTATGGCTATTATTATAACCATAATCGTTACGATAATTACTATGCAAAACGCTTTTTTATCAACTGACGACGGCAAAATAATGCTTTTAAAGTCGATGGGAGCAACTAAATTGCAAATTTTAACTAAACTCGTAATACCGTCTTCATTAAAAAGTTTTATTTCTTGTTTAAAAATCAACGTAGGTATGGCTTGGATAGGCTCGATAATGGGCGAATATTTAACTTCAAGGCAAGGTATAGGCTATTTAATCGTTTACGGCGGTCAAGTTTTTAAACTCGATTTAGTTATGGCAAGTACGGTTATTCTCTGCATTTTAGCGGGCGTAATGTACGCTCTCGTTGCTTTGGCTGAAAAATTTTTGATAAAAGACAAGTAAAAATTAGTAGCGCAAAACCTAACGAGCCTATTAAAGGATATATGCTTTCTACTATTTTTGAAAAACCTAAATTTGA
Source organism: Clostridia bacterium (assembly GCA_017396365.1). Lineage (GTDB taxonomy): Bacteria > Bacillota > Clostridia > Christensenellales > Borkfalkiaceae > UBA10281. The sequence continues at coordinate 14,019 of JAFQMD010000036.1, read as the reverse complement.
AATAAAAAGCGAAGTTAAAAAAACTAAAATTTTACCTTTAATTTTTAATTTAAAATCGCAAAATCCATACGAACTGTAAAGGGCGGAGGAATATGTTGTTAAAATTGCAAAAAGCGTTATAATATCAACGATTATTGAAAGTTTTACGTCATGTATAAACAGTTCGGCAAAGGGCATTTTTTGAGTTTTTGGCGCGCTATGAACGGAAAGAGAAATTAGAAAAATTAAAAGGCATAATATTATCGCTGACAGTAGCGAACTTATAAATTTAAACGGCGGAGATAACTTTTCTCCGCTGTTTTTTATTACTGAAAAACATAAAATAATATTAAACCCAACGTAAATAACTGGATTAAATACTCCGTTAAACCTTTTAGGCGTTAAAATAATCACTTTATCATCTATCGTTTTTAGCGATAGAACGACTATTGAAACTATTACGACCGGTATTAAAAACAAACTGAATTTTTCCATTGCGCCCATTCCTTTAGCCGACACAATAAAAACAAAAATCGCAGTTATTATCGCTAATATTTTAATGTTTTTTATTTGATGAAAAACTCTTGCGTATAATTCTAAGATTGCTGAAAACATACAGCCCGCTATTATGACGTTTGAAATCATAATAAATAAGCCTATTGAATACGCCCCGACCTTTTTGAATTTAAAAAACATAATTAAATATATACTAAGTGTAAAACACACGAAGGTCAAATAAATTCCAGATAGCGAAAAATCTGACGCAAAAAAAACGTATATTTCTTTTCCCGTTATAAACCCTGCTCCAACCACTCCGCCAACAATCGTGAACGCCGTTATTATCGAGCATAAAAAAAGCCTTATCATAGTTCAACTTATGATAAGGCTAAATTTTTAATGACTATTTTTAACTATTAAACCGTTGAAATCTCCACCAAGTTTTTCAATGGCAAGTTTAATTTCTTCAAGTTCAATAGGAGTAAGCGCCGTATTTTCAACTTCTCCGTATAAATACCCGAGAATTTTATCGTCGCCGTATTTTGCAAGCAAACCGTATATTTCAGCGCGATTATCCTTGCGATTTAAATACTCGTCAAAAAGTATTTGATACACTCTTTCATCTCTACTCATTGACGCAAACACTTCTAAAAAAACCTTACAGTCGGGGTTATTCACGTCGCAACTCAGTAGCAAATCTTCCTTAACCGCATCTGCGTTTTTACACATAGCGTCTATCATACTCTCTAAAAGTCCGTCGGTCGCCCTTTTATCTAAAATGCTATTTATAAACGATTTTAACGCCTTTTGCGAATTCATTTCGCCCAAAATATTTACCGAGCAAGTTGCCATCTCGTCATTTTTAGAGTTTGAAAAACTAATCAAATCGTCTTCGGCGTCCTTTCTTTCTTGCAATTCCCTACACAAAAATTCGCAGACTGAGTTCTCACCTTGAAACGACTCGATAAACTCGTTTATAAGTTCCTTAGTTTTCTTCTGCTTGAAATATTGTATAGGCGAAAGCCCTGCAAGCGACAAATTAGGTTTTTTGCCAAAATCTTCGTATATAGTTTCAATCATTCTTTCAATTTGCTCTGGAGTGTATTTGTCTGCGTTTTTATCAATGAAATCTTGCAAATAATTGTCAAAAAGAGCGTCTATATCAATTTTCATTTTGAGTCTCCGTAAGATTTATAATTTCAACCACTTTACTTTTTTCCGTACCGAAAAAATCGTAAAATTTGTTGTTTTTAAAAATATTTAGTCCAGAATAAACGTACATAGCGCAAGCAAGCGCCGAAACGTCGGTAACTGAATTTACGTTACCTGCGGTAATTAGTTCTCTTTGGAGTTCTTTTGCCCCTACCGAAAGCAAATACTTGTTATCGTCGCGGAAAATATACACTTTTCCCACGGCTTTTGCATAGGCTTTTTCAAACAACTCCCTATTTTCTTGGCTAAAATCAGGCCTGTTAAACGCAATAATTTTAAAAACGCCGTCAATAACAACTTTTACCGATTTTACCTTTGTTTCAGCGCAAATAACGGTTATTATACTTTGTTTTACAACGTCTGATACGGTTGGATTTACTAAAACTTCCTTTACAAGTTCAAACAAATCGCCCCTACCCGACAAAATAAACGACCAACAAGTTGGGAAAATCGCCCTGTCGTCTTTAGAAGAAATACCCCACTCGATTAAATCTTTCATCTCTTGATACGGGTACTCGTTTGACGGGTTTAATTCGTCTATTAAAGAGTTTACAAGGTCAACTTTTTCGTTTGACTCACAAGTTGGCACGGTAAAATCAATCTTTAACGGCTTTGACTCCACCTTACCGTCTAAAACGCCTTGAACATAGCGAAGATAATAAAGCGACGTGTAAGTGCCCGATAGCAAATACGCCGTTTTAAAGTGTTTTTCCGCGCCTTTTAAATCGCCTTTATTAAATAGTAAAAAAGCCAAGACGTAGGACGTGTTTGCGTCGAATTTATCTTCTTTTAGCATTTCTTCGGCTATTTTTTGCGCCGAGTCATATAAGTCGTTTTCATAAAGCGCGGTCATTTTTTTGTATTTTTCGTCGTCGCCACTTGGAGAATACTCTTCAAGCATTTGCAAATACTCGTTTTCCTTGTCGGTCTTAAGAGCGCGACTTAAATCAATGGCAAGCGAAATAGAAAGCAAAGTTTTATATTTTTCGTCTATTGCGCGAATTATATACTCGTAAGCCTTTTCAATTTGGTCTGTTTTTAAATATATAAGCCCTTGTTCAAAAAGGAACTCCCCGTAAAAAGCATCCGTCTTTTCAACTTTTTGCAGTAATTCAAGAGCGACGTCGCATTTGTCGTTTTCGCAAAGCCGATGAATATTGTCTAAAATTTCTTGCCTTTTTTCTTCGTCAGTTTTATCTTTAACAATTTTAAAACTATGCTCTTTTTCTTCGCCGAAAGAGTCTAAAAACTCTTCTAAAACTTCGGCGTAAACACCGCAAACTTCTTCAGTTATCTTAAGTTGTTCGCTAAAGTAATAACTTGCCAAATAATTTTCTTCTAAGAAATAGTAATTTGCGCCTAAGCCGTTGTAGGCTTCCCAGTAATCTTCCTTCTTTGCCCTTAAAAGATACTTAAACCACATCATAACGGCGTTTTCATATAAGCCAAGTTCTGTGTAAATATCTGCAACGTGAGCGCAAATTTCAGCATTTTCAGGTCGCTGTTCCATCTCGTTTAATAAAGACGAAAGCGCGAAAAGATAATCTCCCTCGTCACACTTGTCGTTTGCCTTATCAAAAACCTTATCCAAAGATTTTCTAAATTTTATAATTTTATCCATTATTTTTACCGAGAAGTCTGTCTATATCTTCTTTGTAATAAACGTATTTTTCATCACAAAAATGACAGCATATTTCAATTTTGCCATCCTTTTCGACCATTTCGTAAAGGTCCTTTTCGCCAAGCGTTATAAGTATTCCGTCCATATAATCTTTTGAGCAATCACATCTATAAACGGGATTATATTCGGTAAAGTCGTATTCGCTAAAATACTTTTTGATAATACCTTCTGCGCCCAAATCTTTAATTTGCGCGCTGATATCTCCAAAATTTGAAATGAGTTTTTCGGCTTTTTCTATACTTTCGTCTGAGCAATTAGGGAGCGTTTGTATTATAATACCGCCCGCGCCTATACAAACTTCGCCTTTACCAATTAAAACCCCCAACGCCATTGCCGTTGGTTGTTGTTCGCTATACGCGTAATAAGCCGTAAAATCTTCGGCAATTTCGCCCGTAACTAAGGCGCATCTTCCTACGTAAGGCTCTTTAAGACCAAGGTTTTTAATTACGGTGATATACCCTTCGTTTCCAACTATTCCACCGACGTCAAGTTTACCTTTTGTGTTTAAAGGAAGGTCGGCAAAAGGATTAGAAACAAGCCCCCTTACGCCTAAAGTTCCGTCCGCTGCAGTAACTATCGTACCGCCTTTTCCGTTACCTTCAATAGTTATTGAAAGTTTTTCGCTCTCGTGCTTTAAGCCCGACGCCATAAACGCCGTAACGGTTAAAACTCTACCGAGCGCCGCAGCGCAAACAGGCGTTAAATTGTGAAATTTTATGGCTTGATTTACTATATCGGTAGAATCAATGACGGAAAGTGAAATTTCCCCGTCGAAAATTAACGTTTTAAAAAGTTTTCCCATATTATTTTTTAACCGCAATAAAATTTATTCTTTGACTGTCAGCAGTCAGTTCTTCGCCCAAATGTCCGCAAACTTCAATAATTTCAAAGCCTGCGCCTATAAGCGCGCTTTCAATATCCTTAATTTCATGAATATATTGAAGATGATTTTCGTCTTTCCTTATATATTTTTCGCCGTCCTTTATAAAAAAGGTCAATTCCATTTTAACGCTACCGTCTTGCAAAGTGTTAAACCATAAATAAGTTACGTCGTCGGTATCCTCGCCAAATAAATTGTTAGCCAAAACGTTTTTAAGTTTATAACTCGACGAAACGTCAAACATAAAAACTCCGCCCTTTTTTAAAGAAGTCGCAACGTTTTTAAACGACTTAAAAAGGTCCTTTTGAGCGACGTAGTTAAACCCGTCGTTAATAGTCGTAACGAAATCGAGTTTTTCAAACGACTTAAAGTTTTTGATATCTTGGCGGATAAAATTAACGAAAATCTGCTCTTGGTTTGATAGACGAACTGCCTCTACTAGCATATTTTCGCTATTGTCAACGCCATAGACGTTATACCCGTTTTTCTTTAAAAATCTCGTAAAATATCCGCTACCGCACGCCAAATCACATCCAACCTTTCCTTTTGCGTAAGTTTTTAACTTCGTAAAAACATACTGCGACCATTGTTCATAGTCGCAGGAAGTTATAAGTCGTTCATAATAAGGCGCAAGCGCGTTATATGCTTTTTCCGACATAATTATTTTTTACCTTTTGAATCTTTCTTTTCGTTTTGCTTTTCGTCTTCTTTCATAAGGTCTTCAATCGTCTCTTGCTTTTTATTGTGATCGTCCTTATGTTCTTCAGAATACCTATCGCTATCTTGACGCATTGCCTCTTTAGTCTCTTCAAGTTTTTCAAGGTCTTTTCTACTGAAACTCGTTGGGAGTTCGTAAAGTTCTACGTCGTAGTCGGTAATAGGCTTGATATATCTTTCTTTAAGTTTAGATTTTTCAATAACGAGTTCTTCGCCGTCGTCTTCTTGAGCGTTAGTCTTATAAATACCCCTATTTTTCTTAGCGCCGGGAACTTTATCATTGATAAACTTATCAAACACCCAGTGCGAATAGTCTGTCCAAACGAGCATGAAAAGCGAAAGTCCCCAAATAACTACCAAGAAAAACCCGATTATCGAGAAGAACTGACCTCCGATAAACAAAAGCACAAACCAAACCGCAGAAAAAAGCGCAAAGAATACGTTGGTTGGAATAAGCGCGATAGTCAATATAAACGAGTTTCTTATAAGGTTAAAGAAACTGAGTTTATAGTTAATGCCGAGCGTTATCATAAACATGACCATTATAGTAGCCATAGCCATAATTAAATAACTTATGACTTGCGCCGTTACAAGTAGCCAAGCAACGCCTTGGTTGTTGCCAAGCATAATTGCAGACATGTTCACAGAAAGCAACGACAACATCATAATTACCGTATAGATTAAAAGAGAGAAAAATACTACGAAATAGTTTTTCTTAACTCCCCTAAAAAAGTCCGAAGTTACCATAACGCCTTCAGCCCAAACCATATTTCTCATTACGTAAAAGCCACCCGAAATTGCAACGGACGCAACCGCTACGCCGATAATGATGTATTTAAACATTTCAATATTAAGAGAAAAAGCGTGTTGGGCTTCAAGTCCTGCGCTCATAGGATATATAGGCCAAGAGATACCAAAGTTGTTTGCAAATGGTAAAACTTGTCCGTTTACTGTCTTTGACATATATCTCATCAAAAATATTAAGATAATCGGAATCATAAAAAGCAAAGACAAAAGATTTAAACCGAAAAGTTTACCCTTATTAGTCTTAAACACGTCCCATCCTAATTCCCATCTGTTAGTAGGAAGAGTCGAACGAGCGTAAGTTTCCGATCTTTCAGGACCTTCTATAAGTCTTGCTATAAAGCCTTTTTTAGCCATATACACCTCGCAAAAGTAAAATGAGCACTGCTCACGCATAATAATACTTTATATATAATATACTATATTATAATAAATTTCAAATGATTTTAGCAAATTTATTAAAAAATCATTTATATTTCACAGTTAAAGGTGCTTATGAATACAATTTTTGAAGGTGTAGCAACCGCTTTATATACTCCGTTTACAAAAAACGGAATAGACTATGAAAGTTTTGAAAATCTTATATATAGACAACTAAGCGCAAAAGTAGACGCTCTCGTAGTTTTAGGTACGACGGGCGAATCTCCAACTATTAGCCTTAAAGAGAGAACCGAACTTATTAAATTTACTATAAGCAAGGTAAAAGGGAAAGTCCCAGTTATTGTCGGCGCAGGTTCAAACTGTACTAAAACGGCGTGCGAACTTTCTATCCAAGCAAAATCGCTTGGCGCTGACGGGGTTTTATCGGTTACGCCTTATTATAATAAGTGCGAGCAAGACGGATTGTTTTATCACTATAAAGAAATATGTAAAACTGCAAAAATTCCACTTATTTGTTATAACGTCCCTAAAAGAACGGGACTAAATTTGGAAGTAGAGACGGCTTTAAAACTTTGCTCTATTGACTACGTTTTTGGTTTTAAAGAGGCAAATAGCGACGTAAAACACGTTAAAAAATTTATGAATTTTATTGCCGATAAAAAACCCGTTTACTTAGGTTGCGACGAACTTATAAAAGAATTCTACTCTCTCGGCGCTAAGGGTGTCATATCGGTTGCATCAAACGTAATACCATTAAAAATTAAAGAATATATAAGTGATTTTGAAAACTTTTACGAAACTCATAATTTTGATATCGACGAGTTTTTTAAATTGCTTATGATAAAAATAAACCCTATTCCTATTAAAACTATAGCAAGTATTTTATTTAATGAAAATTGCAATTTTAGACTACCCTTAACTTATCCCGATAAAGAAACGGTAGCCTATATAAAAAGCAAACTAAAATCGTTAAATCTATAAAAGGAGAAAACATGTTAAAAATCATTATAAGTGGAATAAACGGAAAAATAGGTTCTTTCGTGTATGATTCGGCTGTAAAAAATTCTCATCAAGTCGTAAGTGGGATTGATAAAAATATATCGGGCGCGGTTGACTGCCCCGTATATTCGTCTTTTTATGAAGTTAAAGAACACTCTGACGTTATTATCGACTTTTCTTCGCCACAACTGTTAAACGACTTATTAGATTACGCCAAAACGAATAAAACGCCTTTGGTTATAGGAACGACGGGATATAGCCAAGAACAAGAAAATCAAATAATTAAAGCGTCTAAATCAATACCCATATTTAAATCTGCGAACACTTCTCTCGGCATAAATCTTATTTTAAAACTCAGTAAAATTTTGGCAAGCGCATTAAACGGCTTTGATATTGAAATATTAGACAAGCATCATAAATATAAAAAAGATTCCCCGTCGGGAACGGCGAAAATGATTTACAGCGCAATAAACGAAACTCTAAAAAACAAGACGACGCCAATTTGCGGCAGGCACGGAAACGGCAAGAGAAAAGAGTCTGAAATAGGTATCCACTCTTTAAGGGGAGGAACTGTCGTTGGCGAACACTCAGTCTTTTTCTTTGGAGAAAACGAAACGATAACCCTTACCCATACTGCAAATTCAAAGCAATTATTTGCTTTTGGGGCGATAAGAGCCGCAGAGTTTATATATAAAAATAAGGTTGGCTTATACAACATGGACGACTTGTTATCTACTTAAACTACCGTATAAAAACGGCGTAGCGATAAACTCGCTACGCCGTTTATTTAACTTTTATCTTAATAGTTATCCGTCCAGTTTTGAACTAATTCGTTCTTTATTTCAATCGCCGTATTGTTATCAAATTCAAACGTACTACCACCTAATACAATCTTAACTCCGTCTTGAGTGCGTTCTATCGTAAATTCAACAGCTTTAGCGCTCGAACTTGCTTCTCTGCCGTTAACTTTCCAACACCTTACTTCTTCGGTTATACTCGTAGGTAAACTAATTTTTCTCGACTGACCGATTTCAAGAGAAACCGTTCTTTCGTCGGTTTTATTATCGCCAAATTCATTCTCTTTGTACTTAATAGTAATCTTATAAGTAATCGGAGATTCCGGCGGAGTAACGACTGCTTGACCGTACTTAGTTGCAAATTCAAATCTGAAAACGCTTGCATCAAAATCTAAAGTTGAATCGCCTATAACGACTTTTAATCCACTTTCAGAACGAGAAATAGTAGCCGTCGTAGCATTTTTACTATTTTCAGCAAGTTGACCGTTAACTACCCAACCTTCAAAAGTATCGTTGTTTTCTAAATCAATTACAGGGAGCGTTATCGTGCTCATTTGACCGATACCGAGTTGAACGGTTGAACTTTGAGTAGATAACTCTGCGCTTGCATTAGTTTTATACGCAAAAGAAAGGTCGTAAACGTCAACGACAGGATATTTGGTAGTAAGCGAAATCAAAGTGTCGTTTTGTGACAATTCGATAGTCGTAGAACCAACCGTAACCGTTGCGCCACTCTTCGTTCTCTCAACTGAGATAGTAGAAATACCAACGCTTTCTTCGGCTTCAACACCGTTTACTACCCAACATATTAAAGCGTTTTCAGTTCCGTCGTCAGCAATTTCTGGAATTTCATAATCCTTTTTTTGACCGACCTTTAAAGAAAACGAGCCGGACTCAGACTTTTCAACTCCCAAAGCGCTTTCTCTATACACGATTGAAATAGAATATTGTTTTAAATCTTCGCTTTGAGATTGCGAAGTAGAATCAGAATCGCCGTCGGTAATATAGTCACAAGCGACGAAAGTTAAAGCTATAATTACAACGAGTAAAAAGTTTAAAAGTTTTTTCATACCTTTCCCCTATATTTTATTCCTCTATATTTTACTACAAAGAAAGACTCGTGTCAAGGGGTTATAAATTTTTCTTATACCTTTTAAAAAAATTTTTTATATATCATATATATAACTTTTGCCCAACGTATAAAAAATCAACTCTGTTTTTTGCTAAAATACGGGTTGACTTTTCATTGTCGTTATCGGCAATTTTAAAAATTGTGTCTTTAGGCTTTACAAAATACTCTTTTCCGTCAATTTTTTCAATTAAGACGAACTGCCCTTGTCTTACGTCTTCTATCAAGCCGTTAACCTTAACTATAACTTCAACCGTAGTATGAAATCTTCTTGCTAACGAAAACACGGTTTCACCTTTTTCAACTTTATGGACAAAGCAAGTTTTTACGTCGCATAAACTCTTTAATTTAACTTTATCTATCATAGTTTATTTATATGCTTAATAAAATTTTAATATAACGATTGCGAGGTGATATCATAGCAAAAAACGTTTTTCAAACTGCTCTAACCGTAACGATTTTTTCTTGCGCTGAAAGATTTTTAGGCTTTTTATATAGAATTTTCCTCTCTCGAACTCTCGGTGCGGAAGGGCTTGGTATATATCAAATTTCTCTTTCCGTTTTAGGACTTTTTATGACCGTAACTTCGTCGGGAATACCTATTACGGTTTCGAGAATGATGATTAAATACAAGTCTAAAAACCAAAATCAAAAAGTAGATTCTACGATAACCGCAGGGATTTTGCTCGCCATAACCATAAGCGTTCCCTTAATACTTTTAATATTTTCAAAAAGCGGGTTTTTAAACTTTCTTTTTTCTGACCAAAGATGTTTACCCGTTTTGGCGATAATGATACCGGGGCTTATTTTCACGTCGGTTTACGCTGTTCTACGTGGCTCGTTTTGGGGAAACAACCGTTTTTTAGCGTATAGCGTGATAGAATTTTTAGAAGAGAGCGTAATGCTCGTAGCGGGAATTATTTTAGTCAATCTCACAACGGATATAACTAAAGGCGTTCATATGGCAGGATACGCCGTTTTAATTTCATATCTTTTTTCTTTTACGGTTGCGCTTATATACTTTTTCATAAAAGGCGGAAAACTCAAATCTCCAAAAAGACAATTTCTCCCGCTCATAAAATCTTCCGCGCCTATTACGGCGACTAAAACGTCAACTTCTCTTATAAATACTCTAATCGCCGTAATTTTACCTGCAAGACTCGTATCTTTTGGACTATCTTCTTCCGACGCAGTTACCGAATTTGGAAAAGTATTCGGCATGGCGTTTCCTTTAATTTTTATGCCGTCAACTCTAATAGGCTCGCTGGCTCTCGTTTTAGTGCCTGAACTATCGTCTAATTTCTACTCAAAAAATTACAACAAACTAAAATCTAACGTGGAAAAAGCAATAAAATTTTCTTGTTTTATATCCTGTCTTATAATCCCCGTCTTTTTATCTGTCGGAAACGAAATAAGCGAATTTTTATATTCTGATGGTAGCGTAGGAAACTACGTCGTATTAGGCGCGATTACAATGCTTCCGTTAAGCGTGTCGATTATTACTACGAGTATGCTAAATTCCTTAAACAAAGAAAAGCAGACGCTCTTATCCTTTTTTATAGGAGCGTCCGCTATGATTTTATGTATTTATTTTTTACCGAAATTTTTAGGCGTAAACGCGCTTACCGTCGGCATGATTATAAACTACCTTTTAACCGCAATTTTTAATTTAACAGTTCTTGCTAAAACTTGTCCTAAAAAACCTACTTACAAACGGCATTTGGCATTTTCGGCTTTCACGGTTATTCCGTCAGCCCTTTTTGGATATTTCCTTAAAGGTATTTTTGCAAGATTTTGCCCCGTATGGATAACGGCAGTCGTTTGTTCTTTGCTAATTGCTTTATTTTCACTAACCTTATCCTACGTTTTCGGGCTTATCGACTTCTTTTTTGAAACAAGGCCCGAGTTGAAGGTCTTTAAAAAAAGAAAGCCTTTTAAAAACGGGAATAAACGCAAACAAAATAGCGTAGTTGATTATGCTTACGAAAAGTTGACCTAAACCGATATATCTATAAATTAAAAATTCGAAATAGGTCATTTTATTGTACCAAACGAGCCATAAAAACGTGCCGTTTATTCCTACCGAACAAATAAAAAAAGTAATCACTGAAATTATAGCAAGTTTTACGTAAACCGTATAAGCCTTATCGTTTTTTACAAGATGAACTATCGCGCCCGTAGCAAATGCAATAAGCCCAGTTGCAATGCCTATCCAAGGGGAATAACTACCGAAAGGATTAGCAATAAAACCAACGCCATCACCGATAAAACAAGCGGTAAATCCAGCGATAGGACCTATTAAAATACCTATAAGCGCGGAAATTAGCGTTGTAAACGAATACTGAACTGCGCCGAGTTTAAACTCGAAGAACATATTGCTAACTATAGACAACGCTACCATCATTGCAACGTAGGCAATTTTTCTTGCTCTCGTCGCTTTTAACACGAACGGCGAAAAAAACAACTTTTTAAAATTTTCAGACATAAAAAAACTCCACTTAAAAGTAGAGCGACCAAAACAAACTAAAATTTTTGCATTGGATGCGTCAAAAAGTCGCAAGGAAAACCTTTTCGTCCACGTTCAACATCCCGTTACGTGGCACTTAACGCTTTTTGTACTACTCTGCTTTTTCTACATAATATAACTTTGAAAGTTTTTTGTCAAGTAAGTTACATAACAATTTTATATTTTGGCATAATAATCTTATGATTATAATTTTCGTAAGGTCAATCGTAGTTTTTTTAACCCTACTTATAGTTATGAGAATAATGGGCAAACGGCAAATTGGCGAAATGCAACCTTTTGAACTCGTTATCACGCTACTCATTTCCGAACTTGCGTGTATTCCTATGACAGACGTTTCAATTCCACTTCTTTACGGCGTAGTTGCAATAGTCGCGGTTTTTATACTACACCAACTTATATCAATTATCCAACAGACAAGCCAAACGGCAAAGAAAATTTTAAGCGGAAAACCGTCTTTAGTTCTAAATAAAAACGGCGTTGATTTTTACGAACTTAGACAAAACAATATGGACGTAGAAGATCTTATAGAGTCAATGCGTTCGGCAGGGTTTTATTCGTTAGACGATTTGGACTACGCAATATTCGAGTCTAACGGCAAACTTTCCACAAAGGAAAAAATCGACTACGATAAAAAGAAAACCGCCCTACCTATCCTTATTATAAGCGACGGAAAATTTATCAAGAAAAATCTTGAAATAAGCGGACTCTCAGAATCGGAAGTAATAAAACTCGCAAACGAACACGGCGCAAAAAGTATAAAAAGAGTGGGAGTTATGACGATTGACGGAAACGGAAAAATTTATTTTCAAACTCAAAAAGGCAAGTATCAAACCTTTAATATAACCTTGCCAAAGGGGATAAAATGGTAAAATCAATATATTCTATCGTTATCGCAGTTTTTATTTTAGTTTTAGCAGGCGTCGGCGAACAAATCTATCTAAAAAAGACTTTCGACTGCTTAAAAGACGACTTTACTTTAGCGTACGAAAAAATACAGAGTGAAAACGCTACGGTTGACGACGCAAACGCTATAAAAACCGCATGGCTAAGCAAGAAAAAACTTCTGCATTTATTCATTTCTCACAACGACGTAAAAGAACTTGACCTATGGGTTTTTGAAACGGTTGCATACGTTAGAGCGCAAAACTTTAAAGAAGCCATTTCAAAAATCGAAGTCGCTATAAATTTAACCGAACAAATACCAAAAAACTATCTGATTAAATTTGAAAACATATTGTAATAACGAAAAAATAAGTCCTATTCTCTGAATAGGACTTAACTTTTATTTTTTATTGAAGAGCCTCTGCATAAACGCAGGCATTTTCTTCTCGGGTTTTTCGTCAACTTTTTCGTCGTCAATCGGCAAATATTCCCTTTCTCCACCGTAGTTATGCTCAGGATTTACTGTTGGAATAACGTGTTTAACGGGGCTTTCTTCGGTTTTTGCTCCGTAGCCGTTTTCAACTTTGGGTTGGCTAAATTCGTCGTTTTCTACTTTAGGTTGGCTCGTTGGCGAAAATGGTCTCGACTCGTCTTTTTCTACTTGCCTTTCATAAGTAGGTCTTTCGTAAACGGGCTGTTCAAATCGCTGTTCTACCCTTGGCATACGCTCTCTGTTTTCAAAACCCGTAGCAATTACGGTAATTTCAATTTCTTCTTCAAAATCTTCTCTTACGTTTGCGCCGAAAATAATATTCGCCGAAACGTCGTCAACGGTTTCTCTTATAATTTTGGCGATTTCAGTAACTTGCATAAGCGTCATATCTTCACCGCCCGTGATGTTTAAAATAACGCCTTTAGCCCCTTCAATCGTGGTTTCAAGGAGCGGACTACTTATCGCCTTTTTGGCGGCTTCTAAAACCCTATTGTCGCCCTTTGCTCTACCAACGCCCATGTGCGCTAAGCCTTGGTCTTTAATAATCGTTCTAACGTCGGCAAAGTCAAGATTTATAAGCGCAGGGGTTGCTATAAGGTCGGCAATTCCGCAAATACCTTGACGGAGAGTTTCGTCGGCAAATTTTAACGCGCCTATCATTGACACGTCTTGTGGCAACGCGCTTAAGAGTTTATCGTTTGGAATAACGACTAAAGTATCAACGTGCTTTCTTAAATTTGCAATGCCCTTTAAAGCGTTTTGCTGCCTTTTCCTACCCTCAAATTCAAAGGGCTTAGTTACCACGGCAACGGTAATACATCCCTTTTCACGAGCAATTTTTGCAATGACTGGGGCTGCGCCCGTACCCGTACCACCGCCCATACCTGCGGCGATAAATAAAAGGTTTACACCGTGAACTGCACCCCAAAAAGTGCACAGATAAAAAAAGGCCAAACAGGAAGGAATTAAGTTTTCTTCCTGTTTTTTAATCTTTTAGTATTGTAAAAGTCTAACCAATCTTCAACAATTGCTATGTATTC